>DATNHF010000056.1:0-91227 GCA_035605115.1 Steroidobacteraceae bacterium | reverse complement strand
GGCGGCGCCCGCCACTCACTCGAGGCGCGTCTGATCGCACGGCGCGAATTCGCGGGCTACTGGGAGTACCTGCTGGAGGAGGCCCTGTTCACCGCCCCGCCGCACCCGCAATGGGGAGGTACCGCCCTGGTGGGCGAGGATGGGCGGCTGCTCGGGATCGGCTCGCTTTTCGTCGAGGAATCGATGGCGCAGGAGCGCTTCGATGCCAACATGTTCGTGCCGGTTGACCTGCTCGCACCGGTGCTGCAGGACATGATCGAAATCGGCCATCCACGGCGCCAGCCACGGCCGTGGCTTGGTATCTATACAGCCGAGCAGGCCGACCACGTCATCGTCGCCGGTCTGACGCGCGACGGTCCGGCGCATCGGGCCGGGTTGCATCTGGGGGACGCAATCGTCGAGGTGGCAGGCCAGCGCGTGTCCTCACTGCCGCAATTCCTGCGAGGCGTTTGGAGTACCGGGGCGGCGGGCACGCAGGTGGCTTTGACGCTTGCTCGGGGTCGGGAGTCGCTGCACGTCAGTGTGCATTCTGCCAGCCGGGAAGACTTCCTCAAAAAGCCCCTCAAACACTAGAGCCGCGGCGGCACAGCACGGTGCGAGAGCGTCGCGATGCTCAGCTGCCGGTGCTGCTGCCGGCCGCTCGAGCCGCGATGGTCTGCAGCTCGCGCCGGTAAGATTGCATCCGCGCCTGATAGTGGGCCGCGCCCTGGGCGATCATCGCCAAGTCAACCGGCGTGACGCTGCGCACCAGCTTTGCGGGCGCCCCCATGAGCACCGAGCCGTCGGCGATCTCACGGTCCGGTGGAATCAGCGCGCCTGCGGCAATGATGCAGTTGCGGCCGACGCGCGCGCGGTCCAGCACTATGGCGCCGTTGCCGATCAGCGTCTCATCGCCGATCAGACAGCTGTGCAACATGACCATGTGTCCGATGGTGCAATTGCGCCCGATCACCGTGGGCGAGCCGGGGTCGGCATGAATGACGCTGCCATCCTGCACATTGCTGCCCGCACCGATCTCGATGATCTCATCGTCCGCGCGCAGCACGCAGTTGAACCATACGCTGGCACCGGCGCGCAGTATTACCGAGCCGATCAGTCGTGCGCCGCTGGCAACGTAGAAGTCTTCCCCCGCGGTCTGCGGACATCGCTCGCCCAGCGCGTACAGGCCTGCATTCATGTGGGATGGTCCTTGCCTGACGGTGCACCGGCCCGATCGCGGTCGCGATGCCGGCGTTGTGCCGCCAGCATGCACCATGCCGCTTGCAGCGTCACCAATGCGCCGAGCAGAAAAGGCGCGCCCGGGCCAAAATGCTGAAATATTGCGCCCGACACGAACGGGGCGATGACTCGCGCCAGCGAGGTCCCAAGCTGATAAGTGCCCAGCACTGCCCCGCGCTCATGCGCCCGCGCCTCATGTGAGGCCAAGGCGGAACCGCTTGGCGTGTACGCCCCGGCGCCCAGTCCGCACAGCACCAGTCCGGGCAGCGCCCACGGCAGGCTGCTGGAGACAGCGACCACCAACATGCCGCACACCCAGCAGGCGATACCGACCCAGGTCAGACGGTATTCTCCGAGGCGCGGTACCAGCCGGCGCACGCCGATGGTCTGCATGCCGATGGCGACAACCGCCAATGCCAGCAGCGCCAGGCCGACCGAGCGCGGACCCAAATGATAGCGGTCCATGGCCCAGATCGCGAAAGTCGAATCGAGCGTCGATTGCGAAAAGGTCACAAACAGCGCGCTTAAGGTCAGCCAGCGCAGCACCGGCCGCTCGCGTAGCAGCGTGAGGCGCGAACTGCGCGCCTCGAGCGCATGCGCGGCGCGCCGCTGCGCGCTGTGGCTCTCGGGCAGGAGCCACACAACCAGCAGCATGGCGATCACGCTCAGCGCGGCTGAGAGCAGCGCCGGACGCAAGAAATTCGCGTTTTCCAGATGCTCGCCGGCCAGTGCGCCGCCGATGGCCGGCCCGAGCATGAAGCCGATACCGATCGCCGCTCCGACCAACCCGAGGCTGCGCGCACGGTCGGCCGGCGTGCTGATGTCCGACGCGTAGGCCATCGCGGCCGCGAGGTTGCCGGCCATGAAGCCCGCGATGGCGCGTGCAATAAACAGCATAGTCAGGGTGGCGGTCGAGGCCAGCAGCAGATAGGAAGCGCAGGCGCCCAGCATGCTTGTGATGAGAATCGGGCGGCGTCCATAGCGGTCACTGAGCGCGCCCCAAATCGGCGCCGCCAGCAGCTGAAACAACGAGTAGATGCCGAGGATGGGGGTGATTAAGGCGGCCGGCGCACCGAAGCGGGTCGCCATATAAGGAATCAACGGAATCAGAATGCCGAAACCGAGCACATCGATAACGCAGACGAGGAACAGAGCGCGCAATGCCGTCTAGCTCTAAGTCGAGTCAGTGACCGGGAACCAGTCGCCGCAAATCGGTGGCATCGCCGGGCTGCGGCGGCCGATCCGACAGCGCTCGGATGACGAGATTGGGAATGCGCGTTTCATCCCACGTCTGCGACGTAGCCGCGGATGCCGGTCCCGTCGGCGCTGGCGCGGCTGTAGCCGGTGCCGAGGCGCTCGGGGCCGCGGCACCGAACAGCACGGCCAGTTTCAGCGCCGGTACGAGCCACAGTCGCCAGCGCGATAGCCCACGCAGAAAGAACACCCCCTGGGCTGCGAACGGCTCGGCGCCACGCGCCGACGCGGCAAGCTCGACGCCGAATCCGCGAGCCTCGTCGGCCGCACTCGGTTGCGTCATGCGCTGCAGCCACGCCGCCGGCACGATCTGCTTGCCCTCGAACCGACCGCCGTCGACCAGCAGGCTGGCGATGCGCATCCAGTCGAGCACGCGTGCATGAAAACAGCAGTCCGCCGGCGTCGCCGCACCGCTCGCCGGCAATGCAATCCAGGCCGCAGCGGCGTTCACGGGCCTCCACAGATGCCGCGACAGATAGAGCTCATAGCGCTGCTCGGTGCCCGTCTCGATCGCCACTCGCAGTGCGCTCGGCTCGAATCCGTGCATGACCGGCATGGACAACGTCCCCTCCTGCGCCGCCACGCCACCGAGCAGTGCGACCAGCACCTCGGCGAAAGGGCCCGAATCGATCATCGTCTCCGGCGTGATGCCGCGCTCGTAGCGTTCGAAGACGACTTCGCCGTTGCGCATGATCACCAGCACCTGCAGCGCATCGGCCGCGCCGTCTTGCACGATGCGCTCGAGCGCGACCGCATCGAAGTGTTGATCCTCAGGCCGCGCCCGCGGCAGACCTCCGGCATCGCCACCGCCGACCGCGACGCGCGGCTCCTCTGGCTGGCGAGCGGACAGACGCCAGACGCCGATCAGAGCCGCCGCAAGCAATAGCAACGCGCCGAGCGCCCAGCGCATCGCCGGCCGGTTCATCGAGGCCCCGCGATGGCGCGCGGCGGCGCCCGGCGCACCGGGCCGCAATAGCGCACGCGGCCGCCCGCGAGCTCGAGCTCATGCGTCGCGCGCAACGGCCACTCATCCAGGTGATGGGTCGTCATGACTGCGGTCGCGCCAGCGGCGATCGCGCGCTCCACCCGCGAGCGCAGCGCCGTGCGCGTGCGCGCATCCAGGCCAGCATAGGGCTCATCGAGCAGCAGGATATCAGGCTCGTTGACCAATGCGCGCGCGAACAGCGCTCTTCTGGACTGTCCATAGGACAGCGTACGCAGCGTTCTGGCAGCTAATGCCGCGGCATCCACCCGACGTAGGGCGCGCAGCGCCCGCCGCCGCATGCTGGCGCGCAGGCTCTGATTCAGGCCGATGCTCGCATACAGGCCGGAGGCTACCAGATCGACGACGCGCATATGACGCGGATACATCGCCTGCAGCTCCGGCGCAATGAACCCGACGTGGCGTTTGAAGACCTGCAGAGGCACGCCGGAGGTTATGCCGGCGCGTTTGATGCTGCCGCCATGCGCCACGCCCAGCTCGCCGTACAGCAATTGCATGAAACTCGATTTGCCACCGCCGTTCGGCCCATGCACGACCCAACATTCACGGCGGCAGATGTCGAGCGAGACATCGCGCAGTGCGGCAGCACCCTCGCGCCACACGCTGGCGTGACGCAGCGATATCAGGGCCGCACGCCGGGTGTTCGGCGCCGCCAACGGCGGCGACTGCGCCGCGCGGCTGCGCCCAGCCCCGCTGGCGCTGCGGCTGACCTGACGAGCCCGCCCCGAGAGCCTGGACTTCGCGACGATTTTGCCGCGCTCGAGACGGCACCGATGGGTCGCAAAGACCGGCACGTCTTCGGGGCGATGAGTCGTGAGCACCCACGGCAGCGCCGAGCGGCTGAGCCGGCGCAAGCCCTGTGCCACACGTGCGCGATTGTCGGCATCGAGTCCCGCGAACAGCTCATCGAGCAGCAATAGCTTAGGCCGCGAAGCCAGCGCGCGCGCCAGCAGCACCAGCCGCCGTTCGCCGTACGACAGCGTCAGAAAGTTCCGCCGCGCCAGCGCTGCGATCCGCAGTCTCGATAGCAGTCGAGCGACCCGGCGCCTATCCGGCGCAGTGAGCGGCGCGAGCGGAATGTCGGTGCGATGCAGGCCGGTGGCGACCACGACTTCGACGCGATGGTTCCACTCATATTGCTCGTAGCGGTCCTGCCGCTCGGCGCCGAGGTAGGCGATCTGCTGTTTGATGCCGTAGGGATCATCGAAGCACTCGGAGCCGCAGCGATACCACCGCCGCCCTGCGCGGCTCGGCGTCGGCCAGACATCGCCCGCCAGTAGCTTGAGCAATTGAGTCTTGCCGGCGCCGTTGGCGCCAGTGAGCACCCAGCGTTGACCGGGCTGGATGTGCCAGTCGAGGCCGCGCAGTATCGTGCGAGACCCGCGCCTGAGTCGCACGCCCTGTAACTTCACTTCGAGGAAACGCGGCCCCTTGCGCGAGCGACTCTGCGGCAAATGCGATTCCCCGAAAGCATCAAAACGATCACTTTAGCATCGGGGCCAGCCGGTACATCGCGAACGCATTGGGGAAAAAAGACGCTGCCGGCATTCGGCGCTCACCGCGGGGGTGTGAGGTGAGCGCTATTGCCGACAGCGTTGCCGTTGGCCTGAGTCAGGCCGCACTTGCAGACGAAATCGCCTGTGACTTGAAAGATGCAACGGATATGCCAGCGAGCGGACGCCGTTTTCCCGGCGGTGGTCCGCTGGGCCGCGCACATGCATTTTTCTTTTCTCTATCAGGGGTTGGGCTCCAATCCGAAGCCGCGGGCGCGTGCCCTGAGGAGGTGTCGATCCCCCGGCTGCCGCATCGCAGCAACCAGAGTCGGGTCAGCCATTGACCCGCAAACGCGCAGGGGTGTGCCTCCACGCACCATCCAAGTGACTGGGAGTGCGCCACGGCGTTGGCGGGGGAGGACGCGGCCGATTAGCCGCGGCGCGCGGGGAGGCTTGGGCGAGCCGGGTGCATTGGGCGCGCAGCCGCCGCGCGCGTCATTGCAGTTCCAGCTGCAGCAGACGGCTAATCGTCGTCCCGCTGGCGATGCGATCGCGGTGCAAAATGTCGGCGCGCATTTGGGCCAACTCCTCGGCATGCGTGAGTTCGCCGCCAGTATCGCATCCAGCAGCTCGCGGGTGAGGGGGTCGCTTGCGCCCAGGTATTGCACGATCTCGCGATAGCTTCCGATCGCAATTTGCTCGGCGATGAGTGCTTCTTCGAGTATGTCGGCCAGCGCCTCGGCTTCGACGCCCTCGAGATCAGTGACTACAGGCGCCTGCTGTACGGTCAAGTTGGGCTCGCCCCCCAGCTGGGCGATACGCCGCGCGAGCAGCTCGACATGGCTCTGCTGCTCCTGCGCATACTTGAAAAATTCGTCCCGCACTGACTGGGCCACCGCCATGCCCGACATCGCCGAGTGCCGCCGATAGCGCGACACGCAGATCAATTCTTTGGCAAGTGCCTCCTGCAGCAGACGCAATACCGTTGGCGGCGCAGCGGTCTCACCCGCAGCGATCGAGCCTGCCTGCATATGCTGGCGCGCACGACGGCGCATCTCGGCGATTTCGCGCAAAAACGGATATATCCGGTCAGATTCGGAACTGCTGAGATTGGCAGGCATAGCCGCACCCCTTCCCCCTCTCGTTAATGAAAGTAATTATTACCAACAGTTAGTGACTAATTCTGCGCACCAGGTAGCGATTTACGACTGTGCGGTGACTGCGCGGTCAGCGGCACGAGCGGCCAGCAGACCATCGATGCCGCCATGCCCCTGCGGTCAGCAGCACAGCGCTCCGAGGGCTAACGGCGCGCGGATATGGCGGTGACGCCGACCCCGATGATCAGCCCGACTGCCGCGGCCAATCCGATCGAGGTCCATGGCCGCTCGTGCACGTATTGCTCGGCCTGATCGGCCGCTAGCCGCGCATGCTCGCGCAACGAATCGCTGCTATCGCTTGCCAGACGACGCACATCGCTGAGTGCACCCATGACCTTGGCGCGCGCCCGCGCGACCTCGGCATCCGATACGTTTCCGACCCGCTTGACGAGATCCTCGACGTCGGCCAGAAAGGCTCGCATCTCATCGCTGGCGTAGTCCCTTACATTGCCGGCTCGCCGGCGAAAATCGCCGGCCGCTGGCCTGCCGGCGTGGTGCAGAGTCTCACCCGTGTCATTTGAATTCGCGTTCATGCGATCTTTCTCCAAGTAATGTCGTTCAATTCGTTGCTCACTGACGCAATTGTACAGCGCGCGCCTGCCACGCTTGCCGCCCTGGGCACCCCGGCGAAGCCGAGCACCGCAGCGATGATGGCGATGATGGCGATGATGAAAAATGCCGCAGCGTAGTACAGCATTTTTTGCTCCTGCAGACCCATTGCCATTGGCCGCAGATTGAGCATGCCATTGTGTATTGGTCTATATTGTCCGCGTGGCGCCGCAAGCGCTGTAGGATGAGGCTCACAGCCACGACGCCATGACCACTTCCAGCCGATTCACACGCGCAATCGCCTTGTCGATCGCGTTTTTATTGCTGGCGGCGCTGGTGATCATCGCCGAAATCGCGCAAAGCGGACAGAAGCAGATCGACGACCGCATCGCGCTATCGCAAAGGCGACAGATCCTGCTGGCCGAGCTGCTCGAACAGCTGTCGCAGGCCGAGGCGGGTCAACGCGGCTATCTGCTGACCGGCGATGCCAAGTATCTTCAACCCTATCAGAGCGCACGCGACCGAATCGAGCCGACCCTCGATCAGTTCGGCAATCAGTTCCGCGACAGCGATGATCGGCCGCTTGGCAGCAACGAGCAACGCAACACCTTGCGGCACCTGCGCGTGTTGATCGGTGCCAAACTGGCCGAGCTCAGTGCGTCACTCGAGCTCTACGGCTCACAGGGCCCCGAGCAGGCCACGGCGCTGGTGCGCACGGATCTCGCCAGCAGCACCATGAACGATATTCGCGCCGGGGCAGTGGAGCTGCGCGAGGCTGAGCGCAACGAGGTGAATAGCGAGATTACGCGCGCCGAGCGTCTGCGGCTGGTGTCGCGGGCGCTGATGGGCGGCGTCGCATTGCTCAATATCGTTCTGCTGATCGTCTCCGCCTCGCTGCTTGCACGCCAGGCGCGGCGACGCGCCGAACTGACCGAGCAGCTCGCCAACGAGAACGAGGAGCTCGAGCGGCGAGTGCGGCGCCGTACCGCCGAGCTGTCCGCGCTATCGAGCCATCTGCAGCAGCTCTCGGAAAAGGAAAAAGCCGCGCTGGCGCGCGAGCTGCATGATGAGCTCGGCGGCCTGCTGATCGCCGTAAAAATGGACGTGTCTTGGCTGCAGAAGCGCTCTCCGACCGCCATGGATCCGGACATCCAGACGCGTTGGACCCGAGTGCTGAAAGTTTTGGATGATGGCGTTGACTTCAAGCGACGCATCGTCGAGAGCCTGCGCCCGACACTGCTCGACAATATGGGACTATTGCCGGCGGTGCGCTGGATCACTCAGGAGACCTGCAACCGTGCCGGCCTGCATTACACCGAATCCTATCCTGAGATCGAACCGCCGCTGGCCGACGATGCCGCGATCATGGTGTTTCGGCTGGTACAGGAAGCGCTCACCAATATCGTCAAGCACGCGCACGCAAGCCAGGTCAGGGTCGAAATCGCGATGACGGATACTGAGTTTACGGTGCTGGTGGCGGATAACGGCCGTGGCATCGCCAGCGAACGCCGCGACGCTGTGGGTTCGCACGGTCTGGCGACCATGCGCCACCGCGTACGCAGCTTCGGCGGCACTCTGGATATAGAGCCCGTGTCACCGAGCGGTACACAATTGCGGGCGCGCTTGCCACTGGCGTTGATACTGCGCCCGCCCGCGCCCGCTGCCGCTGCCGCGGCCACCATCGCAGTGAACTGACCGCGTCAGTTGAGCTTATCGCGCTCCGGCGCATCCGGCGCAGCGGGCGCGCCAGGCAGCTCGGCGCCGATCTGCTGCAGCAGTGTCGGCAGGCGGTCGAAATCGCGCAGCTTGTCGAGAAAATGCCGCGCACCCAGTGCTGCCGCGGCGCGCCGGTATTCGGCTAGGTCGTAGTTGGTCAAGACGATGACGACCGTCTTATTCGCCTGCTCACTCGGGATTGCGCGCAGAACGCCGAAGCCGGTGCCCTGGCGCAGATGCAGATCGAGCAGCACCACATCGACCGGCTGGCGCTTCAGCGCCGCCACCGCGTCGACCTCGCTGTCCACCGTTGCCACCAGCTGCACACCCGGAACGCTGAGCAGCGTCTCGCGCAGCCGCTCGGCCAGAACCCGCGAATCCTCCACCAGCAGCACCGAGAGATTACGCGGGGCCATGTCCGCTCGCGTTTGCAAGCCGAAGGCATTCATGCGATGCGACTACTATCACAGTAGTGCCACGGTAGTGCGCCAGTAAGCACGGTGAGCGCAACTGAGCGCAATCGGACACAGACAGCCCCGCACCCCGCCGTCACTGGATTATCCCATTCCGCAACGCATACGTGGTGATGTCGGCGTTCGTGGCTAGATTCATCTTCTCGAGAATTCGCGTGCGGTAGGTGCTCACAGTCTTGACCGAGAGGCAAAGCTCGCCGGCTATCGATGACACGGCGCGGCCGGCCGCCAGCTTGCAGAAAATCTGGAATTCGCGCTCGGACAACCGGCGGTGCAGCGGCTGATCATTGTCGCCGTTCAGGTCCGAGAGCAGCAGCTCGGCGAGATTGGCGCTAACGTAGCGACGTCCTTGCATGACCGCGCGCGTCGCCTTGAGCAACTCTTCCGGAGCGCATTCCTTCGGCAGATAGCCGCCGGCGCCCGCCTTGAGCACATTGATGGCATATTGCCGCTCAGGAAAGCCGCTGAGCACCAACACTTTCGTGTCGGGATAACTGGCGCGCACGTAGCGCAGAATATCGAGCCCGCTGCGATCGGGCATGTTGATGTCGAGAATCACGAGGTCCCAGCTGCCGGAGCGCAGCTGATCGAGAGTCTCGTTGCCGGAGGCCGCTTCACCAATTTCGGTGATGCTGCGATCTTCCGCCAGAAACTGGCGCAGACCAGCCCGCACCATCGCATGATCATCGGCGATAAGAATCTTTGACATGATCTCACTCCCCCCCCGGGCCAACGTCAAAAGTGTCGCTGCCACATGCGAAGGCACCTGGGATAAATCACGCCCGCGCTCCGACACCCTGCCGTTCATAGGCCGCGAGCTTGTTATACAGGGTTTTCAAACTGCATCCCAGTGTTCTCGCGGCGCGATTCTTGTTGCCGGCCCAATGCGCCAGCGTGGCTTCGATGAGCCAACGTTCCGCTTGCGCCAACGAGGAGCCGATCGGCACCTGAATGCCGCCGTCGGCATCCGAGCGCGCGGCGCGACCGACGCTCAGCGCATGGACGTTCATCGGCTGCAGCTCCAGCTCCCGTTCGCAAAGGATGTAGGCCCGCTCGATGGCGTTCTTCAATTCACGCACATTTCCAGGCCAGTGATAATCGCGCAGCGTATGCCGCGAAGCGGCGCTGAATGTTTTGCAACTGCCGTTGCGCACGTTGAGTTGATTAAGGAAATGATCGGCCAACAGCTCCGCATCGTCGCCACGCTCGCGCAGCGGCGCGAGCGAGATCGGAAATACCGCCAGCCGGTACAGCAAGTCCTCGCGCATCGCACCGTCACGCACCGCCTGCAGCGGCGAGCGATTGGTGGCCGCGACCACGCGCACATCGGTGCGCAGCTCCTGCGTACCGCCGACGCGAAAGAAGCGCTGCGTTTCGAGGAAGCGCAGCAGGCGCGTCTGCATATCGGCGCTCATCTCGGTGACCTCATCGAGGAACAGCGTGCCGCCCGAGGCGCGCTCAACCACGCCTGCGTGGCTGCGCGAGGCGCCGGTAAAGCTGCCGCGCTCGAAGCCGAACAGCTCGGCTTCGATCAGCGTCGGCGGCAGTGCTCCGCAGTTGATGCCGAGAAACGGGCCGGCGACGCGAGTGCTGCGCGCATGGATGGCTTGCGCGACCAGCTCCTTGCCCGAGCCGCTCTCGCCGGAGATCAGCACGGTGGCATCGGTAGGCGCCACCTTTTCTACCAGGTTGCGCACCGCCTCAATGGCACTCGAGCGTCCGACCATGCAATTTGACATGTCAGTCATTGCTGTCTCCAGTATTCGGGCGCCACGATCGGAAAAACCTGCGCACCCTTTGTAACAACCGCCACTGTTTGACAGCAGCAGCGGCGACCGAAGCGGTCGTGGGAGTATGAAAAATTTTCCGTCAGTGTTTGTCCTACACGGAACGATCGGACTGTTCGGCCAGGGGCCGCCGGATCTGCTGCTTCGCGGCAGCCCGAGGCGGCGGCTGCCGGCGAGTACAGGGTCGGGATCGCGGTGAGGCGCTGACGGGAGTACTGTTGGCGTGCCTACGCAAAACTTGGCGCGCCCGGAGAGATTCGAACTCCCGACCCTCAGGTTCGAAGCCTGATGCTCTATCCAACTGAGCTACGGGCGCAACCGCGCGGCAGTCTACCGGTCCGGGCGCGGCGCTGCACTTTCGAACCGCCCGCCGCGCGACCGGCCTGACGGCAATCTAGTGCTATGGACGTAGGACTTGCGGCTGCGCTTGCTCGCAGCGCATACGCGCGAGGTAACATTCGAGCATGCTCGACCCCCAGGAAGCGGAAAAACTCATCGGCGAGCACCTTGCCTGCCTGCCGATCGAGTCGCTGCCGGTCGGTCATTGCGCCGGTGCAGTGCTGCGCGAGAATGTCTACGCCGAACGCGATCAGCCGCCGTTTGATCGTGTCGCCATGGACGGCGTCGCGATCGCCTTGGGTGCAGCGGTCGCTGGGCGGCGGCGCTTCCGCATACAGGCCACCCAGGCGGCGGGCGATGCGCCCACGGCCTTGGCCTCGGCGGAGCATTGCATCGAAGTCATGACCGGGGCGGTGCTACCCGACGGTTGCGACATCGTCGTGCCGGTTGAAGTATTGCGGACGGTAGATGGTTACGTCGAGCTGCAGGACGGTCTGACTCTGGCACCGTGGGGTAATGTGCATCGCCGCGGCAGCGATCGCAGCCAGGGAGCGCTTTTGCTCGCGGTCGGAAGCGTGCTGGGCGCACCCGAAATTGCCGTGGCGGCCTCGGCCGGCATGGCACGCGTACGCGTCAGCAGCCAGCCGGCAATCATGGTGGTCTCCACGGGCAACGAGCTGGTCGAGCCGGGCGATCCGATCGCGCCCCACCAGATCCGGCGCTCCAATGCCTATGCGGTGTTCGCGGCGTTGCGGCAGCGTGGCTTCCACCGCGTCGCCGACGACCACGTGCCGGACGATTCCAGGCAGCTGCGCGAACGGCTCAAACTGCACTTGGATACCCACGAAGTGCTGATTCTCTCCGGCGGCGTATCGATGGGACGCTTCGACCTCGTGCCCGAGGCGCTCGAGGACATCGGCGTGCGCTGTGTGCTGCACGGCATTGCGCAGCGTCCCGGTAAGCCCATGTGGTATGGAACCTCGAGCGCTGGCCACTCGGTGTTTGCATTGCCGGGCAATCCCGTCTCGACTTTGGTCTGTCTTGCCCGTTATGTCGTGCCGGCGCTGTACCGCGCCATGGGCGTGCCGATCGTGGGCAGCGAACGCGTGGCATTGATGGCGCCGTTGCGCTGGTCCTCGAATGTGACCGGATTCGTACCGGTGCGCGTCACGCACGATGATTGGGCGCGGCCTTGGGCGACGCCGTGTCCGACCAACGGCTCGGGAGACTTCGCGTCGCTGGCGTTGACCGACGGCTTCATCGAATTGCCGCCGGGACCGGCCGATTTTGCCAAGGGCTACGTCAGCCGGTTGTACCGGTGGTAGTCGAGCGCGATCTGCTAGCCTTGCATCCATGAATAGCGCACCCATCTACCCTCTTGTGCCGCGCCGGCGGCGCTTGGCCGACGCTCTGAACCGGCCGCTGCGAGACCTGCGGATCTCCGTGACGGATCGTTGCAATTTCCGTTGCCCCTATTGCATGCCGCGTGAGCGCTTCCACGAGCAGTATCGCTTTCTCAAATCCGCCGAGCGTCTGAGCTTTGACGAGATCTTGCGGCTCGCGCGGCTGTTCCTCGAGCTTGGCGTGCTGAAGCTGCGCATCACCGGCGGCGAGCCGCTGCTGCGCGCCGGGCTGGCCGATTTGATCGGTGACCTCAGTTCCCTGCCAGGCGTCGAGGATATGGCGCTGACCACCAACGGCGTGCTGCTGGCTCAGCAGGCCACCGCGCTGAGCGCCTCAGGTCTGAAGCGGGTCACCGTGAGCCTGGATAGTCTCGACCCGGCGGTGTTCGCGGCGATGTCAGGCGGTTTTGGCAGGATCGAGGACGTCGTGGATGGAATCGCCGCCGCGCAACGCTGCGGCCTCTCGCCCATCAAGCTCAACGCCGTCATCGAGCGTGGGCTCAACGATCATACCGTCCTGGGATTGGTGGAGCGCTTTCGCGGCACCGGCGTGATCGTGCGCTTCATCGAATACATGGATGTCGGTAATCGCAATGACTGGCAGCGCTCACGGGTGGTCCCTTCGCAGGAATTGCTCGAGCTCATCGACGCACGCTGGCACCTCACGGCGCTCGAGCCCGCCTACGCGGGCGAGGTGGCGCGCCGCTATGCGTTCGCGGACGGCGGCGGCGAAATCGGCTTCGTGGCATCGGTGACACAACCGTTCTGCGGCGACTGCACGCGAGCACGGCTGTCATCGGATGGCAAGTTCTACACCTGTCTGTTTGCGGCAGAGGGTACAGACTTGCGTGCGCCGCTGCGCGGCGGCGCCAGCGACGCGGAGCTGCTCGAGCTGATGCGCGCCATATGGGAGCGGCGCGCCGATCGCTACAGTGAGCTGCGCGAGGAAATGCGCGCGCGTCGCATACAGCATGTCGAAATGAATCACGTCGGCGGCTGATTCGCATGCCACGCTCCCGCTCTGCCCGCACCGTTCGCTTGACGCACCTCGATGCGCAGTCGCGTCCGACAATGGTCGATGTCGGCAGCAAACCCGTCAGCCATCGCATCGCTGAAGCCGAAGCCCGGGTACGCCTGCCGGCGGCAGTGGCGCGGACCTTGCAGAGTACTGGGCATCGCACCCAGAAGGGCCCGGTGTTCGACACCGCCGTGGTGGCCGGCGTCATGGCCGCGAAGCGTACCTCCGAGCTGATTCCATTCTGTCATCCGCTCGCGCTCGAGCAGTGCCGGATCGACATCGAACTCCAGCACGGCAAATCCGGCGCGGGGCTTGCGATCGTGCGCTGCCGCGTCGAAGTGCACCACAAGACCGGGGTCGAAATGGAAGCCCTCACCGGCGCCACGGTGGCGGCCCTGACGATCTACGATATGTGCAAGGCGCTCTCGCACGCCATCCGCATCGAGCGCGTGCGGCTGGTATCGAAAACCGGCGGCACGCGGCGGCTCGAGGCCCTCGCATGAGCGCCGCGCAACTCTACGGGCTGGTGCTGGCGGGTGGGCACAGCAAGCGCATGCAGCGCGACAAGGCGGCGCTGGAATACGCCGGCAAACCGCAGCTGGTGCGCGCCATGGAGCTGATCGCGCCGCTGGTGGAGCGCGCCTTCGTCTCGGTGCGGCCCGATCAGCAGCAGGATGCTCAGCGCGCCGTCTACGACACCGTCGTCGATCTCACGCCGGACCTTGGACCGCTCGCCGGCATCCAGGCCGCACTGCGCGCTCAGCCCGCGCGCGCTTGGCTCGTGCTGGCCTGCGATCTACCCTTTCTGAGCGCACCGACGCTGCGGCATCTGCTGGCACATCGCGCCGCCGCCCGGCAGGCGACCGCCTACCGCAGCCGGTTCGATGGGTTGCCCGAACCTCTGTGTGCCATCTATGAGCCCTCTGCCCGCGATGCGCTCGAGCACTGGATCGAACAAGGAAATCGCTGCCCCCGCGTCTGGCTATCCAGCGCGGATGTCGAGCTGCTCGAGCTGCCCGAGCCACGTGCGCTCGACAACATCAACACCGCGCAGGAATACGCCGCAGCGATCGCAGCCCTGGGCGCGCCGGGCGCTGCCGATGCGGTGATTGATCGGCCGCGGCGGCTCAAAGTGCGCTATTTCGCGCTGCTGCGCGAACAGGCGGGGCGCGGCTCGGAGGCCGTGCAGACCTGCGCGCGCACGCCGCAGGAGCTGTACGAGCAATTGCAGCGCGAGCGCGGCCTCACGCTTGCGCCGCAATTTCTGCGCGTTGCGGTCAACGACGAGTTTGGGGATTGGCAGCAGGCTTTGGCAGACGGCGATACCGTCGCCTTCCTGCCGCCGGTGGCCGGCGGATGAATCCCTTCAGCCTGCACGAGCGCTCGCTCAACCCCGCGGCGTTGCTCGAGGGGCTGCGCCATCCGGCTTGCGGCGGCTACGTTACATTCGAAGGTGCGGTGCGCGATCACAACGCAGGCCGCTCGGTGCGGCGACTCGAGTACGAAGCCTTCGCTCCGCTCGCGCTACGTGAGGGCGAGAGGATCCTGACGGAAGCCTGCGTGCGCTTTGGAATCGAACGCGCCTGCTGCGCCCACCGCATCGGCGCGCTGCAGGTCGGCGAGCTCGCGGTCTGGGTCGGCGTCGCCGCGGCGCATCGCGGCGAAGCCTTCGACGCCTGTCGCTACATTATCGATCACATCAAGCACCGCGTGCCGATCTGGAAAAAAGAGTACTACGACGACGGCGATTCGGGCTGGGTCAATTGCGAAGCATGCGCCGCGGCGCCGCCAACAGCAGCCGACTCACAGCGCGCCTTGAGCGCACACCGGCACGACTGATCGAGCGCGTTGCGCTCGGCACGCCTCAGGGCCGTATCTGCCCCGTGCCCTGCACACGGTATTTGTAGCTCGTCAGCTGTTCCACGCCCACGGGCCCGCGGGCGTGCAAGCGATCGGTGGAGATACCGATCTCCGCCCCCATGCCGAACTCGCCACCGTCGGCGAATTGAGTCGAGGCGTTATGCAGCACGATGGCACTGTCGACGCGCGTTAGAAAGCGCTCGGCGGTGGCCTCATTGGCCGTCACGATCGCATCGGTGTGCGAGGAGCCGTAGTGCGCAATGTGCGCGATGGCCGCATCGACGCCGTCCACCACGCGCACGGCGATGATGGCATCGAGATACTCGGTCGCCCAATCGGTTTCATCGGCCGGCTTTACGCGCCCGTCAACCGCTTGGACCTCCGGGTCACCGCGCACCTCGCAGCCGGCCGCAAGCAGATCCGCCACCAGCGGCTGCAGATGCGTCGCGGCACAAGCACGATCGACCAGCAAGGTCTCGGCCGCACCGCAAGTGCCCGTGCGCCGCATCTTGGCGTTGAGCGTGATCCGGCGCGCCATGGTGAGCTGCGCATCGCGATCGACGTACACGTGGCAGTTGCCCTCGAGGTGCCCGATCACGGGCACCCGAGCTTCCGCCTGCACGCGCGCCACCAGGCTCTTGCCGCCACGCGGCACGACGACGTCGATGAACTCCTGCATCCGGCCCAGCATCTCGCCGACCGCCGCGCGATCGCTGATCGGCACGAGCTGTATCGACGCGGCGGGCAAGCCGGCCGCCTCGAGCCCGCGCAGCAGGCAGGCATGAATCGCCGCGTTCGAGCGCCGGCTCTCCGATCCGCCGCGAAGGATGGCGGCATTGCCGGATTTCACGCACAGCGCTCCAGCGTCGGCCGTCACGTTGGGGCGGCTTTCGTAGATGATGCCGATGACTCCCAGCGGCACGCGCACCCGCGAGATCTGCAGCCCATTCGGCCGCGTCCAGCAGGCGATTACACTACCAATGGGATCGGCCAGCCGCACGATCTCATCCAGCCCGCAAGCCATCGCTTCGATGCGGCGCTCGTCGAGCTTGAGTCGATCGAGCATCGCCGCACTTAAGGACGCCGCCTGCGCCTCGCGCAGGTCCTCAGCATTCGCCGCCAGAATAGCGCCGGCCTCGGCGCGTACCGCTGCGGCGGACGCACTGAGGGCGCGGTTCTTGCTGTCAGTGCTCGCCAGCGCCAATTGCTCGGCAGCGCTCACCGCGGCAACTCCAATGCCGTGCATGAGCTCGTGCACGTCGAGCTCGCTCGAACGACTCGCGATCGATGTGACGACACCGCTCATGGCTTCTCCTGGGTGATTGGCGCGCTCTGCGCAGTCCGCACCGGCTCGTAATCATGCTGCAAAATCACCAGGTCGTCACGATGGATCAGTTCCTCGCGGCCGCGAAACCCGAGCAGCGCGGCAATTTCGCCGCTCTGCCGTCCCATGATGCGTGCCGCATCGCCGTCGGAATAGGCGGTAATGCCGCGCGCGATCTCGCTGCCTTCCGGCGAGAGCACACTGACCGTATCCCCTGAATCAAAACGGCCGAGCGTGCCGGTGACCCCGGCGGGCAGCAGGCTCTTGCCGCTGCG
Source organism: Steroidobacteraceae bacterium (assembly GCA_035605115.1). GTDB lineage: Bacteria > Pseudomonadota > Gammaproteobacteria > Steroidobacterales > Steroidobacteraceae > FEN-1191. Next base: position 74,358 of record DATNHF010000056.1, on the reverse strand, counting down.
CAGCGCGCGCAGCGCGCCGGCGTCGATATGGATGGCGCCCGCCGGCCGCAGTGTGCCGGCGATCCACTGCTTGCGAGCCGCCAGCGGCGTGGAAGCGGGCTCGAACCAGCTGCAGCGCGCGCCGCTCTCGATGCGGCGCAATGGGTGAGGTTGGTGACCCGCGGCGATGCACATATGGCAGCCGGCATTGACGGCGATGCGCGCGGCCATGATCTTGGTCGCCATGCCACCGGAGCCGACGTCGGATACGGCCCGTCCCGCCATCGCTTCGATCTCCGGGGTGATGCGCGGCACGCGCTCGATAAAGCGGGCGGCCGGGTCGCGGTTCGGATCAGCGCTGTAGAGACCATCCACATCCGACAGCAGCACCAGGCAATCGGCGCTCGCCATCTGCGCGACCCGCGCGGCCAGGCGATCGTTGTCGCCGTAGCGAATCTCCGCCGTTGCGACCGTATCGTTCTCGTTGATGACCGGAATGGCATGCAGCGCCAGCAGTGCCTCGAGCGTGGCTCGGGCATTGAGATAGCGCGTGCGCTGCTCGCTGTCCTCGAGGGTCAAGAGCACCTGAGCGACGGTGACGCCGCCGCCCTCGAGCAGCTCCTTGTAGGCGTGCGCCAGACGGATCTGTCCGACCGCAGCGGCGGCCTGGCTTTCCTCCAGCCGCAGTGTGCCGGAGGGCAGCTGCAAATGTCGCCTGCCGAGCGCGATCGCTCCCGAGGAGACCAGAATGATCTGCTGACCGCGCCGATGCAGCCGTAGCAAATCCTGAACCAGCGTCTTGAGCCAGGCGCGGTTCAGGCGACCGCTGCGTCCGTCCACCAGCAGCGCGGAGCCCACCTTGACCACGACTCGACGCGCTTGCGACAGCGGGTTGGAGGGGCATGTTGTTTTCCGAGCGCTCATGAGCAGCGCTGCTATTGTAGGGCAAGTATGCGCGGGCGATTGCCTGACTGCCGTTCCGGCCCTAATATCTCGGCGGCACGCCTAGATTCGCGCCCATACAGACCTGAACAGCCCTGAGGATTGCAGCCGGTGGCCAGAGAATACGAGCCCGTCGCGGGCCAGTGGTACGAAAACATCGACGAGAGTGAAAGCTTTCGAGTGCTATCGGTCGATGAGGACTCCGAACTGATCGAGATCGAGTATCTCGACGGCGACATCGAAGAGATCGATCTCGACACCTGGCAGGAGCTGGACCTCGACAAGATCGAGCAGCCGGAGGGCTGGTCGGCGGATGACGATGAGGACGAGGAAGAGGAGGACGAGGTCGAGAAGGACGATAAGGACGAGGATGACTGGGACGAGGATGAAGACGAGGACGAGGACGACTGGGACGAAGACGAGGAAGAGAACCAAAGCTACTGACGGCCGCCGAGGCGCTCGGGCAGACGCGCAGATCCACAGTGGAACCGGGCCCGACTGTTTACCCTTGAATCATAAGGATTTTTCCCGGCCGTCGCGCCGACGAGCAGGCATTGATTTTCTCGACTCCGCCACCATCTCGCCAGTGCAACCGCCACGGAAATGGTCATGAAGCGCATCGTTCTATTCCTGCTTACCAACCTCGCCATCGTACTGGTGCTGTCGATCGTCGCGCAGCTCACTGGACTAGATGCGTGGCTGGCGCGACAGGGCAGCAATCTCGGGAGCCTGCTGGTATTTGCGGCGTTCTTCGGTTTCTCCGGCGCGCTCATATCGCTCGCGATCTCCAAATGGACCGCCAAGCGCACCCTGGGCGTGCGCGTCATAGAAACCCCTGCTACGCCCGCCGAGCAATGGTTGCTCGAAACGGTGCAAAGGCTGGCGCAGCAGGCCGGTGTCGGCATGCCGGAAGTCGGAGTGTTCGAGTCCGCAGAGCCGAACGCGTTCGCGACCGGCCCGCGGCGCGACAGCGCGCTGGTGGCAGTCAGCAGCGGCCTGTTGCGCGCGATGAGCCGCGAGGAGATCGAGGCGGTGCTCGGCCATGAGATCACGCACGTCGCCAATGGCGATATGGTCACACTGACGCTGATCCAGGGGGTCGTCAACACATTCGTCATATTCTTGTCGCGCATCGTCGGCAACCTCGTCGATCGGTCTATATCGCGCGATGACGACGGCCGCGGACCGGCTTATTTCATCACGGTTCTGGTCACGCAGCTGGTGCTTGGCGTTCTCGCCAGCATGATCGTCATGTGGTTCTCGCGGCAGCGCGAGTTTCGCGCCGATGCGGGAGGCGCGCGCCTGGCGGGCCGCGAGCGCATGATCGCGGCGCTGGAGCGCTTGCAACTCGCGCACGACGCGCCGCTGCCCTCGCAGCTCAATGCCTTTGGCATCGCCGGCGGCGAAGGTGCCAGCTGGCAGCGTCTGTTCATGAGTCATCCGCCGATCGAGCAGCGTATTGCCGCGCTGAGGGGCCTGCCCGCCGCGTAACGTGCATCCATTTGACCTGTTCGAGCGATTCATACGTGTGACAGGGCTGTAAGACCGAAGGGCATCGATGAGCGTTCCAGCTTGCACTGCAGCGCCCCCGGTATCCGGAGCGAGGCGCCGGCTCGCGGACCTCACCGGCTCCGTTGCGCGCTGGTTCGACAGCAGTCGCGGCTACGTCGCAGCCGCGGGCGAGAACCTGCCCGATCGCATCGACTGGCCACGCATAGTGCCCTTCGCGCTGATACACCTGGCGTGTCTCGGCGCATTCCGGGTCGGCGTGAGCCGCAGCGCGCTGCTCGTGGCGCTAGCGGCCTACTTGGTCCGCATGTTCGCCATCACGGGCTTTTACCATCGCTACTTCTCGCATCGCTCCTTCAAAACTTCTCGCATCGGCCAGTTCATCTTCGGTCTGCTGGGCGCCTCGGCCGTGCAACGCGGGCCGGTATGGTGGAGCGCGCATCATCGCCATCATCATGCGAACTCCGATCGCCAGGCGGATGTGCATTCACCCTCGCAGCACGGCTTCCTGCGCGCTCACATGGGTTGGTTTCTCACCGTCAGTGGATTTGAGCCGGACCTGCGGCTGGCGCGCGACTGGATGCGGTATCCCGAGCTGCGATGGCTCGATCGCTTCGATATCCTGGTGCCGGTGGCCTTCGCTTTCACTATGTTCGCTCTGGGCAGCGTGCTCGGGCATACGGCGCCGCAGCTCAAGACCAGCGGCGCGCAGATGCTCGTCTGGGGCTTCTGCATTTCGACCGTGCTGTGCTGGCACGCTACCTACTCGATCAACTCGCTCTCGCATCTCTTCGGCCGCCAGCGCTACCGCACCGACGACACTAGCCGCAACAACTGGCTGCTGGCGATCCTGACGCTCGGCGAGGGCTGGCACAACAATCACCACTACTATCCGAACGCCGCGCGCCAGGGCTTCTACTGGTGGGAGTACGATCTGACCTATTACCTGCTCAAGCTCCTGTCATGGCTGGGCCTGATCTGGGAGCTCCAGACGGTCCCGCTACGCGTGCGCGACAATCCGCAGCACAGGCTGCGCTGAAAATCAAGCGCTCGCCCGTGCAAAACAGCATCGTTCCCGCTATAGACACGCCTGTCCGCGCCGCGCGTGCCGCGCCGCTGCTGCGCCTCGCGCGCGGCGCTGTCTGCGGCGCTCTCGAGCGTCTCGAACTCGGCGAGCTGCGGCTGATCGACGCCGACGGCGAGCGCCGCTTCGGCCACAGAAGCGATCGCTGTGCGCTCAACGCCACGCTACGGGTATCCGATCCGCGCTTCTATGCCGACATCGCCTGGGGCGGCAGTGTTGGTGCCGGCGAGGCCTATATCAGCGGTAGCTGGAGCTGCGATGATCTGAGCGCGCTGATGCGCATCATGGTGCTCAATCGCGCGGCGCTGTCGGGCCTCGAAGGCGGTTTCGCCCGATTGAGCCGCCCGTTTCTCAAGCTGTTTCATGCTTTGCATCGCAACAGCAGTCGGGGCAGTGCTCGCAATATCGCCGCGCATTACGATCTCGGCAACGATCTGTACCGTCTGATGCTCGACGAGACCATGGCGTATTCATGCGCGATATTCGCGAGCGAGCGCTCAACGCTGCTGCAGGCCTCCTGCGCCAAATTCGATGCTGCCTGCCGCAAGCTCGCGCTGCAGCCTTCGGACCACCTGCTCGAAATCGGCACCGGCTGGGGCGGGTTTGCCCTGCACGCCGCCCGGCACTACGGCTGCCGCGTGACGAGCACGACGATTTCCAAGACACAGTACCAGTATGCGAGCGAGTGCGTCGCGTCCGCCGGATTGCAAGATCGTATCGTGCTGCTGCTCAAGGACTACCGCGAACTCGAAGGCCGCTACGACAAGCTGGTAGCCATCGAAATGATCGAGGCGGTCGGCGCAAACTATCTGGATGGCTACTTCCGCAAGTGCGGCGCGCTGCTGACCGAGGATGGCGCCATGCTGCTGCAGGCGATTACCATTCAAGATCAGCTCTACCAGCAGGCGTTACATTCCGTGGACTTTATCCAGCGCTACGTTTTTCCCGGAAGCTTCATTCCCTCGGTCACGGCACTGTCGAGCGCGATCAGTCGCGCCAGCGATCTGAAGATCTTCCACCTTGAGGACATCGGACCGCACTACGCGCGCACGCTCTCTGAATGGCGCCGCAATTTTTTTGCCCACCTGCCGCAGGTGCGCGCGCTCGGATACAGCGACCGTTTCGTGCGCTTGTGGGAGTTCTACCTCTGCTATTGCGAAGGCGGCTTCGCCGAGCGGCAGCTCGGCACTGTGCAGATGCTGCTCACCAAGCCGGGCAGCCGCCGCGCCCCGATCAGCGCGGCGTATTGAGCCTTGACGCAGCCGCTGCACGATGAGCTCTGCGCGTTGCTCGGCAATGATGCGGTATTGACGCGGCCGCAGGATACCGAGGCGTTCGAAATAGATCAGCGGCGGCTGTATCGCGGCCATGCCCTGGCCGTAGCGCTGCCGCGCAGTGTCGAGCAAGTCGCGGCGGTCGCGCGCTGGTGCAACCAGCATCGCATCGGCCTGGTACCGCAGGGCGGCAATACCGGCTATTGCGGCGCGGCGACCCCCGATGAATCCGGGCGACAGCTGGTGCTGTCGCTGCGCCGTCTCAACCGCATTCGTGAGCTGGATGCGGCGAATTTCTCCATGACGGTGGAGGCCGGCTGCGTGCTGGCGGCCGTGCAGCAGGCAGCGGCAGCGGCCGAGCGCTATTTTCCTTTGAGTCTCGGCTCCGAAGGCAGCTGTCAGATCGGCGGCAATCTAGGCACCAACGCCGGCGGGCTCAACGTCGTGCGCTACGGCATGGCGCGCGATCTGGTGCTCGGCATCGAAGCGGTGCTGGCGGATGGTAGCGTGCTGCATGGCCTGAAATCGCTGCGCAAGGACAACACCGGCTACGATCTCAAGTCACTGCTAATCGGCTCGGAAGGCACGCTCGCGGTCATCACTGCCGCTACGCTCAAGCTCTGGCCGCGCATGCGCAGCCAAGCCACCGCCCTGCTCGGCCTGGCGACGCCGGCGGATGCCCTGGAACTGTTGGCGCTGCTGCGCGCTGCGGCCGGCGAGCGCCTGAGCTCCTTCGAGTTGCTGTCGCGCATCGCCATCGAGCTCACGACGCGCTTCATCGAGGGCGTGCGTGATCCACTGCCGCAGCCACATCCGTGGTACATCCTTTGCGAGCTGTCATCCAGCGCCGCGGAGGATCTGGACGAGCTGTTGCAGCAAACTCTGTCGATGGCCATGGAACGCTCGCTCGTGCTCGATGCCGTGCTCGCCAACAGCGAGCGTGTTCGCTCGGCGTTCTGGCATCTGCGCGAGCACGTACCGGAGGCGCAGCGGCGCGCTGGCCCGAGCCTCAAGCACGACATCTCGGTGCCGGTGGCAGCGCTGCCGCAGTTCATCAGCGACGCTTCACTCTGGGTGCGCGAGCAGGTGCGCGAGGGCGTGCTGGTCTGCTACGGGCATTTCGGCGACGGCAATCTACATTTCAACATCACCGGCGTCGATGGCGCGGCGGATCCGGCCCTTCTGGCGCGCGAGCCCACCATACGCCGCGCCATTCACGACCTGGTCGCGCGCTACTGCGGCAGCATCAGTGCCGAGCATGGCATCGGCCGTCTCAAGCGCGAGGAACTACAGCGCTATGCCTCGCCGGTCGCGCTGGCGAGCATGCGCGCCATCAAGCGGGCGCTCGATCCAAACGGCATCATGAACCCGGGCAAGCTGCTTTGACTTCTTGCTGGATGATCTGCGCGAGCCGCAGCGCTCCCGGGCCGGCGCGATCGCGATCGGCGTAGATCAGGTACAGCTGCGCCCAGTGCTCGGCCCCTTCGCGCAGCGGCAATGGCTTGAGCAGTCCCTGCTCGAGCTCGCGGCGAATGGTGTCCTCGGCGAACCACGCGAATCCGAGACCGGACAGCGCCGCGTGGATCGAGGTGGCCTTGTGACTGAAGGTCCAACGCTGCTCGGCGCCGAGCCAGGGTGAATTGCGGCTGCGCGCCGTGCCGGAATCGCGAATCACGAGCTGACGGTAGCGGCGCAGATCGCGCGGTGAGCTCGCGTCCGATTCGATGCAAGGCATGCTCCGGATGGGCGGCAGCCACCAAGCGCACCGCCATCAAGGCGTCGCCGACGAACCCGGGCGGCACCAACGAGCCGACCGCCAGCGCTACGCGCCCTTGCAGCAGCGCCTCATCGGTGCCGCCGAGCACGGTCTCATACAGTTCGATGCGGATTTCCGGTCGCTCGAGACCGAACTGCGCCAGACACTTCAGCAGCAGCCAGGTCGGGAAGATGATCTCGACCGCCAGCGCCAGCTCGCTCTCCCAGCCGGCCGCGAGCGCATGGGCCGCCTGTTCGAGCGCGCCCGCCTCTTCGAGCAGCGCCTGGGCGCGCCGGTAGAGCACCTGGCCGGCGGCGGTCAGCTGTGACTTGCGGCCGTGAAGCTCGAACAGTTTGACATCGAGCTGCTGCTCGATCTTTTGCACGGCGTAGGTGACCGCCGATTGGCTCTTGTGCAGCGCCGCCGCTGCCCGTGCGTAGCCGCCGGCATCCACGACAGCCACGAGTGCGCGCCATTGCTCGAGCGAAATTTGCGGGTTCAGCGGCTTAATTATCAAATTATAAGATAGATATGAAGTGATATTTGCGCTTTTCGATCACATCAATAGATAGTTAGATAGCGCTGCGCTCAATGAGGCGCATAGCTTGGAGAATCCGCCCATGACCACGCTCCTGCAGATCAACGCCAGCATGCACGGCGACACTGGAGTATCCAGCCAGCTGGCCAATCACTTCGTCGCTGCCTGGCGAGCGCGTGAGCCGCAAGCCCGGATCGTTTTGCGAGACCTTGCCGCCGAGCCCGTGCCACATCTGAGCGCCGAGCGCTTCGCGGCCTTCCTGGCCAGCGCGGAACAGCGGGACGCGGAACAACAGTCGGTCGCGCAGTATTCGCAAGCGCTGATCGAGGAGATCCAGCGGGCTGACGTGGTGGTGCTGGGGCTGCCGATGTACAATTTTGGCGTCCCGTCCCAGCTCAAGGCCTACTTCGACCACATCGCACGCGCGGGCCTGACGTTCCGCTATACGGCCCAGGGACCGGTCGGACTCATCGGGAACAAGAAGGTTTACGTTTTTGCGGCGCGGGGCGGCTTGTATGCGGGCACGACGCTTGATACACAGACGCAGTACCTGCGCGACTTCCTCGCATTGCTCGGAATCACCGATGTGGAGTTCGTCTACGCGGAAGGCCTCGCCGTCAGTACCGACAGCCGGGAATCGGCGCTGAGCGCTGCTCGAGCGCGCATCGTGCAACTGCTGCAAGCGAGCGCGACGCTCCCGGCCGAGCGCGCCGCGGCATGAATGCAACGGAGAACCCCATGCGCACGCTGAGTCAGATCATTGCCTCGGTTGCGACCGCGGACGGCGCCGGAGTGAAGCTCCGACGCAGCATTGGCAGCCAGCGCGGCCGCTACCTCGATCCGTTCCTGATGCTCGATGAGTTCTACTCGGACGATCCGCGGGACTACATCGCCGGCTTTCCGTCCCACCCGCACCGCGGCTTCGAGACCGTCACCTACATGCTCGACGGCCATATGCGCCATGAGGACCACCTCGGCAATCGCGGCGATCTCGGGCCCGGCGACGTGCAATGGATGACCGCCGCAGAGGGCATCATCCATTCGGAAATGCCGCAGCAGTCCGAGGGACGCCTGCGCGGGTTTCAGCTTTGGCTCAATCTGCCCGCGGCCGAGAAGATGCGCCCGGCGCACTATCGGGATATCGCGGCCAGGGAGATTCCGCGGGTCGATCTGCCGGGCGGGGCTCGCGTCAAGCTCATCGCGGGTGCCGTCCGCCTCGATGGCAAGAACGTGCGGGGAGCGATCAACGGCGGCGACGCACCCATGAGCACCGATCCGCTCTATCTCGATGTGCACCTGCCTCCCGCGAGCACGATCGAGCTTCCAGTGGCGCGCGGCCGCACGGCGTTTCTCTATCTGTACGAAGGCGAGAGCGAGGTCGGACCCGAGGACCGAATGAGTGCTCTGCCGCGCGGGGCCGCGGGCGTGCTCGCGGACGGTAACGTGGTGCGGATCGGCGCCGGCGCCGAAGGGGCCCGGCTGCTGGTGCTGGCGGCTCGGCCGCTGCACGAGCCCGTGATTCAGTACGGACCGTTCGTGATGAACACGGCTGCGCAGATCAGCCAAGCGGTCGAGGACTATCGCAGCGGCCGGCTCGGCTCTGCGGCAGCGCCCACAGCCACACATTAGCCGCCGCCAGGCTTTGGCCGCGGCTACGCACTCGGTGGCGCCGGCAGCAGCCGCAACAGACCTTCCTGTGCGGTACTGCCGACGAGCCTGCCATCGCGGGCAAAGATGCTGCAGCGGGCGAACCCACGCGAACCAAAGGCGCTGGGACTGTCCATGGCACAGAGCAGCCATTCATCCACACGCGCCGGTCGATGGAACCACATCGCATGATCAATGCTCGCAATCTTGAGCGTGCTGCCCAAGAACGCCTCAGCGTGCGGACGCACCGCAGTGCCCAACAGATGGAAGTCGGATACGTAGGCGAACAGGCAGTGGTGCAGCACGTCATCGTCGGGTAGCCGGTCGACCGCGCGGATCCAAATATTTTGCGACGGCGGCGCGCTGCGCGTCGGCGAGGATTCCACCGGTTCGACCCGGCGAAATTCGAACGGATTCACACGCGCGTAGAACTGACGCAGTTTCTCGGGCAGACGACTGAGCGTGCGGCCGGGCAGCCCCGCGTCGGACAGCGATTCCGGCTCAGGGACCGCCGGCATCGCCGTCTGGTGCTCGACCCCGGACTCCGGCAGCTGAAACGAGGCGGACATGTGAAAGATCTGCTCGCCGTGCTGGATGGCCGTCACGCGCCGGCTCGTGAAGCTCTGCCCGTCGCGGCTTCGATCGACGAAATAAACGATCGGCGCGTTGAAATCGCCGCGCTTGAGAAAGTAGGCATGCAGCGAATGCGCCACGCGGTCCGAATCGACGGTGGCATAGGCGGCCTTCAACGCCTGACCCAGCACCTGTCCACCGAACACCTGCGGGCTGCCGATGTCACGACTTTCACCACGGAACAGATTGACCTCGAGCCGCTCGAGATCGAGCAACCGCACCAGCTCCGCCAGGCGCGCATCCATCAGGCAGCCGCGACACCCAGACGTTTCTGCATCGCCGGACTGGTGGTGGTGTACTGCAGGAACTGCTTCTTGGCCGGGTACAGATGGTGCTGGATCGCGAACGAGGCCAGCGCAGCCTCGTGGAAGCTCGACAGAATCAGCTTTTTCTTGCCCGGATAGGTGTTGATGTCACCGATCGCGAACACGCCGGGAATGTTCGTCTCGAATTTCTCGGTATCGACCTTGATGGCGCGCTTGTCGATGTCGAGCCCCCAGTCGGCGATCGGCCCGAGCTTGGGCGCCAGACCGAAGAACACCAGCAGCTGCTCGGCCTCGAGCCACTCGAGCGCTCCGCCGGCACTCTTGACGCGTACGCCCTTGAGCGTGCCGGCATCGCTGTGAAGCGAATTCGCCAATCCCTCAACGAAGCGCAGCTTGCCGGCGGCCGCGAGCTCCCGCAGGCGCGCGACGCTCGCGGGAGCGCCGCGAAACTCCGGGCGACGATGCACCAGCGCGACGCTGGCTGCCTTGGGCGCCAGATCCAGCGCCCAATCGAGCGCCGAATCTCCGCCGCCGAAGATCACGAGCTTGCGGCCGTGAAAGTCGCTGGCGGTCTTGACGCGGTAGTGGATCTGCTTGCCTTCGAACTGCTCGGCCCCTTCGATACCGAGCCGCCGCGGCTGAAACGAGCCGACACCGGCGGCGATGACCACTGCACCGGCATCGAACACGGTGCCGGCACTGGTGGCGACGCGCAGGCGGCCATTGTCCTGGCGACGAAGCTCCACGGCCTCCTCGCCGAGGTGCAGTTCGGCGCCGAACGGCTTGATCTGCTGCAGCAGCCGGTCCACGAGCTCCTGGGCGCCGCAGATCGGCAGGGCCGGAATGTCATAAATCGGCTTATCGGGGTACAGCTCGGTGCACTGCCCGCCGGGCTGGCGCAGCGAGTCGAGCACGTGCGCCTTGATGCCGAGCAGGCCGAGCTCAAAGACCTGGAACAGCCCCGCGGGGCCGGCGCCGATGATGACGACTTCGGTGAGTATGCTGGTGTCGCTCAAGGATTTTCCGCTTTCTGCTGAGTGAATAAGGCGCGGGATTCTAGCGATGCGGCCACGGCGGCGGCAAACAAAACCGGTTTTTAGCTCATGCCATTAGGCTTATAGTTGGTCAAACCGTCCTGGAGGACCCATGGTCAATAATAGTGATCTGCATCGCCGCCGCGCCGCCGCGGTGGCCCGCGGCATAGCCAACTCCCTCAGCGTCTATGCGCAGCGAGCCGAGAACGCCGAGCTTTGGGACGTGGAAGGTCGCCGCTACATCGACTTCGCGAGCGGTATTTCGGTATTGAATACCGGCCACCGTCATCCGCGCGTGGTCGCGGCGCTGCAGCAACAATTGGGTGAGCTCACCCACGCCTGCTTTCAGGTCACGCCCTACGAGAGCTATGTCGCGTTGTGTGAACGCCTCAACGCGCTGGCTCCCGGCCAGACACCCAAGAAATCGATCCTGTTTTCGACCGGCGCTGAGGCGGTCGAAAACGCCTTGAAAATTGCCCGCTACCACACGCGCCGCTCGGCTGTGATCGCCTTCAGCGGTGCATTCCATGGCCGCACGCTGGCGACGATGACCCTGACGGGCAAGGTGCAGCCGTACAAGGCCGGATTCGGCCCCATGCTGCCCGACGTCTTCCACGTGCCGTTCCCGTGCGCCTATCACGGCGTCACTGCGCAGCAGTCGCTCTCGGCGATCGAGCAGCTGTTCAAATCGGATCTGGACCCCGCGCGGGTCGCCGCCCTGATCATCGAGCCCGTGCAGGGTGAAGGCGGGTTCTATATCGCGCCTCCCGAGTTCCTGCGCAGCCTGCGCGCGTTGTGCGACCAGCACGGCATTGTGCTGATAGCCGATGAGATCCAATCGGGTTTCGCGCGCACCGGCCGCATGTTCGCTTTCGAGTACTCCGGCGTCGAGCCGGACCTCATGACGGTGGCCAAGAGCATCGCCGGCGGCGTCCCGCTGTCGGCGGTCATTGGCAAGGCAGCGATCATGGACGCCCCGCCGCCGGGAGGGCTTGGCGGCACCTATGCCGGCTCACCCCTGGGCTGCGCGGCGGCGCTGGCGGTGCTCGATGTCATCGCGGACGAACAGCTCGTGGAGCGTGCACGCGTCCTCGGCACGCAGCTCATGACGCGCCTCAAAGCGCTGCAGGCAAAGTGCCCCGCCATCGGTGAGGTGCGCGGCCTCGGTTCCATGGTCGCGATCGAGTTGGTCAAGAACCGGCGCGCCGATCAGCCTGATGCTGATCTCACGCGTGCTCTAGTGCAGGCGTCGGCGGCGCGAGGACTCGTGATTCTCTCGTGCGGCATTTATGGCAATGTGATTCGCGTGCTCTCGCCGTTGACGATCAGCGATGCGCTGTTGAACGAAGGCCTCGAGCTGCTGGAAGCGGCCCTGACGGATCTGACTGCCGGACAGATGGCGGCGACCGGCTAGGGACTGCCAGGCTCAGGCGCGGCCGGCATTGGCGTCCGTCGGGGCGTGAAAGTATTCGCTTTCGGAGGCGAGCTGATCGAGCAGTCGCTTGAGTTCCGCCATGCGGGCCTCGGCAGTGCTGATTGGCACACAGTCCTCGCAGCGCGGATCGCCGCAAGGCTGGCGCGTGTAGAGCCAATACTGTATTGCCCCGGCCAGCAGCCCATCGGCGATGTCCCAGAGATCGGCTTCCTTGTCCTTGCCGGCGAGGCGATTGCCCAAATCAACCGCCTTGGAAAACGCCGAATCGAAGGTATCAGCGGCTTCGTCCATAAGTGGGCGTATTGTACCCGCTTGCGCTCTCCCTCGGCGACTCAACGATTCTCAACGATAGCCGCGCGCCTGCAATGCGAACAGTTGCGCGTAGTGCCCGCCGAGCGCCATGAGCGCCTCATGACTGCCCCGCTCGATGATGCGACCGCGCTCCAGCACCGCGATCTGATCGGCCATGCGCACGGTCGAGAAGCGGTGCGAGATCAGTATGGTGATGCGTCCGCGGGACAGATTGCGAAAGTGCTCGAAGATCTCGGCTTCGGCCCGCGCATCCATGGCCGCGGTCGGCTCATCGAGCACCAACACATCGGCCTCGGTGCGCATGAAAGCGCGCGCCAGGGCAACTTTCTGCCACTGACCGCCCGAGAGTTCCTGCCCATTGAGAAACCATTTGCCGAGCTGGGTGCGATAACCGTGCGGCAGACGGTCGATGAAGTCCGCCGCCCGTCCCTTGGCGGCCGCGTCGCGCCAACGACTCTCGTCCTCGAAGTAGCGCTCATCACCGGCGCCGACGTTTTCGCCGACCAGCATCTGATAGCGCGTGAAGTCCTGGAAGATGACGCCGATGCGTGCCTTGAGGGCATCGTCGCGCCACTCGGACAATGGCAGCCCATCGAGCAATATGCGGCCCGAATCCGGGGTATACAGGCGCGTCAGCAGCTTGATCAGCGTGGTCTTGCCCGAGCCGTTTTCCCCGACCAGAGCCAGACTGGCTCCGGGCGGCAGATGCAGGTTGATATCGACCAGCGCCGGCAGCGCGGCGCCCGGATATGTGAAATTCACGTGCTCGAACCGCACGCCGTCAGCACGATTCGGGCCGTAGATCGCGGCTCCCGAGTGCAGCGCAACCGGCGTTTCCAGGTAGTCATACAGCGTCGACAGATAGAGATTGTCCTCGTACATGCCGCCGATCGCGGACAGAATGGCCGTGACGGCCGACTGGCCCTGACGGAACAGCAGCAGGTACATCGTCATCTGCCCGAGAGTGATGGCGGCGCGAATCGTCGATACGGCGATCCAGGCATAGGCCCCGTACAAGGTCGCGGTCGCCGCCAGACCCAATGCGAAACCCCAGCCGTCGCGACGAATCGAGAGCGCGCGGTCCTCGCGGTACAGTCGAGCAAAGATGTCGCGATAGCGCTGCAGTAGGCGCGGACCGAGCGCGAACAGTTTGACTTCCTTGGCATGATCCTCGCGTGCCAGCACCGTTTCCAGATAGGTCTGCATGCGGGTCTCGGGCGAGCGCCAGCGAAACAGCCGAAAGGCATCGCCGGAGAATTTTGCCTCGGCGATGAAGGCCGGCAGTCCGGCCATGAGCAGTATCAGTACCGTCCAGGGCGAAAAGCGCACCAGCAAGGCCGCGTAGCTCAAGAGCGAAATGGCATTCTGCACCAGCCCGAACGTGCGCATGACCAGGCTCAGGGGCCGGCTCGAAGCTTCGCGGCGCGCGCGCGTCAGCTTGTCGTAGAACTCCGAGTCCTCGAATTGCTGCAGCTCGAGGGTCAGCGCCTTCTCGAGGATCATGACGTTGACGCGCTGCCCCAATTGCGCGCGCAGCAGCGCCTGACACAACGACAGGCCGCGCTGCGCACCGGCCAGAGCTGCCACCAGCAGGCCCTCGATCAGCACCAGTCGCAGCACGCGTGTCGCGCCCGCACCCGAGACGCTGCGCGCTGCCACCACGGCATCGACGATCTGCGCCCCGATGAAGGCCACGGCCGCCGGCAACAGACCGGCCACGATGGTGAGCAAGGCGAGCGCCGCGAGCAACGAGCGATTGGTGCTCCAGACCAGAGCAACCGCGCGGCGGCTGTAGCGAAACACCCCGAAGAAGCCGCGCAGGACCTCGGTGCCGCCAGCAGCCGGCGGTGATGTCGCGATCGATGGGGAACGCAGACGCGAGCTCACGCCGTCTGCAACGCGGCGACCTCGGGCTCGTAACCGAGATTGGGTGCAAGCCAGCGCTCGACTTCCGCGCCTTCCATACCCTTGCGCCGCGCGTAGTCCAGCACCTGATCGCGATCGATGCGCCCGACGGACAGATAGCGGGCCTGAGGGTGCGAAAAATACCAACCGCTCACGGCCGCGGTCGGAAACATTGCAAAGGACTCGGTCAACGTGATGCCGGCGCGTTGCTCGACGTCCAGCAGCCGCCAAATCGTTGCCTTCTCGGTATGGTCGGGACAGGCCGGGTAGCCTGGGGCCGGCCGGATGCCGCGATATTCTTCCCGGATCAGCTGTTCGCTACCGAGCTTCTCGGCGGGGGAATAGCCCCAGAATTCGCGGCGCACGCGCTCGTGCAATCGCTCCGCGAAGGCCTCGGCCAGGCGATCGGCCAGCACCTTGAGCATGATGGCCGAGTAATCGTCATGCGCCGCCTCGAAGCGCACGAGCGGGGCCTCGATACCCTGTCCTGCACTGACCGCAAAGGCGCCGAAGTAGTCGCGCACGCCTGAGGATTTGGGCGCGACGAAGTCCGCGAGCGCGGCGTGCGGCTTGCCTTCGGGCAGATCCTTTTGCTGCCGCAGAAAGTGCACGCGCGCGAGCACCTCGGCGCGCGAGTCGTCGACGTAGAGTTCGACGTCGTCGTCGAGCGAGTTGGCGGGAAACAAACCCAACACCGCCCGGGGCACGAGCCAATGCTCCCGGATCAGCGTTCGCAGCATCTTGCGCGCGTCGGCATACAGGCTGCTGGCCTGCTCGCCGAACTGCGCATCGTTGAGAATGTCCGGAAACCTGCCGCGCAGCTCCCAGGCTTGGAAGAACGGCGTCCAATCGATGTAGCGCGCGAGCTCCTCGATCGAGTAATCATCGAAGCTGCGAACGCCGAGCATTCGCGGCACCGGCGGCAGGTAGCCGCTCCAGTCCAGGCGCGGCCGGTTGGCCCGGGCCTGTGCCAGCGTGTATTGCGGCGACTTGGCACGACGCGAGCCGTGCTGCACCCGCCGCTGCGCATGCTCGTCCTTGATGCGCGTGCTGAAGATCGCGCGCGACTCGGCGCTGATCAGCTGCTGACAGACCCCTACCGCGCGCGAGGCATCCTTGACGTAGACCACCGGGCCTTCGTACTGCGGATCAATGCGCACCGATGTGTGCGCCGGGGAGGTAGTTGCGCCACCGATCAGCAGCGGCTGGGTGAAGCCCTGGCGCTGCATTTCACGCGCAACGTGCACCATCTCATCGAGCGAAGGCGTGATCAGGCCAGACAACCCGATCATGTCGGCATGTTCGCGACGCGCCGCCTCGAGAATTTTTTCGCACGAGACCATGACCCCGAGATCCACGACTTCGAAGTTGTTGCACTGGAGCACGACGCCGACGATGTTCTTGCCGATATCGTGCACATCGCCCTTGACGGTGGCCATGATTATGCGGCCGTTGGACTGCCGCTCGGCTCCAGTGGCGGCTTTTTCCTTCTCGATATAGGGAATCAGGTGCGCCACGGCCTTCTTCATGACGCGCGCGGACTTGACCACCTGTGGCAGGAACATCTTGCCGGCGCCGAACAGATCGCCGACGACATTCATGCCGTCCATGAGCGGCCCCTCGATCACCTGCAGCGGGCGCTCGAACTGACTGCGTGCCTCTTCGGTATCCTCGATGACGAATTCATCGATGCCGCGAACCAGCGCATGCTCGAGACGCTTGCCCACGGGCCAGCTGCGCCAGGCCAGATCCTCGAGTTTTTTCTGGCCGCCCTCGCCGCGGTAGCGACCGGCAATCTCGAGCAGCCGCTCGGTGGCGTCAGCGCGGCGATTGAGGATCACGTCCTCGACGCGCTCGCGCAGCTCCGGATCGATCTGCTCATAGATCGCCAGCTGGCCGGCATTGACGATGCCCATGCTCATGCCGGCGCGGATCGCGTGGTAGAGGAACACCGAGTGCATGGCCTCGCGCACCGGCTCGTTGCCGCGGAAGGAGAATGAGACGTTGCTGACACCGCCGCTGACCAGGGCGTACGGGCAGCGCTCGCGAATCGCGGCAGTAGCCTCGATGAAATCCCGCGCGTAGCCGTTGTGTTCTTCTATGCCGGTTGCGACCGCGAAGATATTCGGATCGAAGATAATATCTTCGGGCGGGAAGCCGACCTGCTCGGTCAGCAGCTGATAGCAACGCTCGCAGATCGCAACTTTGCGCTCGACCGTATCGGCCTGACCGCGTTCATCGAAGGCCATGACGACCACCGCGGCGCCGTAGGCGCGCACCAGGCGCGCCTGAGCGAGAAAGCTCTGCTCGCCTTCCTTGAGACTGATGGAATTGACGATGCCTTTACCCTGCAGGCATTTCAGTCCAGCTTCGATGACCGACCACTTCGATGAATCGATCATGACCGGCACGCGCGCAATGTCCGGCTCGGAGGCAATCAGATTCAGGAGCCGCACCATGGCGGCCTGGGAATCGAGCATGCCTTCATCCATGTTGACGTCAATGATCTGCGCGCCGTTGACCACCTGCGCGCGCGCGATATCGAGTGCGGCGTTATAGTCGTCGGCCTCGATCAGACGGCGGAACTTGGCCGATCCCGTGACGTTGGTGCGTTCGCCGACGTTGACGAAAAGACTGTTGGGGCCGATATCGAGCGGCTCGAGTCCTGCCAGGCGGCAGCAGCGCGCGTGCCGCGGCAATACCCGCGTCGGCAAGGCCGCCACCGCTTCGCGGATTTGCGTGATGTGCTCGGCAGTCGTGCCACAGCAGCCGCCGACGATGTTGACCAGTCCCTGCTCGGCGAACTCCCGCACCAACGCCGCAGTCTCACAGGCCTGCTCGTCGTACTCACCAAAGGCGTTGGGAAGGCCGGCATTCGGATAGGCGCACACCGCCACATCGGCCAGGCGCGAGAGCTCCTCCACGTAGGGCCGCAGCTGTCTCGCGCCCAGTGCGCAGTTCAGACCGACCACGGTCGGCTCGGCGTGTCTGATCGAATTCCAGAACGCCTCGACGGTCTGTCCGGACAGCGTACGTCCGGAGGCGTCGGTGATCGTGCCGGAGATCATGATCGGCAGTTCGGTTTGGGTTTGCTGCAGCGTGCGACGCACCGCGAACAATGCCGCCTTCGCATTCAGCGTATCGAACACGGTCTCGATGAGCAGCAGATCCACGCCGCCCTCGATCAGCGCGGCGGCCGCCTCGCTGTAGGTCGCGACCAGCTGATCGAACGAGACGTTGCGAAAGCCCGGATCATTCACCCGCGGCGACAGCGACGCCGTGCGATTGGTCGGTCCGATCGCTCCGGCGACGAAGCGCAGCTGCCCGGTGCGCTCGGAGTACTGATCGGCCACTTCACGTGCCAGTCGCGCAGCGCTCAGATTAAGCTCGCCGACCAACCCCTCCATGCGGTAATCGCCGAGCGAGGGCGCGCTGGAGTTGAAGGTGTTGGTTTCGATGATGTCCGCGCCGGCGGCCAGATACTTGCTGTGGATCTCGCGAATCATCGCCGGCTGGGACAGCGTCAGCAGATCGTTGTTACCCTTCAGATCGGTCGGCCAGTCGCGAAACCGCTGGCCGCGATAGGCGGCCTCATCCGGCTTGTACGCCTGGATCATCGTGCCCATCGCGCCATCGAGCACGAGCACACGCTGCGTGAGCAAGCGCCGGAATTCCCCGACCCGTTGCGCGCGCGTCATGCCGGCTGCTCCAGCCGTGCCGGCGGCTCGACCTGCGGCGCACGCACACCGAGCGCATGGCAGATCGCAAAGGTCAGATCGGCACGGTTGAGCGTATAGAAATGAAACTCGTCGACCCCCTCGCGGCTGAGCGTCTCGACCTGTCCGATCGCAAACGCCGCTGCGATCATGCGCCGCGTGTCAGGATCTTCTTCCAAGCCGTCGAAGCGGTGCCGCAGCCAATCCGGTACCGTGGTTCCGCAGCGCTGCGCGAAGCGCAGCATTTGCGGAAAGCGCGTGATCGGCAGGATGCCCGGTACCAACGTGGCGCGAATGCCGGCGGCGGCGCAGCGGTCGCGGAACCGCAGAAACACATCCGAATCGAAGAAGAATTGCGTGATGGCGCGATCGGCTCCCGCCTCGGTCTTGGCCCGCAGATTGTCGAGATCGAAGGCCGCGCTCGGTGCCTCGGGATGTCCTTCGGGGAAGGCCGCCACGGAGATCTCGAAATCGGCGACGCTCTTGAGGCCGCGCACCAGATCCACCGCGTAGGCAAAACCCCCGGGGTGCGGCCGATAGCCCACGCTGCCCTGTGGGGCATCGCCGCGCAGAGCGACGATGTGGCGCACGCCCGCCCGCCAGTAGCTGCGCGCGATATCCAGTACCTGCTCCCGATCCGTACCAACGCAGGTCAGGTGAGGCGCCGGCGTGAGCGAGGTCTCCTTGAGTACACGCATGACCACCTGGTGGGTCCGCTCGCGCGTCGAGCCGTCGGCGCCATAGGTGACCGAGACGAAGCGCGGCGAGAGCGGCAGCAGCCGCTGAATCGACTGCCACAGCGTCTGCTCCATTTTCTCGTCGCCAGGCGGGAAGAATTCGAACGACACCTTGACCGGTACGCTCCGGCGAGTCAGGCCGCTGCCGATGCGGCCGCTAGGATTCAGCTCATTCATACGGGAAGGGTGCCGTGGCCGGACAGGACGATCTGATCGCTCTGCCCAAGCGTATCCGGCAGCGTGATCGGGGGCTGTGAGCTGTGCCGCGCCAGCGCAAGAATGAAGTGGCGCGCCTGCAGATCGCAGGGGCGCAGCCGCACATCGACGAACCCGCCAGCGGCCAGCCAGCGCCGCAGCTGCGCCAGCGGATTGTCCACGGCGCGCGCCGCGAGCTGCTCGAAATCCTCGACCACGACGACTCGACCGCCCGGGCGCAAGGCGCGCGCGGCCTCCTGCAGCGCCGCCACGGGCTGCTCTGCCAGCGCGAGCACACGATCGATCGTGACGATGTCGAAAGCCCCCTGCTCGCATGGGAGGCTGTACATGTCGCCGCGACGGAACTCACAGTGACTCAAACCCACCCCATGCACGCGCGTACGGGCCAGTCGCAATGCCGGCGCCGAAATGTCGATGCCCACCGCGTGTTCGGCCCGGGGACCCAAGATCTCGAGCATGAGTCCGGTACCGGTGCCAATGTCGAGCAGCTCGCCGCTGCTTGAGGGACCGAGCTCTTCGAGCAGCACTCGACTCAGTTCCTCGCGGGGCGCGCCGTCGGATGACAGCGCGGGCGTGCGCCGCAATTGCTGCGTCGCAATATTCGCCCGCTCGCGTACCACCTGCGCTGCGCGTTCGCGGTCCCGCCGCAGCACGGCGGCGCTTGGGTCGGCCATTGACAGCAGCTGGCGCGACCAGGCGAGATAGCGTCCGCTCACTGGGGCACGGTAATAGACGCACTGCTGCTCGCGGAAGCGATCGAGGAACCCCGCCTCGGTAAGCACGCGCAGATGCCGGGAAATCCGCGGCTGGCTTTGTCCAAGCACCGCGCACAATTCACCGACCGTGAGCTCGCCATGGCTCAATAGCACCAGCAACCGCAGCCGCGTGGGCTCGGCGGCGCTCTTGAGGGCGCGCACGACCTCGACAAGATCCTCACTGGCAACTGACCCTTTAAACATATAAAGATATCTTTATGTATCCCAGGATACTCTAACAGTATGGCTCGAGTTCTGCTACCCTCGGCGCCCTTTTTTCAGTCCGCCCCTATCTGCCCGTCATGCAGCCGCCGATCCGCAACATCGCGATCATTGCCCACGTGGACCATGGCAAGACCACGCTTGTGGATTGCCTGCTCAAACAGTCCGGTACGTTTGCGGCACACGAGAAAGTCGGTGAGCGCGTCATGGACTCGAACGCCATCGAGCGCGAGCGCGGAATCACCATCCTGTCGAAGAACTGCGCCATCGAATATGGTGGCACGCGCATCAATATCGTCGATACCCCGGGGCACGCGGATTTCGGTGGCGAAGTCGAGCGCGTGCTCTCGATGGTCGATGGTGTCCTGCTGCTGGTCGATGCAGTCGAAGGGCCGATGCCCCAGACCCGCTTCGTAACCCGCAAGGCCCTGGCGTTGGGGCTCCAAGCCATTGTGGTCGTTAACAAGATCGACCGTCCGGGCGCACGCGCCGGCTGGGTCGTGGACCAGACGTTCGAGCTGTTCGACAAGCTCGGCGCCAGTGATGCGCAACTTGATTTTCCGGTCATTTACGCCTCGGCGCTGCAAGGCTGGGCCAGCACCGACATGACCCGGCGTGACCCCGACATGACCGCGCTCTTCGAGGCCATTCTGCAGTACGTACCCGCACCACCGGCCGAAGTCGATGCGCCGCTGCAACTGCAGATCTCCACGCTCGACTACAACCCCTATGTCGGTCGCATCGGCATCGGGCGAATCCTTCGCGGCACCTTGCGCGCCGGCCGCAGCGTCGCGCTGCGCTACGGTCAGCAGGACCGGGGCACCGCCCGGATCGCCCAGGTGCTGCGCTTTCACGGCTTGCAGCGCACGGCGGTGGATGAGGCACCGGCTGGCGACATCGTCGCCGTGACCGGCATCGAGGACGTGAATATCGGCCTGACCATCTGCGACTTGGAATCCCCGGAGGGGCTGCCGCCGATCCAGATCGATGAGCCCACTCTGGCAATGAATTTCCAGGTCAACACCTCGCCGCTGGCAGGGCGAGAGGGCAAGTACGTCACCAGCCGTCAGCTGCGCGAGCGGCTCTACCGCGAGTTGCAGAGTAATGTGGCGCTGCGCGTGGAGGATACGGCGGACGCCGACGTCTTCCGTGTGCTCGGCCGTGGCGAATTGCACCTCACGATCCTGATCGAGAACATGCGCCGCGAGGGCTACGAGCTGGCGGTCGGCAAACCCCAGGTGCTTAGAAAGACGGTCGATGGGCAGGTGCTCGAGCCGTTCGAAGCCCTGACCGTGGACATCGACGAGGCGCACCAGGGCGCGGTCATGGAGGCGCTCGGCAAGCGGCGCGCCGATCTCACCGACATGATCGTCGAAGGCACGGGTCGCGCACGTCTCGAGTACCGCGTGCCGGCGCGCGGCTTGATCGGCTTTCAGGGCGAGTTCATGACGATGACGCGCGGCACTGGCCTGATCAGCCACATCTTCGATGGCTTCGCCGCGGTCAAGGGCGAGATCCCCGATCGCCACAACGGCGTGCTGATCAGCAATGAAGACGGCGAGGCCGTGGCCTACGCACTGTTCGCGTTGCAAGAGCGCGGCCGGCTGTTCGTGAGCCCAGGAGAGAAACTCTACGAGGGCATGATCATTGGCATTCACAGCCGCGAGAACGATCTCGTGGTCAATCCGATCAAGACCAAGAAGCTCACCAATATCCGCGCCGCCGGCAAGGACGATGCAATCCTGCTGACACCACCGATACCCCTGACGCTCGAATACGCGGTGGAGTTCATCGCCGAGGACGAGCTCGTCGAGGTCACTGCGCAGAGCATCCGGCTCCGCAAGCGCCATCTGAAGGCGCATGAGCGCAAACGCGCCGCGCGCGAGGAATTCGTTCCGGTCTGAGCGCGACGCGTGCGCGCTCCATGAGGCTTACCCGGGTGCGCGCCGCTACCCGAGCCCGCACCTTCACGAACATTGACGCAACTTAACGCCGAATTGGCGTCGGCGCAGCGTGGCGCGTGGCACTGTGTGCCTGCAACCTTGTCCTTATCGATGATGCTGTCCTGACGCGTGACCAACGAGGCAACGATTATGTCAACTAAACTGCGGGCGCTGATCCTGGCTCTGGCGATGAGCGGTCTCGCGGCCGGCGCTTCGGCCCAGGCCACACCCGATGCGATGCCGCCCGGCGCGGGTGCGGATGCTGCAGGCGGTCCGCCGCATGCCTGGCACGATGAGCAGAGCCAACACTGGCATCACCACCACCATCACCATCACTGTGGTCGAGGCCGCGGCGAGCACGCATGGGGTGGCCATGGCTGGGGCGGTCATGACGGCGGCGATGGTTGGGACGGCGCGCAGACCTGGCATCGCTCAGGCCCGGACAAGATGGGCGGCGCAGGCCTGCTGCGCAGCTTTCGCGACCTCAACCTGAGTGCTGCACAGCAGCAGCAGGTGCATGGCATTCTTTCCAATGCGCATGAGCAGTTCGCAACGCAGCGGGCCGGCAGCGCCCCTGACTTGGTCGCGCTCGCGAATCCAGGCGATCCGAACCATGCCGCCGCCATTCAGGCGGCAAAGAAGCGCGCCGCCGACCGCATCGAGCGCGCCAGCGAACTGCAGATGCAGCTGTACAACGTGCTGACGCCGGCTCAGAAATCCGAGCTGTCGAAAAGGATGGCGGATTGGAAAGCGCATATGGCGCAGCGCGCCGAGGACACTAAACGCCCGCCCGCCCCAGCAAATCGATGAACTGACGCAGGCTCGCAGCCAGAGCAGGGTGGTCGGCCTCGAAACCGACGGCGAGCGATTCGAGCCGGCGCGGCGCGGCATCTACCGTGGGCAGCACCCCAGGCTCGTGCAGCAGTCGTTCGATGTCGGCGA
Organism: Steroidobacteraceae bacterium; assembly: GCA_035605115.1. Taxonomy (GTDB): domain Bacteria; phylum Pseudomonadota; class Gammaproteobacteria; order Steroidobacterales; family Steroidobacteraceae; genus FEN-1191. Next base: position 51,513 of record DATNHF010000056.1, on the reverse strand, counting down.
GCGCCGTGCGCAGCATCTGCCTCGACAGCTCGTCGAGGCGCGGTGCGTGCGTCAATTCGGCATGCAGCCGCGCCAGCGACTGCTTCAAGGACTCTGTTTCTGTCTCCACCATGCGCGCGATCTTACGCGATCGGACCTGGCGTTTGTTAGGGTAGGCATATGAGCGCTCAGCCTCCGCGCAAGCCGCGCGCGACGCCGCAGTCGGCAGCTTTGCCCTCCGCGACCCTGCCGCCCGCGGCCATTGACGCCCTTTACGGCCTCGAGCCGCTGTTCGAGCCGCAGGACAAGGCCGGCGAAGATGAGTGTCACGTCGAGGGCGCGCAGTTCGAGGCGATTCAGTGTCCCTACTGCGGCGAAAGATTCGAGATTCTGGCCGACCTGTCGGCCGGTGCCGCGAGTTTCATCGAGGACTGCCAGATTTGCTGCCGGCCGATCGAATTGAGCCTCGAAGTCGACGCTTCGGGCGCGCTCGCCTGCCTGACCGTGCGTCGCAGCGATTGAGGCACACGCAGACCACAGCTCTATGAATCCATAGCGCAGCGGCCTGCGACCACGCGTGCCGCGCAATTCAATCGTCCGCAAGAGCCCGCCCCGGGAAAAGCTCCTCGCTGAAGCCGAACTGGCTCATGTCGGTCATACGCATGGGGTAGAGGATGCCATCGAGATGATCCACTTCATGCTGCACGACGCGGGCATGAAAGCCGCTGACGCGACAATCGATGTCGCGTCCCTGCTCATCGACGCCGCGGTAGCGTAACTGCCGATATCGCGGCACCAGGCCGTACATGCCCGGCACCGACAGGCAGCCCTCCCAGCCCTTTTCGATCTCCTCGCCGAGCGGCTCGAGCTCAGGATTGATCAACACCGTGGCCGGCACCACTTCGGCTTCCGGGTAGCGCGGGTTGGGAGCGCCACTACCGAAGATCACGACCCGCCATGGCACGCCGATCTGCGGCGCCGCCAGGCCCGCGCCGCTGAGCGCGGCCATCGTGTCGCGCATATCCGTCAGCAGTTCGCGCAACGCCGGGCTGTTGAATTCGCGTACCGCATCGCTGATCCGCAGCAGCTGCGGATCCCCCATGCGCAATACACGTCTGATGCTCATGCGTCCGCTCCCGTCCACACGCTCACTCGACATTGTCGGCAACGTTGCTCATGCGTGCCAGTATCGGATACTCCTCCTCTGCGTCCCGCTCCGCGGGCCGCATGCCGGCCAATATATATGAGCCCTTCGAGATGCGCCTTGGTCGCGAGAAATTCCGGGCTCACGAACTGAGCGCCGCTGCAGATCCACGCCGTGGCGCACGCGCTCGACCTAAGCCACATCGGTGGTTGGCGCGCGCATCTGGCGAACCAGAGCCGCGCCGGCGCACAACCGCCCGGCAGATTTTGAGTTTTGGCCGGCGACGAGCCATCATATGAACTGGGAAGTCGAGGAATTGACAATGAGACTCATGCTGACCATTTCGGTGCTTGCTGCGCTGAGCGCCGGCCCGGTGTTTGCCGATTGCGTCGTGCCCGATAACACGGTCCAGATTCCGGATGGGAATTCGGCAACGCGCGAGGAAATGGTCGCCGCGCAGAAAGCCGTGGTGGCCTACGACACTGCGGTCAAGGCCTACACCGACTGCCTGCAGCAGGAACAACAACAGAAAATTGATGCGGGCGCAGACAAGGCCAAAATCCAGAAGCAGTATGCGGAGTTGAACAACATTCAGGTCGAAAAAGTGCAGCAGTTGGCCGATAAGTTCAACGCTGAACTGAAGGCCTACAAGGCGAAGAGCGCCGGCTGATTGCAGCGATTCGTGCCGTCAGGCACCGACCTGCTTGGCGGCTGCGAGCCGCCCATTGCCGCGGCGATCGGTCCCGTGTAGAGCATGCCGCCGTCCTGGCGAAAGAACGAATCGACGTCGTACTGCCCGTGGCGCACCAGATAGTGTTCAACCAGATTAATCGCGGTCCATGGCACCGGCACGTATAGCAGCAGAAGAATGAAATCCGTGTAGTTGACCAGGAACGAGCTCTTGTCGAGCAAGGCGCCGGAAAGCGACAGCGCGAACAGTAGCAGCGTGATGACGGTCCTGGCGCGACACCGTCGGGCAATTCATGCAATTTTGCTACGCTCGCCGCTGGCTATGGGGCGCCGCCGGCTGATGCTGAATATTTGCGCCCTCAGGATACTCATTCATGAGACTCGCTCTGTGGCAGGCAGCGGGGTTTGCGGCTGGACCGCGCGCGCGGCTGGCGGCATAGATGTCGATTGAAACCTATTCCCGGCGTTGTGCTGCGGCGCTGATTCGACCGGACAATGCCGCATGGCGAACATCGATCTGCTGGTTGTCGTAGCGTACATGGCCGGAATCATCGCGGCCGGCTTCTGGGCGCGACGCAAGGCCACGACACAGGATCAGTTCCTGGTGGCCGGCCGTGCCGTCGGTCCGTGGCTGTACTCCGGCACGCTCGCCGCCATCGTGCTCGGCGGGGCCTCGACGGTCGGAGGCGTCAAGCTCGGGTACCAGTACGGCATTTCGGGCATGTGGTTCGTATTCATGCTCGGTCTGGGCATCATCGTGCTGAGCGTAGTGTTCGTCGAGCGCATTCTGGGGCTCAACCTGTATACCGTGCCCGAGCTGCTCGAACGGCGCTACAGCCCATTCGCGCGCATCGCCGGCGGCGTGGTCATGGTCGCCTATGACCTTATGGTGGCGGTCACGGCGACGATCGCCGTCGGCTCGGTCATGGAAGTCATCGTCGGCATTCCGCGCACACCTGCGATTCTCATGAGCAGCGCCGTCATGGTGCTCTATTCGGTGCTCGGCGGCATGTGGTCTCTGACGCTGACCGACATCATCCAGTTCATCATCAAGACCATCGGTATCCTGTTCATTCTGCTTCCCGGGGCGATCTGGCACGCGGGCGGCCTCGCGGCGATGCGCACCCAGCTGCCACCCGAGTTCTTCTCGCTCACCCACATCGGCACCAGCAAGATCGTGTCGTTCTTCGTGCTGTATTTCTTCGGCATCATCATCGGTCAGGACGTCTGGCAGCGGGTCTTTACGGCGCGCAGCGTCAAGGTCGCGCGTCGCGGCGGCATCGGCGTCGGGTGCTACTGCCTGTGTTACGCGCTGGCCGGTGCCCTGATCGGGGCCGCGGGCCGGGTATTCCTGCCGCCGCTGGCCGATGCCGATGCCGCATTCGCCCAAATCGTCAATGCGGTGCTGCCGCTTGGGCTACGCGGCCTGGTGCTGGCAGCCGCGCTCGCCGCCATCATGTCGACGGCCAGCGCCTGCCTGCTGGCTGCCTCGACCGTGCTGCTGGAAGACGTCTATCTGCGGTTGCGCGGCGCACACAATGCCGGCGCGATCGGTCAGAGCCGAGCCGTGACGCTGATTCTCGGTGTTGTCATGATCGCCTTGTCCTGCTTCATGCGCGACGTCATTGCCGCACTGACCGTGGCCTATGATCTGCTGGTCGGAGGGCTGCTGGTAGCCGTCGTCGGGGCGATGCTTTGGCCGCGCGGCACGACCGCCGGTGCGCTTGCGTCCATCGCGGTGGGCAGTATCCTGGTGTGCGTCATGCTCGTCGCCGCCGGCATCGATTCGGATTGGCCGATCTACCTCGGTCTTGGTGCAAGCCTTCTGGTCTACGTGATCGTGAGCCTCTGCACGGCCAGAGTATCCGGCGGCAACGTGGGGCTGCGCCACACTGAGGGTCAAGAGCCATGAATGATGCCTATACGAGGCCGGATGCGCTCAGCGCCACGGCCTACGATCCGATGAAGCAGCCCCGCTATACCGAGATTGCGACCTTCATGCGCGCACCGCTCGCAAGCTCGCTCGAGCAGGTCGATATCGGCTTGATCGGCGTGCCGACCGACCTGGGCGTCACCAACCGGCCGGGCGCTCGACATGGGCCGCGCGAAATACGCAATTCCTCCAGTCTCATGCGTTCGTTCAACCTCGGGTTAGGCGTCAATCCCTACGAACTGTGCCGAATCGCCGATCTCGGGGACGTGCGCCTCTCGCACCGCTACGATCTGGAGCAGCAGATCGAAGAGATCGCGGCGTTCTACCGCACGGTGCATGCGGCCGGCGTTCTGCCGGTCAGCGCGGGCGGCGATCATTCGATCACCTACCCGATCTTCAAGGCGATCGCTGCACAAGCGCCGATTGGCATGGTCCACATCGATGCCCACACCGACACCTGGGGCGAGTTCTACGGCTCCAAGTTCACTCATGGAGCACCCTTTCGGCTCGCGGTCGAAGCAGGTTTGCTCGACCCCCGCCGCACCATTCAGATCGGAATTCGCGGCGGCCAGAATTTCATGGACGGCATCGAGTTTTCGCAATCGCACGGCATGCGCGTAGTGTTCATCGAGGAATTCGCCGCGCTCGGCGTCGAGCGCATCATTCAAGAGGCGCGCAGGGTGGTCGGCGACGGCGCCACCTACATCTCCTTCGATGTCGACGGTCTGGATCCTGTCTATGCTCCCGGTACCGGCACGCCCGAAATCGGCGGCATCACTACCCTGGAAGCACAGCGACTGCTGCGCGGCCTGCGCGGTTTGAACCTCATCGGCGGGGATGTCGTCGAGGTCGCACCGCCCTACGACCAGACGGGAAACACGGCGCTGGTCGGCGCCACGATGATGTTCGAAATCCTGTGTCTGGTTGCGGATCGGCATTTCGGCGCCGATCGCGCAGCGCGGGCCGAGCGCGCGGCGCGCACTGACTCAATGCGCTGAGGATTTAGCAGCGCTGGCGCTTTCCTTGGCCACCAGCCACTTCACCAGCTCGATGAGCTGGTCCAGACCGCCGGCTGACTGCACGTCCAGGCGATATTTGCCATCGACGACGATGGTCGGCGTGCTTTCGACACGATAGTCCCTGATCAGCTGATCGGCCTGGCGCATGCGCGTATCGACGCCAAAGGAGTTGGCCGTGGCGAGAAAAGTCTCCGGCTTGATGCCCGTGACGCGCGCATAGAACGCGGCCGCGTCCTGAATGCTTGGGGGCGGCACCTTGAGCCGCTGCGTGCGCGGATCGAACACCGCCAGATCGCCGGTCTTCCAGACGGCGTCGAACATGGCATCGTGGGTGCGTTTGTCGAGCCCCAGGATCTGCGCCGTGTAGTAGGCGCGTTGAAACATCGGCCAATCCTCATCCGGCCGGAATCCGGCGGCCACGAAATCGAGCTCGGCGTTGGCGGGCAGGCTCGCCTTGAGCCGGTCCGCCACGGGGTAGAAATGGTTGCAAGCGGGACAGGCGTAGGAAAACACCTCGGTGACCTCGATCTTTCCCGGCGGCCCGGCTGTCGGCTGCGGTGGTTCGATCAGGAAATAGTTCGTTCCCTGCTCCCAGCTGGTCGCGCCCTGAGCGTTGCCAGCGACCCCCAATCCCGCCATCAGGATCAGCGCCCACAGAACCTCGGCATATGCTCGCATCGTCCCCTCCACATTGTCCTCGATTATCAGCTCGAGCCATCCACCGGATGCAGCGGCGTTTCGAGCACCCGCTGGTAGAACTGCAGATCAAGCCAGCGCTTGAACTTGAAGCCGGCGTGACGAATTGTACCGCACAGCTCGAAACCCATTTGGCGGTGCAGCGCGATGCTCGCTTGATTGTGCGCGTCGATGCCACCAATCAGGGTGTGATAGTCCTGGTGCCGGGCAGCACTGATCAGCTCCATCAGCACTCGCTTGCCGATCCCCCGACCGCGATGAGCACGCTCGACGTAGATCGAGTGCTCGACGGTGTACTTGTAGGCCGGCCAGTTGCGGAACGGTCCGTAGGAACCGAAGCCCAGTAGTCGGTTGTGCTGCGAAACGACGCCGACAACGGGGTAACGGCCGCGCTCTTTGGCATCGAACCAGGCCTGCATCATGGCCGGAGTGCGCGGTTCATAGTCATACAGCGCGGTGGAATGCGCAATCGCTTCATTGAGGATCTCGAGTATCTCGGCCGCCTGCTCGCGCTGACAGGAGATGATCCGCACGTCTGCTGCTGAGGCGACCACGCGCGCTGTACTAGTGACCCGCAGGGCTCGACGGCGGCTGCCCGGCGGGCTCGAGCCCCTTCGAATACAGGATGCGCCCATCCGGCGTGACCAGGATTGCATCGACATCGGCAAGGCTGTTGTAGATGCGCATGGCTTCGTCAGCGCCGAGCACGAACGCGGTCTTCGATAGACCGTCGGTACGGGTGGCGGTCGGGGCGATGACGGTCGCGCTGCGCACCTTGCTCGCCGAGTGTCCGGTGCGCGGGTCGATAATGTGGTGATAACGCACGCCGTCCTCGTCGAAATAGCGCTCATAATCACCCGAGGTCGAGAACGCGCTGTCAGTCAGCGGTACGCGCGTGATCACCTGGTCGGGGTGGTCGGGATGGCGAATACCGATGACCCAGGGTTTACCGAAGCGATCGCCGATCACGCGGCTGTCACCGCCGGCATTGACCAGCGCGTGCGTGAAGCCGCGCGCGCGCAGAATGTCGATGCCGCAGTCGACCGCGTAGCCCTTGGCGATGCCACCCAGGTCTATGCGAACCCCGGGCTGCGTGAAGCGCACCGTGCTGGTCGCCGCATCCAGCAGCACGTGCCGGTAGTTCACCGCCGGCAGCGCGGATTGGATCTGCTGCTCGGTGGGCCGCTTGCGTGCGCGAAAGTCATACATATAGCCCACGCTGGCGTAGGTAATGTCGAAAGCGCCTTCGGTAATGCGCGAATACTCGAGCGCCGTGGTCAACAGCTTGAAGAGCTCGGGACTGATCGTGACGGGCTGCTGCACCGCCAGCGAGTTGACCTTGGACACCTCGCTCGTGGGCTTGTAGACGCTCATGCTCTCATCGATGTGGCGCATCTCATCCATGACCGCATCGATGGCCTGCTCGCCGCGCTGCTTGGCGTCATCCTCGGCCCAGAGCTCGACGAAGATGCGCGTGCCCATGATGCCGTCGACAGCGCGCGACAGCCACGCCGCATGCACCGGCGCCGCTAGCAGCCCGAGCACAGCTCCCAGCAGCACTATTGCGATCCGGCACATGCTCACGCCTCGTTCAGGCCGGCCGCCTGCAGCAGCCCCTTCTGCGCCAGCCAGTCGCGATTGAAGAGCCGCGAAAGATACCTCGAGCCGTTGTCGCATAACACGGTGACCACCGTGTGGCCAGGTCCGAGCTCGCGTGCCACGCGCACGGCGGCGGCAACATTGATGCCGCTGGTACTGCCCACGAACAGGCCTTCCTCGCGCAGCAATCGATAGACATATCGCACCGTCTCGGCATCTTCGACGTGCACCGCGTCATCGATCGGGGCATCCTGCATATTGGCGGTGACGCGTCCGATGCCGATGCCTTCGGTGATCGAACCGCTGCCCGTGGCCTTCACCACTCCATGGCGAATGTATTCGTACAGTGCGCTGCCGGGGGGATCGGCCAGAAAAGTGTGGATCCCCGCTCGACGCGACTTGAGATATTCCGACACGCCGGCAACCGTGCCGCCGGTACCACTCGCGGCGACGAAGGCGTCGATGCGCCCGCCGGTCTGCTCCCAGAGCTCCGGCCCCGTGGTCTCGAGATGGGCACGGCGGTTGGCGGTGTTGTCGAATTGATTGGCCCAGATGGCGTGCGGCAGCTCCTCGGCCAGGCGGCCCGCGACCTTCTGAAAGTGGTTCGGATCGCTATAAGGCACGGTCTTCACGCGCCGCACCTCAGCGCCGAGGGCCTCGATCAAGAGGTACTTCTCCGCCGACTGGTTGTCCGGCATGACGATCACACAGCGATAGCCGCGCGCATTGCAGACATGCGCCAGCCCGATTCCGGTATTGCCGGCGGTGCCCTCGACCACGGTGCCACCGGGCTTGAGCGTGCCGCGACGCTCCGCATCGAGCACGATGGCGCGGGCGGCGCGGTCCTTGACCGAACCTCCCGGATTCATGAACTCGGCCTTGCCGTAGATTTCGCAGCCGGTCTGTGCGCTCATGGCCCGCAGGCGAATCAGCGGTGTACCGCCGACGGCATCGACAAAGTCCTGGACGACTCTCATACGTGCGGTACACCTAAGGACGCCAACCCAGCCGCCGCACCCGCGGCGCGGGCGGCAATTTCTCCGACGATCAGCAGCGCGGGAGCCTCGATGCCCGCGGCCTGCGCGCGCTCGCCGATGTCATGCAGCGAGCCGGCGACTATACGCTCCCCGGGTAACGTCGCGCGCTCAATGATAGCGGCCGGGCGCGTGCGCGCAGCGCCCTGCGCAAGCAGATGCTGGACGATGCGCGAGAGCTGCGATATTCCCATGTAGAACACTACCGTTTGCGTGCTCGCTGCGAGCGCGCGCCAATCCAGGCTCTCGGCCCCCTCCCCCATTGCGGTGACCAACGTGACCGACTGCGCCACACCGCGCTGCGTGAGCGGCAGGCAAGCCGATGCTGCGGCACCCAGGGCGGCCGTGATGCCGGGCACGACCACGACCGGAATCCCGGCAGCAGCCAGCGCATCGATCTCCTCGCCGCCGCGGCCAAAAATAAATGGATCGCCGCCTTTGAGCCGCGCCACGCGCAATCCGCGGCCGGCATATTCGAGCAGCAGCGTGTGGATGCGCTGCTGCGTGACACGATGCTGCCCCGATTCCTTGCCGACATACACGCGCTCGGCGTCGCGCCGCACGCGCTCGAGCACCGCATCGCTGACCAGCCGATCGTACAGCACCACATCGGCCTGCTGCAGCAGCTGCAGTGCGCGCAACGTCAGCAGGTCAGGATCGCCGGGGCCCGCGCCGATCAGGTAGACCTCCCCGCGCGGGGCCACACTTGCCCGTGCCAGTTGCGCATCGAGCAACGCCTGCGCCGCGGCGAACTTCCCGGCATAGACCTGCGTGGCGATGCCGCCCGTGAACAGCCGGTCCCAGAACTGCCGCCGCTGCTCGATATCCGGCAAGGCGCGCCGCACGCGCGCGCGCGCAGCGCCGGCAAGCCGGGCCAGCTCCCCGAGCCGCGCCGGCAGCAGCGCCTCGAGTTGGGTGCGCACGCGCCGCACCAGCGTGGGCGAGTGGCCAGAGCTGCCGATCGCGACCACGAGGGGTGAGCGATCCACGATCGAGGGCATGAGGCAGGAGGAGGCGCTGTGGTCGTCGACCACGTTGACGAATATGCCGCGCTCGTTCGCCGCGGCTGCGACCGCATGATTGACCTCAGGCAGATCGGTGGCCGCGATTGCGAGCGCCGCGCCGTCGAGCTGCGTCGGTGCGAAACCGGCGCCGTGGTGCTCGATGCGCCCGGCATCGCGGTGTTGCGCGAGCTCGGGATGCAATGCCGGCGCAATCACCCGCACGCGCGCACCACTCCTGAGTAGCAGCACCACTTTGCGCAGCGCAACCGCGCCGCCGCCGACCACGACAGTCAGGCGATTGCGCAGGTCGAGAAAGACTGGAAAATGATCCATTTAACGGCAGCTCGAACGCAGCGCGGCGAGCGCGACGCATGCGATTCAGGTGGCCGCGGCCGATCGGATGCGCGGCTGCAGACCGCACTCGCGCGAATCGGATTGCTCCCACCACCAGCGCCCGGCGCGCTGGCTCTCCCCGGGCTCAATGGCGCGCGAGCACGGCGCGCAGCCGATACTCGAAAAGCCGCGATCATGCAACGGGTTATACGGCAATTGCTCGGCCCGAATATAGTTCCATACCTCGCCTTCGGCCCAATCGAGCAGCGGACTGATCTTGTGCAGGCCATAGCAGGCGTCGAAGGCGATCGGCTGCGCCAGCGCGCGTGCGTCGGATTGCTCGCGCCGCACGCCGGTGACCCAGGCGCGGTAGCCGGCAATGGCGCGCCTGAACGGCTCGATTTTGCGAATCTCGCAGCAGCGCAGCCGAGCATTCAATCCGTTATAGAAGCCGTTGATGCCGTGCTCGCGCACGTAGCGGCCTACCGCCTGCGACTCCGGATAGTAAAGCGGCAGCCGCCGCTGATAGCGCCGCTCCAGCCGCTCGAGCAACGCCAGAGTTTCTTCAGGCAGGCGTCCGGTATCGATGCTGAATATGTCAATCTCCGGCACCTGCGTGCAGATCAGATCCGTAAGCACCATGGCCTCGGCCCCGAGGCTGCTGGCATAGACGACCCGGCCGAATTGCGCCACGGCCGCGCGTAATAGCGCCACTGTGGCGTCGACTCTGAACGTTGCAGAGACCGGGTGTAGCATGCTGGACCGCATTCTGGAGGTGGGCCTCATGATTTTGGCTTATGAGCTTAAGGCGCCGGCGCAAACTGTGATTGCCGCTACGCGTGGCGTGACACTGCATGACCTCTAACGCCCCGCTTCGCGGCATCATGCAGCGCCCATGAGTGCCCTGAATCTACGCCGCCTGCGGCAAAACGAGCACGTCCGCGCGCTCACGCGCGAAGTCCACGTCCGGCTCGACCAACTCATTCAGCCGCTATTCGTCGCCGAAGGGCTCTCGCGCCGCGAGCCGGTGCCGGGACTCACGGGGGTGCATCAGGACACTTGCGACTCGCTGCTGCGGCAGGTCGAGCAGGATCTCGCCGCCGGCGTCGGCAAGTTCCTGCTGTTCGGGGTACCCCGCGCACGTAGCGAGCGTGATATCGACTGGTCCTTCACCGCGGCGCAGATTCGCGCCCTCAAGCAGCGCTTTGGTCACGACATCTGGCTGGCCGCCGACGTCTGCCTATGTTCATCGACACCGCACGGACACTGCGGCGTGCTCAGCGTCGAGGGCGATCATCTGGACAACCACGCCAGCGTCACAGAGCTCGAGCAGGCGGCACTGAGCTACGCCCAGGCGGGCGCCGACTGTGTCGCACCGAGCGACATGATGGATGGGCGCATCGGCGCCATCCGCTCCCGCCTGGACGGGGCCGGACTCGAGCGCACCGTTCTGATGAGCTATGCCGTCAAGTTTCACTCCAGCCTGTACGGGCCGTTTCGTGTGGCTGCGGATTCGGCGCCGAAGACCGGCACGACACTCAAGGATCGCGCCAGCTACCAGCTCGATCCGGCGCGGCCCACCGACGCCTGGCAGTGCGCGCAACGCGATGCCGACGAGGGAGCGGATATTCTGATGGTCAAGCCCGGCCTGCCCTACCTCGACATACTGCGCGAGCTCTCCGCGGCGATCCGCAAGCCCTGGGCCGTCTACCACGTCAGCGGCGAATTCGCGGCGCTCGAGGGCCTGTGCACGCAGGGGCTGGCATCGCGCGCGGCACTGCACCGCGAGATCATGACGGCCTTCCGGCGCGCCGGCGCCTCGATGATCATCACGTACGGCGCGCGCCAGGCGCGTGAATGGCTCGCGCCATGAGCGCAAAGCCGGACCGCTCCGAGCAGCTGTTCGCGCGTGCGCGGCGCGTCTCACCGGGCGGCGTGCACTCGCCGGTGCGCGCTTTTCGCGGCGTGGGCGGCACACCGCGCTTCATGGTCGGCGGCAGCGGCGCGCTGCTGCGCGACGTCGATGGGCGTGAATACATCGATTTCTGCATGGCTTTCGGACCGTTGATCCTCGGCCATGCCGACCCGCAAATCCGACAGGTCGCCGAGGCGGCTTTGTCCCGCGGATGGAGTCTCGGTACCGCGGAGCCCTACAGCCTCGAACTGGCCGAGCTCATTACCACCGAGGTTCCCTGGATCGAGAGTATTCGGTTCGTCAACTCCGGCACCGAAGCGGTCATGTCGGCCTTGCGAGTGGCACGCGCCGCCACGGGGCGCGCGAAGATTCTCAAATTCGAGGGCTGTTATCACGGCCACACCGACTCGATGCTGCTGCGCGCCGGCTCAGGACTTGCCGACGCGCCACTACCCGACAGTGCCGGCCTGGCACCGGGCATCGTCCAGGAAACGCTGGTCGCACCGCTCGATGACCTTGCCGCTCTGGAGACGCTGTTCGCGAGCCGCGGCGATACGCTCGCCGCGGCGATCATCGAGCCGCTGCCGGCTAACTACGGCCTGCTGCCTCAGCGCTGCGAGTTCCTGCAGGCCCTCGCGCGTCTGACGCGCACTCACGGCGCACTGCTGATCTTCGACGAGGTGATCTCGGGGTTTCGAGTCGGATTCCAGGGCTACGCCGGCGTCTGCGGTATCCGCCCCGACCTGGTGACCTATGGCAAGGTCATCGGTGGCGGCTTTCCGGTGGGCGCCTATGGCGGCCGTCGAGAGCTCATGGAGCTGGTCGCGCCCGCTGGCCCGGTGTACCAGGCCGGTACCCTGAGCGCCAATCCGCTGGCCATGTCCGCCGGACTTGCCGTGCTGCAGCGGCTGCGCGACGGCAGTGTCTACCGGCAGCTCGAGTCGCTCGGCGTGCGGCTCGAAAGCGCGCTGGCGGGCATAGGGCAGCTGGCAGTGCAGCGCGTCGGCTCCATTTTCTGGCTCTGCACCTCGCAACACGCTGCACCGAGCGTGCCGCTGCGCAGCCCGCGCAGCGTCCCGGTCGATGCCGGCGTGAGCTTCGCCGCCCCGTTCCACGCATTGCTGGATGGCGGCATTTATCTCTCACCCAGCGCCTTCGAGGTGGGTTTTCTGTCGGCGGCTCACACCGAGGCGCAGGTCGACGCGCTCTCCGGAGCGCTACGCGAGCATTTTTCCGCGCCGCGCGGCTGAGCTCAACGTTGGCGCTGCGGCGCCAGTGCGGGCTGTACTGCGGTATCGTCGGCGGTGTGCACTGCGCCTGTCGGCGAGCGCGCCTCGACCACCGCGGTCAGCAGTTGCACGCTGTGCGCCGCCGACTCGAGCTGTGGTGTGTCGATATCCCGATCGCTGAGCGCCGTGTCGGCCGAGTCGAGCCGCAGGCACCAGCGAAACTGCGGCTGCGGCAACTGAAAGGCCTGCGCGTCCGGCGTGGTGTTGATGAGCAGCAGACTCACCTCCGCGCGCGACTCGTCCAGACGCAACGCCCGGCGCACGCACAGCAGACGGCCGGCCTGGTACTGCCAGTCCTCGAGCCGCATGACATCGCCATTCTCGTCGAACCATTCGATATCGCGCACCTGCGACAAGGGCTCGAGCAGGCCGTGCTGAAAATAGTCGCTGCGCAATGTGCAGTAATCACGCCGCAGCTGCAGCAGCCGCGCCAGGAACAGCTGCTGCTCGACGCCGGTGGTCGATTCCGCCTGCGCCCAGTCGAGCCAAGTCAGCTCCGAGTCCAGGCAGTACGGATTGTTGTTGCCATGCTGCGTGTGACCGAATTCATCGCCGCTCAACAGCATGGGCGTACCGTGCGAGAACAGCAGGGTTGCGAGCATCGCGCGTTTCACACGCTCGCGCACCTGCACGATGGCCGCATCGTCGGTCGGCCCTTCGATACCCCAGTTATTGCTGCCGTTATCATCGCTGCCGTCGCGATTGTTCTCGCCATTGGCTTCGTTGTGCTTGTGGTTGTAGCTGACCCAGTCCTGCAGCGTAAAACCGTCGTGCGCCGTGACGAAATTCAACGACGCCCAGGGCCGGCGCCGATGATGATCGAACAGGTCCGCCGAGCCCTGCAGTCGCGCGGCGAGCGCGCCGCGCACCGCGTCATCGCCGCGCCAGGCGCGGCGCACCTCGTCGCGGAATTTCGAGTTCCATTCGGCCATGCCGGCCGGATGGTTGCCGAGCTGGAAGCCTGCCGGTCCGAGATCCCAGGGCTCGGCGATCAATTTGACGCCGGCCAGCGTCGGATCCTGCATCATGGCATCGAAGAATCCGGCGCCGGGATCGAAGCCGCTTTCCTCGCGCCCGAGAGTCACGCTCAGGTCGAAACGGAAACCGTCGACGTGAAATTCCTGCACCCAATAGCGCAGCGAATCCAGCGCCAGCTGGATCACGCGCGGATGGGAAAAATTAAGCGTATTGCCGCAGCCGGTGTAGTTGAGGCAGCGCCGCGGCTCCTGCGGCGTGAGACGATAGTAGGCGGCATTGTCGAGGCCGCGAAAACTCAAGGTCGGTCCGAGCTCGCTGCCCTCGCACGTGTGGTTGTAGACCACATCGAGCAGCACTTCGATGCCGGCCGCATGCAGTGCCTTGATGGCGCCCTTGAGCTCATCGATACTGCCACTGGATACATAGCGTGGCTCGGGAGCGAAAAACGCCAGCGTGTTGTAGCCCCAGTAGTTCACCAAGCCGCGCTCGACCAGCGGCCGGTCGTGCACCAGGGCGTGGATCGGCAGCAGCTCGATGGCCGTGATCCCGAGTCTCTCGAGGTGGCAGACGATGTCCTCATGACCGAGCGCGGCGGCGCTGCCGCGAAGATTCTCGGGCACGGCGTTGTGTCGCATCGACAGCCCGCGCAGGTGCGCCTCGTAGATCACGGTCGCGGCCCAGGGGGTGCGCGGAGGTCGATCATCACCCCAATCAAACCGGTCAACCGTGACGACTGCCTTGGGCATGGCGAAGGCGCTGTCGCGGCGATCGAACGACAGATCCGCGCGCGGCGAGGTGACCCGATAGCCGTACAGCGCATCGCTCCAGCGCAATGAGCCGGCCAGCGAGCGCGCATACGGATCGAGCAGCAGCTTATTGGGGTTGTAGCGCTGACCCTGTTGCGGCGCGTACGGTCCGTACGCGCGGTAGCCATACCGCTGGCCTGGCTCGATGTTGGGGACAAAGGCGTGCCAGACGCCGTCGGTGCATTCGGGCATGGCCAGTCGCCGCAGCTCGGAGCGTCCGCTGACATCGAACAGGCACAGCTCGACCTGCTCCGCGTGGCCGGCAAATACCGCGAAATTGCTACCGTCCGCGGCCCAGTGCGCGCCCAGCCGCTGCGGCACGCCGGGCAGCGCACGCTTGGGCAGATCGCAACTCACGCGAGGTTCGCCGCGGCAGCTTCACTGCTCATGGCGCAGCAAGACGGTAGCCAGCGGCGGCAGCGTGATTTCGATCGAGAAAGGTTGGCCATGACTTGGCGTCGAGGCGGCTTCGACCCAGCCGCCGTTGCCGAGATTGCTGCCGCCATAGAGCTCGGAGTCGGTGTTGAGGATCTCGCGCCAGCCACCAGCGCGCGGCGCGCCCACACGGTAGTGCATGCGCGGCACCGGTGTGAAATTGCACACGACGATGATCGGCGGTGTATCGGCGTAGCCGCTGCGGTAATAGGCGAAGACGCTGTTATCGCGGTCATCTCCAATGATCCATCGAAATCCGGCGCTGTCGCAATCTAGCGCGTGCAGCGCCGCTTCGGTGGCGTAGACCTGGTTCAGATCAGCGATCAGGCGCTGTACGCCCTTGTGCAGCGGATGCTCCAGCGCCGGCCAGTCGAGCTCGCGGTCGTGATCCCATTCCCAGTCCTGCCCGAACTCGCCCCCCATGAACAGCAGCTTCTTGCCCGGCTGGGTCCACATGAAACCAAAGTAGGCGCGCAGGTTGGCGAAGCGCTGCCAGGTATCGCCGGGCATGCGGCCGATCAGCGAGCCCTTGCCGTGCACCACCTCGTCGTGCGAGAGCGGCAGCACGAAACGCTCCGAAAACGCGTATAGCAGGCCGAAAGTCATGTCGTTGTGGTCGTAGGCGCGGTGCACCGGATCGTGCGCCATGTAGCGCAGGGTGTCGTGCATCCAGCCCATATTCCACTTGTAGGTAAAGCCGAGCCCCCATTCCCGCGTCGGCTGCGTGACCCCGGGCCAAGCCGTGGATTCCTCGGCAATCATCATCGAGCCGGGAAAGCGCTGCGCCACGGCGTCATTGAGATGCCGCAGGAAGTCGATGGCCTCGAGATTTTCGCGCCCGCCGTAACGGTTCGGGATCCATTGCCCTTCTTTGCGGGCGTAGTCGCGGTAGAGCAGCGATGCCACGGCGTCGACCCGCAGCGCGTCGACATGATAGCGCTCGAACCAGTGCAATGCGCTCGATATCAGAAACGAATGCACCTCGCGGCGGCCGAGATTGTAGACCGCCGTGCTCCACTCCTGGTGAAAGCCTTCCTGCGGATCGGCGTGCTCGTAGAGCGCGGTACCGTCGAAATAGGCCAGCCCGTGCACATCGGTCGGAAAGTGTCCGGGCACCCAGTCGAGGATCACGCCCAGGCCGGCGTTGTGACAGCGATCGATGAAGCGCGCGCAAGCCGCCGGATCGCCGAGGTCCGCTTGAGGGGCGTATTGGCCGAGCACCTGGTAGCCCCAGGAGCCGCTGAACGGGTGGGACATGATCGGCAGCAATTCGATGTGTGTGAACTTGAGGTCCTTGACATACGGTATCAGCTGAGCGGCGAGCTCATCCCAATTCAGCGGCCGCCAATCGTGCCACCGACGCCGCCACGATCCGGCGTGCACCTCGTAGATCGACACCGGCGCGTGCAGATGCTGCCCGGCCGCTGCCCGCGCCTGCATCCACTGCGCATCGCTCCAGTGAAACGGCGTCGGATCGGCCACGATCGACGCCGTGCGCGGCGGAACTTCGGCCTGCAGCGCCACCGGATCGGCCTTGAGCGGCAGCAGTCCGTGTGGACCGAAAATCTCGAACTTGTAAACAGTGCCCACGGGCAGGCGCGGAATGAACAGCTCCCAGACGCCGGCTTCGACGCGCTTGCGCATGCAATGGCGGCGGCCATCCCAGCCGTTGAAGTCCCCGACCACCGAGACCCGCAGCGCGTTGGGCGCCCAGACGGCAAATCGCACCCCGGGGACGCCGGCGATGTTCATCGCCTGGGCACCGAGGCAGCGCCCGAGCTCGAGATGATTGCCCTCGGCCAGCAGATAGACATCCAGCTCGCCGAGCAGCAGACCGAACGAATAAGGGTCCTCGGTGGTCTGCGTCATCCCACCGGGCCAATGGATCCGCAACCGGTAGGGCGCAGGCGCAGCGAGGCGAGCGGCAAACAATCCTTGCGGCTCGATCGGCCGCATTTTTGCCAGCACTGCTCCGTCCGCGCCCATGACGTCCACGCCCTCGGCAGGCGGCACGAATGCGCGAATAACCACGCCGGTGGCGTCGGCATGCGGACCGAGCCACGCGAACGGATCAGCGGCGCCGCCGGACACGAGCGCCGCCGCAGCTGCCTCGTCGGTCATCAACCCAGGATCATTCACATGCTCGCCGATCATGATGGTCACTCGCCTCGTTGTGTTAGAGATGCGAAAGCAGTTGCGCGAGCCCGTGCAGCGGCACGTTCAACAATGCAGGTCGATGCTCAGCCTCATGACAGATCTCGTACGCAGCCGTCTCCAGCAGCATCCGCTTCGGCAGATCGCGTGGGCTCCGCGCACAAATCCATCGCTTCGAAGTCTATGAAGAAAACGTCACCCTGGGCAACTAGCGCCTGGCTGACATGCAGATCCCCGTGGATGACCATTTCCCGACTGGCCGTCGGGGCCGCCGGAAGGCTCAGTTACGCGGGTGGCTGCGCGTCGGCGCTGGCACGACGGCGCGGAGCGAGCAGATCCTCACTGGCGTCCTGATAAGCGACCGTGAAGCTGTCGAAAGCGGACAGCGCCGCGGACAGATCCTCGCCCCGGTCCAGATCGAAGGCATCAAAGCCGCATCGCGCAAGGAAAAACAGCTGGTCGCGCTTGATCGCGCCGCGGGCGCGCAGCTCAAAAGCATAGCGATAGCGCTGGCGCAGCAGGCGCGCCTGCGAATAGCCGCGGCCCTCACCAATCTTGGCGAAGTCGATCACAATCCATCGCACCGGCTGCAGGTACGCAGCGAGCACCTCGAGCTCATCGGTGGCGCCCAGCAGCACCGCCGCAGGAGACGGCGTCACCCGCGCCGCCTGCAGCCAGTCCGCGAGCGTGTATACGCGCACCGTGCCCTCTTCGAGCGCTTCGCCGCCATAGCGCAGCTGATCGCGAACGATTTCACGCCGCCGAATGATCGATCTCATAGACGCGCTCCTGAAAAGGTTCGATGCCGATGCGTCGCACGGTGTCGAGGAAGCGCTCGTCCTCGTCCTGCCGCTCTTCGAGGTAGACCTCGAGCAGCTTGGCGATCGTGTCGGCGACCGCCTCCTTGGCCACTGACGGCCCGATGACCTGCCCGAGCGCAGCCGGGGCCGCCGCCGAGCCGCCGATCGTAATCTGATACCACTCCTTGCCGTGCTTATCGACCCCCAGAATGCCGATGTGGCCAATGTGGTGGTGGCCGCAGGCGTTCATGCACCCGGACATCTTGATCTCGATCGGCCCCAAGTCATAGAGATAGTCGAAATCGTCAAAACGCGCCTGAATCTGCTTGGCGATCGGTATCGAGCCGGCGTTCGCAAGACTGCAGAAGTCCAGCCCCGGGCAGCAGATCATATCGGTCAGCGTGCCGATGTTGGGTGTCGAGAGCGCCAAGCCTTCCAAGGCCTGCCATAGCACCCGCAGCGAGCGCTGCGGTACATCCGCCAGCACCAGATTCTGATCGTGCGTCGCCCGGATCATGCCGAAGCTATACCGATCGGCAAGATCGGCCAGGGCCTCCATCTGCGCTGCGCTCATGTCGCCGGGCGCCTCGCCGTGTCGCTTGAGCGATACGAACACGATACGGTAGCCGCCCACCTTGTGCGAGCGCGTGTTGTAACGATACCAAGCCTTAAAGGACGCCAGCGCCGCGGCCGACAGCTCGGACGTGTCGATCGCGTCCGCATCGTCGAGCGGCGATTCGTAGGGCGGCGGCACAAAATAGCCGCGCATGCGATCGACTTCCCGCTGCGCGAGCCGCGGGGCAAATTCGCGGCTGGCTGCGAATTCCTGTTCGACCTGCCGTCTGAACTCCTCCACCCCGAGCGCCCGGAGCAGGATCTTGATGCGTGCCTTGTGGATGTTGTCGCGCCGGCCATGGCGGTTATAGACGCGCAGGATCGCTTCGAGATAGGCCAGCAAATCGGCCTGCGGCAGGTACTCGCGGATGACTTTACCGATGATCGGTGTGCGCCCGAGTCCACCGCCAGCCAGAATCTCGAAGCCGAGCGCACCGTCGGCTGCGCGCTTGAGATGCACACCGACATCGTGCACCTCGCTGGCAGCGCGGTCGCTGGGCGAGGCCGTCACCGCGATCTTGAACTTGCGCGGCAGATAGCTGAATTCAGGATGCAGCGTGGCCCACTGGCGGATGATCTCGCAGTATGGCCGCGGATCGGCGAGCTCGTCCGGGGCGACCCCGGCGAGGTGGTCGCAAGTAATATTGCGGATGCAGTTGCCACTGGTCTGCATCGCGTGCATCTGGACGGTCGCGAGCTCGGCGAGTATGTCCGGCACCTGTTCGAGACTCGGCCAGTTGTACTGGATGTTCTGCCGCGTCGTGAAGTGGCCGAAGCCGCGATCGTAGCGTCGCGCGATGTGCCCCAGCATGCGCAGCTGCCGGCTCGAGAGCAGCCCGTATGGAATCGAGACCCGCAACATCGGCGCAAAGCGCTGAATGTAAAGGCCATTGCGCAGCCGCAGCGGCCGGAACTCGTCCTCGCTGAGCGAGCCGGCCAGGAATCGCGCCGTCTGGTCGCGAAACTGCGCCACCCTCTGCTCAATGAGGGTCTGATCGAGTTGATCGTATCGATACATGGCGCGTAATCAGTGACGCGGGTCAGTGCACGCTGGGCCCGGAATAATCGCTCAGGACGGGGCTGCAAACCGGTTATATGGAACTCGATTTCTTGCATAAGCGTTCGAGCGGCCTCAGCCGGTGGTCTGCAAGCCGCGCGCTATTCCACTCACGCTGGCCTGCAGCGCCTCGAATAGCTCGCGATTCTGCCGTCCGCTCGCCCGCCATCGCTCGAGCAGATCCACCTGCATGAAATTCATGGGATCGACATAAGGATTGCGCAGCGCGATGCTCCGCTGCAGCGTCGGATCGGTGTCGAGCAGCGCGCTACACTGCTTGATTTCCAGCACCAGCGAGCAGGTGCGCTCGTATTCCTGGCGCAGCAGCGCACCGAACGGGCGCAGCTCCGGGCCCGCCAGGCGCTCGTAATGCGCGGCAATGTTCATGTCCGCTCCCGCCAACATGGCCTCGATGTCGTCGATGAGCAAGCGAAAGAACGGCCAACCCTGGTAGCAACGCCGCAGCAGCTCGAGCCCGCGTTCGGCCTTGGCGAACTCCAGACCGGAACCCGCGCCATACCAGCCCGGGGTCATGTGGCGCGATTGCGCCCAGGCGAACACCCAAGCGGCCGGGCGCACATCGTCGATACTGCGCTGATCAGGATTTGACAGGTGGCTCGAGCCGATCTGCATGCGCTCCACGACATCGATTGGGGTCACGGCGCGGAAGAACTCGGCGAACTGCGGGGTCTCGTAGACCACGCTGCGCCAGGCTTGGGCACTGTGACCCGCGACCAGCCCGACGCAGTCTGCCAACGCTGCACTCTCGCGCACGGCAATGCCGCGCTTGACCGCGAGCGTGGCCAGCGCCAGTGTGCTGAACGCCCGCTCGAGCGAGCGCATGGCGTTGGCCTTGAGCCCGTAGTTTTGATTGATGCCCGCGCCCTGCTCGGTAAAGCGCAGTACGCCGCTGACCGACTCGGCCGGCGACGCCCTGAGCACCGTATCGATGCGGCCACCGCCGCGTGGAATGCTGCCGCCACGGCTGTAGAACAGCACGTGCTCCTTGTGCGCCTGCCGCAGCGCCTCCGTCAGGTGTCGCTGCGCGCGATAGGCCGCGAAGCGCGAGGCGACCATACCGCTCTCCTGACTGCTGTCGGAGAAGCCGATCAGTACCGTCTGCAGCCGCCCGCGAGCTTCGAGATGTCGCTTGTAGACGCCGTCCTCGAGCACCTCGCGCATGATCGAGCCACAGCGCTCGAGCGTGCCGACGCTGTCGAACTCCGGCGCCACATCGAGCGCGACCTCGCCGCTACTCTTGTTATAGGCCTCGGCCCAGCGAGCCAGCACCAGCGGCGCCAGCACGTCGTCGGCCGCGGCGGCGCCGGCGACGATGTACAGCCCGATGCAATCGGCGCCATAGCGGTGGCGGCTTTGCAAAATGGCGTCGAACACCGCGAGCGTACGCTTGCCGAGGGCGTCAAAGGTGCCGGCCGGCCCGATATCGCGCTCCAGAATCTCGACCAGCCGTGCGTGCCGCTCGAGCGGACTGCGTTGGCACCACTGCGGGTCATCGAGCCCCTGCGCCAGCACTGTATGGTGCACCGATGCGCGCGCGCGCAGATCCAAGGTCGCGAGGTGAAAACCGAATGTGTCGATGCGCGAGAGCAGGCGCCGGACTGCAAAATAACCGGCATGGGCGCCGCGATTGGCGAGCAGGCTCTGCGCAATCAGATCGATGTCCGCGCGCAGTTGTGCCGGCTGCTGGTAGCCACTGGCACGCCCGTCGTGCGTGGCATGCAAGCGCTCGGCAATCTGGCCGAGCAATACGCGGTAGGGCATACGGTCGTGGC
Organism: Steroidobacteraceae bacterium; assembly: GCA_035605115.1. Taxonomy (GTDB): domain Bacteria; phylum Pseudomonadota; class Gammaproteobacteria; order Steroidobacterales; family Steroidobacteraceae; genus FEN-1191. The sequence goes on along the minus strand of DATNHF010000056.1, from coordinate 30,240 downwards.
GCGCCGGGGCGATACCGGGCGCGCCGGGCACCAGCGTGCGGTATTCCTCGATGCGATGCACGACCGCGGTCGATACGCCGACGCGCCGTTCGCTCTGCGACAGCAGCTGTCCGAGTTGCTGACAGTCGTTGTAGTAATTGTTGAGTATGGTCTGCTGCGCGCGCGCCAGCGTTTCCCGAATGCTCTTGGCGTGCACGTCGCTCGAGTACACCATGTCCCCGCCGACCCAGCTGCCGAAGCGCACGATGGTCGGAAACTCCAGCGTCTCGGGTGAAGCGCCGTAGAGCTTGCCGAGCGCCGCGGCTATTTCCTGATAAAAGGCCGGGACAATGCGATAGAGAATCTCGGCCAGATAGAAAATCGCATGCTCGCGCTCATCCGCGATCGTGAGACGCTCGCGCGGATGCTCCTCGGTCTGCCAGTCGATGGTCACTTCCGTACGAATGCGCTCGAGCAGCGTGCGCTGCTCGTAAGGCGCGAGCGTGGCATTGCCGCGCTCGAGCAGCAAAGCGGCCATGCGTTGCTGGCGCCGCAACATAGTACGCCGCGTCGATTCCATCGGATGAGCCAGCAGCACCGGCTCGATCGACAGCTGCGCGAGCAATGCCAGCACTTGCTTGAGGCTCAGGTCCGCCGCCTTGAGTTCCGACAGCGCGTCCTCGACACCGCCGGGCTGGGGACGGTCGCCCTCCTGCTGGAAGTATTCGCGCCGGCGGCGAATTCGATGCACCTTTTCCGCCACGTTGACCAGCTGGAAATAGGCCGAGAATGCCCGGGCGAGCTCGCGCGCCAGCCGCGGGGGTCGTCCGCGTACCCGCACCGCGAGCGCTTCGCCGGCGCCGGTCCCGCCTTCCCGCCAGCGCATCGCCATCAGCCGATCCTGATCCACCAGTGACAGCAACTCCTCGCCGCCCTGCTCGCGCAGCACCTCGCCCATCAACTGGCCGAGCGCATGGATATCCTCGCGCAAGGGGGCGTGCTTCGCCGGAAACTTGATGTCTTCGCGACTCATGGGGGGCGGCATTCTAACCGCAACTAGCCGGTCAGCAGCACGGCCTCGGCGTGCTCCAGCGCTGTGGGCAAGCCGTAAATGACCACGACGTCACCTTCGCGCAACTGCGTATCCCAGGCGGGTTCGCGGCCGGTAATACCCTGACGGCGTATGGCCGTGAATGACACCTCCGCGCCGTGTGCGCGTACTTCCTCGAGCTGCCGGCCCACGGCCCACGCTTGCGGCGGCAGCACCACGGAGCGCAGCAGTTCGGCCGGCTCGATGTCCTGCTCGGGGCGCGCCGCAGTGGGTTGCGTGCGCAGTGTGGCATAGCGCTGTGCGCGCAATGTATCGACCACCCGCGCGACCTGGGCAGTCGGCAGTTGCAGCAGCGTGAGGGCCTGAGACACCAGCGTCAGACTGGCCTCGAAGGTCTCGGGCACGATCTCGGTGGCGCCGGCCTGCGAGAGGTCTGCGAGCCGCGAATCGTCCTGGGTGCGCACCAGAACCGGCACGTCGCTGCGCAGACGACGCACCGCACGCACCACACCGATGGCCACTGCCGGATCGGCGAATGTGATGATGATGACTGTGGCCACGTCGACGCCCAGATTACGCAACAGCTCCTCATCGGCGCTGTCGCCCCAGAAGACCGGTTCACCGGCCTCGCGCGCGGCCCGCACGTTGACCGGATCGAGATCCATGGCCAGATATTCGAAGCCCTGCGATTCGAGCACCCGGGCGAGGTTGCGGCCGACACGGCCGAAGCCGCACATGATCACGTGCTCGCGCCGCGCCAGCTCGATGGCGGCCAGATCCTCGCGCTGCACAGCCGTGCGCGGCGGCGCAGTTTCACGCAGCAGCCAGCGCGCGATGCGCCGGTTGTAGCGGATGATCAGTGGACTGACGATCATGCCGAGCACCACCGTGGCGAGTAGCAACTGTGCGGCCCGCGCCGGCAGCAGATCGCGGTCGCGCGCCAGCAGCGTCAGCAACGCCACGCCGAATTCGCCGCCGCCGGCGAGCACCAGACCGGTACGCAGCGCCTTGAATCCGTTCGGCACGAAGGCGCGCGTGGTCAGAGCCGATAGCAGCGTCTTCGCGGCCACCATGATGGCCAGCAAGCCGAAGATGCTCAAAAATCGCGCCTGCAGCAGCCGCAGATCGAGCAGCATGCCCACCGAGATGAAAAACAGTCCCAGCAGCAGCTCGCGAAACGGACGAATCACCGCCTCGATCTGATGCCGGTATTCGGTCTCGGCGAACATCATCCCGGCCAGAAATGCGCCCAGCGCCATCGACAGGCCCAGGCGTTGTGTGATCCAGGCGGAAGTCAGCACCACGAGCAGTGCGGCGAGGGTGAAAACCTCGCGCAATCGGCTATGCGCGATCAAATACAGCAGCGGGCGCAGCACCCAGCGGCCGATCGCCAGTACCGCGGCCAGTGCAAACAACCCCAAGCCCACGAGTCGCCACACCGAGGCCGCGGTGAAGGCCGATTGTCCCGCTGCCAACACGCCCGCGAGCGCCAGCAGTGGCACGAACGCCAGGTCCTGAAACAACAGCACCGCGAATGAGAGCCGTCCGTGCGTACGGTTGATCTCATCCTGATCGCCGAGTTGCTTGAGCACGATGGCGGTGGAGCACATCGAGAGAGCGCCGCCGATCACCGTCGCGCTGGGCCAGCTGATCCCGAGTGCGTGGGCCGCGACGGCCCCGGCACCACCGACGATGAGCGTCTGCGCGCTGCCGAGTCCGAACACTTCGCGGCGCATGGCGACCATGCGCGGGAACGAGAACTCCAGCCCGAGCGTGAACAGCAGGAATACCACGCCAATGTCGGCGATGGCGCGCGTCTGCGAGCCGTTCGGCAGCACCGCGAAGGCAAACGGGCCGAGCAGGATACCGACGATCAGATAGCCCAGCAGGGGCGGCAGGCCGATCCGGCTGCCGGCCGACACCAACAGCACCGAGACGGTCAGCAGTATCAGGACCTGGCCGAGAGATTCAACGGGCACGTGCCGACGTTACGGCGCGCCGCTGTCACTTGTCCATGGTCACCGTGGCATCGTAGCGATCGAAGCCGTGAATGGCGCGCCGGTAGGCATTGATCACCAGCCGCTCGGCGGCCTGATCGGCACGCGGCGAGAGCAGCATGCGCATGACCACATCGTCGGCGGGACGTGTCTTGTCGTCGGCCAGCAGCTGTTCGATGAAACGCGCCAGGCGGCAGACAATCTCATTGACGAAGCGTAGCCGCGCACCATCGAGCACCTGCTCGGTATTGGGACCATAGGTGGCGCGAGCCTCCACCGTGAGCTCATGCACAAACACAGCCAGCAGACGCGCCTGATCCACCGGCTGCAAGTCGGTGAAGTAATCGATTTCGGACTGCAGATTCACGTCTATGCACGCGTGCCGCGATCAGGCCGTCGGGACGAATTCAATCGGCTTGGTGGTCGTGATCGTGGCTACATCCTTGGCTGCGAATCGGAACAATTTGACCCGGGCGACGATCTTACGCTCGAGATCGGCATCCTTCAGCTCGCTCGAGACCACGTGGCATTCCGTGACTTCGCCGGCGGGCGATATCGTGAACTCCAGCACCAGCTTGCCCTGCAGATCGGGCTCATCGCGCAGAGCACGGCCATACAGCGCATAGATTGCACCCTTATTGGCATCGAATACCAGTGCGATCTCCTCCTCGCTGCGCGAGGGCTTGCCGCTGCCGCCCCTGCCAACGTTGCCCGCGGCCGCAGCCGCCGCGATCCGCGAGCTCACTGCGGTTGTTTCATGGCCGCTCAGCGAGCCGGCACCCGTGCCAAAGCCGCGGCTGGCATTGGCGGTCGTGATGCCCGCCGAGCCCGAGCCCGCCTTCGAGGCGATCAGCGAACGCTCGGCGTGACTGTCCTGACCCACGGCGCCCTGGAGATTTTTTGTCTGCCCCAGCGGCGTGAGGTCGACGTTCTGACGCAGGTCGGCCAGCTCGTCTTTCAATTTCAACAACCCGGACTGCTGCGCCTTCTTGCGCGCATCGGCCGCACGATCGACCGGCTTTGGAATTTCGGTCGGTTTGACCTCGGGTTTCGGTTTGGGTAGTTCCACGGGCGGCGGCGGCGGGGGTTTGGGCTTCTCCTGCACCATCAGCCGCGCGAGGCGCTCCGGCACGGCTTCGGCGGGCGTCTGGTTCTCGCGCGGCAGGTGAATGAGCGGCAATACGACGCCCAGCACGAGCACCAGTAGCAGACCGCCACCCAGCAGTCGACGCAATCGACGCAGCTCCTCAGCGTCGGCTTCCCAGGCCAGCGTGTAATCGCGATAATACTCGGACAGCAGCATCCTTCGATCTCCGCCGTTACGTGGGGCCCAGCGCGCCGGCTGGCACGGGTTTGTCCTTTTCCAGCACAGCCAGCGAGATGCGCCCGTAGTCCGCGTCGGTGCAGGTGCGCATGACTTTCTTGAGCACCTCATAGGGCAGCGACTTGTCGCCCATCACCGTGATCTCGCGATTGGCCAGATCCTGCTCGCTGATCTCCTGGCCGACCAGTGTCGGACGCTTGAGGGCCGCACGCAGCGGTCCGATGATATCGCCGGCGGTCGCCTGGATATCGGCAACGGAGGCCACCCGCTCACCCTGCACGAACAGGTCTTGCCTGGTCAGCATCACGACCACGGTGGTTCTGGGTTGGCGCTGCGAAATCGACTGCGGGATCTCGATGCCCTTGCTGTTCTGCACTACCTCGACATTGGTCGAGTAGACCAGCAGAAACGACACCATCACGGAAAGGATGTCGATCATCGGGATCAGATTCAGTTGACCATCGACTCGATGTCGCAGCTGATGCTGCAGCATGAATCGCGCGCGTCTGGACATGCTCATAGTGGGGTTCGCCTCACGATTTGCCGGCGCCGGCTGGCGCAGCCGCGGCCGGCGCTGTGGCGCCCGTCGGCGGCGGGCCGCTGCCGTTCATTGCCGGTGCGTCACCGAGCGAGACGTCGGGGAACAACTCGAATTGAACGACATCGAGGCCGGCATTGACCTCCAGCACACGCATTCGGTCCATGACCTGCACGACCACGTCATAGGCGGTGTCGGGCTCAAGCAATACGGTGGCGTCGGTCTTGTCCGGAAAGCGGCTCTTGACCTGCTGCAGATAGTGCGACAGGGCATCGTAGTCATAGCCGCCATTGCGGTTCGGAAAGCTCGCCAACGGTCCGGAGTTCCTATCATCGACCAGCAACGCGTCCTTGCGCACCACCACTTCGAGCTGCAAACCCGGCGGCGGCGGTGTGAACTCGGCATTGGCAGGCGGCAGCTTCAGCTCCAGAATCACGGTGCGGGAGAACACCGCCGTCATGAGCAGAAACGTCACCAGCACCGTGAAGATGTCGATCATCGGCACGAGCAGCAGCTCGGCCGGCTTGCGCTGGTGGCGCAGGAGCTTGCGAACCTGATACGAGCGGCGCATGCGCGGTCCTTAATGCCCGGCAGGAAACCGCTCAGGCCGCGGCCGGAGCCGGCTGGACCTGCCGCTCAGTCACGGTGTTGAGAAACTTCACCGACGCCATCTCGAGGCTGTCGATCGTGTCGGTGGTCTTGGTCTGCAACCAGGCGTGAATCAGCAGCAAGGGCACCGCACTCATGAGACCGAAGGCGGTGCAGTTCATCGCGACCGATATGCTCGCCGACAGCAGATTGGCTTTCTCGGCTGGATTGACCGTGGCCACGGCAGCAAATGCATTGATCAGGCCGATGACGGTGCCCAGCAGTCCGAGCAGCGTCGCCAGGTTGGCGAAGGTGGCGATGTAGTGCGTGCGCTTCTCGAGCCGCGGCACCACATCCATGAGGCTCTCCTCCATCGCCTTCTCGATATCGTCGCGGTGCCGTGCCGAGGAGATACGGGCCAGCCCGTAGCTCAGGATCTGCCCGATCGCCGAGGATGACTTCGAGGTCAGCTGCACCGCCTGGCGAAAATCGCCACGTTGCAGAAAGGGCACGAGCTGATTCCACAGCCCGCGATTACGCAATTGCACGTGCGTGAGATATATGAACCGCTCGAGCGCGATCGCCAAACCGGCGACCAGCACAATGGCGATCGGATACATCATCTCGCCGCCGCCCTGGAAAAACCGAACTACGTGACTGAACAAGCTCATCGTGCTGACTCCCATGCCTGAACGCTATGATCCACCGATACGATCAAACTAAAGTGACGCAAACTCGCAATACCGCGATCTACTTCTCATCCTTGGCTTCCGGCGACGCGGTTGCGCCTCCAAGCCCCTCCAGTTGCGACTTGGGCGCTGCGGCGCCGGGCGCCGCCGCGCCGGCCTCGAGCGCCGCGTAGTAGCGGTTCTGCCGCCGGAAGACGTCGCGGTCTACCGGCGTCAGCGCCTCATCCAGCAGGCTGTTGGGCGGCCGGCCCGCGAACTCGCCGATGTCGGCCCGGCGCCACGGGACCACGTACATAACCTTGGGCAATTCACGATTGCCACTGATCTGAGTGGTGTCGAGCTCGAGGCGATCCAGCGTTTTGGCTCCCGGCTTAGGCGCGGCCGGGATGGCTGGCGGGGCGCTCGCCGGCACAGCGCCTCCTGCCCCAAGCGGCGGCGCGCCGGCGGGCCGCGCCCGGCGCGGCGCAGGCGTCGGCGCAGCAGCTCCCGGCGTAGCGACGCCCGGCGTAGCGACGCCCGGCGCTTCCGGCGCCGAGGTCTGCACTTTGGGCTCGAGATCGGGCACTTGCGCGGCAGCGATGGCGCCCCAGGCAGCAGCGAGCAGAATCGAGACCGTCGCGACGGGCCATGATTTCATGTCGGTCCTCCGTTGTTGCCGGCCGCTACCGGTGCATTCGCCGGCGCCGCGGCGCTCGGTTCAGCGGCACCGGGCGTGTCAGCGGCGGGCGCGGCGGCGGCGGGCACGGGCTTGATGCCTGTGCGCGTGCGCAGTTCCGCGATCCAGGCGCTGACCGGCTTGTCCTCGCCGGACAATTCCCGGTAGCGCTCGAATTCGGGCAGCGCTGCCGCTGGGTCATTCAGGTAGAGGTCGAGCAGCACGCCGAGATTGCGGTGGGCCGGCGCGTACGCCCCATCAGCCGCGATCGCCTGCGCGTAGGCGGCGCGGGCATCGTTGAATTTGCCGTCCTGGCGCAAACTCACCCCGAGCTCGCTCCAGGCCAGGGCATTGTTCGGATCGAGCGTTGTCGCCCGACGCAGCGCCGCTTCGGATTCGCTCAATTTACCCTGCGCGCGCGCCATGAGTCCCAGATCGATAGCAGGCGCGGCGAAGCCGGGGTACTGCAATTCGAATTGCTGCAGCTCCAGTACAGCCTCACTCGACTGCCCGCTGCCGGCGAATATCGCAGCCCGATCGTATCCGGCCAGCGCCGCAGCACCCGGTGCGGCCCCACCGGACGGCGCCGCACCGAGCGCAATCCAGCTCTCGCTGTGCTCGACCTTGCCGTAGTGCGCTGGCTTGAGCTGCGCCAGGGCTGCAAAGCTCTTGCGCACCGAGTCATCGTAAACCCCTTCGGTGGCACGCTTGGCGTTGATCTCGTGAATCGCGATGGCCTGCTCTTCGAACGGAAACGCTTGTTCCTCGAGCAGCGTGTCGTATTGCTCGCGCTCATCGGCCGATAACTTTTTTGGCCGCTCGGAGGCCATCAGATCGTGCGCCAGCGTGCGATACAGTTCCGCGGTCTCATAGGTGGCGGCGGTGGTGGTTTCCGCAACCTGATACTCGGCCACTTCCTTATAGGACTGCACGGCCGACTCCATGGCCTTCTTTTTCGCGGCGAGGGACTGCTTCAAGGGCGCGACCAGCTTGATGGCCCGGAATTCGTCGCGTGTGGGCTCGGCCAATGCAAGCTGAGCGCGCGCCGCCAGATACTTGCTGCGGTCCGTGCGCGCGCTGCCGCCGCTGGCATCGGCCCTGACGATTTCCCGCTCCCAGTACCGCTGCCGTTCCAGGTTGCCCGACTTGCGCGCCGCATCAAGCAGCCGCTGACGAACCTCCATGGCATCGGCGAGCGGCGTTGGGTAATCGCGCACCAGCCGCTCCAGCATCGAGGTGCTGCGTGCCGCATCGCCGGACTGCGCATACAGATCCGCGGCTTTGACGTTCGCCTCGCGCACCACGGCGCGATCCTCTCGGGCGTTGTCGGCGATGCGCTCGTACTGCGCGGCGGCCTGCGCGGCATGCCCGCCCTGCTCATACGCCACCGCGAGCTTGCGGTCGATGTCGGCGCTGTAGTCGCTCTTTGGATAGTCGCGCCGATAGGCCTCGAGCACCGCAATGGCCTGATCCCATTGCTGGGCGTTGATGAGCGCCGCGGCCGCATCGTATTGCGAGGTGGCGATGACCTTCGATCCGGGCGCAATGCGTCCGACGCGCAGAAAATCCTGCGCTGCTCCGGCCTGATCGCCGGCATTGCGCTTGGCATCGGCCTGTTTGTACACGGACGCCGCCAGACGCTCCGTGATGTCGGGACGTTCCGGGTCGTTGGCTGCCGCTGCCGCCAACGCGTGCGTGAAGGCGCCTTCGGCCTGGGCGTAATCGCCCTGGTTGAAACTCACCTGCCCGACGATCGTCCAGGCAATGCGCTGCTGGGCCGCGGTCACGGGCGGCGAGCGCGCCAGCAGGGCCTGGGCATTTTGTGCGGCGCGCGGCTGATCGCCGGCTGCATACAGATCCTGAGCGGCATGCGTAAGCACCACGGCACTCTCCGGGTGCTCGGGAAATGTCTGCGCGAACTTCAGACCCGATTCGGTCGCACGCCGATGAGCATCCGCGCGCGCATCGGGGCTGACTGAGTCCTCGTACTTCTGATAAGCCACGAGCGCGGCATAGCCGGCTTCGGCCGAACGCGCGTTGCGCGCAGAGCCGTAAGCGGTGTGCTCATATTCGCCGGCCGCATCCAGATACTGCCGGCTTTCGAACAGCGCGTCGGCCAGCAGATAGTTGGTCGCGGCGGAGTCTGGATCGTCCGGAAAAGAACTCAAGTACGCGCGGTACCAGCGCGCCGCCGCCGCGTAATCCTCCGCGCCTTTGCTCTTTTGCGCGGCTGCGTGATAGTACTGCGCCACATCTTTCAGATTGACCTTGAGCTCGTCGACCACCTGGGGATAGGCACTGCGCTGCCGTCCCTGCCAGAAGGGCGCACCAAAGCCGTAGCGCTGCGCATACTCGAGCTTGCCCTGCAGCATGAGATCGGCGAAGCCGCCTTTGCGGTAGGCCTCGATCGCCGCCATCGAGAGCATCGGGGCATGTTCGTCAACCGGGTCGCGACTCACGAACGCGCGCTCAGTCGCCGCTGCGTCCTGATAGCGCTGTTTATCGACGTACAGATCGCCCAAACGCGAATACAGCAGCCAGGCATACGGCATGTGGCCGCGATGCGCGACGAATTCATCCAGCGACTTCGCGCCGTCGAGATACGAGAAGGTGATGCTCATGACACGCAAGGTGTCTTCGGTCAGCTCGCGGTCGGCGCGGCCGAGCGAATCCCAGGCTCGCATATGCGCGCGCTGGTGCGGATCGATCAAGGTCAGGTCCAGCAGATCGGCAAAGGACTTGAGGCTGCCTTCGTTCATGCCCTGTTTGAATAGCGACCAGCCGTGCTTGTAGAGACTTTGCGGATAAAAGGTCGAGCCGTTGGGCCCGCGCGCCAGCACGGCCTCATAAGCGGCCTGCGCTTCCGGGTAGCGCCGCGCCGAGAACAACAGCTCACCGCGGCGAAACTGCACTTCCGCATAGTCGCGCCCCTGCGGATATCGAGCGGCGATGCTGTCGAGAGTCGCAAGCGCCTGTACCGGCTGACCCGTGGTCTCGTAGGCACGCGCCAGCTGATACAGCACTTGATCATTGCGCGGGTAATTCGGGTAGGCCTTGAGCAGCGTCGAGTAAAGCCGAATGGCCTCGGCGCCCTGCATGTCCAGCAGCGTCACTTCATTGGCCATGCGCTCGAGTTCGCCCGATTCCAGGCTCAGGTCTCCCAGGCGCCGCAGCGCTTCGGCACGCAGGCGCGGATCAGCGTTCTGCAGATTGAGGAACTGGCGATAGTTCTCCATGGCCTTGTTGGCCCCGCCGCTCCTGGCCGGCGCGGGACTGACGTCCACGGATTGCGCGCTCAAGTCGCCGATCGTGGGGGCCGCGCCCGCAGGGCTCCTCGCCGCCATGGCCGGGGAGAACGCCGCCAGCAGCACGGCGCAGCGTAGCGCGGACGCGGGGCTGATCGGCCGCGTCATTTCGGCTCCGGGACCGGCGAGGGCGCCGGCGGCGGCGCCGGTGCCGTTGCGCCCTGGCCCTGATCGGCGCCGCGGTCGTAGATATCCGCGAGCGCGAAGCGCGCCTGTAATGCGTAGGCGTCGAGCCGCTGCTTTTGCGCACGCAGCTCCGCCTCCGCCACGCTCTCGAGATACTGATTCTGCTGCTCGGAAGCCTGTGCCAGCCGCTCGCGCACCGAATGAATGCGCTCGGCCAGTGCAGCGATGCGCGCCGCGAACTCGCCGGTGTCGTTCGGAACCGTCTGGCGCGCCTGCTGTACGCGCACCCAACGGTTCTGCAGTTCTTCGAGCGCCGCATCGAGCTCGCGCAGCGAGCGGCGCTGCTCGTAGTCGCGCGCCTTGAAGGCCGCATCGAGGCGCCAATACAGAACGCCCTTGATCAGTCGCAGTTTGTCGCGCGCCGCGTCGCGCTCGAGGCTTGGCGGCACGGCCGCGAGCTGCTCTTCCAGCCGAGCGACGTTGCCCCATTGCGCTCGTTCGTCCGGCGTGCCCAGCGCGGGGGCGTCGTTGCCGGTCTCGACGGCATCGAGCTGCGAGCCGACGGCGGCGCGCCGATCACGCAATTTCGCCGGTCTATCGCTGCCGAGCAGCGCGTCCGCGCGTGGCAGCCGTTCGGCGTAGGCGCGCTGCCGAGTCTCTATCATGGCAGCGAATGCCTGCATGCTGTCGTCCCAATGGCGCAGCGTGCTCGAGAGGTAAGACATGTCGCGATAGTTCTTCAGTCCCTCCTGAAAGTCGTTATCGGCCAGTACGGCGTACAGGTAGCGCGACTGCGGTGCGTTCGGCAAAGCCTTGAGCTGCCAGAACCATCCGTAGCGTGCATCCTTGTCCTCACCGAGCAGCTCGTCCAGCATGTGCCCTTCCTGGATATGCCCGATCGCGCCGTCGAGGTTGTCCGATTCGCTCGCAAATGAACTCAGCGCGCGCTCGTAGTAGTCGGCCGATTGCGCGCCGGCATTGAGCTTACCGAAGGCATATGGAACGGCGAGGAACGATTCCTGCACGGCCGCATCGAGCAAGTTGCGCTGTCGCAGTTCCAGCCAAGGCGTCAGCGCACCGCGATAATCGCCGAGCGCGGCGCGCGCCCAGCCGTCGCCGAGCAATGCGCGGCTCGAATACGGACCGTTCAGCCGCACGCGCTCCAGCGGTATGCGCGCCTTGTCGCTCTGGTCGGCCTGCAGATAGGCGAATCCCAGCGCCAGATTCGCCTTGTCGCGCAAATTCAACAGCTCTGCGCTGTCGGTATTGAGCGTGCCGACCGAGCTCAGAATCGGGTCTGCCTCGGCGAGTCGGCCGGCGCGCACCAAGGCGACGCCAAGATTGAAGCTCGCATAGGCCATCCAATCCGAGGAGCCGCGCCAGCCCTTGAGCAGCGCAATGGCGTCATCAAACCGCTGCTGGCGCATGAGCGCGTTGACCAGCAGATGCACTCGCTCAGCATCGAGCTCGCCGCCGAGTGGGCCCTGAATGCGACCGATCGCCTGTTCGGCGCGCTCGTAATAGCCGCGCTCGTACCAGATCTTCGCCAGATAGAACCATGCGCGGTTGCGCACCCCTGCGGGCACATTGTTGCTCAGCAGACGCTCAAAGCGCGCGCCGGCCTCGTTGTGCATCCCGAGCTGCAGATACAGCCCGCCGGCGAGCAGATCGGCATCGGCGGAGTGGTGCGGCATGCGCTGCCACTGGCTGAAGGCCTCGAGTTCCGTGAGTGCCTGGAGTTCCTGGCCGGAATAGAACTGAAACAGCACTTCGCCGTAATGCAGATCCTGCACGCGAATGCTCGGCAGCTTGTCGCGATCGCTCTTGCGCGCCGCCTGCGCCGGGGCCAGCGCGAGCGCGGCCAACGCCAGGCCCAAGGCGAATGCGTAGCGCCGGCCGCTCATGCGCGCCCTATTCCCAGTCCTTGATTTCAAATTCGGGTTGCTGCGCCCGCTCATGATCAGTGATCTTGAGCTCCAGGTACTTGGCGCCCACCCCCTTCTCGAAATGGATGCTGGCTGCACGCTGGTAGTAGCGCTCATGCGGCCCCTTACCTTTGAAGAACGCCACCAGCTCGTGATCGCCGGACTTCAGATTGCCGACATACAAGCGTTGCACGCCGCCCTTGAGCAGCGCGGCAACTTCGCGCGGTGTGTACAGATAGTTGCTGACGTCGTGGTTATCGACCTTCAGCGTGATCGAATCGAGCGCAAAGAAATCTCCCACGTCCATCGAGACGAACACCGCCACCTGGGTGTTGGCCGGAAACAGCAACTCCTCTTCGAGTACGAACAGATCCTTGTTCAGATCGACCACGTCCTTCTTGAGGTTCTGTATGCCCTCGTCGAGCGAGCGCGTCGTGCCGGTTGCATCTGCCGCTGGAGCGGCGGGCGCTGCGGCACCGCTGGAGGCATCCGCAGCAGCGGTCGATGGCGCTGCGACGGCATCGGCGGCGAGCGCCGGGGCGGTCAGGGGAACCACGATGAGCGGCCAGAGCATGCGCAACAGTCGGCGAGACATGGTGTTCATAGGAAACTGTTTCGATATGAAGGAATTCATGGGGCACCGAGCGTGTCGTCCAGCAGTGCGCGGATCTGCGCGACGTAGGACGGATCACCGGCGCGATCGTCGCTGTGCAGGTAGCGCACGACGCCGGAGCGGTCGATGAGCACGGTGGTTGGCAGGCGCTCTATTCCGTAGGCTCGGCTCACGAGCTTCGTCTGGTCGAGCAACAACGGGAAAGAAGTCGCATGGCTACGCGCGTAATCCACGGCTCGCTGCGGGTCGTCCTCGACGCTGACCGCCAGCACCACCAATCCCGAGGAGCGGTAGGTGCCGTAGTAGCGATCCAAAGCGGTCAATTGCGCGGCACACAGGCTGCATCGACTGCTCCAAAACGACAGCACCACGGGCTGGCCGCGGTACTCGGACAGTCGTACGTTGTTGCCGACCGCAGCCGGCAGTGCAAAGTCGGGTGCGGGCCGCGCGATCAACCCGGTCTCGGCCGCCGACGAATGCGCCGCGCCGGCCAGCCACAGGGCGCACAGAGCCCAGTGCCGCAGCCCTGAAATTTTCACAAATGGATGCTTCAGCCTCACTCGATCTCTCCACCTCCGGCGAGGACTCCACGGTACCGCCGCGAAACTTCCTGCTGATGATTTAACATTATCCGTCAATCGGCTGCGGATGGCTTGAGATCCAATCCACAGACCGGTCAGGTCGTGTCCCCCGGACGGAAATGGCTTAGAGCGCCGGCCTACGCGACTGCGTCGCGCCGACGCGCTTGAACCCCGATCACTGGCGGCGCGTGCTTGGGCGCGCCGGGCCGCGCGGCCCGGCCTACGCGCCCCGGCGCCTGCACAGCGCTAACGAATCGGAGCCAGAGCGATCAACGCGTCATAAGCGCTCGCGCTGCCGAGCCCGGTGCCGAGGCCGCTGGCCCACTGCAGCGTCTGAAACGCTCCGGCCTTGTTGTGCAGAGCCAGATAGTTCAGGACCACCGTTTCGGCCAGCAGATTGACCGCATTCGCGCCCGGGCTCGAAGTCGCGTTGACGTTGCCGTCGCTGGTGTAATTGCCAATCTGGTTACTGATCGTCGTCGGTCGGCCATTGGGGTTGTAGACCAGGAAGAACGTGGCCGCCGTGCTCTCGTTGTCCGCCGTCCAGACACCCTTGCCGCGCCCTCCGGCCGAATTGTCGATGGCGCCGCTCGAGACGACCGAGCCGTCGGTAAAGACATAGATCATGAGCGGCTGCTTCATGCGCGCCGCGTATTCCAGGCAGGCGCCGATGCACTGTCCAACCTCGAGATCGCGCATCTCGCCGGTGGCCCGATCGCCCGTGTGGTAATCATAGCCGCCCATCTCGATCGTGCCGGCGGAGGCGTAGCCGTTGACGACCATCTTCATGACCGCGGCCGTGGCCTGAAAATTCTGATCGGCCTGGTATTCCGCGGTCGTGAAGATGCCGCTCGGACCGACGATGTTGCTATCCAGGTCGGGGTTCAGGGTCGCGCTGGCATTGCCGTAACGATCCACCTGATCGGCAGCGCCGACGTAGCCGCACTGCACCAGGTCCTTGACCACGGCATCTTGCGTTGCCAGCAGCGTGTTGACCGCAGTGAGCTTGTTGGCGCTGATGCGTTCGATCGACTCGAGCACCAAGGTCGCATCGCTCTGGCTCAGCAGTCCCACGAGCTGACCGGTACTCACGAGCCCGGTCACATCCGAGGCTTGCGATACCTTGGTCGGCGGTACGGTGGGGTCGATCATGTAGGACGGCGCCGCCGAGTTGCCGCCCGACGTCGTGCTCTCGGTGCCGATCAGGGCCAGCAGATCGCCCTTGTTCCCGCCCGGCGGCGTCAACACCGCGTAACCGGACGAATAGATGCCGTACATCGGATTGTGCGGGTTGTTGCCGGTATCATTGACGCTGATTTCCGGCATGATCGCGCCGTTGACGTTGGCCGCCGTGCCGGCTGCGACGCGCTGCTTGATGCCGCGCAGGTAAGCACTGTCGCTGTGGAAGGCAAGGCCCAGACTCTGATCGACGAAGTTGCCGACGCCGACGGAAGAGTTCGGAATCATGTTGCCTGGCAATCCGAGCCGGTTGTAGCCCGCGGTTGTGAGGAAATCGAGCTGGCCACCCGGACCACCGACCAGCACGTTCGAGCCGGCGACATTGCCGCCGCCGGCGAGATCGAAGCAGATGAAGGGAATCATCCCTGAGCCGGTGGTGATATCGCAGGGCGAAGCCTTCAGCGCGGCGATGTCCGGCGCCAGAGTCGCGTAGGCCTTGCGCGGATCGGCAAACAGACTGAACACCGAGAAGCCCGCTACCGTGGCCGCGCCGCGCACGAAGCCCTGCGCAAGGAATTCGCGCCGCGTGACCGGCCGCCGGTGATCCGCGTGGCGGAGCGGATCGTTGAGACCGAGGGGCCGCTTGCGTCTGATCTTCATGACTGTCGCCTCGTTTGAAGCCTTTACTTGATGAGCGTCGTCGCGCTGCCCAGCACCGTGGCACAGACCGCCTTGGTGATGGTCTGGGTGCGCGTCGACGTCTGCACGCAGGTCGGATCGCTGGCGCTGCAGTTGACCAGCTGGGTTATCAGACTGTAGAGCTCGGTGCGTATCTGCGGGTCGGTCGGCTGACTGGCCAGATTGCTGCCGACCGCCGGACTGTTGATCAGCGGCGTGATCACCAGATCCATGCCCGCATTGGTGCCGAACGCCTGCGCCGGGGACTGATTGAGATTGAGCCCGGGGAAGAATGCCGGCTCGAGCGTCGGATCATTGACCAGCGCGTTGCAGTACTGAATTGACAACTGCGAAATGCCGATCTCCTGCGACGGCAAGAAGCCCTGAATATTCGGCACCGTCGGCAGCTGCTGCTGCACGGTCAGATAGGTCGTGTTGATTGCGCTCAGGCCCGGCGACTCACCGGTGATGGCCGCATACGATGCGTTGATCTCGTCGTAGACGTGCAGACCGATATCGGCTGAGGGCGCCAGATCGGTCGGCGTCGCGGCGACCGGCGTCGGCGCCGTACGCACGTGCGAATGCGTGCCGATCTGATCGAAACTCAGGAAGAACAGATCCGATGCCGGGCCAAGCTGCATCGCGATGACGGTGCCCACGCTCGAGAGCAACTGGCCCGCGGTGGGCGAGTAGTTGGCGTCGGTGACCGAGGTGTTGAGCGTGGCATAGGCCTGGCCGACGGGCGCCTCCTGCCCATTGATGCCGAGATACAGGCCCTGGATGGGAATGGTTCCAGGCTGCGCCTTCGGATTCAGGCTGATGAACGTCGGCTTGTCGAACAGGTAACTGTAGTTGTCGTACTGACTGGCCGTGAACATGATGTAGCTCTGCGCGACGCCGGTCAGCGCGCTGACATCGAACAGCAGGTAGAACACCTGACCGACGCCGGCGGCGTAGTTCTCCTGGATCTGGGCGACGTTCAAGGCGCTCTTGTGGACCGCGGCGAAGCGGATCTCACCCTGCCAGGGTCGATCGTTCGTGGTCTCGTTGCCGAGCAGGATCGCAAAGGTGTTGTCCCAGTTGGCGAGCGTGCCGCCCGTTAACGTGTCCACATCACCCGTGAAATTGCCATTGACGTAGAGCTTTCGACCATTGGTCGGGTCATAGGTCAGCACGATGTGCTGCAGCGCCGCCTGCGCGTTCATGTTGGCGGCGGCCGTGGTCAGGGGCGGCGCCCCGTTGGCATCGCTGGCCGTGCTGCGCGCGTAGGCCTGATATTGCATGGCGTCCTGCGCCAGCGTGAAATTGCGCAGCGTCGTGCCACCAGAATAGCTCGCCATGAAGGCGTTGGTCTGCGTGACGTTGGCGGGCGCTGCCCAGAGCTCGAGCGAATACTGACCGCTGGCGGCGATCGCGCTGTAGAGCTTGCTGCTCGTGGCCGTGGACCCCTGTGCCTTGGCCCCACCGGTGCCGAAGATCAGGCCCCAGGCGCTGTCCCAGCTGGTATTGCCGGACAGCGTCAGGTTGATGGCCGGATCGACGCCACTGGTATCGAATGCGGTCGAGCCGGTACCCTCCTTGAACATCCAGCGCGCAATGGTATCGGCGTCGTAGCGATTGGCACCGGATGCGACGGTACCGGCATACAGCGTCAGCGCTCTGGAAACCACGAGCGTCGGATCGACCGGCGTGAGCGGCACCGCATTGGCGAATGCCTCAATCGCGGCCAGCATCGCCGCGGCGCTGCCCGCGCAATCGACCGGTCCGCCCGGAGTCGTCGCCCAGCAGTTGTGCGACTCAGTGTCCAGGCGTACATAAAACCGTGACAGGTTCGGCGTGTTCAGATTGATCTTGGGTTGTGCGGCTACATACGCCTGATCGACGTTGCTGCTGGCAAAATAGGGCGACTGCGGCACCGTGGCGTTCGGCGAATGGCAGCGCGAGCAGAATTTGGACAGCAGCGGATAAACGGTCGTCGAAAACAGCGTGGAGTCGGCCGGGAACTGCTTGGTGGGGCCAACGGCCTGATCCGCCGGGGCCGTGAGCTGGATCTGCGTCGTACCGCCGGCGCCGCCCGCGCCGCCGCCGGCCCAGTTTTGAATCCAGGTGGTCAGAATATCCGCACACGCCTGGGGGCTCGAGAGCCAGCAGTTGTGGCCGCCAGCCACCTTGACGACCATGGTCGATTGGTTGGGCTGCGTCAGGTTCACGACCGTGAGGGCAGCACTGTAGGCCTGGTTCACGTCATCCGCACGCGCGAACATCGGCGATTGCCCGCCGGCCTTGTGACAGCCGCCGCAGCGCGAGGCCATGTTGATGTTCTGCCACAGATTGACCTTGAACGCTTCGACATCGGCCGAGGCCGGGGCAGGACCGGCATACACCGAGGCCGCCGCGGTGGCGGTATCGGGGTTCTGCGTGGTTGGCACGCCTCCGGAGCAGGCAACCAGCCCCAGCAGTCCGAGCTGAAGCATCAGAATTCGTAGACGGAGCAGGATTCGGTTCACATCAGTCTCCCATGAGGGCAGGCGGTGAGCACCTAATTGCCCATGCAGTAAACTGCGGTCTCGGCGAAGACCTGCTTCATGTTGTAGCCGCCGGATTGGAAGTCGGCGACGATCTGCGCCGCGGCGCTGCGATCGGCCGCATTGCTCGGCGGCCGCAGGCAAACGGCCTGAAAGACCTTCTGCACCTGGCAATTGGCGAACGCCTGGCTGTTCTCGAGCTCCTGGCCCAGCGATTTCGCGCCGTTGCCGCTGCCGGCCAGCGCCGAGCTCCAGCCCAGCAGTGCATTGGGTCCCGAACGCCAGCGGTTCTGCCAGGAATCGTCAGGCGTTACGAATCCATCCGGGAAATTGCCGGTATTGATGTGGTACTTCGCCTGCGTCTGCCCTGGCGTATACACCAGCTGCAGCGCAACCGGATCGTAGTTGTAGTACGCAAAGGCCTGGACCATCGGGTCCATGGCGGAGTGGCAGCCGATACAATTGTTCAGGAACACGCGGCTGTCGCCGCCGGGCGAGCGGCTCACATCCTGTCGGATCCGGTCCGGCGGCCGCGTGATGTCCATGACCTGCGGCAGGTCGTTGCACAGGTGGTTGATCATCGTGAAGCGGAACATCGCGCGATTGGTACCGGCGATGAAAAATGCCGCGGACGCCGCCTCGGTGGTGATGACACCGGCCGTGGCCGCGGACGGGATGCCGGTGAGCGAGGATTGCGTCGTGGCGACCAGCGCCGTCTTGAGATCGACACCGTTGTCATCGAGATATAGATAATGATTGTTGTTGGAAGGCGAGTACGGCGGCGCGCCGCTGACGTTGCCGATGTACAGCAGATCGGCCGACAGCACGGTGTTGAACGGTACATTGTCGCGGATCATGCCGATCACCGTGGCGGTGTAGTCGTTCAACGGCACGAAGGCCGACTGCGCCCGATTGGTGGCGGGGGAAATGAAGTTGCGCAGCGTCACGTTGTAGAAGCCGCTGTTGTTCATCGCCAGCTGCGCCGCACCCTGCGGATTGCCACCGCTGATCAGCGTCGCCATTTGCGCCGTCACGGCGGCGCTCGGCGGCACGCCCGCCAGACGGTTGTGCATGCGCACGGCCTGCTCGTTCGGGCCGGCAACGAGCGGCATCATCGGCTGCAGGCCGAGCAGTGTCGCGAGCGTCATCGCGATCGCGTGCCGCGCAGCGCCGTTGGACTTTCCTGCTGTTCCCATCGTCGCTCCCTGGTGCAAAATGTCTTTGCACAGTGCGAGCGACTATACGCAGCGGGCAAATCAGCCGTAATGTCTCAAGACACAGACATCAGAACTGATTACGTATCAAGAATTATAGTTTGGCGTGTAAGGTGCGAAAATTGAGACCAACATCACATCGCGCGAACACGCCAAAGCATGAACTTCTCAACGATGCAGCACGGAGTTCTTGCGGTAATGAGACGTAACATTTGCGCACTGGGTATCGCGCTTGCGGCAGTGGCCATCGCTGCCTGCAGCAGCCGCGGCAATATCAGTCTTGGCAGCGGTCAGCCGTCCGGCGGCCTGAACGTCGACTTCGCCATCGCCTACATCAAGCGTGCAATTCCCGCCGACGCCGCTGACCTCGCGCAGCTGCGCGCCAAGGACGATGTCACGCTGCCGCGCAGTTATTGGACCAAAGCGGATGTTTATCTGCGCAGCAGCGCGAGTCCCACCGGCGTTGAGACGAACATCACCACCGGCGTCACCGGCAGCGACTTCTGGGATGCCAAAGATCTCGATGTGTCTCCCGACGGCACGCTGCTGATCTTCGCAATGCGCGGTCCGATCAGCGCCAACCAGCAGGACTTCGCGCCGCCAACCTGGCACATCTGGCAATACAGCGTGCCCAATGCGACTCTGACGCAGCTCACGGGTACCAGCATCGACACCCAACCCAACGCCAATGACGTCGGGCCGCACTACTTGAGTGATGGTCGTATCGTCTTCTCATCGACGCGCCAGGTTCAATCGCGCGAGGTGCTGATCAACGAAAGCGGCGTCGGCGAGAACGTGCAGCCGTTCGAGGCGCAGACCGAATCGCTGAACACGTCGGATTTTGTGCTGCACGTCATGAATGCCGACGGCACCGGCATCCATCAGATCTCCTTCAATCCCAGCCACGATATCGATACCTACCTCATGGCGAGCGGCCGCATTCTCTACAGTCGCTGGGACGACACCGCGGGCCGCACCGGTGGCAGCGCCATACATCTCTACAGCGTCAATCCCGACGGCAGCGACGTGCAGCTGCTCTACGGCGCCCAGAGCCATGACACCAGCAGCACCAATCCATCGAACGCCGCCGCGTGTCCGCAGGGGCTGAGCTGCACGGTGCAGTTCCTGAACCCGCGCCCCATGCAGAACGGCAAAGTGCTGGCGCTGGTGCGTCCCATTACGGGCGCCGACTTCGGCGGCAACCTCGAGGTCATCGATGTCAACGATTACGTCGAGGACAATCAGTCGGCACCCGATACCGGCTATCCGACATCGACCAGCGCCGAAGTGGCCGCCACCGGCAACGATGTGCGCACACAGACCGCCAACGGCGCGCCGGTGCCCTCGCCGGGCGGACGCTTCAATTCGGCCTTTCCGCTCTGGGACGGTACCAACCGGGTGCTGGTGAGCTGGGGCCAGTGCCGGCTGCAGGATGCCACCGGCACGCTCCTGGCCTGCACCGCCGCCAATCTGGCACTGGCGAATTCGAGCAATTCGAGTCTCACGCTGGCGCCGCCGCTGTACAGCGCTTGGTTGCTGAACTTCAACAACGGCACACTCATGCCCGTGTTCAGCCCCGTTGAAGGGCAGATGATCAGTGACATCGTCTCGCTGCAGCCGCGCACGGTTGCGTGTACCGGCACCGCGACCTGCCCGGTCGACAGCACCGTGCCGAGCACCTTCGATCCCGCCTACGGCATTCTCGACATACGCAGCGTCTACGACCGCGACGGCGTCGCCGCCGGGCTCGGTTCGAACGCGAGTCTGAGCGCCGTGGCCATGGCGAGCGCTGCCAGCCGGCCGGCGCGCTTCCTGCGCATCGAAAAGGCGGTGGCATTCGGCGATCCGCAGCTCAAAGACGGCTTCCCCAAATTCGATCGCAACATCGCGCTCAGCGGCTCAGTCGGCTACATGCGCCAGCTGCTCGGCTACGTCCCAATCGAACCCGACGGTTCGGTACGCGTGATGGTGCCGGCCAACGTCGCCTTTCAGATCACGGTGCTCGATGCCAATGCGCGCGCACTGCCGGGCTTTCCGCGCCATACCGCATGGCTGTCGGTGCAACCCGGGGAAGTACTGAGCTGCAACGGCTGCCACACGCCGCAGGCGAGCAACGTCATCACCGCCAGCGATGGCCTCACCGTGGAAGTCAGTGGCCGCTCGCATGGACGAGACCAGCTGTTCACCGCGCTCAACAGCGGCGACGGCTCGAGCTTTACCGCCGCCGGCAACGGCAGCGTCGCCACCCTCACGCTTTGCCCGGGCGCAACCATGGCACAGGAGCTCATCGGCGCCACCAGTTGCAACAACAGCTCGACGGCAGCCTATAGCGCGGCCTCGATCAGCAAGGATGTGATTTTCAACGATGCCTGGGGCGATGGCAATACCAATCCGACCGGGCCGAACGCGCCGATCTCGTATACCTACAGCGCGCTGACGAGCAACCTGCCGATCGCAGCGGCATGCGAGAGTGTCTGGTCGGGGTATTGCCTGAGCATCATCAATTATCCGACGATCATTGATCCGCTTTGGAGCGTGCAACGTTCCACCGCCAGCCTGCCGAATGGGGCGGCGACCTGCACCGATTGCCATACCGCGACGCGCAAGGTCACAACCGGAGGGGTCACCGTACCGGTACCGCCGGACGGCAACCTGCAACTCGATGCCGATCCGGCGCAAAGCACCTCAGCGCAGTTGCGCGCCTATACCCAGCTCGTAGACACTCATGACGTCCTATCACTCAATGCCACCAATCAGTTGGTAGACTCTGGGGTGACGGTGCCGGGGTCGATAGCCGCCGGTAGCGCCGCGGGCTCGTGCTTTTTCCAGACGATCACCGGCGCGAAGCTCGGCTGCAGCGTCACGGGCACGGTGAATCACGCCGGGTTCATGACCGCAGCGGAGCTGCGGCTGTTGTCAGAGTGGGTCGATATTGGAGCGCAGTATTACAACAACCCCTTCGACGCGCCGCTGGCCAACTAAGGTCGCCCCACTGCTCGCCGCCCTGCTGCTGCCGCTGCTGCTGGCGGCGGCACCGGCGTGCGCGCGCGACTATCTGCAGCTGTTCGTCATGCAGCCGTATCTGGAGCTGCACACCGGGCCAGGCCGTGGCTACCCGGTCACGCAGGTGGTGGCGCGCGGCGAAGCCGTGGATGTGCTCATGCGGCGCACGGAGTGGTTCAAAGTCAGGACCGAGCACGGCATCGAAGGCTGGGCGTACGAGGGCGACCTGGTGCGCACGACGCTGGCCGATGGTAGTGCGTTTCAGATCAATCTCGGCGATCGCGCGGGCTTCGCCTCCCATCGCTGGGAGAGCGGTGCCTTCGGCGGTGCCTACGAGGGCGCGACGCTGATCTCCGCCTATCAGGCACTATCCCTGACCGATCATCTGAAGATCGAGCTTTCGGGTTCGCAGTTCATCGGCAATCTGTCCAACGGCTATCTGCTCGATATCGGCTTCAGCCACGTATTCATGCCCAACTGGCGCTTGTCGCCGTTTGTGACGCTCGGCGGCGGCTATGAGCGGGTCGAGCCCAAACCCACCCTGGCGCAACCTTTGAGCTCCAGCAACGAAACCGCGTACGTCGGCGTGGGCGTGCGGTGTTACCTGGCCCGCCGCTTGTTTCTGCGTGGAGAATTGCGCGGCCATGAGGTCTTTACGAACCAAAATAGCAACGAGGTCAAGAACGAATGGAAACTCGGATTTGCATTCTTTTACTGAGCTTCGTTGCGCTCGGTTGTAGCGGCTGCGCCCTGTTCCACCGCCAGCCCAAGCCGGACGCCAATGCGCACGCGGCGGACTCGAGCGCGCAGACGTCGCCAGATAGCGACAGCTCGCCTCCGCCGAGCGTCATCGAACCGCAGGTCGAACGCCGCAGCGTCAAGGTGCCGAGCATTCGTCCCAGCAATATCGAGCTCGGGGCCTATTACGGCGAGATCTCGATTCAGGATTTTGGCGCGCAACCGGTGGCCGGCCTGCGCCTCGATTATCATATCAGCGAGGATTTCTTTGCCGAGGCGGTCTACGGCCGGGCCAAGGCCGGCGAGACCAGCTTCGAGACGCTCAGCAACATCCAGCTGCTTTCCGATGCTGAGAGGCGCTTCACGTATTACAACCTGTCTCTGGGCTACAACTTGTTCCCGGGCGAGGTCTTTATCGGTCGCAATCTCGCCATGACCAGCGCCTTCTATATGATTGGCGGTCTAGGCAGCGTCAAATTCGCCGGCGATCAGAACTTCACGGTGAATTTTGGCGCCGGTTTTAGGGTGCTGCCCACGGATTGGCTGGCATTGCACATCGACGTACAGGACCTGGTCTTCAGATCCGACGTCACGGGCGTGGAGGAGCTGAAGAACAATCTTCAGGCCACCATCGGTGCGACCGTATTCTTCTAGACGCTATCGGCGCCTCAAGGGCGCGCACGGTTGACGACGGAGTCAGACATGAAACCAATGATACTCGAGCATCGAGCGATTCACGCGGCGCGCGCTCTGGCATTAGGCCTGGCGCTGGCGCTGAGCGTTACGGCTTCGGCCGCAGCCATCGCTCCCGGCGCCCCGGCGCCGTCGTTTCAGCTGCATTCATCGGCCAGCACCGACCTGTCTCTGGGCGATTTGAAGGGCCAGGTCGTACTGATCAACTTCTGGGCGAGCTGGTGCGGACCCTGCCGGCAGGAAATGCCGGTGCTCGAGCAGCTGTACCGGAAATACAAGGCCGCCGGCTTCACGCTGCTGGGCGTCAATGTCGAGCCCAAATCCGCCGATGCGGAGGGTTTCCTGAAGTCCACGCCTGTCTCGTTTCCAATACTGTTCGACCCGGACAGCAAGGTCAGTAGGCTATACGAGGTGTCGGGCATGCCGAGCACCGTGATTCTCGATCGCACCGGCAAAGTGCGCTATGTGCATCACGGCTACAAGCCCGGCGAAGAAAGCGAGTACCTGGATCAGATTCGGAGCCTGGTGCGAGAGTAGTCATGACGCGGCGTGGCGTGGGATTGCTCGCAGTGGTGGCGACGGTGGCGGCCGGGCTGCTGTGCGGCTGTTCGCCCTTGCAGCCCTGGGTCAAGCCCTACGAGCGCGAGCATCTGGCGGACCCGATCATGTCGTTCGACCCTAACCCCGTCTCGGACACCTATCTGGACCATGTGTTCGAAGTGCGCGAGGGCGCGCGCGGGGCGACCGGCAGCGTCGGCGGCGGCTGCGGCTGCAACTAGATGGGCTGGCGTTCGCGCATGCGGCCCCGAACCGTCACGGCGGCGCTGTTTGCACTGACTGCAGCCAGTCACGCCGCGGTCCTGCCGGACGATCGCGCCGATCTGCTCTGGCACGATTGGGACGGCGGCGGTGTCACGGTCCAGGGCCCGTCGATCCTGGTGCGCAAGAGTGTCACCGATTCACTGTCGTTGGCGGCGAACTACTACGTCGACATGATCTCGAGCGCCTCAGTCGACGTGCTGTCGACCGCGAGCCCCTATAAGGAGACCCGCAAGCAGGGCAGCTTGAGCGCCGACTATCTGCACGGCAATACGACCTACAGTCTCGGTTACATCGAAAGCAAGGAGCCCGATTACGTGGCCAAGACCGGTTTCTTCTCGATCAGCGAGTCCATGTTCGGCGACCTCACGACCGTCTCTTTCGGGTACACGCGCGGCTGGGACCGTGTGGGCGAGGACCTGCATCAGAACGGGCTCGTTTCCACGGTCTGGGTCGGAGACGCTGATCACCGCAATTGGCAGGCAAGCCTATCGCAGATCCTGACGCGCAATCTGTTGCTGGGCGTGAACTTCGAGACCGACGAGAGCGACGGCTATCTGCAAAGCCCTTATCGCTCCGCGCGCTACGTCAATCCGGAGGGCCTGGTACAGACCGAACCTCAGGTGACGCCCAATACCCGCACGGGCAACGCCGGCTCGTTGCAGCTCAAGTACTACCTGCCCTGGCACGCCGCATTGGACGGCAATTATCGTCTATACCACGATACCTGGGGAATACTTGCGCACACAGTGGGCGCCGGCTACACCCAGCCCGTATCCACCGATTGGACCCTCCGTGGCAGCGTGCGCTACTACCGACAGAACGCCGCGACTTTCTACAGCGACCTGTTCCCGTTCGAGGACTCGCAGAACTTCATGTCCCGGGACCGGGAATTGGCCCAGTTTCATGATCTGACGCTCGGGGTCGGGGCCAGCTGGCTCTTCCACCCCGGCTGGCCGCGCTGGATCGAAAAGGGCACGTTGAATCTGAGCTACAACCGGCTGCATATCGCCTACGGCGACTTCCACAACTGGCTCGTGGGCGGGCCGCCGGGCGGTGTGCCGCTCTACGCCTACGACGCCAGCGTCACACAGTTCTTTATTTCCTTCTGGTACTGAACGATCATTCGCCTCCTTGAGTCCATCGCTGCGGAGGCGATTTATGAACCGAGTTCTTTTGCCGATCGTACGGCTGGGCGCCGCGGCGCTGCTGGCATTCCTGCCCCCTGCCTTTGCGCAGACAACCGAACCGAGCCGCGAGGATGCGCGGCTGATCACCTCGACCCAGGTGCTCGAGGAGCTGCGGGCCACACCGGACCAGAACGTGCCCGACTGGCTCATGCAGCGCGCCTATGGAGTCGCGGTCATTCCCGAGGTCATCAAGGGGGCTTTCGTCTTCGGCGGCCGCTACGGCAGCGGCGTGCTGACCGTGCGTGACGCGGCGGGCCGGTTCAGCAACCCCATTTTCATCACGCTGGCTGGCGGCAGCGTCGGCTGGCAGGTCGGGGCGACTTCGACCGATGTCGTGCTGGTTTTCGTGACGCAGCGTAGCGTTGAGCACTTCGCGCTCGGCAAATTCACGCTCGGCGCCGACGCTTCGGTCGCCGCCGGCCCCGTGGGCCGCCAAGGAGAGGCCGCCGCCGGGATCCACGCCGAGATCTATTCCTATTCCCGCTCGCGCGGGTTGTTCGCCGGGGTCGCTCTCGACGGCACCGTGATCGCCTTCGATCGACGTGCCAACAATGCCTTCTATCACAGCGAGGAAGTCACCACCACGGAGATCACCGCTGGGAAGGTCACCTCGCATTCGGAATCCGGACGGCGTTTTCTAGCTGCCGTGGCTACCAGCGCCAACGGCTCCGGCAGCGAGCCGGCGGGCGCGGGCAGCACGTCAGGCTCGTCCGCGCCACCGGCGTCGCCGCCTGCGCCGGCTCCCTCGGGAGCCGTGAAAACTTACCCCATGGAAGACGCGCAGCCCGGCACCGAGCCGAAATGACGCTCACAACAGCGTGTTGATCGGCCAGGAGCGCCGCCGAGACCCTCGGCGGCAGGGCCGCCTGCGGCACACCCACGGCACCAATTCCGTCACGCCGCTGAGCGAACCGAGCGCCCAGCACAGCATGGGCGCCAGCGACAACCCCGGCGCGCCGCGCCGCGCCTCGATCATGGGGTATCCCATGAAGGCCGTGTTCCTCAGCCCGCACCAGCGCAGGCAGTGCCACATCGATGACCCAGCAGTTCAAGGACTGCGCCAAGCCCGGCGGCGGCCGGCACGGCTGGTGCCTTTCGGCTAGCATTCTCACTGGCGACCGCGCCGACGCACGAAGACCGCCTTGTTGCCATGCCAACCCCCGCGCTCAAAGCCGCCCGCCTATGCAAGCGCTACGGCGATCTCAAGGCCGTGGACGATGTGAGCTTTGCGGTCGGGCACGGCGAAATCGTCGGCCTGCTGGGACCCAACGGCGCCGGCAAGACCACGACGATCAACATGGTTCTCGGCGTGCTGCAGCCGAGCTCCGGCACGATCGAGATCGAAGGCATCGACATTGCCAGCCACCGCTCGCAAGCCCTGGCGCACACCAACTTTGCAGCCGTCTATGCCACACTGCCGGGCAATCTCAGCGTGCAACAGAACCTGCGCTTCTTCGGCCTGCTGTACAACGTCGCACGGCTGGATCAGCGCATCGATGCGCTGCTGGCGCAGTTCGACCTCGAGCATCTACGCCATACGCGCTGCGGTGTGCTGTCCTCGGGCGAACAGACGCGCCTGGCGTTGGCGAAAGCGCTGTTGAATGCACCGAGCCTGTTGCTGCTCGACGAGCCGACCGCCTCGCTCGATCCTTCGGCCGCGGACCTGATTCGAGGGCGGATCCGCGCGATGGCGAACCTCGGCCGCTGCGGCATCCTCTGGACCTCGCACAATATGTACGAAGTCGAAGAGACCTGCCATCGGGTGCTGTTCGTTTCGCACGGCAGGATGCTGCTCGAGGGCAATCCGAAGACCTTGCCGGGCGAGCACGGCGCCGGTTCGCTCGAAGAGCTGTTCATCCATCTTGCGCGTGAACCGCTCGAGCGCAATCGGCACGCACCGTGAAGCTGCGCCCGATCGCGGCCATTGCGCTGCGCCAACTCTATCTGATGCGCAGCAGTCCAGTGCGGGTGCTGCCGATGATCGCCTGGGTTGCGGTCGACATCGTGCTCTGGGGCTTCATCGCACGCTACTTGAATAGCGTGACTGCCACCGGCATCAATTTCGTGGCGAGCCTGCTCGGCGCGGTGTTGTTCTGGGATTTCTTCACGCGCGTCATGCAAGGGGTCACCATGGCGTTCTTCGAGGACGTATGGTCGCGCAATTTCATCAATGTGTTCGCCTCGCCGCTGCAGATCTCGGAATATTTGAGCGGGCTGGTACTCACCGGCATCGCCACCAGCCTCGTAGGACTGCTCGTCATGCTGATCATCGCCACGGTAGTCTTCGGCTTGCCTTTCGCGACTTTAGGATTGCTGCTGGTCCCTTTCCTGCTGGTGCTGTTTCTATTCGGCATCGCGCTCGGCGTGCTTGCCAGCGCGATGGTGCTGCGCTTCGGTCCGGCCTCGGAATGGCTGGTATGGCCGATTCCAGCGCTGCTATCCCCATTTGCCGGCGTGTTCTATCCGCTCTCGACCTTGCCGCCGTGGATGCGTGGCATCGGCCATTTGCTGCCGCCGTCGTACGTGTTCGAGGCCATGCGCTCCTTCCTCGCCGGCCGCAGCTACAGTGTTCAGGCGCTGCTCGCCGGCATCGCTATGGCCGCGCTCTACGTGATGCTGGCAGCCTGGGGATTCGCCGGCGTTCACCGCTATGCCGTGCGCAGTGGCCTGCTGGCACGCTATAGCGCCGAGAGCGTAAGCTGAAATGGATAATGTTGCGCTCTACCTTGCGACCACGCTGATCTGGGGATCGACCTGGCTGGTCATCAAATTCCAGCTCGGTCTGGTCCCGCCGATCGTGTCGGTGGTCTGGAGATTCGCGCTTGCGGCACTGCTGCTGCTGCTGTATTCGCTTGGGCGCGGCAAATCGCTGCGCTTCTCGCTACGCGATCAGGCTTGGATTGCGCTCCAAGGCGTGCTGATGTTCGGGCTCAACTACATCGGCGTTTATCTGTCGGAGCAGTACCTGACCTCAGGCCTGGTCGCAGTCGTCTTCTCGCTGGTGGTATTCCTGAATGCGCTCGGCATGCGGGTGTTCTTCCGATTGCCGATCCGAGGCGGCGCGGTGTTGGCCGCCACGCTCGGTGTCAGCGGCGTAGCGCTGATCTTCGGGCGCGACCTGCTGGCCATCTCGAGCAGCGGCGGTGAGCTGCGCGGCCTGCTGCTGGCCCTGGCCGCTACCGTCTCTGCTTCTCTCGGCAACATGGTCGCGACCCGCAATTATCGGCACCGCCTGCCGATCATGCAGCTGAACGCGTGGTCGATGCTGTACGGTGCGCTGTTCGTCGCCGGCATAGCGCTGCTCAGCGGCGAGCGCTTGCAGTTCGATACCTCGTGGCGCTACCTCGCTTCGTTGCTGTATTTGTCATTGGTCGGCTCGGCGCTGGCCTTCGGCGCCTACCTCACGCTCATGGGACGGATCGGAGCCGACCGCGCCGCTTATACTGCGGTTGCAATCCCGATCGTGGCCCTGCTGCTGTCCACGGCGTTTGAGGATCTGCGCTGGCGTCCCGAGACCTTCAGCGGCGTCGCAGCCTGCGTCGGCGGCATCGCGCTGGCGCTGCGGCGCCGTCCGGCTTAGGGCGCGGCGGCCCCAAGACCATGGCAGCCGCGATCATCCTCGCCCTGACGCTGTGCATGAGCCTGGTGGGACTGTGGTTCGCGCCGCGCATCATCGAGTGGAATCTGTTTCGGCCGTACTGGTTCCTGCCTCGACGGCAGTACTGGACTGCCATAGGCAGCGCGTTCGTGCACGCCAGTCTTTCGCACCTGCTGTTCAACTGTCTGACGTTCTGGTTCTTCGCCTTGCCGCTCGAGCGCGTGATCGGCTCAGCGCGCTTCGCGCTGCTCTACCTCCTTGGTCTCGCGGCCAGCGATACCGGCACGTACTTCAGACACCGCCGGGAGCCTGATTACGCCTGCCTGGGCGCCTCGGGCGCCATCCTGGCGGTGCTGTTCGCCTCGATCGTCTACTTTCCTCGTCAATCGATCGTGATACTGCCGATCCCGTTGCCGATTCCGGCTCCGATCTTCGCGGTGTGCTACCTGCTCTACAGCTTCTACGCGAGTCGCCATCCACAGGGCCGCGTCAACCACGAGGCGCATTTCAATGGCGCGCTGGCCGGCTTGGCGTTCGTGGCATTGACCGATCCATCCGCCTGGCGGCGCGCTTTGCAGGCGTTGCAGTAGTCGCGCGCCGGCGCGCGCTCAATCTCGGTGAGATCGCCGTCGCCGCCGCGTTGACGCCTCGCAGCCCCCTGGCCTACAGTAGATTGTTCGATGAAAAATTATCGATAATCGATTGTTCTCCACCATGGATGAACTGACCGCGAAGCTGCACAGTCGACGCCATTTCATCCAGCTCTCCGCCCTGGTTGGAGGCGGCCTGGTACTGGGCATCGAGCTGCAAGCTGCACGTGCCACGCAGACATCGCATCTGCCGCCGCGCGCCGCGGCAGCACTGAACGCCTATGTGCGCATCGACAGCCAGGGCCGCATAACGCTGGTCATGCCGAAGGTCGAAATGGGTCAGGGCACCTACACCTCGCTGCCGATGCTGATCGCCGAAGAGCTCGAGGTCGAGTTGGATGCCGTCACGGTCGAGCCGGCGCCGCCGGATCCGACCGTCTATGGAGTCGATGGTGATCAGTCCACGGGTGGATCGACTTCGATTCGCGATTGCTGGCTGCCTTTGCGTAAGGCCGGTGCGGCTGCTCGCATGATGCTGATCGGCGCCGCCGCGCACAAATGGCGTGTGCCGGTTTCCGCCTGCCGAGCGGAGGGCGGGATGGTCTTTCACGACGGCAGCGCTCGCCGTATCAGCTACGGCTC
>DATNHF010000055.1:0-12091 GCA_035605115.1 Steroidobacteraceae bacterium | reverse complement strand
CGCACCCGACGACGTGTACGTAATCGTTGCCTTGGCCGAAACGATATGCGCCGTCTGGCGCAGCGCGGCACAGACCGCATCGGCGACCGTTGCACGCGCCTGTTCGTGGTTGGCTTCGAGCAATGCGCGGTAGTGGGGATCGGCCTCCACCTGACCGATGATGCGGTCCATCATGGTAACGGCCTCGACCGGATACTTGCCGGCCGCGGACTCGGCGGACAGCATCACGGCGTCGGCTCCTTGAAACACGGCACTGGCAACGTCCGAGGCCTCCGCGCGCGTCGGCACTGGGCTTGCGGTCATCGATTCGAGCATCTGCGTGGCAACGATCACGGGTTTGCCTTCGCGACGGCAGGCGCGGATGATCGCGCGTTGCAGGCTCGGCACGCGCTCCGGCGGCAATTCGACGCCAAGATCGCCGCGCGCCACCATTACGGAGTCCGAAGCGCGGACGATTTCATCGAGGCGATCGATAGCCGCCGGCTTTTCGAGCTTGGTCATGACCCGGGCCTTGTCGCCGATGATGGCGCGGGCCTCGAAGATGTCCTCGGGTCGCTGGACGAAAGACAGCGCAATCCAGTCGACTCCCAACTCCAGCGCGTACTGCAGATCCCGCCGATCCTTCTCGGTCAGAGGCGAAATCGGCAGCAACACGCTCGGTACATTCACGCCCTTGCGATCGGTCAAACGGCCGCCGACGACGACCCGCGTCAGGGCGAAATCGCGGCCGAATTCCTCGACGCGCAATTCGAGCTTGCCGTCGTCGAGCAGCAAGGTTGCACCATGAACCAAGGCGGCGAAGATTTCCGGGTGCGGAAGATTGACGCGGTTCGCATCGCCTTCGGTCGGGTTGAGGTCGAGGCGGAACGTGGCACCGGGCACCAGGGTGATGCCGCCCGGGGCAAATGTGCCGACACGCAGCTTCGGGCCCTGCAGGTCCCCCAGAATGCCTATCGGCCGGTTGAGCTCACGTCCGATGCGCCGGACGGTGTCGAAGCGCTCCTTGTGTTCGGCGTGGGTTCCATGACTGAAATTCAGGCGAAACATGTCGACGCCAGCGACAAAAAGCTTCCGGATGACTTCCTCCGAGGAGCTGACGGGACCGAGCGTTGCAACAATCTTGGCGTTTCGATTTCTGCGCATAATTTTCCAGTTTGGATTTGGGGGGGCGCGATCCGGGGCAGCAAACGCATCCGAGCAGATGCGGCAATCGCGTGAACGACGGGCTGTGGCCTGCCTACCGGGCGGCCGTGACGAACGCGCGATTGTAGGCCCAATGGGAGCGAAGCTGCAATCTGAAGCAACGGGTTTCCTGGATTGACGAGGACGTGATAGCACATTGCGCTCCGCGCTGTTCAAGCAAGCCGAGTGTGAAACTAAGGCGCGGTGGCAGCGATGCAATCGCGAGTCACAGATCACCGAATTGATCGCCACACCGCTCGCCAGGGCCAGCGACAGGTTGCTGATCTGGGTCGGCATCGGCGCCGGGGCGGACGTAGTTCCGCCCCAACGCTCCGCCTTGTATTCCTGTTTCACGCGGCTGGCACATATTTTCTAGTCGGCAGTTTGCCCCTGAGCGCTCAGGGTGTCGGCTCCTGCGCCAGTGCGGCGGATTTAGTTGCACATCGGTTAACATGAACTCGCGACTGCGTTTCACTGCGAAGCGATCATTGGCGTCCGACGGCCGCTCGGCGCCTGGCCGAGTCCGCGAGGAGCTGACAATGACATCGACGGAGCCGGCATCCGCGTCGACTGAGGGTGGAGTGAGCGCGCAGATGCGCGAAGTCGATGCGGCAACCGTGCGTGTGTGGTATGAGGCACACGACTGTGTGCTCATCGATGTGCGCGAGGATGCCGAATTCCAAGCCGAGCGCATTCGAGGAGCCGTGCTAGCACCGCTGTCGCGGCTGGAGTCGAGTGTGCTGCCGGTCCCGGCCGGAACGAAAACGGTCTTTCTGTGCCGCAGCGGCAATCGCACGCGTGTGCATGCTCCGCGGCTCTTGCGCTGTGCCTGCACCGAACCGTACGTGCTACAGGGTGGTCTGCTCGCATGGAAAGCGTGCGGTTTTCCCGTGGACAGCGGCTGAACATGCGCCTATCCGCCGCGCATCCCGCAGAGCGGTTCGGTCGCCGCGCCGTTATGTTGCATCTGGCGGCCGGGGCGCTGGCTGTGTCCCTGTATCCGTGCACCGCACAGTCGGGCGCTGAACAGAGTTCGACGCCGCAGCCTGGCCCGCTCACGCCGATTCTGGGCAACGCCATGGGCACGCGCGTCATGGCGGTCTACTTCGACTATCACTGTCCTTACTGCCGCAGGATGGATCCGCTGCTGCCGAGGTTGGTCGAGCGCAATCCCGATCTGAGGATCCTGTTCAAGGAGTTTCCGATTCTTCGATGGGACTCGCAGACTGCCGCCCGAATTGCGCTGTCGGCACAGCTGCGTGGCCGTTACTTCGAGGTACATGCTCGACTCATGCGTGCGAGCGGGGATTTTACCGGAGCCGTCGCAACCGACATCGCACGCTGGCTGGACGTGGATCCGAGCGATTTCAGGCGCGACATGGGCAATTCCCGGGTGTCTGCGGAGCTGGAACGCAATGCCGAGGATGCGCAAGTGATCGGAATCCGGGGCACGCCGGCCGTGGTCACCGCCGCGGCGATCTCGCAGGGGGGTCGCACGCTCGAGGAGCTGCAGTCGGCAATCGATGCATTGCGGTGAGTCGTCGATCGCGCGCCGCGGTGAGTCGACGATCGCGCGCTGCCTCTAGGGAGTCTCCACCACCACCTGCGCCTCGAGCGTACGCGTGCCGCGCAAGGAATTGGAGATCAGGCAGCTGCGCTCGGCCTGCTCGAGCAGCTGGTGAGCCTTGTCGAGATCCGTTCCCTCGGGCACTGCGAGCGTCGCAACGCTGGCAAAGCGCGTGAACTGTGCGACTCGCTCGACACGCTCCAGCGTGCCTTCCACGCGGCACTCCAGGCGCAGCCACTTGAGCTGAGCTATACGGCTCAGCGCCCGGAACGTCAGGATCAGGCAGTCCGCCACTGCGGCGCACAGCAATGTCTCGGGTGACCAAACCCCGCCGGGCCCGTCGAACTCGGGCGGCGGAGCCGTTGCCAGCGGCGGTAGCTGCGGCGCGCTCACGGCGACCGAGCCCGCGGCAGTCCCGGAGGCAGAAACGACATAACGGTGGGGATAGGGGTGCATGCTCAGGCTCCAACCTGTGCGATCGCCGCCGACAATAGCCGGCGAACTTCCTCGGCGCTCGGGCGCAGCGCCGGGTTGCCGGTGCGTTCCATCGCCGACACCGGATCGACGCTGGCTACCTCCACTCGCGAGTCGCTGGTCTCTCGGACGATGACATTGCAGGGCAGCAGAACGCCGAGCTTGTCCTCGATCCGGAGCGCCTCATGCGCGAATCGCGGATTGCAGGCGCCGAGGATGCGGTACTTGGGGGTGTCGGCCCCAATTTTTGATTTCAGCGTCGCTTGCACGTCGATGTCGGTGAGCACACCAAAGCCCTGCGCCTTCAGGCACGAGGTCACGTCAGTCACTACGGCATCGAACGGTCCGGCCACGGTTTTCGCGATGTAGTAGCTCATGCTGGGCTCCTTGTGGATTTTTCCGAACCGCCTGGACCGAACCTCTCGTGTACCAGGCCGATGATGCCGGTCACCGTGCCGGGCGGCAACGAGTAGATGATGCGCTGGGAGCGGCGCTTGCTGGTCACAGCGCCCGATCGGCGCAGGATACCCAGGTGCTGCGACAGGGCCGACTGACTGAGTGCCATGCGCTCATGCAGTTCGCCGACCGACAGCGGCCCCGATACCAGGTGACACAGAAGCATGAGGCGCTGTTCATTGCCGAGGCTCTTGAGCAGTGTTGCCGCCTTGGTCGCATGCGGGCGCAGCGCGCGCGCGGCGTGCACCAGCCGCATTGACCTTGTGCGCGCCTCACTCGCCAGAGCGCTCATACAGTTTCGTTTTCACGTCATCGACCATAGCAGCGATTATATTTAGCAGTTGCTAATTAAGCAACAACTAATATACTAGCGGGCAGAAAATTAAGCGGGAGATGGTCATGTCAATCGATCGAATCGTCCTGGCGTTCGCGGGCGCCATGATTACGCTGAGTTTGCTGCTCGGCTATTTCTTCTCGCCCTACTGGCTGCTGTTGGCGGCTTTCGTGGGGTTGAACATGCTGCAGGCAGCCTTCACCGGCTTTTGTCCGCTGGCGATGATTCTCAAGAAGCTCGGCGCCAAGCCGGGCGCCGCGTTCGCTTAAAGCCTGGCGGGTCGCAGATCGCTATGTTCGGCAGAACGGCATGGGTGGCGAGCATTGCCGTGGTGCTCGCCGGTTGCGGCGGGGCTCGTCTGCCAGCGCCGCATGCGGCGCCGGCGACACTCGAGTCGATCATCGCGCAACCCGAGCGGGTGCCGCTCGAGCGCAAGCTCGACGGCGTCATCGAAGCGGTGAATCAGGGCACCGTGGCCGCACAGACCTCTGGTCGTGTCGAGGCGATTCTCTACGATGTCAATGACTTCGTACCCGCAGGGGCGGTCATCGTGCGACTACGATCGACCGAGCAGCATGCCGGTCTCGCGGGGGCGCAAGCCAATCTGAGTGAGGCCACGGCACGCGAGGCGGAGGCGCAGACACGCTATCAGAGGATTGCCGAGCTGTATCAGCGCAAAGTCGTGCCCAAGGCGACGCTGGATGAAGCGACCGCCAACCGCGACGCCGCCGTTGCGCGACTCAACGCCGCCCGGGCAGGAATCCAGAGCGCCCAGGAGGGTGTCGCGTACACGGAGGTTCGCGCGCCCTACGCGGGCATCGTCACCAAGCGTCTGGTGCAGGTGGGTGAGACGGTCGGCCCCGGCACGGCGCTCATGAGCGGCCTGTCGCTGCAGTATCTGCGCGTCAACGTGGATGTGCCGCAGTCGATCGTGGACCAGGTGCGGCGATTGAAGAAGGCGGCGGTGTATTTCGGCGAGCGTCGCATCGAGGCGACTCACGTGACGATCTTTCCGGAGGCGTCCACGCCGTCGAATACGTTTCGAGCGCGGCTCGACTTGCCGGAGAACGCGGCCGATCTGTATCCCGGCATGTTCGTCAAGGTGGGGTTCGTGACCGGGGAGGCCGAGCGCCTGCTGGTACCTGCCAAAGCCATCGTGGCGCGCAGCGAGGTCACGGCAGTCTACGTGCTAGATGCGAGCGGACGCGCCTCCATGCGTCAAGTGCGACTCGGAGATCACTTCGATGATCGGATCGAGATTCTTTCCGGTCTGGTCGCAGGGGATCGCATCGCGCTCGATCCGCTCGCCGCCATGCAAGCGCTTCCTCGGATCAGCGGCTCGTTGAAGTCAGGTTCATGAGCGACCCCCTAGGCTTGAGCGGGCGCATTGCGCGCCAATTTCTGAGCAGCCGGCTCACGCCGCTGCTCGCGCTGGCCGCGCTTCTCATGGGCGTGTTCGCGGTGTTGGTGACGCCGCGCGAGGAGGAGCCGCAGATCGACGTCACCTTCGCCAATGTGTTCATTGCCTTTCCCGGCGCCTCGGCAGAACAGGTGGAGAATCTGGTTGCCTCGCCGATGGAAAAGGTTCTAGGGGAGATATCGGGGGTGGAGCACATCTACTCCGCTTCGAGTCCGGGGCTTGCGACGCTGAGCGTTCAGTTCAAAGTGGGCGAGCATCGCACGGACGCCATCGTGCGTCTTTACAACGCTATTTATTCCAACCAGGACTGGCGGCCGGCGAACGCTGGGATACTGCAGCCGCTGGTTAAACCGAAGGGCATCGACGATGTCCCGATCTTGACTCTGACGCTCTGGACGCAGGACCCGAATCGCGGCGGCCACGAGCTCGGTCAGGTCGCGCGCTCGATCGAGACCGAGATCCAGCGCGTGCCGGGTACTCGCAACGTCTATACGGTCGGCGCGCCGCAGAGCCTGGTGCGCGTGCAACTCGATGCGCAGAAGCTCGCTGGCTACGGCCTGACCATCGAGGATCTGTCGCGCGCCTTGCTGGCGGCCAACGTCGTACGACACGCCGGCGCGCTGGTGGGGGATGATCGCGTCACGCCGGTGGACGCCGGCAGTTTTCTGGCCAACCGCGATGAGGTCGCGGGCCTGGTGGTCGGCGTTCGCCAGGGGCGGCCGGTCTTCCTGGAAGAAGTGGCTGATGTCTCGAGCGGCCCCGACCAACCCGATTTCTACGTCTGGCTGGGTAGCGGTCCGGGCGCCGGCCATGCAGGCTTGCCGGCCGGGGTGCACGCGCCGGCCGTCACGATTGCCGTGTCGAAAAAGCCCGGCATGAATGCGATTGCGGTCGCCCGGCAGGTGATTGCGCGCGTCCAGCAGCTTCGCGGCAGCTACCTGCCTGCGGGTGTGGAAGTCACGGTGACGCGCAACTACGGCGCGACGGCGAATGACAAGGCCATCAAGCTCATCGAGAAGCTGCTGTTCGCCACAGCTTCGGTGGTGCTGCTGGTGATGCTGTCGATGGGCCGGCGCGAAGCAGTGGTCGTGGGAGCGGCGGTGACCGTGACGCTAGCGGCGACGTTATTTGCCTCCTGGGCCTGGGGCTTCACGATCAATCGCGTATCGCTGTTCGCGCTCATCTTCTCGATCGGCATTCTTGTCGATGACGCCATCGTCATCGTTGAAAACATTCATCGGCATCTGCAGCTCGAGGGCGGGAACCTCTCGCAGATCATTCCCAAGGCGGTCGATGAGGTCGGCGGCCCGACGATATTGGCCACTTTTACGGTGATCGCCGCGTTGCTGCCGATGGCGTTCGTCTCGGGTCTCATGGGTCCCTACATGAGCCCGATCCCGATCAACGCCAGCATGGGCATGATGATTTCACTGGCGGTGGCCTTGATCTTTTCGCCGTGGCTGTGTCGTGTGCTGCTGGCCCATGAAACAAGCAACCGGGCTCACGAGGCCGGCGAGGAGACTCGGATACAGCGTCTGTTCGAGCGCCTCGTGGGCCCGTTTCTGCAGGCCAGTGGTGGGCGCGCGCGCCGGCACAAGCTCTACTGGGTCATCCTGGGCGCCATCGTGCTGGCCGTCGGGCTCGTCGCCGCCAAGCTCGTGGTACTGAAGATGCTGCCGTTCGACAACAAATCCGAGTTTCAGGTTGTGGCCAATCTTCCGGAGGGCAGCACCTTGGAGAGCACCGCGCGATTGCTCGACGAGCTCTCGCAGGTGATCCGGCAGGTGCCGGAGGTCAGCGACTACGAGGGCTACGCCGGCACCGCGGCGCCGATCAATTTCAACGGCCTGGTGCGCCAATATTATCTGCGCCAGGACCCGCGTCTGGGTGACATTCAGGTCAATCTGGTCGACAAAGCGCATCGCCACCGCAAAAGCCACGAGATCGCGCTGGCCGTCAGGCCGGCGCTGGCCGCGATCGGACGCCGCTATGGGGCGTCCGTGCAGGTCGTCGAAGTTCCTCCCGGGCCGCCGGTGCGAGCCCCGATCGTCGCCGAGGTTTACGGTCCGCGCTACGCTGAGCAGCGACAGTTGGCCAGGCAGATCCGCCAGCTGTTCGATGCCACCGCGGATATCGTCGATGTGGATGACAGCGTCGAGGCGCCCTCTCCCCGTCTGGTAGTGGAAGTCGATCGGCAGAAGGCGGCGCTGCTCGGTGTGACCCAGGCGCAGATTGCGCAGACGCTGAGCGCGGGCCTGCAGGGAAACGATGTGACTTATGTGCACACCGGTCTCGAGCGCTATCCGATTCCGGTGCGGCTGGAGCTACCGGTAGCCGACCAGGCGGGCATCGACACTCTGCTGGCGCTCGAAGTGCGCTCGGCGCCCGGCGATCGCGTCCCGATATCCGAGCTCGTGCATGTGCGCACGACGGTGTGGGACGGCAGCATTTACCACAAGGATCTGCTGCCGGTCGCCTACGTGACCGGCGACATGGCCGGCAAGCTCGACAGTCCGCTCTACGGCATGTTCAGCATGGTCGGACGCATCGCGCACCACCCGCCGGGCGGCGCTGAGATCGCGCAACGCTTCACCAGCCAGCCCGAGGACCCAAATGCTCTCGCCCTCAAGTGGGACGGGGAGTGGCAAATCACCTACGAGACCTTCCGCGATATGGGAATTGCCTACTCGGTAGGTCTGCTGCTGATCTATCTGCTGGTCGTGGGGCAGTTCGGCTCCTATGTGCTGCCGCTTATCATCATGGCGCCGATACCGCTGACGATCATCGGCGTGATGCCAGGACACGCTTTGCTCGGCGCACAATTCACCGCCACGTCGATGATCGGTATGATCGCGCTGGCCGGCATCATCGTGCGCAATTCCATTCTGCTGGTGGACTTCATCGACGCCGAGCTGCGTGCGGGCCGCGGTCTTGAGGACGCGGTGGTGCGCGCGGGCGCGATCCGGGCCAAGCCCATTGCGCTCACGGCACTGGCCGCGATGATCGGTGCCACCTTCATTCTCGACGACCCGATCTTCAACGGGCTCGCGATCTCGCTGATCTTCGGCATCTTCGTCTCGACGGTGCTCACCTTGCTCGTCATTCCGGTCCTTTACTACGCCTATCTAAGGCGAATACCGGCGCGCGCTGCACATTAAACAAGGGGTATTGTCATGACTCATATAGCAATCATCGGTGCGGGAATAGGTGGGGTGCCTTGTGCGTATGAGTTGCGCAAGGGGCTTGCCAAACAGCACCGCATCAGCCTGATCGGATCCTCGCGCTACTTCGAATTCACGCCGTCCAATCCCTGGGTGGCGGTCGGTTGGCGCCGGCCTGAACAGATACGCGTGGAGCTGCGTCGACCGCTCGAATCCAAGGGGATTGAGTGGCTGGATGATGTGGCGGAGAGCATCGATGCGGCAACGCGCGAACTCACCCTGCGCAGCGGTGCGAAGCTGGCCTACGACTACCTGGTGATCGCGACCGGTCCAAAGCTGGCATTCGAGGAGGTGCCGGGCCTCGGGCCGAATGGTTTCACGCAGTCGATCTGTACTCAGGAACATGCCGTCCAGGCCTGGGAGCAGTACCAGAAATTCGTGCAGAACCCGGGCCCGATCGTGATCGGGGCGGCAGCCGGCGCCAGCTGTTTCGGACCGGCCTACGAGTTCGCGATGATCATCGATGCCGATCTGCGCAAGCGCAAGATCCGCGATCGGGTGCCGATGACGTATGTGACCAGCGAGCCGTACATCGGGCATATGGGATTGGGCGGCGTCGGCGACAGCAAGGGCCTCATGGAGACCGAGCTGCGTCAGCGGCATATCAAGTGGATCACGAATGCGAAGATCACGGCCGTTGCCGAGGGCTCGATGTCCGTCACCGAACACGACGAGGAGGGCAAACCGAAGAAGGAACTGCAGGTGCCGTTCAAATACGCGATGGTGCTGCCGGCCTTCAAAGGCGTGGATGCGGTCGCGAGTGTGCCAAACCTGTGTAACCCGCGCGGCTTTGTGCTCATCGACGCGCAGCAGCGTTCAAAGTCTTATTCCAATATTTACTCGGCCGGAGTGTGCGTCGCGATCCCACCGGTCGAGGTGACGCCGGTGGCAACGGGTGCGCCGAAGACCGGCTATATGATCGAGTCGATGGTCAGCGCCATCTGCGAGAACATCGTGGCCGAAGTCTCGGGCCGACCCGCTACGGCACAGGCGACCTGGAACGCTATCTGTCTGGCGGATTTCGGCGACACCGGCATCGCATTCGTCGCGCTGCCGGAAATTCCGCCGCGTAACGTCACCTGGGCCAAGGCCGGCAAATGGGTGCATCTCGCGAAGATCGCGTTCGAGAAGTATTTCCTGCGCAAAG
The DNA here is from genome assembly GCA_035605115.1 of Steroidobacteraceae bacterium. Classification (GTDB taxonomy): domain Bacteria; phylum Pseudomonadota; class Gammaproteobacteria; order Steroidobacterales; family Steroidobacteraceae; genus FEN-1191. Next base: position 2,290 of record DATNHF010000055.1, on the reverse strand, counting down.
TGCGAACCGGCTCGATCACGCCAGTGTATGAGACGTACGTGCTGAAGCTGCTGGGAATTCTCTCGCTCAAAAAGGTCGGCTGATGACAGCCGCTCGGGTCATGCGCGCACCGCTTGGTTTGCTGCTGGCGCTGCTCGTCGGGGCGGCGGGCAGCGCCGCTGGCGAGACGCTCGAGCAGGCCTGGCAGATGGCGGCCGCGGATGACCAGTCACTGGCGGCGGCTGGAGCCGACCTGGATGCGGCGAAGGCCAACGAGCGGGCGGCACGCGACGCCCGTTGGCCTTCACTCGCGGCCAATGCCGGCTACACGCGATTGAATGCCTCCCCGACGCTGCAGGTTGCAACGCCAACATTCATGTTCGAGTCCGGGCCGATCTTCAGAGACAATCAGTACGTCGCCGGCACGGTGCAGATGAAATTGCCGCTGTATGCGGGTGGGCAGATTTCGGCCGGAATCGATGCCGCCCACCACGCGATGACCGGCGCGAGCGAGTATGAGAGTGCGACTGCTGCGATGCTCAAGCTCGATGTAGCGGAGTCTTACGTCGGGGTGCTACGTGCGCGTCGCGCGCTGCAGGCTGCGGCCTCGAGCGTGCAAAGCCTGACCGCCCATGTGAGCGATGTGCAACAGATGGTCGAGGGTCAAACGGTGGCGATGAGTGACCTGTTGGCGGCACGTGTCGCGCTGGCCAATGCGGAGCAGGGTCGCGTGCGCGCGGCGAGCGCCGTAGAAGTTGCGCAGGCGGTCTACAACCGGCGTCTCGGTCAGCCGCTCGAGCGCGTACCTGAACTGGAGGATCACGTGCCCGGGGACGCATCGCTCGCCGCGATGCCGATCGACTCACTCGTCACACGCGCGCTCGAGTCGCGCAGCGAGCTCAAAAGCGTCGCGGCGCAAGCCGCTGCGCTGGCCTCACAATCCCGGGCCGAGATCGCTAAGCTTCGACCGCAGGTCGCTCTGACCGGCGGTTACACCCATTTCGACAACCAGATTCTCAATCGAGAGGACTTCTCGATGGTCGGAGTCGGGTTCAGCTGGAGCCTGTTCGACGGCGGACAGGCCCGCAACCGCGCCGACGCTCTGAACAGCGCGAGCCGCGCGCAGAAAAACCGGCTCAATGATTTGCGCTCGCAGACCGAGCTCGAAGTGCGCCAGAGCTGGCTCGGCGTGCAGGAAGCGCAGGCCCGCGTAAAGGCCTCCAGTGAAGCCGTGGCGCAGGCAGAGGAAAATCTGCGCATGTCGCGCGAGCTCTATGGCGCCGGCTTGGCGAGCAATACCCAGGTGCTCGATGCGGTTACGCTGCAGGTCAGCGCAGTCAACAACCGCGACAATGCGGTGCTCGACGAGTCACTTTCGCAGCTGAGGTTGGCCTATGCAGTGGGAGCGCTCTGATGACTTCTGCAGGCCAGAAGCCCATGCTCTCAGCGCATTCGAGCGGCGGCCATCGACCTATAAGACGCGAGTTGGCTTGGCTTCTGGCGGCGAAAATTGCAGTCCTCGGATTGCTATGGTTGCTGTTCTTTTCATCCGCGCATCAGCCGAGCGTGGATGCGGCGGCCGCCAGCCGGCACTTGGCTGTGGCGCCGTCAACAGTCGAAGCCGCGCCCAATCACGGAATTGACAATCAGGAGCAAGGGAATGATTGACTTCGACGTGGTCGGCCTCTCGCGTCTGCAATTCGCACTGACGGCCCTATATCACTTTTTGTTCGTGCCGCTGACCCTGGGCTTGTCGATGATCCTCGTGATCATGGAGTCTGTGTACGTGATGACGGGGCGCGAGATCTGGCAGCGCATGACCAAATTCTGGGGGCTGCTGTTCGGCATCAATTTTGCCCTGGGGGTGGCCACCGGCATCACCATGGAATTCCAGTTCGGCACCAACTGGGCGTATTACTCCCACTATGTCGGCGACATCTTCGGCGCGCCGCTCGCCATCGAAGGCCTCATGGCCTTCTTTCTGGAATCGACTTTCGTCGGCCTGTTCTTCTTCGGCTGGGACCGCTTGCCGAAACTCGGCCATCTGACGGTAACCTGGCTGGTCGCCATCGGCTCCAGCCTTTCGGCCTTGTGGATTTTGATCGCCAACGGGTGGATGCAGCATCCGGTCGGCGCCGTCTTCAACCCGGACACCATGCGCATGGAGCTCGCCTCGTTCTGGGATCTGATCTTCAATCCGGTGGCGCAAGCGAAGTTTGTCCACACTGTTGGCGCCGGTTATGTCACCGGCGCGATGTTCGTCGTCGCTATTGCGTCTTCCTATCTGCTCTCCGGCCGCTTCCAGGCTTTC
>DATNHF010000054.1:0-148647 GCA_035605115.1 Steroidobacteraceae bacterium | reverse complement strand
TGCCACAGGCGCCTGGTCCGCCTCGCGCAGGATCTTGACCATCTGCTCCTCTGAAAACCTGGTCTTCTTCATGGTCCCCTCGCTTCCCGAAGGGCCATTGTCCCAAAGTATCAACTGGACCGAAAATCGACCAGCAGGTCACCCCTTCGGACCTTGCGCGCCGTGCCTCGGCTCCAGTCGGTTCGTTATCGAGGCGCGCGCCGAGGGCTCTTGGCTTGGATCCCTGCTTTTGGGCGAGTGTATTTCGACCCCTGCGACGACGCTGAGGCTGCAAAGTACTCGCGTACCTTGGCCACAATCTGCCGATCAGTCATTTTGTCCACAGTCTCAACCGCGGTAACTCGTCCGCCGAGCTTGTGCTTCACGAGCCGTTTGTTCAGCTCGCTCTTGGCCTTGCCCGGGCCAAAAATAACGAGGGAATCGGCATTGCGAAGAGCTGCGATCACGGCGTCGTAGTAGATATTGAACTCTCTCGTGAGCCGCCTCTGCCGACTATCGTCCGCCGGTACTTGGGCAGATTCAAAGCTTCCCTTGAGAGGCGAATCCCCTGAGCGCTCCAGATGCTTTTCGACCTTTGAGACAATGAGAGCCGTGTGCTCCCCGGTGGGGTTCACCACGACGATGAAGGCTTTGCGATGGTCAATCCAAACGCCGGCTTTGTCTTTAATCATATATCTCCACCCGGGGCAGTGGCCCCATGGCCTGAGTATGGCGCTTGGTACCGCAAAGTGACCATCAGATCGAGAGTCGTTCCCACATAAACTAAACTCGCGGCAGAGAGCGGCGGTGCGTCCGTAAAGTCGTCATGAACCTTGGTGTTCCGTAGCTTTATAGTAATGAGCCGCATCGCAAAATGCAGCACTTCGATTGGGAAACCGTTCGGCGCATCGAGCAGGGCGCAGTCGACCGTACCGATACTATTGCGGATGTTCAGTACCGTCATGGATTCCCGGATACGGCGAGGTTTGCCTTGCCACGACGCTCGGATCCGTCAGCACACGTTGCCGTTGCCGTCGCGCTCGGCGCGTCCGTGGTGGCGGCGTTCGCGGGCCGCTGCGCTCAGCTACCAGAGGCCGATGATCCACTTGGCGCCGATGACCATCTCCCAGACCGTAACCAACACGACCCCGAGCACGACGAGGGCGGCCACTAGGCCGATCGCTTTTCGAGGTATCGCAGCACTGGGACGGCGCGCTGCACAAGAGCCGCCAGGTGCCGCGTCGGCAAGGGACGGGCGGCGATGCGGCGTGGGAAGATCGGGGCAGGCCGGCCCGAGAGCATCTGGAATGCGGGGACCATGAGCAGCAGGCCGGCGATGATCGAGATCCCTGGGACCATCGCGACTAGGGCGAGCAGGAGCATGATCATGCCGAAGGAGCGTTTGCGCAGGTGGCCCATTAGCCAACCCAGCGTGAAGTGGCCCGGCGGTGCCTCGTCGTGCAGCCGCTGCTGCACAAACTCCTTTGTATGACTCGCTGTAGTGTGTTGCCAGGTAGAGCGGCCGAATAGGATCCGACCGTGGCGATCCTCGGAGTATGTCGATGACAGCCATCCCGGAGACGATGAAGGCCGTGCTCCTGAAGGGACACGGTGGATTTGAGCAGCTGGAGTACCGCGAGGATGTCCCGGTTCCACAGCCCGAGGAGGGCGCCGTTCTCGTGCAGATCGGCGCCGCTGGCGTCAACAATACCGACATCAATACCCGTGCGGCCTGGTACTCGCGTGCGGTGTCGGAGGGGACGACGGTCGCCGGTGCCGCAGGCGGATTCGACGGCGCGAGCGCTGAGGATTCCGGGTGGACGGGTGCGAAGCATCAGTTTCCGCGGATCCAGGGCGCCGACGGTTGTGGCCGGATCGTCGCCGTCGGTGCAGGGGTGGCCGCCAACCGGATCGGCGAGCGCGTCCTGATCGAGCCGATTATCCGGCTCAATCAGCAGGGTGTGGCGCAAATCCTCTACTTCGGTTCGGAGTGCAACGGTGCGTTCGCCGAATACACCTGCGTGCCCTCGCTGAGCGCTCACGCGATCTCGAGCGCGCTGTCGGACGCGGAGCTCGCATCGTTTCCGTGCGCATATGGCGCGGCCGAACACATGCTTGAGCGCAGTCAGGTAAGCCGCGGAAACCTGGTGCTGGTGACCGGGGCCTCCGGCGGCGTCGGCACCGCGGCCGTGCAGCTGGCGCTACGCCGCGGCGCACGCGTGATCGCCGTGGCAAGTCCCGCCAAAGCGCAGGCCGTCGCGGCGCTCGGTGCTGCGCTAGTGATCGCACGCAATGCCGACCTCGTCGAAAGACTGGGACATGAAAGCGTCGATGTGGTCATCGACGTCGTCGGCGGCAAGCAGTTCGGTCGGCTGCTCGAGGTCCTTCGAAGGCATGGACGCTATGCCGTCGCCGGCGCCATCTCGGGCCCGATCGTCGATCTCGACCTGCGTACCCTATATCTCAAGGATCTCCGGCTGGATGGCTGCACGGTGTATGAGTCGGTGGTGTTTCGCAACCTCATCGGCTACATCGAACGTGGTGAGATCCGCCCGGTGGTCGCGAGCGTGTACCCACTCAATTCGATCGTCGCGGCCCAACGGGAGTTCAGCGCCAAGGGGCACACGGGCAAGATCGTGCTGCAGCCCTGAGGCGCGAGGCCATGTGTTCGATAGATGAGTCGCGCCGGTGGAAGATGCTGATAACGGCGCGCCATTGGCTCCGGTAGTCTAAGGAGAGGCGGGCTGGTCGCGAGGGTGGAGCTAGCATGGGGATAATCGTTGCCGAGGAAGCATTGGCGCTCCAGCGCCTATACCACTGGGAGAAGACCGCGCCTGATCAGGTCGCGCTGACGCAGCCGATGGGTGGCGGCGTGGTGCGCGACTATCCGTGGCGTGAGGTGCTGGACCAATCGCGTCGCATGGCCGCGCACCTGCAAGGTCTGGGTCTGCAGCGGGGCGAGCGGATTGCCATCTTTTCGAAGAACACTGCGCACTGGCTGATGAGCGATTTCGCCATCTGGCTCGCGGGCGGGGTCTCGGTGCCGCTCTACCCGACGCTGGCGCCGGGCACGATCCGTCAGATTCTGGAGCACAGCGAGCCCAGGCTGATGTTCGTCGGCAAGCTCGACGGCTGGGAACACATGCAGCCAGGCGTGCCCGCCAGCCTGCCTTGCATCAGCCATCCGCTCTCGCCAGAGGAGGTGAAGAGAAGCTGTCCGCGCTGGGATGACATCATCGCCACGACTGCGCCACTGCAGGGCCAACCGGTGCGGCCAGGGGACGAGCTCGCGACGATCATATACACCTCGGGCACCACCGGCGCACCGAAGGGCGTAATGCACTGCTTCGCGGCGTTTGCCTGGGCGGTGCAGACCGCGATCAAGCGTATTGCGCTGAATAGCAGCTCGCGCATGCTGTCCTACCTGCCCCTGGCACACGTGGTCGAGCGCGCGCTCGTGGAATTCGGCCAGCTGGAATGCGGCATGCATGTGTACTTCGCCGAGACCGCGGAGACCTTCACGGCCGACCTGCAGCGTGCTCGGCCAACGGTGTTTTTCTCCGTGCCGCGGCTATGGGTCAAGTTCCAGCAAGGCGTACTGGCCCGGATGCCGGCCGCCAGGCTCGATTGGCTGTTGAAGCTGCCGATCGTCAAGGGCATTGTGAGCCGGAAGATCCTCGCCGCGCTCGGCCTCGACCAGTGCGCCTTCGCCGTCGGCGGCGCCGCGCCCATGCCCCCGGAACTGCTGCGCTGGTACGCCCGGCTCGGACTGAACATCGGCGAAGGCTACGGCATGACGGAGAACATCGGCGCTACCCACCTCACAGTGCCGGCGCAGCAGGCCTTCGGCACCGTGGGCAAGACCTACGACGGTGTACAGTGCCGGCTGGACCCATCCAACGGCGAGATCCAGGTCAACAGTCCGGCGACAATGCTTGGCTACTACAAGCAGCCGGAGCTGACCAAACAGGCATTCACCGATGATGGCTGGTTGCACACGGGCGACAAGGGCGCCCTCGACCCCGCGGGCAACCTGAAGATCACCGGGCGGGTCAAGGACGTATTCAAGACCAGCAAAGGCAAGTACGTTGCGCCGGCGCCCATCGAGCAGAAGCTCGTGATGCACACCGCGGTGGAGGCTTGCTGCGTGACGGGCGGCCAGCTCGGGCAGCCGATCGGTTTGATGATGCTCAACGACAACGCCGTCAAGAATATTGCAGACCCCGCCGCGCGCAGTGCGCTCGAGGCCTCGTTCGCCGAGCACTTGAAGGCGATCAACGCAACCCTCGATCCGCACGAGCAGCTGGACTGCCTCGTTGTGATGACCAAAGCCTGGACCGTGGACAATGACCTCATAACGCCGACCCTAAAGGTCAAGCGCGCCCGCATCGAAGAGCTTTTCGCAAAGCACTACGAACATTGGAGCAGCTTCGGCAAGGTCGTGGTCTGGCATGAGCAGTGAGCCGACACGGCGGCCACGCCCGCCAGCAAGATCAGCTAAGCCTCGTTCGCTGGTCGAGACGCACTCCGGCAAGCCTGAGTCCTGCGCTACTCCAATGCACACGTATCAATGGAGTACCGGGGATCAGCCAACACAAGGCGCAGCATCGGTTCGAAAAAACTGAGTGGCAGGGTTTCGCCGTCAGCATCGAATGCGGGCGCATCGTAGCGCGCACAGAATTCTTCGGTCTGCGCGAAGTAGGGGTGATCGCGGAACGCCTCGCGCATGTCGCGGTTCAAGCCAATGTAGTGGAAGAAGTAGTAACCCTGGAAGATGTCATGATGCTCGACCATCCAGTGGTTCGCATCCGAAACGAAGGGTCTTAGAATCGCCGCTGCCAGGTGGGCGTGATTGTAGGGGCCGAGTGTGTCGCCGATGTCGTGCAGAAGCGCACAGATCACGTATTCGGCGTCACGACCGTCACGATGCGCGCGCGTTGCGGCTTGCAGCGAGTGAGTCAGTCGATCGACAGGAAAGCCCGCTGTTTCACCCCGCAGAAGCCGCAGGTGGCCGAGAATTCGATCCGGCAAGGCCTTCGCATAGACGGCATACTCGGATTGAATGATCGCCCAGTCCTGCGCCGTACTGGATTGCATGCTGGTAAAGCTGACCCGGGGAGGTGCTTGCTGTTGGGAGCTCATGGTTTCTCGGAAGCGCGGCGGGCTGCGCGTTGTTCGGTGGGAGTGCGTGCCGGTCCCTATGGCAGTGCCGGCGTCAGGTTAAAGGCAGCGCTGCGGCCAACCGCGTTCGAGGAGCCGTTCGCGGCATCGCGGAACAGTAGGATCTGATAGTCCTGCCCCGGGGTCAGCTCCGACGCGAAGGCTATGGCTTCGCCACAGGGCTGGCCCTGCGTGCCCCCCGGCGTCTTGAGCCAGAAGCCGATCACGTTGGCATTGTCCTTGGTCATTTGGTCGGGCGGCGTGCCGGCTGCGAAGATGCCGATCCAGCTGTCTGCCGCCGCCACCCCGGACGGACGGCAATAGCGCACGATCAGGTTGGAGCCTTCCCGCACGCTGACTCCTGCGGGGCCGCCCCCATCGGCGGCTGCCCCGACGATCTCGATGCCGGGGGTGTTGGGGTAAACGAGTGCGGGCGGCAGGATTGTGAGCATGAGCGGCGCCCGATGGGGGGGCTCCATGCCGCGACGCAGCCACGCACCATAGACGCCGGGTGCCAGCTGATTGGTTGGGATCAGCACAGTTCCACTGGCGTCGTCGAAGTAGGGTGTGGAAGCGTAGCTCGGTACTTGTCCCAGAGGTTCGAGGTTGACGACGGCATCATCGAGACCCGCGGGAACAATGAGCGCAAGTGCTTGGCCTTGCACTACGGCGGCGGGTGTCGTGCCCTGGCCGAACGTATCCTGGATGCTGCCACGTGTCGCCACTGTCGGCGTGGGCCGCAGGTCGACGGCGGTGCCTTCATCAAAGGAATCCCCGCCCATGAATACCGCATTCAATGGTTCGGCGAACTGATCAAACCGGCCGAGGCTCCCGAGGCCAAAGGCGCTTTCGATGGTTCGTAATACCCCATAGCCGTCGAATTGCGAATCGATGACGGCACCAGAGCGCAGCAGCCCGGGGGAACCGACCAACACGGTCGGCACGCGGTTGTCAGGCCAGCCCCAGCCGTCGGTCTCGTCCCAGGTCACGATCAACAGCGACCGCGATTCTGTCCATTGCGCGGATTGCATCAAGGATTGCAACGCCGATTGCAGAAATTCGTCCTGTTTGGCGAGCGAGAAGGCAACATTGAAGTTCTCATACCAAGCGCCCTCACCGTCCCACCAACCGTCCGCGGCGATCCAGGCAAAATTAGGCAGCGTGTCGCTGGTGATGGCCGCCTCGAAATCCGCCAGAGGGCGGACCGTCGCGATGCACCGGGCAGGATTGTCAATCACGTCCTGGAACTGCACGAAAGGCTCGTCGTCGGGCGCGTAGTTACCTTCTCCGCTGGCATTGATCGCGAGATTGCAGGGCGTCTTCATGTGTTGCACGTAGCCCCGCCATGACTTGCCCTGTGCGTTCAGTAGATCCCCGACGTGCGTCACCGCAAGGTTGTAGTCCGGGTAGTAGACCAGGCCGTATCTGTAGGTATCGCCGGCGACCATGGCGACGTAATTCTGATCGCTCGGATGGTATGTTCCCCACAGGTTGGTCAGGATCACGCCGTCTGCAGCCAGCGAGGCGAGAAACGGCATCCTTGCGGCATCGACCGCCACCGAGCGCCCGTTTGTGCGAATCACATCGGCATAATTTGTGTTTTCCATCATCACGACGTAGACGTGATCGAGGCTCGGAATGCGCGCCAGGGGCGGCACCGATTCGGCCGGGACGAGGCCAGCCACATCGCCGCTGAGGGTCAAGCTGATGTTGTCGGCGTAGGCGTTGTGATAGGACGTCAGCCCACTTAGAAAATGCACGGTCACGACGATCCGTCGGGTCATGCCGGGCACGACGCCCCGCGTCTCGCGCGCCAACAGGCCGGTGAGATTGCCGCGCGCCTGCGCACCGGCATCGGTGAGGACGACCGGGGTGCCGGTGGAATGGCCCGTCTCATCGAGGAAAACTGCCGTCAGCGTGGCGCGCTCCGGTCGGTCGCGCCAACCGCCTAGCCAAGCGGCGAGGGTAAACGTGACGGCACCGCTATCGATCGCCCCGCGCGCTGCGCTGATGTCCACCGCCTGCTCAATAGCCGTGTCGGCGCCCGGGGCGCCGAACAGCGCCTCGCCGGCCAGCGCACTCGAGGGCAAGTTCGGTGTCTCATGCGCCCACTTGAATGCAGAATAGCAAAGCACACTCGCCGCGCCTCGCAATACGCGCCAGCCAGGGACCGGCGTCTGCGCCGTCCAGTCATTGGTGCAGCGATGCAGTTCCGCGTCACCGTTGAGCAAGAGATTTGCCGTGGTACTCGCGTTCGCGGCCGTCGCTCGGCCCAAGGTTGCCGAGAGCACGAGCGCTAGCGTAAGACCGCCCCAGTGAGATTTATGCTTCGGCATGGAATTCCGGCGGGTGCACAAACCATCGACCCGCCCGCAAAGTCTAGGCGCACGCAATCACATCGGCAATCTGTCATGCCCGATGTGGGCGGCGTGCCGGCACACCCAGGCCGCGCCGCCCGGCGATCGTTGGCATGTTAGATTAGGCCGTTGACCGCCGAGCTAATCTTTCCGTGAATCTGCAGGTGTTGAGTAATCCCTTCATGAGCGGCCTCGCGCTGCAGATGCCCGCTGAGGCCGGCAGCAACTATCCGCGACCTTTTGATTCGCCCTGCAGCGGGCAAACCTCCCGGCGGCTGGCGCGCCATGCGGGGCTGACCCTGTTCGGAGTGAACCTGACCGTCATCGAGCCCGGCGCGTGGTCCAGGGGGCAGGGGAGCCGCAACTACCGGTCGGCCAAGCAGCGCTTGAAGCGTTCGTCCACCCGGTGGGCGTACCAATCGGTAGTCAGGCTTCTGACGATCTTCGGCCCTTGCAGTTTGATGCGCGGTACGATCGCCGCCGGCAGCGCATGGCCTGTGGTCTTTTCGGCAAGCACAAACGCGCGTTTGTACAGCGATGTGTCCTCAAAGCTCTCCGCCCTGGCCTGCTCCAGAGCGTCGTGGATCGCACTGTCAGCGATGTTGAGCCGTCCAGAGAGCGCACGCGCCGCCAACTCCGTACTGCCAGGACTATTCGCATCGCGATCGTGTGGTAGCAGCGCGCCGTCCGGCACCAGCGGGACGCCCGAGGCGATGCTAACGGCTGTCTGAAAGGCAGCGTTGCGGCTCGCGTATTGACCGGCGTTGTAGTCGGCGAAGCGGTAAAGATACTGATCGTAGGGCGCCCCATAGGCCAGCAGATGTGCGATGCCGAAATATAGGCTACCCCGGCGCGTAAACAGCTCGTCCGCGATGCTCACTTTCACCGGATAGGGGTAAGTTTTGGCGGCGGCAAACTTCTCGGCAAACGCTACATTGACCTGCATCGGGCCGCGTGTGCGGATGGGATTCCAGCTCGCGAATAGCGTTCGGCCCAAGGGTACGGATCCGGTGAAGTCTTCGAAGATGTCGCTGAGTTCCTTTTCGGTACGCGCCTTGTCGATTCGATCGCTGTAAGTTTGACCCGTCGGGGACTTCAACTGCAGCACGCCGTGCACGACCATCAGCGGCAAGCCTGCGTGCTCGGCTCGACTGTCAATCTCACGCCACGCGATCGCCCCCAATCGGGGCACTAGCGGATCGACATGAAAGCCCGACTCCTGCTCGGTCACCGCGACCACTGCGCAGATGTGCTCGCGCGTCGGTTCAATGCCCAATTCCGTCAAGCCGTCATAGAGGTCGGTCACCCAGCCGGCGCGGTCCGTCACATCGCCCGGCAGGGATCGATCGATGAGTGCACGGGCCTGCGCCGGGCTGGTGGGTCCGGGTCCGGCGGCAGGCCGGCTTGCGCAGCTCGCGAGCACGGCCGCGAACCCCGACAGCAGCAGTAGCAAGCCGAAATGGCTCAAGCGCTCGGCCAGAGGTCTGGTGGCGTGCATCATGCAGACCAGCTTAGCGCGAAAGGCGGCGCTGCCGGTTAGCACCGGATGGTTGCGTTTCAAGGACCCATGAGGATTCGGGTGAGCGCCATCACCGCCAGGAAGAAGCCCGCCAGGCCGGCTGCGGCCTGCCAGCGATAGCTTTGTGCAAGGTGCGCCGGATCGCGCGCAGCGAGCACATAGGGACGACCATCGGATGGCTTGGCGATCTGCTTGACGACCGGCGTCTGGGTTTGGCGGGACAGCACCTCGCTGCGCGCCGCTGCGCGCGCGTGCTCCCATTCCGCCACACTGAGTTTGCCATCGCCGTCCTGGTCGAAGCGCTTCAATAGGCCCGCCTGATCGAGCTTCCAGTCATGCAACAGCGCCGAGACCTCGACATCCGCGATGCCGTCGGCGATACCGCCGACGGTCGCGAATTCACCGAGCACGCACACGCCGTCGTTCTCGTAGATGCGCTGCTCGACATACTGGTAGCGGTCGCCAAACAGGCCGCTGCCGGTGCTGTAGGGCGCACTGGGCCAGGATTCAGGGCCGTACCACACCTGTCGCTCGCTGGGCTTGACCAGCGCGTCGCGCGGATCGACCAGGCAGGCGCCGGTGTCATCGCGCAGCATGAACGCCGCGTCGCTGGTGCCGCTGTCGAGCGTTTCCCACGCCCGGCGGCGACCGCTATTGCGCGCGATTCGATAGGACCACCAGACGCAGGTGCGGCCGGTAAGCGGCGCAACCGGGCATTTAGCGTCTGTTGCAAACTCGGCGCGGCCGTAGAGCTCCACGTAACCGTGGGGCGCCGAGCGAACGCGCGCTCGGGCGGTGTCGGCAATGCGACGCGAGAGACCCCAATAGCGAACTGCCAGGTAAAGAGCGGCGATGGCAGCGGCAGCGAAAACCAGCAGGACCCACCCGGAGTGTCCCGCGACCATCCAGTGCGCACCGATCATTGCCTCGCCTTACTTTTCGGCGCGCCCTATCGCGTCAGCTGCGGAACAACGCCCCGACATCCACGTCGGTCGTGTCCTGCTGCCGGATCTTCAGTAGCGCGGCGACCGTGAAGCCGAAGCTTTGCGCCAACAGCAGCTCTGGAAACTGCGCAACGCGCGTGTTGTTGAGCCGTACTTGTTCGTTGTAGTACTCGCGCCGATCGGCAATCGCGGCCTCCAGGGCGCTGACGCGACCCTGCAGGCGTTGGAAGGTTTCATCGCTCTTGAGTTGTGGATAATTCTCGGCCACGGCGAACAGTCGTCCGATCGTGCCGCGCAGTTCATTCTCAGCCGGCCCGAGCGCCGACAGATCGCCGCGCGCGCGCGCCGTGCCGACCGCGGCGCGCGCGCGCATGACCTTTTCGAGCGTCTCCTGCTCGTACTGCATGAAACGCTTGCAGGTTTCGACCAACTTCGGCAGCTCGTCGTGACGCTGCTGCAGCAGCACATCAATGTTGGCCCACGACTGCTTGACGCTCTCGCGCAGCGCCACGAGACTGTTGTAGAGCATGATCAGGTAGATCAGCGCAACGAGCAGTACGGCCAGAAGTAGCACGGGCGTCACGGGAACCCCCAGCGGATCGGATCCATTCCTGGGCACTCTAGCAGTGACTTGCTTCCGGAACCGAGAGCCTTGTCACGGCGTACGGCCGCGCCGTGTGCGGCAGCACCAGTCTCGGCCGCACGCGATTGAATCCGACGCACACGCTCAGATGACGGTCCGGTCGCGCTGTGGCAGAAGTTGCTCGGAGGAATGACCCAATGCGCGTGCGGCCGCATGGCCGGCGTAGACCGCGTGGGCAATGAGCGCGGGTTGGCGGCAATCGCCAATGCGTTGAATGCTGAGATCTGGCGACGGCCCTTCCAGGCCCACCAGCTCGCGATACAGCGCATCGTTCGGCTCACGCGATGTGACCAGCACCAGAGTCGAGGCGGCATGGCGTCGTCGCCGGCCGGAATAAGTGCAGGCCAGCGATACGGACTGACCGTCAAAGCCATCGACGGTGGTGCTGACGACAATTTGCACGCCCAGTGCGAGCAACTGTTGCTGAGTGCGCTCCTGCTCGCCCGTGTAATGGCTCCATTCGCCCGCCTTGCCCGCCGTGGTCACATAGGTCACCAACGCGCCGCTACTGGCCAGCAGCGCTGCCAGCACCGGTGCCATGTAGTAATGATCGTCATCGAACACGGTGACCGGGCCCTCGGGGCGTGCACCTCGCATGATATCGTCCGGTGTCAGTACGCCCGCGGCATGCAGCTCAGATATCGGCCTCGTGTGCCATCGGCCCAGTCCGTCGCGTCGCCAGTGGGCGCCGGTGGCGATCAGGATGTGGTCGGCGGCAAATTCGCGCACATCCGCCGCCGACAGCGAGCTGCGCAGATACATCGACACGTTCGGCATGCCTAGGATCTGGCTGAGCCGGTAGTCGCGTACGCGGGCCCATTCTGCAAGCCCAGGCAATCGGCTTTCGAGCGTGACACGCCCGCCGGGCTCCTGAGCTGCCTCGGCCAGAGTGACGCTGTAGCCGCGCTTGCCGAGGACGTGGGCGGCTTCCAGGCCCGCCGGGCCGGAACCGACTACGAGGACGGAGCCGCCGTCGCCTGCGGGAAATTGCTCCGGGTGCCAGCCGCGGCGCCATTCCTCGCCCATCGTCGGGTTCTGAGTGCAGCGAATCGCGGCGCCTCGGTAATTGTAGGCGTAGCAGATATTGCAGCCGATGCACTCGCGAATGTCGTCGATGCGACCCTCACGGATCTTGGTCGGCAGGAAGGGATCGGCGATGGAGGGGCGCGCGGCGCCGATCAGATCGAGAGTGCCGGTTCGAACCTGCCGCACCATGCTATCGGGCGAGGTGAATCGGCCAACGCTGACCACGGGCTTGCTGGTCAGTCGCTTGACGTACGCGACCTTCTGCTCGAGCGATGCCTCTTGCACGAACCGCGAGCTCGCCATCTCCTCGCCGTAGTAGTCCGACACGACCAGATCCCACAGATCCGGCAATTCGCCGATCATCCCGATCACATCGCGCGCCTCCTCGCCACTCAGATGTGCATCGCCGTGACCGTCGGCCGAGAAGCGGACCGCGACCGCACAGCGGTCGCCAACCGCCTCGCGTGTCTCCTCGAGCAGCTCGCGCGCCAATCGCACACGGTTTTCGAGACAGCCGCCATATTCGTCGCTGCGGTCGTTAAGACTGCGCGAGAGAAACTCGGAGAGCAGGTAGCCGTGCGTCGGATAGACGTAAATGATATCGAAGCCGGCCTGCCGCGCGCGTCTTGCGGCCGCAAGATGCCAGCTGCGGAGTGCGCGAATGTCGCTGCGGTCCATGCGTTGCGATTGGATCGGTTCCGTTCGACTCGGCATCGAGCGCACGCCGATGCTCGGAAGGCGGCTCGCCATGTTCGACACGAAGCTGCCGCCATGCCAGAGCTCGACGCCGGCGAGCGCACCGTGCGCATGCACTTGGTCGGCCATCGCCGCGAGATTGCCGAGATCACCCTCGTCCCACATGGCTGCGAACGGATTCGGGTGATCGTCCGAAGTGGCGTGAATGGAACAGTACTCGCTGCACACCACCCCCCAGCCACCCTCGGCTTTCATGGCGCGCATCGCCGAGAGAGTACGCGGCAGCGCGTGGCCCATGCCGGTACAGTGCGGGACCTGATAGAAGCGATTTCTTGCGGTCACAGGGCCGATTCGTACGGCTTCAAAAAGCAGCTGATAGCGCGGTTCGATTCTCATTTTCAATTCCATTCGCTCGCGAGCCCGCAACGGCGGCGGACCGGGTATGCTGCGGGCATATAGTTGATTGCGCAACCAGCGAATCATTTGAGGGTGATTGACCATGCAGCGCGAAACGCGGACGGGTAGGCGAGTCCGTCGGGTGATGGCCGAGCAGACACCGGTTCAGGTCGGCTTGCATCACGGCGCCACGGCGCCTTACGAGCCCTTGGTGGCAGAGGCGGCGCAACGACTCATCGACGCCGCCCTGGGGTTGATGCGGGACTCCGGTGTCGCATTTGAGCCAGGCTCGGAGGCGCTCGAGATCCTGCGGTCAGCCGGCTGCGCGGTTGGCGCGGACGGCGTAGTGTGCTTCGAACCGGCGCTGGTGCGCGAGGCGCTCGAGTCATCTGCCAAAAGCGTAAAGCTTTGGGATCGCGCGGGCCTGCGCTTTATCGAGCTCGATTGCCACCATACCTGGTTCATTCCCGGAATGACCTGTATCAAGGTCTACGATCTGGAGAGCGGCGAACCGCGCGCCAGCAGCGCCGAAGATCTGGCCACGATCACCCGGGTTGCGGACGCTCTGTCGAACATCGATGCCGTCTGCATTGCATGCAAGAACGTCGCGCGCTCGGATATCCATGGAGAAATCGAAGAATTCGCGATCATGGCGTCCAATACGACCAAGCCGCTCGAGTACCTGTGCGAGCATGCGCAATCGCTCGGTGTCGTTATCGAAATGGCCTCTGCGATCCGTGGGGGTCGTCAGGAACTGTTCGAAAAACCCTACTTCCTGCAGATCGTCACGCCGCTACCGCTCAACTACTACGATGCGCACACGGATCAAATCATTCAAGCGGTTCGCGCCGGGGTACCCGTGAGCGTCGGCACCTTGCCGATTGGCGGCGCATCCACGCCGATCACCACCGCCGGCAGCATCGTCAACAGTCTCGCCACGGACTTTGCGGCGATGGTCCTGGCGCAACTCGTGCGACCTGGCAGCTTCTGCATCGGTAGCTCGGATGTCTGCTTCATGGAGCCGGCGACGGGGAGCATCGGCAATTTCGCGCAGACTTCACTGGCGGACATGATCATGTGTCAGCTCCGGCGCCGGCTCGGTCTGCCGTCATTCACGGGTGCGGCCGGACACTCGGCGGCGCGCCGCTTCAACCAGGATGCGGTGACGGAACTCGCGGCGAGCATGATGCAGGCATTCTTCAGTCGTCCCGCAACGCTTGATTACCTGGGGTCGCTGGATCAGGGGCTGACATATTCGCTGCACGCGCTACTGCTGTGCAACGATCTGGCCGGTCTACTGCGCACGCTGTGGCAGGGCCTGCGTGTGGATGATGAGACCTTGGCGCTCGAGCTGGCTCGCACCGTAGGTCCGCGTGGCAATTATCTCGCGCAGCAGCACACTGTCGATCACTGCCGCGAGCATCTATGGCAGAGCCGCTACTTCGGGCCCAATCTGCCGCTCAGCACGGATGTTCGAGCCGATAAGGACCTCGCCGCGCGTATCGATGAGGATCTGCGACAACTGCTGCACGGCCATCGCCCGGCACCACTCGAGCATGAGCTCGAGCAGCGCTTGCGCGCGATCCGCGGCCGCTTCGCGGCGTCGCATTTGGCTTAAAAGTCGCGCGGCACGGCTAACAAAGCCGCTAGAGCGCCGGTAATGCCGCATGTCGTGCTACGCCCGGGACTGCAGCGAGCACGTCATCAATCGAGTGGAAACGCTCGGGGTGCGTCAGTAGCTCACGCGCCATCGCCAGGGCGCCGGCTTCGCAAGCCGCGCGCAAAGCGGCATCCTGAATGCGTTCGAAGTCGATCACATGAGCGAAGCCCACGATGCGGCGGATCATCTTGCAGGCGCCGAAGCCGAGCATGTCGGCAAACAGCGAATCCAGCAATGCGCTGCGTGCCGATTGGAGCTCGGCGGCGTCCTCGGCGGTGGTAAACATGCTGTCGGGAAATACATCGCCCTTGGCGTGCTCGGCCCAGAGCGCGAGGAATCGGCTGCGGAAGGTTTCCCAGAAGGTCTTCGCCTGTACGAGGATCCAGTGCTGGTAAGCCACGCGATTGTCGCTCGAGGTCGCGTGGCCGGGCTGCGAATACCAACTCAGCAGGAGATTGCCGAAGAACGCGCCCAGATCGAAGCCAATGGGCCCGTAGAAGGCGAATTCCGGATCGATCACGCGGCTATCGTTCTGCGTCACCATCACCGAGCCGGAATGCAGATCGCCGTGGATCAGGGCTTGAGTCTCATTCAGAAATCTCTGCCCGAAGCGCGCCGCGGCAACCTTGAGCGGACCGTCGCCGCGCAGCTCGGCGGCGAGGGCGTCGAGTTGCGGGAAGGTGTGGCGATTGCGCTCGCTGAGCAGGTAAGGGTCCTTGAAGATCAGATCGACCGTGATGCGCACCAGTGCCTTGTTGGCCGCAAACAGCACGATGCCATCCATCTTGCGTTCGAACGGCCAGGCGAGATCGGAGGTAAAGAAGCAGGCGCGGGCGACGTATTCGCCAATATCGCGGGCGATATGCGGGTAGTGCTGTCCGGCCAGTAAGCCGTGCCGCAGAATGATATGCGGCGACAGTCGCTCCATGATCATGCAATAGAGCTCGGATTCGTAATGATAGATCGTGGGAATCAATCCACCCACATAGGGCGCGACCGCACGGTAGTAGGAAGTCTCGAAGAAGGCCCGTTCAGGCGACATCGGCCATGAGGGTCCGGCGGCGCGAACATAGGGCAGCGCTTGCTTGACGCAGATTGACCCTTCGGGTCCCTCGACGATAAATACGAGATTGAGATTGCCGTCGCCAACTTCGCGAACCTGCCAATGTTCCGGACGGCCGCCGAGCAGCGCGCGCACGTCTTTGAGCCCATCGATCAAGGCCAGCAGGCTCTTTGGATCCAGAATCCGATAGGTGGGCAATGCCGCGGCTGCCGCCATGGTCAGTTTCCTTTGACGAGGGGCTCGGGAAGAGTCCGGCCGCCGAGGACCAGTTCCGAGTCCATTGCATCCTGCCTGCCATAGGTGCGGAATTTCTCGAGCACGCGGCGCATCTGACCGTCATCGAGAATGCGGACTGCCCCGATAGCCAGGGCACTGCAGTATTGCGCGGCGAGGTTCTCGACCGACTCGGCCAGCGCCAGCGCGGCAGCCAAGTCCGCAGCAACTGCAATGAGGCCGTGATTGGCGAGCAGACACGCCTTGCGGCCCTCCAGGGCGGCGAGCGCGGCGTCGGAAAGTTCCTGGCTGCCGAAGATATGATAGGGCGCACAACGGATATCGGTGCCGCCCGCTATCGCCACCATGTAATGGAATGCGGGAATCCCGCGCCCGGTGCAGGCCAGGGCGGTTGCCTGCCGCGAATGGGTATGAACAATGGCGCCGACGTCATCGCGCGATTTGAATATGTCGCGATGAAAGCGCCATTCGCTCGATGGGCGGCGGCGGCCGAACCAGCGGCCAGCAAAGTCTACGAGCGGTACATCCTCGGCTTCGAGGGACTCATAGGCCATTCCGGTCGGACTGACGAAAAAGTGCCGCCCATCACGCCGCAGACCGATATTGCCGGAAGTGCCGTACGATAAGCCGCGTCGGGCAAGCTCGCGACAGGCGGCAATGAGTGCCTCGCGCATGCCTGTATCCGTGGTGTCGGCGTGGGCAGCAGTCATTCCGTGGCCCCTCGATCGGGATAGAGGCTTCGCAAACCGGCAGGGGTTGCGGGGCACACGCCGCGCTCAGTGATCAATGCGCTCACCAGCCTCGCTGGCGTGACGTCGAACGCCAGGTTGAGCGCCGGGCTCGATTCCGGCACCAGCCGCACGGTTTCGATGGTGCCGGCCGAAGTTCTGCCGGTGATATGCGTGAGTTCGCTGGCGGATCGCTCCTCAATGGGAATATCGCAGCCTTGGTCGAGGGACCAATCGATGGTGCTGACCGGCAGCGCCGCATAGAACGGCACGGCGTTATCCTGCGCGGCAAGCGCCTTGAGGTACGTGCCAACCTTATTGCACACGTCCCCCGCTGCAGTCGTGCGGTCACTGCCGACGATCACCATATCGACCTGACCGCGTTGCATGAGATGGCCGCCGAGATTATCGGCGATCACCGTATGCGGCACCCCATGCGCACCGAGCTCGAAAGCCGTCAGCGCGGCCCCTTGATTGCGGGGCCGGGTTTCGTCCACCCACACATGCACTGCGACCCCAGCGTCATGTGCCATGTAGATGGGAGAGAGCGCCGTGCCCCAGTCAACACAGGCAAGCCAGCCGGCGTTGCAGTGGGTGAGTATGTTCACGCAGCGACCCGCATCCTCGGCGAGCTGTCGAATGATTTCGAGGCCATGAACGCCGATCGAGCGGCATTGCTCGACATCGGCATCGCAGATCGAAGCTGCCTCTAGAAACGCCGCATCGGCGCGCTCGCTCGGCGCGATGTCCTTAAGTACATCGCGCATTCTGTTCAGCGCCCAGACCAGATTGTGGGCGGTCGGGCGCGTCGCCTGCAGAGCCCGGGCGGCCTGCTCGAGGTGTGCGTCCGAGCCAGCGGTTCGCAGCGCCAGCGCCAGGCCGTAGGCGGCGGTCGCCCCGATCAGCGGCGCGCCGCGCACCACCATGCTGCGGATGGCTCGGGCAGCATCGTCCAGAGTATTCAGATCGACCGTCGCGAATTCAAACGGCAGGCGAGACTGGTCGATGACACGGATGCTTCCGGTTTCGGTGCACCAGATAGTGCGGTAGTGCGTGCCGGCGATTTTCACTGCTCGATTCGCATCGCTCGAATGTGGGTCCCCTTAAGGATATGTTACCCGCTTGTATGTCGGCTCGTCAGCTCGACAGCACCATGTCCGCTATACCCCCGCGGCTTGCAACAGCGCCCGTCGCCACTGATCGCATGACGATCCGGTGGGCACGGTGGGCGGACGGGACTTTGCGCTGGGTAGTCACCGCTTCGTCATATTGCAGCGATTACATTCATGGCTTGGGCAGCGGCAGAGGAGCACACGGATTGAGCCACGAACGCGTGTCCGCACAGTCAAAAGCATTGGCAACGCTGGCTGATCTGCGGCGGGAGCTCGAGCAATTGCACGACGCTATGCTGGCCTTCGAGGCCAAACATGCCGACGAGCTGGCAGGGGTCGTGGCGTGCAACCGAGCCAGCGCGCTCAACCTGGTACATTACCTGGCTATGCGCTCGCATGATCTGCGTGGCCTGCAGAGCGGTCTGGCCGCCATGGGCCTGTCATCGCTCGGTCGTGCAGAGTCGCATGCCCTGTCCGCCGTGGAAGTCGTGCTCGATGTCGTCCAGCGCCTCATGGAAGGACCCAAAGCGGCCGTAGGGCGTGCGGCACCGCCATGCGATCTACAGGCCGGTGCGAAGCTACTCGATCAGCACACGATTGCGCTGCTGGGACCCGAGCCGCACGGGCGCAGCGTGCGCGTGATGTTGACGATGCCCACGGAGGCTGCGAGCGACTACAGCACAGTGCGGAACCTGCTGGAAGCAGGTATGGATTGCATGCGGATAAATTGCGCGCACGACGAGCCCGCCGCATGGCAGCGTATGGTCCAGCATTTACGCCGAGCGCGACAGGCGTCAGGAAGGCGGTGCTCGGTGCTGATGGATCTTGCCGGTCCGAGTGCGTCATGCTCAATAAAGGGCCGCACATCGCCGAGGCGGTGCGCGTGCTTGACGACATACTCAAGCGCATGGAGGCGCATCAATCGAAGAAAAGTTCCATGTTGCGCGCGCTGCGCCTGGCAGCGGATTTTGATGCGTGCGCACTTCGCCGCGATGAGAGCCGCCGGTAAGCGCTGCGCCACGCATGCCGCGCACGGCATAAAAGCGCTGAGGTTGCAAGCTCTAGATTTTCCCGCACAATTCGCTCGAAGCCCATGACATTGTTGGATTCTACGACTCGGCGAAGCCGGGTGCGCGGATGGGGGTACACGCGGTAAACTAATCAGGTGGCGCGTGCATGGATCGGCGGTCGGCGAAGGAGACCTACTTTAAGGAACCTTACGAATGCAAGCTGAAGAGGAAGAAGCTCCGCTGTCCGCGCTGTACGGCGCCGCTATAGGCGATCTCGCGCGGGAAACCGGGCTCGATCCAGAGCACGTCAAAGCGCTTTACGAGCGCGAGTTAGCTCAACTGGAGGCTAACGCGAAGGTGCGGGGATTTCTGCCGGTGCTGGCCTCTCGAAAAGTGCGGATGGTGCTGCGCCGGATGAGCGACGGCGCCAATTAAGCGTGCGCGGCCCCTGCACTCACGCAGACCGCACGCACCGGATCAGCGGATTCGCGCCGCTCATATCCTCAATCTGCCCGAGCGCTACGGGTTGACGACTGTAATGCCGCAGCGACGTACTCGATCAATTGCGCGGCCGACTACGGGTCCGGCTCGAGGCTTGAGCGCCGATGCAGAGACGGTTCCGGCGAATCGTCCCACTTGACCTTCACGAAATGCTCGGTGAGCTCATCGACCACAATGCCATAGAAGGGCATGAAGGATTCGGCATATCTCACTCGGTCGCCGACGCGCAATGCCCCGAACCCTTGCTTCATGCGTGCGCTTTCGCCGGACGCTCGTCGATCATGTCGAGCGATCGTCAGCGCAGCGGCCACAGCGAACGGCATAGGGCACGAGGCGCAATCGCTCGCGCTCTATGGCCTTGCCACACGCAGCACAGATGCCGTATCGGCCAGTGCGAACGCGCTCGAGAGCGCGATCGATGTAGTTGAGCTCGGCTTCGGTGCCGCGACGCAGCGATTCCGCAACGTCTTCGTTTTCTCGCTGCGTGGATTGCTCGGCGAAATCCGGACTCAATGGTTCCGCTTCGCGGCGGAGCTCAGCCTGCAGAGCCGCCAGGCGCGCGCGCAGCTCCGCGCGCTGGTTCAGCAACAGCGCTTTGACAGACTCGAGGTTGTCGGCTCCAGTGCTCATCGATGCAAGCACCCGTTGGAATTGAGGTCCGCGGCCATCACGTGCGCGGATATCCCACCGTTTGGGCGAAGGTGACGAACTGCTCATGCGGCAGCATCAAGGTCCGTGCGAGCTGTTGCACGTCAAGCGCGCCGCGAAACACCGTTGCAAGGCCCACCGAGGCACAAAACAGGTAAATATTCTGGCCTATGAAGGCGGCGTCAACCGAGGCACACAGGCGACGTTCTTCGCTCGTCAGCTCAGCCAGTCGCTCGCCGTGGGCGACGTATATGAGATTGACCGGGGCGCTGGCCACGAAGTCCTGATAGCCGGTCTGCGCGCGCAGATCGCTCGGCAGGTAAGGCACCAGGGTATGGGGATGGGGCTCGTACATCCACACACCGTCGGCCATTGCGACGTAGATGTCGATGACCACGATGTGGCGCCAGAAAGGCGCGGTTCGGTCGCCCCCCGGGCGATTGATGCCGAATCCGCTCCAAAGCAGATCGGAGAGAAGTTGCCTCGACAGACCCTGCTCTGAGTACTCACGCGTTGATCGGCGCTGGCGCAGCGCCTGCGTCAACGATACCGTCCGTTCATAACGCGGCGCGGGCAGCTCGAGCACAGCGGTCATCTTCGGCGGATCTGCCGCAATTTGGGGACCCGGTGACCATGCAGCGCCGCCTCTGCTCTGCCTCCCAGCCGCGATGGTATCGGATGATGCCGACATAGAATTCTCCCCTCATCTCCAGCGTGCCTATGTTTGGCTGCGCGGCCCGGTGCGTCGATTCGAGAAAGTACGTATGGCTCGATGGCGGCTAAGCCGTCAGATTGCTATGGGCCTTGAGGGAGTCAGCTGATGCCTTGGAGCATGACGAACGCTCCGCCTGCCATGCGGTCCGTGCCGGTCTCAGTGCGGGAGAAGGCGATCCAAGCGCCCTTGAGTGACGCGCCGCACGAGGCGGCGTAAAGCATGGACATTTCGATGGGTGAGATCGTCACGATCACGCTCAACCCCGCTCTGGACCTCACGACCGCGGTGGAGCGCGTCGCTCCCTTCCAGAAGCTCAGATGCGGACCGATGCGCCGTGACCCCGGCGGGGGTGGCATCAATGTCGCGCGCGTACTCAAACGCTGGGATTGCAAGGTCTTGGCGATCTACTCGATCGGCGGACCCACCGGTGAGCTGCTGCAACGACTGGTCACTCGCGAACAGCTGCCGTGCCACGTCATTCCCGTCGCCGGCGATACGCGCGAGGATTTCACGGTATACGAAAGCACGACCGGCCGGCAATTCCGCTTTGTCGAGCCGGGTAGCGCGCTCGCGGCGGGCGAGATCGAGCATTGCCTCGCGGTGCTCACGGCGCTGCAGCCGCATCCGCGCTTCATCGTCGCCAGCGGCAGCCTACCTCCGGGATCTGCGCCGGATGCCTACGCCCGCATCGCGAGCGCAGCACGCGACATGGGTGCCAAAGCAGTCGTCGACGCGTCAGGACTCGCGCTGGCGCGCGCACTCGATGCGGGTGTATTCCTGGTCAAGCCCAATCTGCGGGAACTGGTCGAGCTTCGGGGCGCGGCGCTCGAGGATCTGCCGGCGAGGCTGGCGGCGTGCCAGGACCTCGTGCAGACGGGCAAGGCGGCGATTGTCGCCCTGACGCTGGCGGAACAAGGTGCGATTGCGGTGACGGCCGGTGGCGCTTGGCGTGTCACGGCGCCGAAGATCGAGCCGGTCAGCACGGTCGGGGCGGGCGACTGTTTTCTCGCCGGCATGATCTGGCGGCTGCTGTGCGGGGACGATGTGGCTGGCGCGCTGCGTTACGCGGTGGCGGCCGGATCAGCCTCGTTGCTCTCACCCGGGACATCGTTGTGTCGTGCAGCAGACGTCGAGCGGCTATTCACGCAGACCGTCGCTGAACGCGTCACTTGCTGAATACAGGCCCTTCAACTACCGCCTGCGCCGGCGGGCACGAGTAAGACCGGCACCGAGCTCAAGCGCACGACGTGCTCGGCGGCACTTCCCATGACGATGCGGCGCAGCCCGCGGCGGCCGTGGGTGCCGCAGACGATCAGATCCGCGGGCCACGCCGAGGCCTCTTCGACAATGCGCTCGCCGACATCTCCGCCGCTGATATCCACCAGCTTGCTGTCCACCTGGATGCCGGCGTCGATCACCGAGGATTGAGCGGCGCTGAGCAACATCCTGCCGTACTCGCGCAGCTGCTCGAACACCTGATCAAACTTAGAGCCGGTCACTTGCGGCGAGGCAAGCGGGGATTGATTGAGGACGTGGATCAGTCGAATCCGGCTGCCTTGAATGGCGGCGATCTTGGTGGCCTCGTTCAGGCCCCGTCCAGCGCAGGCACTGCCGTCGATGGGAACGAGAATGTTCCTGTACACCTTAGAACCCCGCAACCTCGCGAATGCGGCCAGACATTCGCTGTGAGGGTGAGCAGCCATTGCTTCAATGACAATCCGCTGATGTACCTATGCGTGAGTCTCGCGCGGGCGCCTTGCAACGTCGCTTCTAGGTCTTGACCGGACTGCGCATCGCGGCTGCGTACAGCGCAGCCACGGCGCAGCTCGCCATGCGCGTGCGCAGGTTGTCGGCTCGGCTCGTCAGGATGATCGGCACGCGCGCGCCGAGGACGATGCCGGCAGCGTCGGCATTGGCCAGAAAGCTCAGTTCCTTGGCCAATAGGTTGCCGGCCTCCATGTCCGGGACCACCAGAATATCGGCATCCCCAGCCACCGGCGAGGCGAGGTGCTTCACCGCCGCCGCATCCCGACTGATGGCGTTGTCCAGGGCTAGCGGGCCATCGAGTACGCCACCGGTGATTTGGCCGCGCTCGGCCATCTTGCAGAGCGCCGCGGCATCGATCGTCGAGGGAATTTTCGAGGTGATGGTCTCCACGGCCGACAGGATCGCCACCTTGGGTTGCGCGATTCCCAAAGCCTGCGCGAGTCCAATCGCGTTTTGCACGATATCGGCCTTGTCCTCCAGCGTGGGGAAAATATTGACGGCAGCGTCCGTAATGAGCAGGGGCTTGGCGTAGGTCGGTACGTCCATGACGAATACGTGGCTGATGCGCCGCGCCGTGCGCAGCCCGGTGTCCTTGCGGACGACCTCCGCCATGAGCTCGTCGGTGTGCAGGCTGCCTTTCATGAGCGCATCGACCTGGCCGGCTCGAACCATCTGCACGGCCTTTTCGGCAGCGGCGTGGCTGTGGGCGGTATCGACGATCTGCACTCCTGCGAGATCGAGGTGCAGCGAGGCGGCCAGGGTGCGAATGCGCGCCTCCGGTCCGATCAGCAGCGCACGTATGAGTCCGGTAGCAGCGGCATTCAACGCCCCGACCAGCGAGCTCTCATCGCAGGGATGCACCACGGCGGTCCGCATGGGCGAGAGCGCGCGGCAAGCTGCGATCCATGCCTCGTATTTTTGGTGCTTGCGCGCCGGATCCATAGCCTATCCCGGAAAATTCAGGTTCGATGCTCGTGGGCCCTGGCCGCGCACTCAATACGGACTTGCCGCAAATGCGCACAGCGGCTCGTCGCGCCTGACGGTTTCACCTCGCGCAGGCGATCATCGCTAGTGAGCAGATCGACGCCGTCGCGCACGTGCTGCAGCGTCTCGTCGCACGATCATCGTCGACTAAACAGGCACGGCGAAACGACGTGTCCTGTCATCGTAGCTGAACAATTCAGCGTACCGGCCCCAGCCGGTCACGACGCGCAGGGTCCGCTCGGCATCCTGTCGCGTCAGATGATCCTCGAGCTCGGTTTCGAATCTCAGGCGTGGCGCCTGATGATCCTCGCGCTCCTCCAGAACGCGGTGGATGTGGGCCGCGAGCGGCACGAATTGCAGCAGATGTTCACGGAATAGCCGCTTGCGCGCCTCGGTGTCACTCTGTGCGTAAATGCGGCCGGCGGCAGTCAGCCGCAGGGCGTTTTGCTTGATCTCCGCGAACGCGAGCATATGCAGTGCCTCGGCGGTGGGGAAAAGCTCATCGGACTGTAAGGCCAGCTGCGTCGCCACCGTGGCCAATTCCGCGTGGCCGTCGTAGGGAGCAGCGGCGAACTTCTCGATCAAGCCGCTGATCTGATTGACCGACACGCGTGGCAGCGCTGCGCCGCCGCGCAACTGCCGTTGTGCACCAATCGATTCCAGCGAACGTGATGTCAAAATCGAGTAGATCTGATCGACGATGCCACGAAAGGCCTCTTCGAGCCGATCGCGCGGGCGGGCCAGCGAGACGGGCACCTCCGCAGCGATATGTGCCGGATTGGACGCGAGCACCACGATGCGGTCGCACATGAGTACGGCTTCTTCGATATTGTGCGTGACGAGCAGCGCGGCCCTGGTGGAGAGCTGCTGGCCTGTCCAAAGATCCAGAAAATCCGTGCGCAGCGTCTCGGCGGTGAGCACATCGAGCGCGGAGAAGGGCTCATCCATCAGCAGCGCCGTCGGTTCGGTGACGATCGCGCGCGCGAACCCGACTCGTTGACGCATGCCGCCCGACAGTTCGCGCGGGTAGGCCGACTGAAAGCCGTCGAGACCGATCAGATCGATGGCCGCCAGCGCGCGCCGACGGCTCTCAGGGCGAGGTAGGGCGAGCGCATCGAGCCCGGCTTCGACGTTTTCGAGCACTGTCAACCAGGGGAAGAGCGCAAAGGTCTGAAAAACGACGGCGATGCCCTTGGACGGGCCCGCCAGCGGCGCGCCGTGGTAGCGCACCTCGCCGGCAGAGGGTTTGATCAAACCCGCGGCGATACGCAGCAGCGTCGACTTTCCCGATCCCGATCGACCGAGCAGCCCCAGGATCTCTCCCTCTCGCATCGATATATTGACCTGTGCGAGCACCGGCAGCGGCTCGCCCGAGGGCTTGGGGAATGCCATCGAGACCGCGCAGAGCTCGAGTACGGGATCGCTAGGGCGAAGATCCATCCTCATCAGTCCAGCCGCGTGCGACGTTCGGATAGTCGATAGAGCGGACGCCAAAGCAGACGATTCATCGCGATCACCAGTACCGACATGACCGCAATGCCGAGTGCAATGCGTGGGTAGTCACCGGCATCGGTCATCTGGGCGATGTAGGCGCCCAGTCCTCCGGCACTGAGCTTGATCTGGCCCCAACTGACCGTTTCGGCGACGATGCTCGCGTTCCACGCGCCGCCTGAGGCGGTGATGGCACCAGTCACATAATAGGGAAAGATGCCTGGCAGCATGACCTCGCGCCACCAGCGAATCCCGCGAATGCGGAAACAGCCGGCAGCTTCACGCAAGTCTCCGGGAAAGGCCGACGCCCCGGCAATAACGTTAAACAGGATGTACCACTGGGTGCCCAAAATCATCAGCGGACTCAACCAGATCCGCGCATTGAGGTGCAGCCGCAGGATCAGGACCACGACCACGGGAAAAACCAGATTCGCCGGGAAGGCGGCCAGAAATTGCGCCACAGGCTGCACCGTCTGCACGAGCTTCGGCCGCAATCCGACCGCGACGCCCACCGGCACCCAGATCAACGTCGCCAGCACGATCAATACGGTCACTCGCAGCAGCGTCAGGCCGCCGGCGCTCAGTACGCTGGCCAGATCGGCCCGGTTGAGGGTAGGCCCGGCAAATCGGACCAGGGATGCCGCGCTATAGCCGAGCGCACAGAGGATGGCTGCATACCAAAGCCCGTCCACGACGCTGCGCGGCAGCCGGGGCCGCCACGACCAGGCGGGTCGGGACGGGGAAAAACGCGCGCGCATTATCGAATCGACCCCAGCGCGGAGGCCGGCACCGAGGCTTTGCAGGAGCCTCGCATGCCGAAACAGCTCGAGCACCGGACTCCATGGCACGACGGCCAAAGCCGTCTGCTCGACGCGAAACTTCTCCGCCCAAACGACCATCGGCCGGAACAGCAGCTGATCGTACAAAGCGATCGTCACGGTCATGGCCAGGATCGCCCAGCCGATGGCTGTCAGGCTCTGTTGTGTGATCGCGCGGGCGACGTAAGAACCGACACCTGGAAGTGTGTAAGACACATCACCCACGCTGATGGCCTCGGCGGCGACGACGAAGAACCAGCCACCCGACATCGACATCATCATGTTCCAGATCAGGCCTGGCATCGCGAACGGAGCCTCCAGGCGCCAAAAGCGCTGCCAAGATGAGAATCTCAAGGCGCTGCTGGCCTCTTGCAGATCGCGCGGTACGGTGCGCAACGACTGATAAAAGCTGAAAGCCATGTTCCAGGCCTGACTCGTGAAGATGGCAAAGATCGCAGCGCATTCGGGGCCGAGCGCGCTGCGCGGGAAGAGCCTGATGAAGAAAACCACCGTGAACGACAGGTAGCCCAGAATCGGCACGGACTGCAGCACATCGAGCAGCGGAATGAGCACCATCTCCGCCCGCGCGCTCTTCGCGGCGATGGTCGCGTATATCACGCTGAAGAGCAGCGAGGCCACCAGGGCGATCAACATGCGTACGGTCGTACGCAGCGCGTACAGCGGCAGTGCGCCAGGGGAGAGGGAGATCGTATGCGCCTGATCCACCCAGGGCGATGCCATCTGCCGCGCGGCCGTGCCCAGCGCCACGAGCAGCGCGAGCACCAGAATCACCGCAGCCAAGTCGCGCCAGTTGGGTAGCCGCTGTTGCCACATGCCGCCCATGAGCGCTTGCGCGTGCTGTTCCAAGTAACCTCTCTGCAGCCGCTGGTTAATTCTGTCACGATCGATACCGTCTTCGTCATAAGAAGGAATCCGTATGCCGTTATTTACTCGGTGCCTACCACGCTCATCGGCGGTCGCGTTGCCGAGCACAACCCTCGAGGGCTCAAATCAATGCGAGAATGTCGGCACGCGCCGGTTGGCGCCGCGGGGGTGCGCCTGACACGACGGGTGGGAAAATACGCATTTAATTTGCGCCACGGATGCGGGAGCATGCGGCCGGTGCGCTGTGCGGAGGTGCTCAGATGAGCATGAGGGTTCTATCGATGCCAACGGGACTGCCAGGGCTCGTGGCCCGCGGATTGGTCGGTGCGGTCCTCGCGGCACTGTGCAGCCTGCCCTCGCAGGGCGCCGATGCGGCGCGCGGGCCGTCGGCAGCGAGGGGTGAGCAGTTGGCGCGGCTCATATGCTCAGCCTGCCACGTGGTGGCGCCAGACCAGCAGTTTCCGCCGTTGCTGCGCGAGCCGGCGCCGCCGTTCGAACAGATTGCCAACCGCCCAGACACGACCGAAAAATCCTTGCGGCATTTCATCAGCACGACGCACTGGGATGAGAAAACGCTGCCGATGACGATGCCCAATCCGGAACTCACCGAAGAGCAGACGCTCGCTGTTGCCCGGTACATCATCAGTCTGCGCCAACGCTGAGGGCAAACGGTGGCCACGGTGAGGGGTTGCGGCAGAGGAGAAGAGCGATGCTGATCGGACGCCTCTGGATCGGTTGCGTGGCCGCCGCGGTGGCCGCCGTCGCGCCCGGTCTGCACGCCGAAGAGCTGTCAGGGTACTCGGGGGCGGATCTCTACAGGCGATTCTGCGGCAGCTGTCATGGCACAGGCGCCCACGGCGATGGACCAGTCGCCGGTAGCCTTCGGAGCATCGTGCCGGATTTGACGTTGCTTGCGCGGCGTCACGGCGGCACCTTTCCCAGGGATCAAGTGCGAAAAATTATCGATGGGCGCAGTGTTCGGCCCCCGCACGGGGATCGCGATATGCCGGTGTGGGGATTCGAGTTTCGCTCTGCCACACCCACGGACGCCGACCCAGGACAAGCCGACCAGTTGATCGAGCGGCTGACGGACTATCTGCAATCCATACAGCATTGAGACCGGGGAGAACCAACGCATGCTCTTGAAAGACATGTACACAACGGATGTTGTTTGCTGCTTGCCGGCAACGCAGGCAATGGCGGCCGCAGGCCTGATGCGTCAGCACCATGTCGGTGATCTGGTCGTCGTCGACAGTCTGGAGGAGGGGCGTATCCCGCTCGGCGTCGTGACGGACCGTGACCTCGTGATCGAAGTGCTGGCGAAGGGGCTTGACCCGTGCACTACGACCGTGGGGAGTTTGCTGAGCAAGCCTGTCGTCATCGCCAATGAGAGCGAGGATACGAGCCAGACTATCGAGCGCATGCGAATCCACGGCATTCGGCGCGTGCCGGTCGTCAACCATCACGGCGCGGTGGTGGGCATCGTGACTCTCAATGATCTGCTCAATATCGTGCTCGGCGAGGCGCACGGGCTATTGGAGATCATGGCCAAAGCCCAGAAACAGGAGCAGCACGCGCGCCGCTAGGACGACTCTCGTAGTGTGTCATATCGAGCCACCAAGCGCCGCCGTTCGCGGCTGGCTGACGCGGAGCCGTGAGCTGTGATCGGCGACGCCTTTGCGATCGAGACGCACCAGCTGACACGACGTTACGAATCTCTGCGAGCCGTGGACGGTCTTGAGAACCTGCTGTTATCGGCCCGGCTGTACGAGGGCGTAGCGGTGCGGCTCTATCCGCGGCTCGGGGAGTAGTCTGCGGCCCGGCGCTGCGGCGCGAGCAATCGACACACCTCTGTGTCCTCGATCTGGTCAAATTGCTCATACCACTGACCGACGGAGAAAAACGGGTCGGGTTGCCGCAGGATGACGATTTGATCCGCCTCGCGTCTGACAACGCTAACGGCCTCACGCGAGGCGACTGGCGCTGCAACGATGATGGCAGTCGCGCCACCGGCGCGCGCTGCACGCACCGCAGCAAGCATGGTGCTGCCAGTGGCGAGTCCATCGTCGACCAGGATCACCGTCTTATGCTTGAGATCGAGGGGCGCCCGACCAGCACGGTACAGTTGCTCGCGGCGTGCGAGTTCGCCGCGTTCGCGCGCCGCCAGGCGGTGGACAGTCTCGCTGAGGCTCGGGCATCCGTTCGGGTTGGATGGGTCGTACACCAGGACATTGCCCGCGGCGAGTGCGCCGAGAGCGAACTCGGGCTGTCCGGGCATTCCGAGCTTGCGCACCACGAGCACATCGAGTGCAGCACCGAGCGCCCGGGCAACCTCATACGCCACCGGGACGCCGCCGCGCGGCAGGGCGAGTACCAGCAGGGGCGGCTGCATCGCACGTCGTTTGAGCTTGCGGGCCAGTGCGGCGCCCGCGCAAGCGCGATCCGTAAACCGTCCAAATTGTCCGCAGTGCCTCTGCATACCTGAGAAGTCAGCCGCCCGAAACCGTGAATGGCATCGCTATAGCATTATGTACCGCACTGGGCAGCGCCGTGCCACGAGTACCTAACCCCGAGCGGCGGCGATGGCCTGTTCCAGTGCGGCGACGCGTTGTACGGTCGCGACCACCGAGTCAGGGTTGAGGCTAATCGAGTCGATCTGCAGCCGCACCAGGAATTCGGCAATCTCGGGATAATCCGAGGGCGCTTGGCCGCAGATACCCGAATGGCGCCCATTGCGCTGGCAGCCCTCCACCGCCATTTTCAGCAGTTGCTTGACTCCCTCGTCGCGCTCATCGAAGTCGAACGCCACGAGCTCCGAGTCCCGATCCACTCCGAGCGTTAGCTGCGTGAGATCATTGGAACCGATCGAGAAGCCGTCGAACTGCCGCGCGAAGGCATCGATCAGCAGCACATTGTTCGGAATTTCGCACATGACATAGATTTCGAGTCCGCGCAGGCCGCGTTCCAATCCAAATTCGCGCAATGTTGCGATGGTCTGCTCCGCTTCCTGCACGCGCCGGCAGAACGGAATCATGATCGTCAGGTTGTCGAGCCCCATCTGCTCGCGCACGCGCCTGACCGCGGCGCACTCCAGACCGAAGCCCTGCTTGTACGCAGGGTGCGAATAGCGCGCCGCGCCGCGGAAGCCGAGCATGGGATTTGACTCATTGGGCTCAAACCACCGGCCTCCGAGCAGACTGGCGTATTCGTTGCTCTTGAAGTCGGACATCCGCAGAATCACCGGCTTGGGGTAGAACGCGGCGGCAATCGTGGCGATGCCCTCCGAAAGGCGCTCGACAAAGAAATCCACAGGCTGCGCATAGTTGCGCGTGAGGCGCGAGAGCGCGTCGCGCTCCTGCGCGTCAGTCACGCGCTCTGGAAAGAGCAGCGCCATGGGATGCGCCTTCACGTATTCGGTGATGATGAACTCCATGCGAGCAAGTCCGACGCCATCGTTGGGAAGGAAGCTGCTTTGGAACGCGATCTCGGGGTTACCCAGAATGAGCATCATCTTGGTGCGCGTCGCCGGCAGTTGACTGACGTCCACCTGTTTGGTCTCAAATGGAATGCTGCCGCTATACACTTGGCCGGTCTCCCCGCCCGTGCACGCCACGGTCAACGGTTCGCCACTGCGCAGCAGCTGCGTGGCGTTGCCGGTACCGACGATTGCGGGAATCCCAAGCTCGCGCGCGACGATCGCCGCGTGGCAGGTCCGGCCGCCGCGGTTGGTGACGACAGCGGCGGCGCGCTTCATGATGGGCTCCCAATCCGGAGTCGTATTGTCCGTCACCAGCACCTCACCGCTCTTGAATTCGTGCATTTGCTCGGCAGAATCGATGACGTGCGCCGAGCCGATGCCTATTCGGTTGCCGATGGCTCGGCCCGTGATGCGCACCGGCCCGCTGCCCTTGAGTTGATATTCCTCGATCAGATGCGTCAGTTTCTGAGAGGCGACGGTTTCGGGCCTCGCCTGCACCATATATAGCTCGCCATCGACGCCGTCCTTGGCCCACTCCATATCCATGGGCACCGGACGGCCGGCGCGAGCGCTGAAGTGCCGCTCGATCGCGACCCCATAGTCGGCCAGCCGCAGTACTTCGGCATCACTGAGGCAGAAGCGCTCCCGCTCCTCTGGCGTGGTGTCGATGTTGCGGGTGGTATTGGCATTCGTGCCGCCGTCGCGGGCGTAGATTAGCTTGAGCTTCTTGCTGCCCAGTTCGCGCCGCAATATCTGCCGAAATCCTCGTTCCAGCGCCGGTTTGAATACGTAGAAATCGTCCGGATCGACGTTGCCCTGGACGATATTCTCGCCGAGCCCAAAGGCCGCACTGACCAGCACGACGTCGCGGAAGCCGCTTTCGGTATCCAGCGAGAACATAACGCCGCTGGCGGCCAGATCCGAGCGCACCATTTTCATGACTCCGATCGACAAAGCGACGCGAAAGTGATCGAAGCCCTTGTCGACGCGATAATGGATCGCACGATCGGTGAACAGGCTGGCGAAGCAGCGCTTGCAGGCATCGATAAGCGCTGCTTCTCCCTGGACGTTCAGGAAGGTTTCCTGTTGCCCGGCGAAACTGGCGGTTGGCAGATCCTCGGCGGTGGCGGAGCTGCGAACGGCAACGCTGAGCGCCTGACCATACTCGTGCTGTAGTTCCTGATACGCCGCCAGGATCTCGCCCTTGAGTACCTCGGGCAGCTGGGCACCGTAGATGATCGCACGGGCCTGTGCTCCCCGACGCCGCAGATCCACCATATCATTGGGCGAGAGCCCGTCGAGCGCCGCATGCAGGGGCTCCCAGGCCTGCGCCCCCTCGAGCATGGCCCGATAGGCGTCGGCGGTGATCGCGAATCCATTCGGTACCCTGATGCCCTGTGGCGTCAAAGCGCGATACATCTCGCCCAGCGCAGCATTCTTGCCACCGACCGTGCCGACATCGCCGATGCCGATATCGCCAAAGAAGCGAATGTATTGAAACTTCTCGGCCATGGGACCGCCGCAGCGCGCGAAACCAATTACTCCGCAGGCAAAGTAGCGCCGGAGCCCGCGGCCGTGTATTCGCGCTATTGCGCACCACTCTGCGGCTTGCACGTATGTCGCGTAGGGCCCGAGAGGCGTAAAGGCGTAAATTTCCTGGGTGCCGACGGCTTTTCGGACCGACCAGCCGCATTAA
Organism: Steroidobacteraceae bacterium; assembly: GCA_035605115.1. GTDB lineage: Bacteria > Pseudomonadota > Gammaproteobacteria > Steroidobacterales > Steroidobacteraceae > FEN-1191. The sequence continues at coordinate 117,137 of DATNHF010000054.1, read as the reverse complement.
TCGCGCACTGCCACTGTCGGCGACTAGGACGTGGGTGGCGAGCGCCATGCTCCCATCGATCGCGGCCCGCGCCTCAGCGCGTAAGTACCATTGCGGACTTGCATACGAGCATCCGCGAATGGAGTAAGCCGGCAGCATTGCGCACATTCGCTAGCAGGGCAGAAACCTGTCGCAATGGAGGATCAGATCATGAGCCTGATACGCTGGGACCCTTTTACGTCGATCGAAGAATCATTCAATCGATTCATGCCGGCTCTCGTGGGGCAATGGCCGCGAATGGGCTTCAATGATGGTAGCAAGCTCGAGTGGCGCCCATCGGCCGATATCACAGAGTCGGACAAGGAATATCTGATTCGCGCCGAACTGCCGGCGGTCAAGAAGGAGGACGTCAAAGTCACGATCGATAACGGTGTCATCACGATTCAGGGCGAGCGCAAGCAGGAAAAGGAGGAGAAAAGCGAAAAGCAGCATCGCATCGAACGACTCTATGGCAGTTTCTCGCGCAGCTTCTCGCTACCGGAAGGTGTGAACGCCGATGCAGTCCGCTGTGAAAGTAAGGACGGCGTGCTGACGGTGCACGTGCCGAAACCGCAGAGCGAGAAGCCGAAGGCCACGCAGATCAAGGTGGAATGAAACGGCCCCAGGGCAGCTTGAGACCGAGAACGCATGAGCGCCACGACGCTGCTGTTTAGGGCGGCCGCACGCGAGAAGCTGTTGCGCGGCACGAGTGCCTTGGCGGAGGCGGTGCGGTTGACCCTCGGGCCGAAGTCAAAGTCGGTCCTGATCCAAAAAAAGTGGGGCGTGCCCCTGGTGTGCAACGATGGCGTGACCATTGCCAAGGAGCTCGAGCTCGAGGATCCCGAAGAGAATCTCGGGGCGCGGATGCTGCGTCAGGCAGCGGAGAAGACCGGTGAGCTCGTGGGCGATGGCACCAGCACGGCGACGGTGCTGGCGCATGCGATTTTCTCGGAAGGCGTGCGCAACGTCGCCGCCGGGGCGAGTGCCATTGATCTCAAGCGCGGACTCGACCGGGCGCTGACAGTCGCCGTCCAGGCCATCAAGGACTTCGCCAGGCCGGTCGGCAGCCGCAAAGAGAAGGCACAGGTCGCCACGATCTCCGCACACAACGATCCGGCCATCGGCGAGCTGGTTGCGCAGGCCATGGAAAAAGTGGGGGGCGACGGCGTGATCACGGTGGAAGAGTCCAAGACGACCGAAACCTCGCTCGAGGTCGTCGAGGGACTGCAGTTCGATCGGGGCTACTTGTCGCCGTATTTCATTACTGACAACGCTACGATGCAAGCAGTGCTCGAAGAGCCCTTTATCCTCATTTGTGACCGCAAGCTCAATATCCTCAAGGATCTGCTGCCGCTGTTGGAGCAGATCGCCAAGGCCGCCCGTCCGATGCTGTTCATCGCGGAAGATATCGAAGGCGAGGCGCTCGCGACCCTGATTGTCAATCAAATCAGGGGTGTGCTGAAGAGTGCGGCGGTCAAGGCACCGGGCTTCGGCGATCGGCGCCAGGCATTGTTGCAGGATATCGCGGTCCTTACAGGCGGGACACTGATCAGCGAGCAGCTCGGTCTGAAGCTGGAGGACGTCCACCTTGCGCAGCTGGGCCGCGCCAAACGCGTCACCGTGGACAAGGACAACACCACCATCATTGGCGGTGGCGGTGACCGGCCGGCCATCGATAGCCGCATACAGATGATCCGCAAGGAAATCGAGCACGCCACGAGCGACTACGATCGCGAGAAGCTCGAGGAGCGGCTGGCGAAGCTCGCCGGCGGCGTGGCGGTCATTCGCGTGGGCGCGCCGTCGGAATCGGAAATGAAATCGAAAAAGGAAGCGCTCGATGATGCCATCAGCTCGACCAAGGCGGCGGTGGCCGAGGGGATCGTGCCAGGAGGCGGTTTGGCCCTGTTGCGCGCCATCCCGGCCGTCAGCGCGCTGGAGCTGCAGGCCACGGGCGATGAGCGTACCGGCGTGCAGATCCTGCGGCGAGCACTCGAGGCTCCGACACGCCAGATTGCTGAAAACTCTGCCGCTGACGGTGGCGTCGTGATTGACCGAATGCTCACTGGCAGTGGCAACGTGGGATTCGACGCTGCCCGCAAGCAATATGTGGATCTACTCGAAGCCGGCATCGTCGATGCGGCCAAGGTCGTGCGCATTGCGCTCGAGAATGCGGTATCGATCGCCAGTGTGCTGCTGCTGGCGGAGGCCATCATGACCGAGAAGCCGGAGAAACAGGACGCCGCAGCGCGCGCGATGGCCGAGTCGGCGTGAGTCAGCAGGCATCAGATTCGATCGATAGGCCACGCTAGGAGAACGATCATGCTTGCGATCCGCCGTATTCTGGTTGCGGTCAAGGATCTCGGTGCCCCGGGACGTCCCGCCGTGCGCAAGGCGGCCCAGATCGCGCAGGCGAGCAATGCGCAATTGGAGCTGTTTCACAGCCTCGCCACGCCGCTGTACGCAGATCTAGCCATCGGCAGTAACGAAGGCCTCGAGGGCCTCGAGCGCACTGTTCGGCAGAACGCCCTACGGCGCCTGGAGCGAATTGCCAGTGCCCTGCGCAAACACCACATCAAGGTAAGCGTGGCGGCGGAGTGGGACTACCCGGTCTACGATGCGATCATCCGCCGCGCCGTGCGCATCAAGGCCGACCTGATCGTCGCGGCGGCGCATGCGGGCTCGCACCTGATGCCAGGGCTCATGCGGCTGACGGATTGGGAGCTCGTGCGCTTGAGTCCGATGCCGTTGCTGTTGGTCAAGACTTCGCGGCCGTATCGTCGTCCTGCCGTATTGGTGGCGGTCGATCCGGCGCACGCCTTTGCAAAGCCGTTGAAGCTCGACCAGGCACTTCTCAAAGCCGGCCGCACGCTGAGCCGGGAACTGGGCGGTACATTGCATACCGTCTACGCCTACTGGCCGCTGCCTAGCGCCGCCATGCCGCCGCAGGCCATGGCATTGGCCTCCCACGCCGTGCAGAAGCTCCAGCGGCAGGCCAGGCGCAACGCGGAGGCGGAGCTTACGCGCGCCCTGCGGGGCACGGGAATTCCATTGAGCCAGCGGTACCTGATTGGCCGGCACCCGGTTGATGCGATTCTGCAGGCGGCGCGCAAGAGCCACAGCGCTATCGTCGTGATGGGCGCGATATCGCGCTCAGGATTCAAGCGGCTGTTGATTGGCAATACGGCTGAGACCATCCTCGATGAAACGCGCTGCGACATACTGGTGATCAAGCCGGCGCACTTTCAAAATCGAGTCCCGCGCAGCGTTCGCGGAGCGCGCGTGGTCATGCCGATGCCGAGCGGGTGGCCGGGCTATTACTAGCCCGCACAGACGGTCCTGGAGTCCCACGCCGGCTGGCTGTCACCAGAACCGGACGCTGCCCGTGTCGATGTGAACGAAGTCGGAGGCTGCGTAGTAGCCGACGCCGCCTCGACTCAATGTACGCGCGTACTCACCGAGGCGACGCGTGGAATAGCCGCTGAGGCGCACGTCGATCGCTTTGCCGAGCAGGTGCTGGCTATGCTCGGCGACGCCGCTGGAGTTGCGGCGGAGCATGGCATTGGTCTGCGCTGAGCGGTAGCCGGAAATGACCTCGAACGGTGCGTCACGGTCAGCCAGCGTCTGCAGATCGTAGAGAATATCCAGCAGCGGTGGGTCGATGCGGTGAATCTCGCCATTGCGGAAATCCCGCAGCAGCTGATCGACTCGCTGCAGGCACGCGAGGTCATAGCCGCCACCGTCGAAGTAGGGCGCTGTCAGGGTCTCGCCCGTATGCGTGTGCACGAAGCGCAGGACGCGCCGGGGTTGCGGCGTCGAGCCTAGTGCCGGCCACGCCACCAGCGACCCGGCGGCAGCGCACAGCGCCCCAGCCTGCCGCAGAAAGCGCCGGCGTCCGGGAACTCGCGACGAGTCGGCGCGTGTGATCGATAGCCGCATGAAATCTCCTTCAGTGCAGCATTCTAGCCTAGCGTAAGCCCTGCATGGCGTGAATCGGTTGGAGATCCAGCAGCTGCTCCAGGCGGCGGTCGTGGCCGTAGATGTCGTCAAAGAACCGAATCGGTCCGGCCTCGGTCGCCAGCGCGGTGGCGTACAGGATCATGACGCGGATCGACTGGCGAAGTTCGACGCGTGAGGGACGCGCAGCATGCATCGCTGCCAGGATGTGCTGCACGTCCCAAGTTTCCGCCTCGTGGCGCAGCACGAACGCGGTCAGCCCGACCGGATCGCTGACGCGGATACAGCCGTGGCTGAAGGCGCGTCGCGGCTGCAGGAACAGCTGATGCGCCGGTGTTCCATGCATGTAGACATTGTGCTCGTTGGGGAAGACGAATTTGACCAGGCCCAGCGCATTGTCATCTCCCGGCCGCTGACGCAGCCGCAGTTGGCCGGCGGCGAGTGCGGCAATCGTCCCGGGAGTGGACTCGACCGGCAGCGCATCGTCTCCCGGCCCACGGACGATCTCCAGATCGTTGCGCTGCAAATAGTCGGCATGAGCGCGAATTTCCGGCAGCATTTCATTCACCGTGATGCCTCGCGGAATGTCCCAGTAGGGCCTGAAAATGACGCGCTTGAGGTCACCGACGAAGATGGGTGTGCGGGTGTGGGGATATGTGCGGCCGACGATGACCGGCATCTGCAGAATCTCTGCCACACGATCGCTCGTGGTGCGGAAGGCGAACAGGCTGAATTCGGGAATATTCACGATAATGGGCGGTGTATCGAAGGGCGGCAACCAACGCCAGCGTTCCAGTGTCAGCTCGATCTGGCGAACGCGCAGCGCCAGTGGAGTCGTGAGCGCTGCAAACGTGGCGCTGCCGAGCGCTCCGTCGGGGGGCAGGCCGTGCCGTTCCTGAAAGCGTTTGAGCGCCTCGACCGTCGGCCGATCGAGCGTTGCCTCTGGCGGCAGCTGACGGGCGTCCGCTGACAGATCACCGACCGCCGTCAGCAATCGGCGCAATGCCTGCGCGCCGTGATAGCTGTCTCCCAGGTGCAGCGAGCGCTGCCCGAAGGGCGGCAGGTCGGTCAGCGACGGGTCCGCCGCGAGATCCCGATAGCGGGCGAGGGCTTTCTCGAGCAGCCCGTAGTGATAGAAATGCGGCTCGGCACTCGCTACGACGTCGGCGACACGAGTCGCGCTCGTCAGTGCATTAACCGTTGTCGCCACGTCAAGATCGTTGCGCGACTCTGGCAGCTCAAAACCGGCAATGCGCGGTTCGATTCGGCCATAATGCAGGTGAGAAATGAGCCGAATGGCCGCGAGCGACAGCATGTAGTCAAAATGCTGCCAATCGGAGGCGCTGCTCGACTCCGGGCTCGAAAGGCGCGCCCGCTGCGCTGCAATGAGATCAGCGGCGTAGTCCCCCGGCCGCAGTCCATAGGTCTGGACGGAGCCAAGAAGCCCGACCAGCTCATCGGCCTGAGGGGACGGCCGCTCATGCACGCTCCAGAGTCGCTGCGATCCTGACCGATCGTACAGAGAACGCAGAGCTTTCAGTTCACTGGCAGCCGGCAGCCCGGGGAGTGTAAATCGATGCAGTTCCGTCGCGGCCATGCCGTCCGGCGCGGGCGCCGGGGTCGCCGCCTCGGTACCGACCGCTGCCATGAATAAAAGGGCTGCCCATGCGAACGGGCGCAACATCGAGCCGCATCGCCCCGGGATCGTCAGCAACGCCTAGTCCGCGCCGATCCACTGCCACCAGGGCGTACCGTCCCAGCGGAATCGAGGTCGAGCGCGCAGTGCGGAGTCCGTGCCGGTCTCGCGATGATTCACAATCAGCAGATCGCAGCCGATCGCTGCCATGGACAGCGCCAGGGGCGATTCACGTGCACGAGAAAACAGTGTTCCGGAGCGTTGCGGTGCGCCGATCACGAGCAGGTCGTACTGCTTTTCGGTTACGAAGTCGCGCAGCATCTCCTTAGCGCTGCCACTGAGCAGGTGCAGATGCTGCGGTTCGATGTCGAACTCGCGGCCCAGCTGCGTCAGTCGCAACTGCGCCGGCGACTCGCCCTCCGAGGCTTGGTTTCGCGAGTTCTCCGGTTGCGCGTAGATCAAATCCAGCTCCGCGGCGCAGGCCAGCCGCAGCGCCGCGGCCGCCGCGATGATCGCCCTGCACTTGGTCTGGTTTGGATCCATGACATCGACTGCAGCCGCAAACTGCGCCTGCGGATGCCATGATCTGCCTTCGGTCAGCAGCAAGGGCGATGGACAGCTCTGCATGAGCTGCCAGTCGGTGCGATTTCGACCCAGCATGTGTCCAAGGCTCGGCGGCTTGATGATCAACGCAGCGCCGCCCTCGCGGGCACGCCCGGCAATCACTTCCGCCAGCGGACCGGCGCGCGCGATTTCGGTCGTGATCTCTACGTCCGGGGCGATGATGGACTTGCGCAAGGCCTGCAGGTACTCGCGCGCCTCCTCAGCCACATGCGAGGCGGCCGCGGAGTCCGAGGCGCCGGCCGCACGTAGCCCGCACAGGGTGATCTGCAGTGGGACTTTGAGGTAGCGCGCCATCATGAGTGCCCGGCTCAGACAACGGTGAACAGGCTCCTCGCGCTCGACGACGAAGAGAATGACCGGCACTTTCACCCATCGAAGTGTGTCGGCGGCCCGCCGGGGGAGCAATGCGCACTACTACCTATGTCGGTAGAATGTCACCAGCCATGGACGAACAGAGCGAGACCAGCGCCTCGGGAGCACAATCCTTTGAAACACAGGCATTGCTCGACGCGGCGGTCGATGCCGTCATCCTGATAGACAGCCGCGGTCTGATCGAGGTCTTCAATCGTGCCGCCGAGCGCTTATTCGGCTACTCGGCCCCCGAGATCATCGGTCATAACATTGAGTTACTCATGGTCGGTACGGATGGGGATAGGCACGATGCCTATCTGCAGCGCTATCAGCGTACCGGTGTGCCACACATCATCGGCATCGGGCGCGAGGTCGCCGGGCGGCGCAAGGATGGCACGGTGTTTTCCGCCTATCTTTCGGTTGGCCAGATCGCCAACGCGGTGCCACCGCGTTATGTCGGTTTCCTGCAGGATTTGACATTGCGGAATCAGGCGCTCGCGGCCGTGGTTCAGGAACGCGACCGGGCGAGCCGCTACCTCGAGGCCGTACAGACGATTCTGGTGGCCTTGGACACCGAGGGGCGCGTGACCCTCGTGAACCGCAAGGGCTGCGAAGTGTTGGGGTGCGATGATAGCGCGCTATTGGGCCTGGACTGGTTCGAGTCCGTTGTGCCCGCTGAGGAGCGCGCGGCGGCGATTTCGCAGTTCAAGATGTTCATCGGCCACGAACCGCATCGACCCTACTACACCGAGTATCGGCTCAGAGGGCATGGCGACGCATTGCGGCTGATCGCCTGGCGCTACGTCGGGGTAACGGAGCCGGACGGCGGCTTGACCGGCATACTCTGTTCTGGGGATGATGTGACCGATGCGCGCCGGGCGGAAGACGAGGCGAAGGAAGCTCGCGAACGCATGATGCACGTATCGCGTCTGGCGACCATGGGCGAGATGGCCGCCGGTATCTCGCACGAGCTCAATCAGCCGCTCACCGCGATCACGACCTATGCGCAGGCGGCGAAACGGCTGCTGGCGGGGACGCCACTGCAGGACGACGACGTGGCCGATGCGCTCGAGCAAATTGCCGCGCAGGCACTGCGCGCAGGGGAGATCATCCGACGCCTGCGCAACCTGGTGCGCAATCGCGAGACCCAGCGCGAGCCGACTCAGATCAACGGCTTGATCGAGGAGCTTGGCACGCTGACGCGGGCGGACGCTCGTATGTACGATGTTCGGGTCATGCTCGAACTGGCGCCGCATCTGCCGTTGCTGAATCTGGATCCTATCCAGATACAGCAGGTGCTGCTGAATCTGGTTCAAAACGCCGTGCAGGCGCTTCAATACACGGAATCGAACGCACGGGAAGTGGTGATCAGCACGGCTCTGAATGCCGATGGGGATGTCGAGGTCAGCGTTCGGGATACCGGCATGGGCGTTTCGACCGAGATGCTCGGCAGGCTGTTTATGCCGTTCGCGACCACCAAGAGTACCGGCACCGGATTGGGGCTCGCGATCAGCCGCAGTATCATTGCGGCCCACAAGGGAAAGCTCATACACATGCCCAACGTCCCGTGTGGCGCCTGCTTTGTGATTACCTTACCCACCTTACAGGGAACCAGCTCGTGAATGAATCAGTGCCGACGGTCATTGTCATCGACGATGACGATGCCGTGCGCAACTCGCTGAAAATGCTGCTGAGGTCAGTCAATCTGCCGGTCGCCGTATACGCCTCGGCGCAGGAATTTCTGCCTCGATACGATCTGGATCAGCCGGGATGTCTCGTGGTCGATGTCCGCATGCCGGGGATGAGCGGGCTGGAGCTGCAGCAGCAGCTGAATCTGCGCGGGGCCATGATCCCCGTGATCTTCATTACCGGGCATGGCGATATCTCCATGGCCGTCGAAGCCATGCAGCATGGTGCATTCGATTTCCTGCCCAAGCCGTTTCGCGATCAGGACCTTCTCGATCGTGTGCAGCGGGCGCTCGAGAAGGATGCCAATAACCGGCGCGAGTTTTCGCGCAGCGATCGCATCCGCGAGCTCTACGACACCCTGACACCGCGCGAGCGCGAGGTGCTTGAGCTGGTCACCAGCGGTAAACCGAACAAGGTCATGGCAGGGGATCTGGGCGTGAGTCAGCGAACGATCGAGATCCACCGCGCGCGCGTCATGGAGAAAATGCACGCCCACTCGCTGGCACAGCTGGTGCGCATGGTGTTGACGCTCAATGATTCGGCGAACCCTACGGCCGATCTTCAGGGTACCAGACGCGACAGATAGTCGGCGACGCCGACCAGATCCTGCCGATCGAGGCGCTCCAGCAAGTGGACGTGCGCCTGTGGAAAATTGGGCCTGCGGCCTTCCACTGCATCGTGCATCTGCCGCAGTAGGTATTCGTAGTGCTGGCCCGCGAGCCGCGGGACGGCCTTGCTGTCCTCGCCTTCGGCCTGTGCGCCATGACAGGAGGCGCAGAGGCGCGCAAACAGCACTGCACCGTGCTGCGCATACAGTCCGTCTCCGGTGGTCGATGAGACGGTGGGTGGCAGGTCGCTGATATACGCCGCCAGGTCGGTGAAGTCCTGCGTCTCAGACAGGTGGTGCGCGTCGGTAAAATGCTGCATGCGCAGATCCCAGCGCTTGTCATGGCGGTAGTCGATGAGCTCGTGGACAATGACCCGGAAGTGCTGGCCGGCAATGGCAGGCACGCTGCCGTCGCGAGCGCCGGCGCCATCGGGTCCGTGGCAGGCGGCACAGGTGCTAAAGAGGGTTTCGCCACGAACGATGTCGGGGGTACCGTGCAGGGCGGCCTGGTACTCCTGTTCGGGCACGGCAGCCCCGTGCGCGACCAGCGGCAACGCTGCCGCGACCGGCGGCAACGCTGCCAGCAGTGCTATCAGACGATGGTTCCACATAGGCTATGCTCCGCTCTGGCGATCAATTGCTCTGTGCGGCCGCGCGCGGGCTGTCCGGCCGATTCCACCAGCCGCCCCCCAGCGCCGCGAACAGAGCCACCGTGTCCTGATAACGCGTCGCGACGGCTTCCAGCTGCGCGATCTGAGCCTGATGGTACTGCGCATCCGCGTTCAGAACGTCGAGGTAGGTCGACAGCCCCGCGTCGTAGTTCGCTTGAACCAGGTGTAGCGCCTCGCGAGCAGCACTCAGTGCCTCCTCTTCGGCGGCAAGGACCTTGGCATCGTTATCGAGAGCGTGCAGGGTATCGGCGACCTGCGCAAACGCGCTCAGCACCGTCTGTCGATAGAGATCGCTCTCCTGCCGGTAGCCTTCGATGGCCGCGCGGCGCTTGAACCATAGCGTTCCACCTTCGAACACAGGTGCCGTCACGTTGGCGCCGATGCTCCAGCTCCTGCCGTTGGCGGGGAAGAGCGTATGGATGGAATTGGTGCTGCCGGCGAGATCTCCGGTCAGCGTCACGCTCGGCAGCATGGCGGCCGTGGCGACGCCGATTTGAGCACTGGCGGCATGTGCAGTGGCCTCTGCGGCGAGAATGTCGGGCCGCTGCCGCAACAGATCCGACGGCACACTGAGCGGCAGCGCAGCGGGCAGGCTGATATCGGCCAGCTGCACCGCGGGCGCCGTCCACTCAGCCGGTGCATGGCCCGCGAGTGAAGCGAGCAGGTCATTGCTCTGCGCGATCTTCTGCGCCAGCTGTGGAAGCTGCGTTTGGTAGGAGGCGAGCTGACTGCGCAAGCTCAAGACGGTGGAATAGGGCACGGTCCCGGCCCGAGCCTGCACCTCGGCGAGCTGCACTTGCTGCTGCTGCAGTTCCACGAGCTGCTCGGTGGCATCGCTTTCGGCCTGGTAGGCGGCTCTGGCGATGATGGTATTGACGATGTTGGACGATAGCGTCAGATAGGTTGCGAGCGCCGTGGCGTTGGCTACGTCAAGCTGCGCGCGCAGGCCTTCCACCATGCGACGTTGGCCGCCAAACACGTCGAGCGCATAGCTGACCGTGGCCGACAAGGTGAACAGATTAAACACTTTGCCGGACACAGCCTGGCCGAAGGCGAGGCTGTTGAATCGCTCCCGGGTCGCCGCCGCGCTGGCGTCGATGGCCGGATAGAAGATCCCGTAGCCGCTGCGTAGCACGTCCTGGCTCTGCCGCAGGCTCGCCTGTGCGGCATCGAGCCCCGGGTTATGCGTCATGGCCTCATCGACCACCGTAGCGAGCGTTGCCGACCCGAACAGGCGCCACCAGTCGGCGGTGGCAGCCGTGCCGGAACTGAAGCGTTGCGCCGTGCCATCCACCGCAACGGTCGTGCCTGGGTCAGTGCCGTGCGTGTAGCCGTTGACCGCCGGCACTTGCGGGCGGTGGAAATCTGGTCCCGCAGCGCAGCCACTCAGCAGATACAGCAGCACGGCGCCGTGCACACGCCGACCACGATGCGCTCTATTTGGCGCTGACATAGACATCTACCAGCTGTCCGGGATACAGCGTGAGGTCCTTGGGGTTGTCGAAGCGGAAGATGAGCGGCAATACCCGCAGATCGACCCGTTCCTGGCGCTCGTCGGATAGCTCGATCTTGGGCGAAACGTACGGCTGAATGCGTGCAAACTTGAGCGGGATCTGACGCTCCGTGCCGCGAATGAACATCTGTGCATCGATCTTGCCGGGGTCCGCGAGCCGATGAATCAGGATTTCATCGACATACACTCGCACCTGCAGCTGACTATCGGGGGTTCCCATGACGATCAGCGGGTTCATGCTCTGGCTGTAGGAGTCGTAGGCCCCCTGCGGGGATACGTAACTGCCGACCGCGGCCTGGAGCGCGCGCACGACGCCGTCGCTCGGAGCGTGGATGGTGTACTTGGCGAGCAGTGCAGCCGAGGCCTCGTACGATTTCTCCAGCGCCGTATATTGCCGCTCCTGGTTCTCAATGTCGTAACTCCAGGCTCCTGCTTTGGTCAGCGCGTACTGTCTTTGAATGACGGCGAGATTTGTAGCCGCAATCTTCTGAGCGTTGCGGGCGTTGTCGAGCGCATCGCGGCTCACGGACTTCGGATCGATGGCATACGATTGCTCCTGCTTTGCGAGCTGATCGTCGGCGTTCCTGAGCGTTGCCTCGGCGTTGGTCACTTGGGCGGTCGCAATATCCAAATTCTCGGGCCTTGGCTCCGCCCTGAGCTCGGCCAGCATCGCCCGGGCCGCTTGCGCCTGCGCCCGTTGTTGCTCCGCAGTCGCGCGCTGTACCGAGTCATCGATCGTCAGCAATGGATCGCCCTTGTGCACGCGATCGCCCTCAGCAGCCAGCACCTGCGTAATCGGGCCAGTTACTTCCGGATAGATGTTGATGTTCTCGCCCTGCGCCTGCACGCTCTCGATGATGCCGTTGGCATAAATGCCGTTGGCATAGGGGTTGGCGGCTGGCTTGAAGGCCGGTGGCTGCGGGTTCGGCTGCTGACTGAAGATGTATGCGCTTGCGAGCGCGATCAGCAGGCCCGCCGCTGACACGATGAAAACAAGTTTATTGCGCATCAAGGCTCTCCCGTTCAATTCCCGCGAGTCGTCCGTCCTCCATCTTCATGATCCGATCGGCAAATTCGAAGATGCGGCTGTCATGGGTGACGATCACGATGCAGCGCTGGTCGGAGAGAATGTGTTGCCGCACGAAGCCCACGATGTTGCGACCGGTCTCGCCGTCGAGCGAGGCGGTCGGTTCGTCAAAAATCAGAATCTCCGGACGGCTGACGATCGCGCGGGCGATGGCGACACGCTGTTGCTCGCCGCCGCTGAGCTTGACGGGCGGCAGCTCCGCGCGGCCCTTGAGGCCGACGATCTCCAGATCCGCCGCCGCCTCCTTCAGTGCCTCATCCCACTGGCGCCGTTGCAGAATCAGCGGAATGGCAACGTTTTCTGCGGTTGTGAGCCGCGGGAACAGATGGTAATCCTGAAAGACGAAGCCAATCTTGTGCAGCCGGAATTCCGCCAGGGCGTCGTTGGAGAGATTCCATATCTCCGTGTCCTCGATCTTCACGCTGCCGGAATTGGGACGCAGGATGCCTGAGATCACGCTGAGCATGGTGGTCTTACCGCTGCCCGAGGGGCCGACGACGTAAAGGATCTCGCCGAAGTAGGCTTCGAAGCTCACGTCGCGTACCGCAAAGGTTTTACTATCGCCTTCGCCGAACCATTTGTTGAGGCCGGTGGCCTGAATTGCCGTTCGGGGCATCGTTATCCCCGGAAGATGTCGAACGGCTCGATCTTGAGAACCTTGCGCACGCCCACGTAGCTCGAGATGGCCGCGATAATGACCACCATGACGAAGGCAAGTCCCAGATTCGGATAAGTAATAATCGCGGCGTAGTCGGGCAGATGGGCGCGTGCCAGCCAGATCATGCAAGCGCAGAGGCCGACGCCCATGCCATATCCTGTCAGGGATACGAAGCCGGCCTGGAACAGAATCATCGCGACGACCTCGCGGCCTTTCGCGCCAATGGCTTTGAGTGCGCCGAATTTCTCCAGATTCTCGAGCACAAAGGTGTAGAAGGTCTGGCCGGAGATCGACAGGCCGATGATAAAGCTCACGACCGTCATGATCAGCATATTGGTGCCGATGCCGGTCTGGTATTTATAGAAGTCCGAGATCTTGTCGATGAACTCATCTTTGGTCAGCGCCAGATACCCTGCCGCCGCCACCTGCCGCTTGATGGTTGCCACATCGTTCGGGCTTTTTGGCTCGACCAGCAGATATGAGATCGTGAAGCGCGTGGTCGGGATGTACTGCAGCGCCCGGTTATAGGTCGTATAGAGCGTAGGCACACCGAATAAGCCGGAGGAAGCCACGCGGGCGATGCCTACAATGACGCCGCGGTGGTCGTTGAGCTCGAAGTCGGTCCCGATCTTGGGATTTTCCAGCTTGTAGAACTCGGAGTCGTTGACGGCAATGAAGGCGTTCTCGGCGAAGATGTCCTCGATCGAGCCCTGCAGCAGGCTTGGCCTGCCAAACAAGCTCGTATCGTCGAGGCCGAGCACATTCGCGGCCTGGTAGGCGCCGTCGCGCAGCTTGAGCAGCGCGCTGCCGGAATAGAGCGGAACGGCATACTTCACGCCCGGTATGCTGCGCACCTCGTCCAGCACATTGTCGGGCAGCGGGATGCTGTTGGCGACCGTCTGGATGGCCGGGTCCATGACCCACATCGACGCGCCAATGTTGATGACCGTGGCCGAGGAGCGGGTCAGGATCCCCGCGAACAGAGAGGTCATCTCGATCATCAGGAATACCGCAAAGGTGATTCCCACCAGCAGCGCCGCATACTTCGCCCGATCGTTCACCAGCAATTTGTAGGCGAGATTGAGCAGTCCACCCATCCTGCAGCTTCCTCCGATCAATGAGTGCGCGGTGCAGCGCATGGTGTCGCCGGAAGGTCGGGCTCACAATCAGGACAATCCGCAACTCGGAGCGGCGGGAACTACGTAGAATCATGCCTGGCCCGCGCTGGTGTTGCGATCATGGCTGTCGAGGACAGCGGGGCGGAACTGCATGTCAAGCACATTCCCGAGGGCGTTGGCCGGCCTGCTGGCGGCGCGTGCCTATCCGCATAGCGTCGACGAGATCGTGCTCGTCGAGACCCATATCTCCTGGGTACTGCTGGCCGGTCAGTTTGCCTACAAGATCAAGCGGCCGGTGCGCTACCCGTTCATCGACATGCGCTCGCTCGAGCGGCGCAAGTTCCTGTGCCACGAGGAGCTGCGGCTGAACCGGCGCTTCGCCACCGATCTGTATCTGGAGGTCAGCGATATCACGCTCGTGGAGGGTGAAGCTCGCATCGGAGGCTCAGGTCCCGTGCTCGAGCAGGCCGTGCGCATGCGCCGTTTCGATCGCGGGCAGCAGCTCGACCGGCTGCTCGCTGCCGGCGCCGTCGAGCCAGGGGAGCTGGCGGACTTCGGCCGGCGGCTCGCCCAGATACATGCGCAGCTGCCGGTGGCGGCGGCACACGAGCCATGGGGTCAGTTCGCGCACGTTCGATCGCTGATCCTCACTAACCTGGAGCAAGCGTTGCAGGCGGCCGCGCCGACAGGCGCTGCGGCTGGCATCGAGGCGTTGCGCGCGCCGCTGATGCGCCAGCTCGAAGCGGTCGAGCCATGGATAACGGCGCGGCGGGCGCAAGGCAGGGTGCGCGAATGTCATGGCGATCTGCATGCTCGCAATGTGATTCGCCACCAAGGCCGTCTCATGGCCTTCGACTGCGTGGAGTTCGAGCCGGCGTTTCGCTGGATCGACGTTGCCGATGAAACGGCGCTGCTGCTCACGGACCTCGAGGCGCGCGGCCACCTGACGCATGCCCACGCCTTCTGGGGCGGATATCTTGAAAGCAGTGGCGACTTTCAAAGTCACCGTGTGCTTGCTCTATACAAGGCGCATCGTGCGCTGGTGCGCGCCAAAGTGGCGGCCTTGAGCTGTGCAGCCGATGCCCCGCAACCCTATCCAGGCGGCTGGCGCGAGGAGCAGCGTCGGCTCATCGAGTGCGCACGCCAGGCGCTGCGGCCGCGCACGCCCGTGCTGCTGCTCATGTGCGGCCTGTCCGGCTCCGGCAAGACCTGGCTTGCCGAGCAGCTGGCGCCGCGACTGCAGCTCGTGCACCTGCGCTCGGATGTGGAGCGCAAGCGTCCTCTGGGCCTCGGCGCGCTGGCGCACTCGGGCTCCGCGCTGCAGCAGGGACTGTATTCGGAGGCAGCCACGCGCGAGGTGTACGCGCGATTGGAAACCTGCGCGCACGATATTCTCGCCGGCGGCTACGGCGCACTGGTGGATGCGACCTTTGCGCGGCGCGCCGATCGTGCCCGCTTCCGCGCCTTGGCGGCACGGCTCGGGGTCAGCTTGCAGCTCATCCATTGCCACGCCCCACCAACGATACTGCGCGCCCGCATCGCCGTGCGGCGCCGCGCGGCAGCGGATGCCTCGGAAGCCGACGAGAGCGTACTGTCCTGGCAAACCGGCCATTTCGAGCCTGTTGGTGTGGAGGAAGCCCTGCCGCTCATCGACACCGATACCAGCGACCCACAGACGCCGCAGCGCGTGCTCGCCGCACTCGCGGCCGCAGGGGTTATCGACACCTGACGGCGAGGCGCAGCGCCGCTGCGGCTTTCACGTATTTCGCAGAGCCCGGAAGCGGCCTACAACTTGACCCGAGTCTCGCAGGGTTTCGAACATAGGAGTAGCAGCGATGAAAGACGACATGGCGATACGGCACGATGTGCTATCCGAACTGGACTGGGACCCTCGGTTCGATTCCCGCAATATCGGCGTCGCGGTCAAGAATGGAGTCGTAGCGCTCAGCGGTCACGTCGGCTCCTATGCGGAGCGGCGCGCGGCGGAGGAAGCGGCGAAGTCGGTCGTGGGCGTCAAGGCGCTGGCGAACGACATCATCATCGAGCTTCCGTTCGAGGCCAAGCGCACCGACGCGGAGATCGCCGAGGCAGCTGTTGCGGCGCTGAGGGGCAATATTTCCGTTCCGGCGGGCGATATTAAGCTGGTGGTGCGTGATGGCTGGGTGACCCTCGAGGGACAGGTTGCGATGTGGTATCAGAAGAACGCGGCCGAAATGGCACTCGCCAGCCTGCGAGGCGTCACAGGCATCATGAACAACATCGCCATTCGAACGGTCGCTTCCGCTATCGAAGTAAAGAGCAAGATCGAAGAGGCGATTCGGCGCCGTGCAGTGCTCGATGCGCAGAATATTACGGTGAAGACCGCGGGCAGCGCGGTGACGCTCGAGGGCCATGTGAGTTCATGGGCCGAGCGGCAACAGGCCGAGATGGCGGCATGGCAGGCTCCCGGCGTATCCAAGGTGATCGACAATCTGAACGTGCAGGTTTAGGCCTGCCGGTCGGTTGAGCGCAGAGCGCCATGGCTGACTCGATCCAGGGTCGGGGCGCGAAGGTGCGGACTAATCGGTTGCCTTAAGCGGCAATGGGCTGCGATACTGTGTGGATGGTAGATCGTGCGGTTAAGTATTTGTTGGATAAAGGTGTTTGGCTTGGCCGTGGTCTGACGGCTCTAGCGATGCTCGGTTTGGGTGTCGGCAATGCGGCTGCCGCTTCGCGTGTGCCGTGCGATGATTCTTTGACGCAAAGCATCCCTGCTCGGTTGGCAGCAGCGCCGACGGGCAAAAAATTCGCTGCGACGATCGAGCAGGTGAGCGGCGCGGAGCGTGAGGCCCTGATCCAGCATCAGCTGCTGAGCGGCAATATTCCCGATTTTCTGCGCCGGCTTGTTCCGATTCGTCTGAACGCACCTCGGCCGGATGGCCGTGCCGTTCAAGTGGTCGTCTGCGCGGCCTCCGACTACCTCGCGATCGGGACCGACAGTGACTATTTCCTGATACCGGTTCGGCTGGAAACGGCGCTCATGATGGCCAATCAATTCGGTCTGATGCTGCCGACCACTCGAATCGTCGATGCCATCAACGCGCAGGCCGCGGTTCATTTTGCGCCGCAGCCCCTGCCTGCGAGCGAGACCATGCGATCCACCACCTATTATGAGCGGCACAACGAGCTGGTTGCAGCGCAGCGCAGCGCGCTCGGTGCGGTCCCGGGGACCATGAGCGCCGGACAGAAGAAGGATTTGGTGCTGACTAATCGCCTGTGGCGCAATCTGGATCGCGTGGCCATCTATGGCTGGCCGCTTCTGGATGGGGTTCCCATCCAACCGCTGAGCACCGTCCATGGCTGGCGCTATGTGGACTATAGCCATGGCGCAAGGCTCATCAGCACGCGCGTGTTCGTGAACGGCGTGCCAGAGTCCATCTTGGATGCACTGCAGGATCCGCAGCTCGCTCAGGTTCTGAGCGATGAGGGCGTGATCGAAAACATTCGCGAGCTGATCCACACCCTGAGCGCTGCCAGCCACTCGCCGGCTGCCGCGCTGTTATCCGACAACAGCATCGGCCGGCACTGAACCGCCCGATCAAGGGCCGGCGTCAAGAGTTTTGCAGCAGCGAAATCCCAGGTGATAGTTGGCATGGCTGTGCTCGTCCATCACTGCGCTTCCGTGCCAGAACGGCGCACGCCAGCGACACCAGTCCTCGTGCGCACGGTAGCTGTCGAAAATGAACCAGCTGCCCTTCATCTCGGTCACACCCAATTCCTTACTGCCACGGCTGGCCATCTGCTGCTCACTCAGCGGCAGATTCATATGCTCGGCGGCGTTACCATTGAGATCGTACACGCCGAGCGTGCTGTGGCAGTCGGGAAAGTCTCCGCTCGGGTAGGTATTGGAACCGCATAGATTCCAGCCGCCGCCGGGGCAACCGGGTGTCTTGTGGCTGCCGGTGGCGCATATCCCGGTCTGGTAAATCGGCCCATAACTCCAGTTTTTATCGTTCTGATGCGCTCGGTTGTGGGCGGCCTGCATGCGTGCGACCGCGACATCGGCGGCTACGCCCTGCGCCAAGTCGAAGCGGTAGTCGGGTTCTTGCAGATCGCCGGCGCAGGCGCCTTCCCATTCGTGCGCATCGCATAGCCGCTTGCCTTCGGCGTCGCAGATCTGTGCCGCCTCGCGCGCCTTGACCCAGACCACCGGATAAGTGCACGGTATGTCCGGGTACTCGAACTGATCGATGCACACCTTGGCCTGTGCGGCGCTGAGCTTTCTTGGATCGTACAGCGGAGCCATGTACTTCGCGCCGCAGATGCGCTCGAATTGAGCATTGGCGTAGGTGATGTTCCGATGCTGCAGCTTCTTGCGACACTGCTCCGGTGTCTGCGGATGCTCGCTGATGGCAGGGTTGCCCTGTCCGGCGAAACCAGAGCGGGCAAAGATATCGCGCAGCAGCTGCATCTGCGGCGCGCTGACGCCGCGCTGCTGCTGGATCTGCTGAAACATGAGTTCATTGCGTTGTGCGAGCGCCGCTTGATCGGCGCGGCTGCTGCCGGCGAGCGCGAGCAGGCTCAGTGCGATGGCACAACGGCGCATCGTTATTTGCTCTCTGTACGGCGCAGGTAAAAGAAATCGCGATCGTCGGGAAAGCCCAGGAATCGCGGCGATAGCTGCTCTCCACCCTTGCGATCGACATCGCCCATGCCTTGGACCAGGTGCTGCACTTCGACTCGTCCTTGCTTATGGACATACAGGGCAAGATAGGTGTGCTCGAGGGCGTTGATATCAAGCTGCATCGCGTAGCGGCAGCCATAGGCCTGAAAAACCCGTGCCATCGCCGATGGCGTGGCCGTGGAGAAGTAGCCAAATATCAACCAGCTCCGCGAGGCGGTTTGCTGCAGGCACAGACCGGCGCGCACGGTGCGCAGCTGACTCTCGTTTGAGCCCGACCAGTTGCCCGGGCCCCATTGATTGACCAGCGGCCCCGGCCTCGAGACATCGCCTTGCGGGTTGTACTCGATCAGCGGCACGCCGTTCTGACGCGCATCCGCCAGGTGGGGCAGCAGCACATCGTCGCCCAGCGTCCAGGTTTTCATGCCCACGTGGCCGTCGACGGTGCGGTAGACGGTGGCCAGACCGGGCTGGAGCTTGCTGAAGATCACGCCTTGCTCCATGAAGCCATAGTGCGTACCGGAATTCTCGAGCGCCAGAGTTCCATAGCGAAAGGCCCCGTGCTCGCGTTTGAAACCGCCGGCGAAGGTAGCGGCTATCTCAGCGGTCAATGCCGGACTGACCATACCCGTGCGCGCCAGCGGCGCGCTGTTAGCGATGCCGTCAGGACCTCGCAGGCTCGGATCGCGCTGCTGATCGACTACGCGCTCCGACCAGTCGAGGCGTGGATGATCGGTCCCGAGCGCGAAATGCAGCTCGAACTGTTGCAGATCGAAGGCGACTAGGTAGTCAAGTCCGCGAGCTTCGGTGGCATCGAGCGCGTTTACAGTGCCGCGGAAGCTGCCGAGGATCGATTGCGGCACGGCGCCCGGCCGCATGACGCTCAAGAATTCGCCGGGCGAGGCGTCGAGCGGATACCAAAGCCCCAACATCAGATCCTTGGCAGATCCGAGGTCGATGCCCAAGTGTTCCGGAAACACTGCAATCTGTGTATCCTCGAATTGCACCTGGGCCTCTTCCGGACCGGCGGCCGGGCGTGCCGGTCTGGATGTGACGGCTTGGTCCGCGCCGATTTCAGCATAGGCGTCGCGAAAAGCCTCGTCGCGGACAAAAGCGACGATTCGGTCGCCGCCCCAGACATGGTCGCGCAGAAACTGCGTAACTCGCTCAATATGTGTATATGTGCCCGGCACGCTGTTGCGCAGATACAGACGGCCACCGCACAGAGGTGCATAGGGCAAACCGGTATCCTTGGCTGTTTGAAGCGCGTCGCCCTCGATCGACCACGGCTCGCAGAGCATCGTTCCCCCCTCGGCGATGCCGATGCCTCGAGCCGTGGTATGCAAGGACAATTCCTGCATCTGGGGAATTGGGTTCTCAATATGATAACTGCGGCTCTCGGCCGGATCGGTCCAATGTAGTGCCAGCACGTACCAGGCATTGACCGCTGGGTTCAGATTAATGAGCGTGGCCGTGCCCA
Source organism: Steroidobacteraceae bacterium (assembly GCA_035605115.1). Lineage (GTDB taxonomy): Bacteria > Pseudomonadota > Gammaproteobacteria > Steroidobacterales > Steroidobacteraceae > FEN-1191. The sequence continues at coordinate 97,071 of DATNHF010000054.1, read as the reverse complement.
CACGACCCGTGGCGTCGTTGATGGCCACGGCAGTCGTGCGCCGAAACGGCTGCAGTTCGATAATGGTCTTGGGCGCCGCTGCGTTGTACTCCGCCTGCTGTCGCGCGGAGTCGTTTAGGTCGGCAATGTCGGTCTGCGCCCATGCGGTCAGGGTTACCGGCAACAATGTAATGGCCGCACTCAATACGCTGCGGCGCGTTGATCGCCGCAGGCGCACTGCGCTGACCCTGCTGCGGGCGCTGGTGCGTACGCTGATGCTCTGCGCCATCATAGATGCTATCCGAATCGTGATCGTTCGCCTCAAAAGAGCCGCCTTTCCAGTCTCAAGGCAACATCGCCTGCCTGCTCGAGTACCAGGCAGCACGCACTCTAATGTACCGAGCGCGATAGCGGTGTCTTTCCGAGTGGGGATAGGCACAATCCGCAGCAGCGCCTTAGCCGCGAGAGTTACCCATGGCGATGAGACCGCGCTCGCCCCACAGTCATCTTGACGTCTGAAAGCACCATCGCGGCATGAACCGGACTGACCAGTGCTCACCCCTGCGATGCCCGCGGCGACCGAGCTCAAAGCTTCGACGGCCGACGCTTGCGCAGAAGCTGCAGTTTCTGCGTGATCGCCGCAGTTATCCGGATCGGCCCGCGAGGGTCTCGACTATCGAGACCCATTTCGCCTGGCTGTTTCTGACACCGCGGTATGCGTACAAGCTCAAGAAGCCGCTGCGCCATGCCGGCATGGACTACCGCGCGCTGGCGGCGCGCGCGCGCGCTTGCCGTGAGGAACTCCGGCTCAACCGGCGTCTGGCGCGCAGCGTGTATAAGTCGATCGAAGTGCTGTCGATCAATCGCGCCGGAGCATTGCAGTTTGGCGTCGGCGTGCGCGTCGAGGATTATCTGCTCAAGATGCGTCGTCTGCCCGGCCGCTCGATGCTCGATCAGGCGCTGCAGCGACGCAACCTCAGCGGCCGTGATTGGCAGCGGCTCATCGAGCGGCTGAACCGCTTCTTTCGCCACGCCGAGCCTCATGCCACATCGGCCGACGCGTACCTGCGCCGGCTGCGCTCGGACGTAGGTGCAAATCGCACAGTCCTGAACAGGCTCGGCACCCGCATCAGGCAGGCGCTTGCTAACCGAGTGATTCAAGCACAGCGGCGATTCATCGCACGCGCCGGCCTCGAGTTGGCCTCGCGTGGCGCCTACGTGGTTGAAGGCCACGGCGACCTGCGCGCCGAGCACGTATGCCTCGAGCCGCCGTTCTATGTGATCGACTGTCTGGAATTCGATCGTCGGCTGCGACTGCGCGACCCGGCGGAGGAGATGGCCAATCTCGCCCTCGAGGTCACGCGTCTGGCAGGTGCCCGAGTCGGCCTGGACCTGCTGGGGCGGTTTCGGCGCAGTCGCCGCGAGCCGATCTCAGAGGCCGTCTTGCTGTTTTATATGAGCCTTGGCGCGGCTACTCGGGCGAAACTGGCGGCCTGGCACGTCGGTGATGCGCAATTTCCGGACCCTCGTCCCTGGCTGCGTCGCACGAATTCTCTGCTTCGCGCCGCGCTGCACTACGCGCTCGAGGCGCTGCGCGCCCTCGACCGCGGCACTAGGCCCGGTCGGGAGGCCAGCGCTCGAGCAATTGCGCCAGCGGCTCGCCGCGCAGCTGGCGCGCGAGTACCTCGCCGAAGAGCGGCGCGATCGGCAGGACGCGCAGCTTGGCGGCCCTCGAGGCCGCCTGCGCCGGCGCATCCATTCCAGCGCTATCGGTAGTCACGACTCCATCGATGCTGTCGGCCGCGAGCAATGCCGCGAGGCCGGCACTGACCGGTGCATGGGTCACGGCGGCATAGACGGCGCTGGCGCCGGCGGCGCGCAGATGCTCGGCGGCGCGCAGCAGAGTGCCGCCGGATGCACAGAGATCATCGAGTACGAGCGCGCTGCGCCCCGCGACCGTGCCGATGACCACGCCAGTCGACACGACACCCTTGCTGCGGCGCTTTTCGAGAAATGCCATATCGATCTCGCGCCCCAGCCGCTGCTGCAGCAGCTCGCGGAAGATCTGTGCGCGCTTGATGCCGCCCACGTCCGGGGATACAACCACCAGCTCGGCCGCACTGCACTGCGTTGCGAAGTGGTCGACGAACATTGGCAGTGCCGACAGATGATCGACGCCAATGCGAAATGCGTTCTCCAGCGCCGTGCCATTGTGCACATCGAGTGCCACGAGGCGCTGCAGACCGGTGGCTTCCAACAGCTGCGCGACGTAGCGAGTGTGGATGGGATCGCGCGGCTGCGTGCGGCGATCTTTGCGGGCATAAGCCAGATAGGGCACGATGGCGGTGATCTGACTCGCGCCGCCGTCGCGCAGCACACACAGCAGGAATAACAGCCGCAAGAAACGCTGCGCAATCGACTGCTGCGGCGATGCGGCCAGGGTCTGCAGCACGAATACCGGCCGATTGCGCACCGATATCAGCGGTCGCAGTTTGAACTCACCGTCCTCGAAGTTGCGCTCCTCGAGCGGCGCAACTGACACGCCGGCACGTTGGCCGGTCTCAACTCCCAGACGCCGGCTTTCGCTCAAAGCGAACAACAATGCTTCATGCGGCATCGCTACCTCCGCTCGAAATTACTGTGCGCCGGCGAGCTGTGCGCGCAACCATTGGTGCAGCTGGAACACGTCATACTCCTCGGGCATCAGCATGCCGCGGCTGTGCGGCGCTGCGCGCAGACCGCGCTGATTGAGTTCACACGCCGCCGCGTCTTCAGCCAGGACCTGCGCGGAGAAGTCGCAAACGCTGCGGATATCGACCTTAGGATCGTCGAGTGTCTCGCGCGGGAACAGCCATTCCACCTCGATTTCGGTTTCCTCGGGTCCCAGCGGCAGCAGCCGCGAAGAGCGCACGTAATCGACATGCGCCACCAGATAGTGCGAGGGCAGACTGGTTACGAAGTGGTAGCCGATGCGACGTTCCTCGTCCGTCAGGGCGGGGAATTCGTGGCCGAGGGAGCGGCCGTCGACTGACCAGGTCGCCGCGCCTGCGCGCAGACCGCCCTTATGTGCGGGATCGGTGAGCGCCGCGTGTGTCTGCCAATCGGGGTCGTCGCGTTGCTCCATGATGCCGCGGCGATAGATCGGTACCAGGCTGCTGAGCGCCGGATGTACGGTGGGGCAGTGCAGGCACTCGTGGTAGTTTTCCCAGAATATCTTCCAGTTGCAGCGCATGCGTTTGATCAGTCGGTAACCTACCTGCAGGTCCTCGAGCGGCCAGTGCGCGACGGTCTCGGTATTGGCATTGAAGTTCTGGCTGAGCCCGCGGTTCGGATCGCTCAGATTGACATACACGAATCCCCGCCACTGCTTGAGCGCAATGGGGTACAGCGCCGTACTCTCGATCGGTACGTAGTGCGCCCGCCCGGCCGTCGGGACACGCGCCAGTTCGCCCGTCAAGCGGTACGTCCATGCATGATACGGACAGGTAATGGCCTTCGCCGCAAATCGTCCCGCGGGCTCGCTGCAGAGCATCGTGCCACGGTGGCGACAGGTGTTGAAGAAGGCGCGCAACTGCCCGTCCTCGCCGCGGACGAGAAGCACGGGCTGCGTACCGACGGTAAAGGTGCGGAAGCTCGCCGCCTCGGCGATCGTCTCGGCGCGACACAGGTAGATCCAGTGACGGCACCAGACGCGCTCGAGCTCGAGGGCGTACTGCGCTGGATCGAAATACCAGCTGCTCGGCAACGAATGCTCGAGCCGCCGCAGCCCGGAAAACGCTCGCGCGGTCGGATCGGATTTCACGCTATCGGCCATGAAGCAGCATGCTGATCGGTGGACGGGGATACGGCAAGTCCGTTATTCGGGGTCGGCCGCAGTCGCCGCAGGCAAGGGGACGTGTTAGGTTTCGCGCTTTGCACTTACGGCACGCGAGGTTAGCCCGGACATGGCTCGAGCACTCACCGATACGTCCGGCGCGCATCTGTCCAGCCCCGCAGGCATGCGTGCCGAATTCAACGCCAACGGCTCGCTGCGGCGCTTTGATTTCGAAGCGATCTCACTGCCGCTGTTTATCGGCAACGAGCTCGAGGGCGGCCCGACGAATCTGTACCTGCGACACCTGTCCGAGCCGCTCGAGTGCACGCCGCTGCTCGGACCGCTCAGTCCCACGCGCTTCCGCACCGATGCCTCCGGCGCAGCGCTGGTCGGACAGGGCGTCTGGCGCGGTATTCGTTACTCGATAACACTGGTGCTGGCGCAGAGCGCACCGGTTTGGTTCTGGCATGTGCGTCTCGAGAACACGGGCCCGGCGCTGCGGCGCGTCGATCTGACGTACGCCCAGGACCTGGCGCTGGCGCCGTACGGCGCCGTGCGGCTCAACGAGTATTACGTCAGCCAATATATAGATCACATGCCGCTGTCGCACGTGCAGCAGGGCTGGATGGTGGCCTCCCGCCAGAATCAGGCCGCCGACGGCCGCTACCCCTGGAGTCTGATCGGCTCGTTGCGCTCCGGCTCGGCATTTGCGACCGATGCCCTGCAGTTCCACGGCCTTGCCGGTCGCGTCGGGGACATGCCGATCGGGCTCGCGGGCGAACTGCCCAACCGGCGCTTACAGCATGAGCACTCCATGGTGGTGATCCGCGATGCGCCGATCGATCTGCAGCCGCAAGCGAGCCTCGCTGCCGGCTTCTTCGGCTGCTACCTCGCCGACCACCCGGAGGCGAGTTCGGCCTCGGACCTCGCGCGCGTGAGCGCAGTACGGGCCTTGCCGGAAGCGCAGGCCTCCGATCCGGTCGCGCAGACCGGGGATGCTGCAGGATCAGGCAATGCGCACACGCTGTTCAGCTCCGCGTCGTTGCTGCCCGTACTCGCTCTGGACGCCGAAGCCCTGCGAGGGATATTTGCATCTCAATGGCGGCACGAAGAACGCGACCAGCGCGGTGAGCTGCTGGCGTTCAATTTCGGAGTCGATCATCACGTAGTGCTGCGTGCGAAGGAGCTGCGCGTACTGCGTCCGCATGGACACATTCTGCGCAGCGGACGTCATACCACACCGGATGAAACGGCCCTGACTTCGACGGTCTGGATGGGCGGGGTGTTCCATTCGATGCTCACCCAGGGCCATGTGAGCATCAATCGCCTGCTGTCGAGCACGCACAGCTATCTCGGCCTGTTTCGTTCGCACGGACTGCGCGTGTTTGTCGAGCTCGGATCGCAGTGGCAGCTGCTCGGTGTGCCTTCGGCCTTCGACATGTCGCCCGATGAATGCCGCTGGATCTACCGGCATCAGCAGGGAGTCATCGAAGTACGCGCCGCGGGCTGCGCCGACCCGAAGTCCCTGACGCTGTCGCTCGCGGTACTCGCGGGCACGCCGATCCACTGGCTTGTGTGTCAGCACGTGGCGCTCAATGATGACGATGGCAGCACCACGGGCGCGGCACGCTGGTGGCCCGATGGCGCCGGAATCAGCCTCGCGCCAGCCGAGGGCAGCGAGCTTGGGCGGCGATTTCCGAACGGGCGCTTCTACATCGGACCGCTGCAGGGCGCGGGTTTCGAACGCGTCGGGGGCGATGAGCTGCTGTTCAAGGATGGCCGCTCGCGACAGCAGCCATTCGTCTGCATCCGCATCGCAGCCACAGCCTCGGCCGGGCTCGTCATACGCGGGAATTTGATTCCCGAGACGGCACGCTCGCCGCTGCGCTCGGATGGCGCAAGCATCGCCTGCGAGCTGAAGATGACCCCTGCGACGGCGGGCGGTCTGTCCGATCAGCTCGCGCGTATTGCCGAGATCGTACCCTGGTTCACGCACAATGCACTGGTACATTACCTCTCGCCTCGGGGTCTGGAACAGTACTCCGGCGGAGGCTGGGGCACGCGTGATGTCTGCCAGGGACCGGTCGAGCTGCTGCTTGCGTTCGGCCGCACGCAGCCCGTGCGCGATCTGTTGCTGCGGGTCATGGCGATGCAAAACGCCGACGGCGACTGGCCGCAATGGTTCATGTTCTTCGAGCGCGAGCGCGGTATCCGCGCCGGCGACTCACACGGCGACATCGTCTTCTGGCCGTTGTTGGCGCTGGCGCAATACTTGATTGCCTCCGGGGATGCCGGCGTGCTTGATGAGAGCCTGCCGTTCTTTGATGCGCGCGGTCCGGATGCCGGTGAGCGCGCTAGCGTGTGGCAGCACGCGCAGCGGGCGCTCGCGCTCGTGCAGCGACGGCGCATCCCCGGAACTGCATTGGCCGCCTATGGCCACGGTGACTGGAACGACGCACTGCAGCCCGCCGATCCGAGCATGCGCGATCGTATGTGCAGCGCCTGGACCGTGACGTTGCATTATCAGACGCTGACATCGCTGGCTCGCGCACTGCAGGGCATCGGCCGCGTTCGCGAGGCGGATCAATTTGCGCAGTCGGCGGCTCTGGTGCTGCGCGATTTTCAACGTCTGCTGCTGGTCGACGGTGTGCTCGCCGGGTACGCACTGTTTGAGGACGGCGGGCGGGTACGTCATCTGCTGTATCCGCACGACCAACTCACCGGTGTGCGCTTCAGCGCGCTTGCAATCGTGCACGCAATCCTGGAAGACATGCTCACGCCAGCGCAGGCGCGCACGCATCTGCGGCTGATCGACCAGCATTTGCAGGGCCCGGACGGATTGCGGCTGTTCGACCGTCCGATGGCCTACCACGGCGGCCCGCAGCAGCTGTTCCAGCGCGCCGAGAGCGCCGCGTTTTTCGGTCGTGAGATCGGCCTGATGTATATGCACGCGCATCTGCGTTATGCGCAGGCGCTCTGGCATGTCGGCGCAGCCGAGCGCTTCTTCCGTGCGTTGTGTCTCGCCAATCCGCTCGGCATTCGTTCGCTGGTGCCCAGCGCGACTTTGCGCCAGTCGAACTGCTATTACTCGAGCTCCGATGCGGCCTTCCATGATCGCTACGAAGCAAGCGCCGAGTATGAGCGTGTGGCGCGCGGCACGGTTGCGCTCGACGGCGGCTGGCGCGTGTACTCGAGCGGTGCGGGCATAGCGCTCGGGCTGATTATGCGACGTTTCATCGGGCTCAGCGACGAGAAGCATGTGCTGCGCGTAGACCCGGTAATGCCGAGGGCACTGGATGGTCTGCGCGTGGCGATGCCATTGCGTGCTCGTCCGATCGAGATCTACTATCGAATCGGAGCCGCGGGGTGCGGCGTCACTCAGCTGACGCTCAATGGCCAATCCGTGCCGTTCACGCGCGATGCCAACCCACATCGCGCCGGCGCGGCGCTCATCCTCATGTCGACGCTCCTGGAGCGATTGACGAGCGATCGGAACGCCTTGGGAATCGAGATCGGTTAGGCCCGGAGTTGGCTTCCTGCGCGGCGCATGACTGACACAGCGAACGAACATTCAGTGCGGACGGCCGCAGCAGCGCCCAGCGATCGGGCAGATCTCAAGCGCAGGCAGCTGCGTCGGATGCAGCGCCTCACGCTGGCGTTGCTGGGGCTGAGCCTGATATTGCTGATTCTCAGTGTCCGCTACCAATCCACCTGGGCCTGGCTGCGCTGGGTGCAGGCCTTCGCGGAGGCCTCGGCCATCGGTGCCATGGCCGACTGGTATGCGGTCGTGGCACTGTTCCGGCGTCCACTGGGGTTGCCCATTCCGCACACCGCCATCATTCCGCAGAACAAGAACAGCATCGGCCAGAGTCTGGGGGAATTCGTTGCGCGCCATCTGCTCACACCCGATAACATCATTGGCAAACTCAAGCGCTACGATACCGCGGGGCAGCTGGGGCGCTGGTTTGCGACGCCGGCCAATGCCGCGAGCCTCGCGCGGTCGCTCACGGGGTTCCTGCCGGCGCTGCTGCGGGCCCCCGATGACGCGGATCTGCGCCGATTCTTTCAGAACGCGGTTGTACCGCAACTGCTCGAGCTGGATGCGGCGCGGATCGCGCGCAAACTCATGACCCTAGCGATCGATGGCGGCCTGCATCGCGCAGCATTCGAGCGCGGCCTGACCGCATTGGAGGGCTGGCTGAATGCGAATGAAGATCTCATCAAGGCGAAATTCGCCCAAGCCTCGAAATACACGCCAGACTTCCTCGATAGCTACATCGTACGCAAGTTCCTGCAAGGCGTGCGCGCACTGATGCAGGATGTGATTTCCGATCCGTTGCATCCGCTGCGCGCTCAATTTGACGCCGGGCTGCGCGATTGGGCCGATGAGCTCGATAGCTCACCGGAACATCGCGCTGCGGTGCAGGCCTGGCTGCGCGGCATGGTCGAGCGCTTTGCCGGCGATGCCGACCTGCAGCGGCTGCGCGAGACGCTTGCGGCGAGTGCGCAGGCAGATCTGTCAAAGCCGGATTCGCATCTGCGTCGCTCTGCCGCCGCGCTCATCGTCGCGCTGGCCGAGGGTGCCTTGCGGGACCGGGTCATGCTCGAGCGCCTGAACGGCGCATGGCTCAGGCTGGCGCGCGCCATCGCAATCCGGCACGGCGGTCAGGTCTCGGTACTGATCGCCGATGTGGTCAAGAGCTGGGACGCGGACGAGGTCGGTCGCAAGATAGAGCTCGAGATCGGCACGGATCTGCAGTTCATTCGCATCAACGGCGCACTGGTGGGCGGCACCGTCGGCGTAGTCCTGCACGCCTGTACGCTGCTATTGCGGTGAGGCTGCCACCGCCGCGCTACCAATAACCCTTTGGGATGAGATTCTGCTGCCGCGCTGCGCGCTCGAGCGGCTCGCGGTATTCCGGGTGCGCGATCGAAATGAGCGCGTTCGCGCGCTCGGCCACGGATTTGCCCTTGAGATTGACGATGCCGTACTCGGTCACGACGTACATCGTATCGGTGCGCGGCGTGGTCACGATGTTTCCCAGGGTCAAACTCGGGACGATACGGCTGCTGCGCTGACCGCCCTTGTCAAAGGTCGATGACAGACACAAAAACGATTTGCCGCCGTTGGAGGCGTAGGCCCCGCGTACGAACTGCAGCTGACCACCGGTGCCGCTGACGTGACGATGGCCGCAGGATTCCGACGCCGCCTGTCCCTGCAGGTCGATCTGCGTGGTGTTGTTGATCGACACGACTCTGTCATTTCTGGCGATGTTGTCCGGCAGGTTGGTGTAGTCGACCGCACAGGCACAGACATCGCGGTTACCGTCGATCGTTCGATAAAGTTTGCTCGAGCCGAGCGCAAAAGAGAACACGCTGCGACCGGTATCGATCTGCTTGCAGGCGTTGGTCACAATACCGGCCTCTATCAGATCGACAATACCGTCGACGAGCATCTCAGTATGGATACCCAGATTGCGAACGTTGGCATCGCGTAGCAGCGAACACACGGCGTTCGGCATGCCGCCGATTCCGATCTGCAGACAGGCGCCATCCTTGATCTCGGCAGCGATCAGCCGCGCTACCTGCCGCTCAACCTCGCTGATCTTGGTGGCGGAGATTTCCGCTAGCGGTGCGCTGCCGCCGTCGATGAGGTAATCCACCTCGCTGACGTGGATGGCATTGTCGGGGCCGGGGACGCGAGGCATCGACGCGCAGGTCTCCAGTACCAGGATGCCCGCGCGCTCGATCATTGCGCGCAGATACGTGGTGCTGCAGCCGAAATTGAAGTAGCCCTGGCTGTCGATCGGCGCGGTCTTGATGCAGGCGACACTGATCGGATCGACGAATCTGCGGTAGTAACCCGGCGCTTCGCCGAAGTTCATCGGAATGTAGTTGCACCGCCCGGCATCATGCTGTCGGCGGTCGTAGGGCGAAAAATGCCAATTGAAGAAAAGAAAGTGCTCGCCTTCCGGGTCGGCGTCCAGCACTGCCCGTGGACGCACGGTCAGGGCGGAGCGAATTTTTACGCGGCGCAATTCCGCTGCTCTGGCGGCCAGTGCTTCGTCGAACCGATCGGGCTGTGCCAGGCAAAAGCCGTAGTCGATCCAGTCGTCGGAATTGACCATTCGCGCCGCTGTCTGGGCATCGACCTCTTGGGCTCGTTTGGTGTGCTTACGCTGCTCCACGGTGCCTGAACCCCCCGACCGGCCATGACGGCAATCTACCGGCAAAGCGTTGCCATGAAAAGTTGAGCCGAACGCCGGCGAAGGAGGCAGCCGCAGGTGGCGGGTGCACTACGCTCAGCCCGACGCAGGGGCTACAATCAACATGCGGCATGGCCGTGAGCACCGGTGGGGTCAAGGAGATCGATATGAGCGCCAATGCCGAGCGGCCGCTGGCTCCGACGGACGAGCCGCAGCGAGTGTTGGTCGAACGCCGCGCAGGGGTGGTGTACCTGACGCTGAACCAACCCTCCAAATACAATGTTTTATCGACAGCGATGATTGCCAGCCTCAAGGCGGCGCTCGAGACGATTGCCGCCGATCCTGAGGCGCGCGTGATCGTGCTGGCTGCCAACGGCCGCGCGTTTTCAGCCGGGCACGACCTCACGGAAATGGGCCCCGAGGTCGACATCGAGACCATGCGGGCCTGCTTTGCAGCCTGCAGCGAGCTCATGATGACGATTCGCCGCTTGCCGCAACCGGTGATCGCGCGCGTGCAGGGCGTGGCCACGGCCGCGGGCTGCCAGCTGGTCGCCATGTGCGATCTTGCGGTGGCCAGCAGCGACGCCCGATTTGCGGTCTCCGGCATCAATCTGGGGTTGTTCTGCTCGACCCCGGCCGTGGCGCTGTCGCGCACTATGCTGCAAAAGCCGGCGCTGGAGATGCTGCTGACGGGGGACTTTATTGACGCACTGACGGCACGTGAACGCGGCCTGGTCAATCGGGTGGCATCGCCCGATGAGCTCGACCGCGAGGTGGAGCAGCTCGCCACCGCCATTGCCGGCAAATCTCGCGAGGCGATCGCGGCGGGCAAGCGTCTGTTCTACGAGCAGCGTGAGCTGTCGATCGAGGCCGCCTACGTCAAGGCCGGCGACGTCATGGCCGAGAACGCCACCATGGGCGATGCCAGACGCGGTATCGCCAGGTTCACCAAACGCAGCGACTGATGAATGCGCTGCAGCGCGCGGCTCGGCAGGCGCTGAAGTGGGCGGCCGGGCTGATGGCCCTGCTAATGATGCTCATTGCGCTGCTGGCCGGTGCCGCCGCGCTGGTGGATGCAAACCACTTCCGTGGTCCGCTGATTCGCCTGATCGCCGCAGGCGCAGGACGTCCGATCCAGGTGCAGGGCCGGTTGGTCGCGCAGCTGTGGTCGCTGACGCCGCAGCTCGATGCCGAGCGCGTGACGATCGGCAACCCGCCGTGGATGCCCCCGGGCGCGCTTGCGCAAGTCGGCAGGTTGACGCTGGCCATCGACTTATGGCCGCTGTTCACGCACTCGTTGGTGATTCGCCGACTCGAGTTGGACTCTGCAACGCTGCAGCTGCTACGGGACGCCAACGGGCGCGCCAACTGGCAATGGCGTGAGCCGCAGCATACCGGTGGCGGTCAGGGGCTGCCTATCATTCACAGCCTGTCTATGACCAGAACCCACCTCGCGCTCGATGACGCGGTTCGGAACCTCAAATTCGACGGCACTGTAACCGCGCATGACGGCGTGCTCGCCGCGCCCTGGCAGATCGAGGGGGCAGGGCGCCTCAACGACCGGGCAGCCACGTTCGCGCTCAACGGCGATGCGCTGGCGGCGGTGGGGCGCGAGCGGCCATACCGCTTCGCCTTTGAGGCACGCTCGAGCGGCTCGCGGCTCGATGCACGCGGTTCGCTGCGGCGGCCGTTTGATTTCCGTGCGCTCGAGCTTGGGTTTGAGGCTGCGGGCGAGGATCTCAAGGATTTGTACTTTCTGATCGGCCTGCGTCTGCCGGATACCGGCCGCTACCGCCTGTCCGGCAGGCTGGCGCGTGATGGTTCGCGCTTCTGTTACACCGACCTGCAGGTGAACTGCGGCCAAAGCGATTTGCACGGTACGGTGTCGATCGAGACTTCGGGAGTACGGCCGCGAGCCGAGGCGGATCTGAATGCTCTTTCGCTACGCTGGTCAGACTTGGGGGCGCGTGCGGCCGGTCGTGCCTCCCCGCTGCCAGACGCACAACAAAAGCTGCTGTCCGATACACCGCTGCCGCTTACCGGCCTGCGCAAGAGCGATGTCGCGGTGGAGTTCCATGCGCAGAGCCTGCAGGTCGGGCACGTGCCATTACATGCGGTGGCAGCGCACCTGACGCTCGAGGGCGGGATGCTCGTGATCTCGCCGCTATCGGCGGCGCCGCCGGAGGGTCGGATCGCGGGCCGCGTCAAGCTCGATGCCATGCGCGAGCTGCCGGCGGCCGATCTGGATGTCGCCATCAGGAATCTGCGCGTCAGTCAGTTTGATCGCAAGCACGAGGCGCAGCCCGCGCTCGATGGCCTGCTACAGGCGCGCCTAGTGCTTGCGGGTAACGGCCGCTCAATACACGAGATTGCCGCGAACGCGCACGGTACGATGACGGCGGTGCTGCCACACGGCATTATTCGTACCGCATTCGCGGAACTCGTCGGCATGGATCTCGCGCGCGGCCTCGGGCTGCTGTTCACCAAGAGCCGGCAGGAGACCGGCGTGCGCTGCGCGATCGCGAGTTTTCGCGCTCAGGATGGCGTCCTGCAAGTGCAAAAACTCGTGATCGACACCGACCCGGTTCTCGTCAATGGTGAAGGCGAGATTCGTCTCGATACGGAGGCGATCGACCTTAGCCTGTACGGCGAGCCAAAGAGCCAGCGGCTGCTGCGGCTGCATTCGCCGATCCTCGTGCGCGGCACGATCCTGCATCCCTCGATCGGCCTCCAGGCAGGCAACGCCGCGGCGCGAACCGGCAAGGCACTGGCCCTAGGCGTCGTGCTCGCACCGCTCGAGGTGTTGGGATTTGTGGATGAGGATCTGGCCAAAAATGCCGACTGCACGGCATTGCTCGCCGAGGCCCGCAAGCAAGGCGTTGAAACAACTACCACGCCGGCTCATTAGGGCCACGCATCGAGCGCGGCGATAGCCGCACCGTCCTTGCGCGGATCGGAAGCGCCAAAGATCATGCCTCGGTCCCCATCGTGCGCGACTGCCTGGCCCGCGCCCATGCGAATCGAGGAAAACTCACCGCGCAAAACGATCGCGTGACCCAGCGCACGCAGCTGCTGACGTACGGCTTGCGGGATGCGCGCTTCGAGATTCACATCGCGGCCGTCGAAGGTATCCTTCGAGAAGCGCGGCGCGTCGAGGGCGCGCTGGATGTTCATGCCGAAATCGACCACGTTCGATACGAACTGCGCGTGGGCCTGAGCCTGATTCCAACCGCCCATGATGCCGAAAGCGATGCGCGTTTCGGCGCAGCGCATGAAACCCGGGATGATGGTATGCAGGCATCGCTTGCGTCCGGCGAGCACGTTGGGGTGTCCCGCCTCGAGTGTGAACAGACCAGCTCGATTCTGCAGCACGAAGCCGGCGCCGGCGACAGCGAGGCCGGAACCAAAGCCGACACTCGCAAAATTGCTCTGGATCAGCGACACCAAATTGCCGCTGCGGTCGGCCACGGCGAGATAGGTCGTGCCGTGATCGCTGCCGGCGGCGGCGCCGGGCGCCACGACATCGGCGGCGCTGGCGGGATTGATGAGCTTCGCCCGCGTAGCCGCGAATTGCTTGCAACAGAGCGTCGCGACCGGAATTGTCGCGAAGCGCGGGTCGCCGAGGTAGCGCATCATGTCGGCATAAGCGAGCTTCTTGGCCTCGATCATGGTGTGCAGGGTCTGAGTCGAGTGATGACCCCATTCACGCAGCGGGAAGTGCTCCATGATATTGAGCATTTCGAGCGCAGCGATTCCCTGGCCGTTGGGCGGGAGCTCGTAAATTGTCCAGTCGTGATAGGTCGTGGAGATCGGATCGATCCACTCCGCCTCGAAATCGGCCAGATCGGCGGTCTGAAGCGTCCCGCCGTGAGCGGCCGAAGTCGCGAGAATTCGCTGCGCCACCTCGCCGTTGTAAAAAGCATCTCGTCCCTGATCGGCTATCTGCCGGTACGTCCAGGCGAGCTGCGGATTTCGAAACAGCTCGCCGACCAGCGGGGCTCGATCGCTCGGCAGATAGGTGTTTGCTGCAGCCCGGTCCTGTCTGAGAACGCTCTCACTTGCTTGCCAGTAGGCGTGTACGACCTCTTCCACCGCAAAGCCGCGCTCCGCGTAGCTGATGGCGGGGGAGAGCAGATCGGCGAGGCGGCGCGTGCCGAAGCGTTGCAACAGGCAATGCCAGCCTGCAACGGCACCCGGAACCGTGACCGAATGGATTCCCTGCTGCGGCATTTCCAGAATGCCGCGGCGCTGCAGATAGTCTGCGGTCAGAGCGGCCGGCGCCCAGCCCGACGCGTTGAGTCCATGCAAGCGGCCCGAGTTGCCTTCATAAACGATGGCGAAAAGGTCCCCGCCGATGCCGTCGTTCATGGGAGCCACCAATCCCAATACGGCGTTGGCGGCGACTGCAGCGTCAATGGCATTGCCGCCGCCTTCGAGAATTCGTGCGCCGATCTGCGAAGCCAGCACGCTTTCGCTGGCCACGACGCCTGCGGGCGAGGCGACCAGGGAACGGGATTGTGAACGGTCCTCGGTGGCGGGGTCGCCCGATGCTGTGCCGAAGCTGGGTACGGCGGCTGCCATGTCAAGAGCATTACATTGAATTTCGGCGCCGACAATGAGCGCCCCGCAGAAGTGAGGAACCTCGTAGCCCCGAATCCGTATGCGCTCGCCGGGACCGGCCCAGCCCCACAGCTGCACCGGTGAATTGCGCCGCAGCACCATGTTGTCTGCAAGCACTCGCGGCAAGCGGATATCCGCCTGTGCGATGCTCGCTGCGAGCTGCAGGGCTGCGGCCAACGCTGCGATCGATCGGATTCAGGCTGCCATGCGCTGTCGCGTGCGTCCCGCGCCCGGATGCTTAGGGTATATCATGTGCCCGACAACGACGCCCTGCTTGCGCAATCCATAGGCACCGTGCCCCTCAAATCGATTTTGACAACGTGGCCGCTGCTTCTGGGCATGGGCGTATTGATGCTGGGAGCGGGCTTGCAGAGCACGCTGCTGGGCTTGCGCGCCACGCTCGAAGGTTTTGCGCCGCCGGTGACGGGGCTCATCATGTCCTGTTACTACGTGGGCTATCTACTCGGTACGGTCGCTGCGCCGCGGCTGCTGCGCCAAGTCGGCCACATCCGCGTGTTTGCCGCGCTGGCGGCAGTCGCCTCGGCGGCGATTCTGGTGCAGGGCTGCTTCGTCGCGCCGCTGCCCTGGGCTGTCATGCGCCTGCTCTCCGGGCTGTGTTTCGCCGGCATCTACGTGGTGGCCGAGAGCTGGCTCAACGATCGAGCCAGCCGCGCGAATCGTGGCCGCCTGCTCGCAACCTACATGCTCATACTGTATGTGGGCCTCGGCTCGGCGCAGTTCCTGCTGATTGTCTCCAATCCGCTCACTGCCGTGCCATTCATGCTGGTCTCGGTGCTGATTTCTCTGGCGATGGTGCCCATCGTGCTGTCGGCCCAGCCGCTGCCGCAGCGCGCGCAACCACGCAAAGTGCGCTATCGCGACCTTTATCGCAATTCGCCACTGGGCGTCGTGGCGGTCAGCGTATCGGGCCTGATCTCCTCGATCATCTTCTCGATGGGTCCGGTGTACGCGCGTCTGAGCGGCTTCGGCACCACCGGCGTGGCCACGTTCATGGCAGTGAGCATTTGTGCCGCGGTGCTCACCCAGTACCCGGTCGGCCGGCTGTCGGATCGCATGGACCGGCGCACGGTGATTGCCGGCGTATGCACGCTCGCGGCGATGATTGCGGGCAGCCTGGTGCTCTTCGGTGCGATGCCGCGGGCGGCGTTTCTGACGCTGACCGCCTGCTTCAGCGGTTTTGCACTGACGCTCTACTCGCTTGCCGTCTCACATGTCAACGATAAGCTCGAGCCCGCGCAGATGGTGGCCGCGAGCAGTGCACTCCTGCGCTTGAACGGCGCCGCCGCGGCCTTCGGTCCGGTGCTCATGGGCGGGGTACTTGCCGTGTTCGGACCACCCGCGTATTTCTCGACGCTGGCGCTGCTGACCGCAGCGCTGACCGTATTTGACCTGTGGCGCAAGAGCCGGCGGCGAGCGGTGCCGTTGAGTCAGAAGGGCCGCTTCATCAGTGCGCAGCCACAGGCGATGATCGGTGAGATCGTGGAATACGAGGCCATCGAGGACGGCCGGCAGCGGCCGTCCGAGTAGGCAGGCGCTGCCACCGCCCAAGTCCGTCTGAGTGGGTGTAGCGGCACTGGGCGCATGCGCGAAGATCGGCTAAAAAAGTCCGATCACCTTGCCGTTGTCATCGATATCGATCTTGTTCGCCGAGGGTACCTTGGGCAGTCCCGGCATGGTCATGACGTCGCCGCAGACCATGACGACGAACTCCGCACCCGCGGCAAGACGCACTTCCCGGACGTTGATCTTGTGATCACTCGGTGCGGCACGCAGCTGCGGATCGGTGGAGAACGAGTACTGCGTCTTGGCAACGCAGACCGGGTAATGGCCGTAGCCACCCTCCTGAAGGGCTTGGATCTGGGCGTGAATCTTGGTGTCCGCCGTGACATTGCCCGCACCGTAGAGCTTGGTGGCAATCGCGATCATTTTGCCCCAGAGCGTCTCCGATTCGTCGTAGACGAATTGGAAGTCCGTCGCCACTTTGTCGATCATGCCCACAACCGTGCGCGCCAGTTGTTCCGCTCCCCGGCCGCCCTCGGCCCAATGTCGGCACACGACCACCGGGGCGGAGTGGTGCGCCATCTTCTTTTTCAGCAGCTCGATCTCGGTAGCCGTGTCGAAGCTGAAGTGGTTGATTGCCACCACGCAGGGCAGTCCGTAGTAATTGCGCACATTGTTGACATGGCGTTCGAGGTTGGCGACGCCTTTTGACAGCGCATCGAGATTTTCGGTATTGAGCGCCTTTAAGTCCGCTCCGCCGTGATATTTGAGCGCCCGGATGGTGGCAACGATCACGGCCGCATGCGGCCGTATTCCCGATTTCCGGCATTTGATGTCGATGAATTTCTCCGCTCCGAGATCAGCGCCAAAGCCTGCCTCGGTCACCACGTAGTCGGAGAGCTTGAGCGCCGTCCTGGTGGCGAGCACGGAATTGCAGCCGTGCGCGATGTTGGCGAAGGGGCCGCCATGAATGAACGCCGGATTGTTTTCCAGCGTCTGCACGAGATTGGGCTTCAAGGCGTCCCGCAGCAGCACCGTCATCGCGCCGTGGGCATTGAGATCGCGCGCATGGACCGGCTTGTGATCGCGCGTGTACCCGACGACGATATTGCCGAGACGATTCTTCAAGTCCTTGAGCGAAGTGGCCAGACAGAAGATCGCCATCACTTCGGAGGCGACCACGATGTCGAACCCGTCCTGGCGCGGGAAGCCATTACCCGGGCCTCCCAAGCCGACCGTAATGTCGCGCAGCGCCCGATCGTTCATGTCCACGACGCGCTTCCAGGTAATGCGCCGCAGGTCCAGCTGCAGCTCGTTGCCGTGGTGGATGTGGTTGTCGATCATGGCCGACAGCAGATTGTTGGCCAGTGCAATGGCAGGGAAATCCCCCGTGAAATGCAGGTTGATATCCTCCATCGGGACCACCTGCGCGTAGCCGCCGCCGGCGGCACCGCCTTTCATGCCGAATACCGGTCCCAAGGAGGGCTCGCGCAGACAGATCGAGGCCTTCTTGCCGATGCGATTGAGCGCATCCCCGAGCCCGACGGTCGTGGTGGTCTTACCCTCCCCGGCCGGGGTCGGAGTGATGGCGGTGACCAGGATGAGCTTGCCGTCGGGCCGCGCCGCGAGACTGTCGACGAAATCCAGCGAGATCTTGGCCTTGTAGTGACCGTAGGGCTCCAGATGTTGATCGTCGATTCCGAGGCGGTTCTTGGCGACAGCGGTTATGCGCTGCAGTTTTGCCTTTTGGGCGATTTCGATATCGGAGATCATGGCAACAGGTCCTACGCAGATATGTTCGGCTGTGCATGTTGCAACACAGTGGCTATTCGTGCATTGCTATTTTCCGGATGGCTATCGGAGCGGACGCTACCATAGGGCCGGCTCATGATGGTTCTGCCTGACTGTTCAAGAGGAGAATGTGATGCCACGGCGCATGCCAGGTCGAAATTTCCTGTTTGTTCCCGGACCGACGAACGTTCCTGACCGCGTCCAGCGGGCCATGATGGTGGCGATGGAGGATCACCGTTCATCGAAGTTCCCGGAACTTTCCACCAGCGTGTTGCACGATCTCAAGAAGGTGTTCAAGACCACGACCGGCCAGGTCTTTATTTTTCCATCGTCAGGCACCGGCGCCTGGGAGGCGGCACTGACCAACACGCTCTCTGCGGGCGATAAGATACTTGCAGCGCGCTTCGGTCAGTTCAGCCACCTATGGATTGACATGGCGCAGCGCCTTGGCTACGACGTACAGGTGCTCGAGGTCGAATGGGGCGAAGGCGTGCCGCTGGGCCGCTACGAGGAGATCCTCAGGGCCGACAAGCGACACCAGATCAAAGCGGTACTGGCCTGCCAGAACGAGACCGCCACCGGGGTCACCAGCGACATTGCCGGCGTGCGCAAGGCACTCGACGCCTCAACGCATCCAGCGCTCCTATACGTGGATACCGTCAGTTCGCTCGCCAGCATCGACTTTCGCATGGACGACTGGGGCGTGGATCTGGCCGTCAGCGGCTCGCAAAAAGGACTCATGTTGCCCGCTGGGCTCGGCATTCTGGGGGTGAGCCGCAAGGCGCTCGAGGCGATGGCTGGCGCCCAATCCAAGCGCTGCTATTTCGATCTCGCCGATATGATCAAGGCCAATTCGACCGGCTACTTCCCGTATACCCCCGCGCTGCCCATGCTCTACGGCTTACGCGAGTCATTGAACATCCTATTCGAAGAGGGGCTCGAGGAGATCTTTCTGCGCCACCACTACCTGGCCGAGGGTGTGCGTGCGGCCGTGACCCGAGGATGGGGCCTGAAGCTCTGCGCCAAAGAACCCAAATGGTATTCTGATACCGTCAGCGCCATCGTCGTGCCGGAGGGCATCAACGGCGCGCATGTCATCGACGTGGCGTTCCGCCGCTACAATCTCGCGCTGGGCGCGGGGCTTTCCAAGGTAGCCGGCAAGGTGTTCCGCATCGGCCATCTGGGGGATCTCAACGAACTCATGCTCATGGGCGCCATCGCCGGCGCCGAGATGGCGATGCTCGACGTGGGCATCAAGGTCGCCTCCGGCAGCGGCGTCGGCGCGGCTGCCGACTACTGGCGCACGCACGATCCGATCCCGAAAAAGAAGGTCGGTAAGGATGAGCAATTCTACGAGTCGCACTCGACCGGTTCGATTCAAGGGTAGACAAGGCGCGCCAATTCCCATGCCGCCTGCCGCACGATCCATCGGAACGATCCAGCGATGATCACAGACGCTTCCGTGCAGAACCTGCTCGATGCGCTGGCAGGGGCTGCCGCCACGCCGGGTGGCGGCAGTGCGGTGGCGATCATGGGGGCGATGGGGGCGGCGCTGGTCAGCATGGTCTGCATCCTGACCATCGGCAAGCAGGACTACGTCGAGGTCGAGGATCAGATGAAGGCCGTCCTGAATCAGGCGCAGGCCGTCCGCGAGCGCCTGACCTCGATGATCGATGAGGACGTCAGGGCCTATGGCAGCGTCATGGGCGCATACGCGCTGCCGCGGCGGACTGCATCGGAAAGGGCAATCCGCAGCGCTGCGATTCAGGCGGCGCTGATGGAGGCCACGCGGGTGCCGCTCGCCTGCGCGCGCGCCTGTGGCGAGGTCATGGAGCTGTCCAGGATCGTGGCCGAGAGGGGCAATCGGAACGCAGCCGGCGAGGCGGGGGTGGCCGCCCTGGCCGCGCACGCCGCGTTACGCGGCGCGGCTCTGAATGTCTACATCAACACCAGCAGCATCCGTAACGCGAGCTTCGTCGATAGCACGCTGACCGAACTGGTGGCTATGATGCGTGGGCGCGATGGCCTCGACGCCAACGTGTATGAACTGGTAACCAGGCGGCTAACAGGCGGCGCTGAGGGCAGTGACTAGGCAGAGCCGTGCTTCCTGAGAGCGGAGGGAGGAATCGAATTGGCCAATCAGGTCTTCACGCCATCGGAAGCCGAGGTAACCAAGGCCAGGCGAATCCTGGACGCCATGGCGCAGGCGGCCAAGGAGGGTAAGGGTGCGGTATCGCTGGACAGCAGGCTCATCGATATTGCCAGCATCCGCATGGCACAGGCACTCATCGCCAAGGCCGATTCGATTGCCGGGGCTAGAGCCAAGTGAGCACAGCAGCGGCTCGGCATGCCACGATTGAGGATCACCGGTGCGCGACTCGCAGTTGCTTTACCCAATGATTGCGCTGCTCGTGCTCACCGGCACCGTGCGGGTGATGCTTTCTCGCAGTCGGGTCAAGTACATGCTCAACAACGCCCTCATTGCCGCGATCGTCACGCTCGCGCTCGGCGCCGCGCGTGCCGCGCAACCTGGCGCGACGTTGATCGAAAACGTCCATGGATACACGCTCGCCGGCGATCGCTTGGAGCGTTTCAGCGGCCTGCTGTTCGAATCGGCCAGAGTCGTGCGGACCGGCAACGCGGCCGCCTTGCACAAAGCCTATCCACACGCACAGGTCATCGACGCAGGAGGCAAGACGCTGTTACCGGGCCTGATCGACGCACACGGGCACGTGATGGATCTTGGCTTCGAGAATGTCCGCATTCAGCTCTTCGACACCGAAACGCTGGCACAGGCGCAGGAGCGTATTCGCGCCTATGCCCACGCGAATCCACAGCGAGCCTGGTATCTGGGCGATGGCTGGAACCAGGTCAAATGGAAGCTGGGCCGATTCCCGCGAGCGAGCGAGCTCGACAGCGTCATCGCCGATCGGCCCGCGGCTCTCGCTCGCGTCGATGGGCACGCGCAGTGGCTCAATACGCAGGCCTTGCGCGCGGCGGGCATCACCCGCGACACGAAGGATCCGATCGGGGGCAGGATCGAGCGGGATGCTGACGGCAACCCTGACGGGGTGCTGGTTGATAAGGCGATGGGGCTCGTGGACCGAGTCATACCGCCGCCGGACGATGCCGAGCGGCTGACGGCGCTCAGAGCGGCGCTCGCGCATATGAATTCGGTGGGACTTACCTCCGCCGGCGATGCCGGGGACAGCGCGCATACGATTGCGCTCTACCGGCAGCTGGCCGATCAGGGCCAGCTCACGCTGCGTGTCTATGCCATGATCCTCGATACCGGCGAGGATTTCAGAACCCTGTCGAAGGACGGTCCGCTGATCGGCTATGGCGAGGATCGCCTGACGGTTCGCGCGGTCAAGCTGTTTGCCGATGGCGCCTTGGGCAGCCGCGGTGCGGCGCTGCTGGCACCGTATTCGGACCAGCCGGATCAGCATGGCCTGCTGTTCATGTCGGACGCGGAGATGGAAAGCAAGATTCAGACCGCGCTCAAAGCCGGCTACCAGGTCAACGTGCATGCGATCGGTGACGCCGCCAATCACCAGGTGCTGGATGCGTTCGAGGCTGCGTACCAGGCTGCGGGTGGGCGGCAATTGCGCAACCGCATCGAACATGCGCAGGTCGTAGCGCTCGCCGACATTCCGCGCTTCCGGCAATTGAATCTGATCGCCTCGATGCAGCCGACCCATGCGACCAGCGATATGAACATGGCGGAGGAGCGTATCGGTCCCGAACGGCTCAAGGGCGCCTACGCCTGGCGCACGTTTCTCAAGCAGGGTACGCGCATCGCAGGCGGCTCGGATTTCCCCGTCGAATCGGACAACCCATTCTTTGGCTTGCATGCCGCGGTGACGCGCACCGATCACGACAATGAGCCCAAGGGCGGCTGGCATCCGGAACAGGCCATGACTTTGATCGAGGCCTTTCGCGCCTTCACGCTCGACGCCGCCTACGCGCAGCACCAGGAGAGGCAGATCGGCTCGCTGGAGCCGGGCAAGTGGGCCGACTTCATCCTCATCGACCGCGACCTGTTCAAAATCGCCCCAAGCGACATCTGGAAGATCAAGATCGAGCAGACCTGGGTCGGGGGCGAAAGAGTCTACTGATCGCACCCGCAAGCTCGGCACGATCATCGGTCCGGTCGGCCGACTTGTCGGCTCTGCGTCGCGATCATTTGGCAGGCGCGCGCGCCAGTCGCGCGCCATAATATGCGCCGTGGCATCCTTGAGGGGCACGTCATTGAGCGAGCCAATGGTCTTCTATACCAATCCAAAGTCGCGCGGCCGGATCGTGCGCTGGATGCTGGAGGAAGTGGGTCAGCCCTATCGGACCGAGGTGCTTGAGTTCGGCACGACCATGAAGGCACCGGACTATCTCGCCCTCAATCCGATGGGCAAGGTGCCGGCCATTGTGCACGGCGAAGTCGTGGTTACCGAGTGTGCGGCCATTTGCGCCTACCTCGCGGATGCCTTCCCGCAGGCGGGTCTGGCTCCCCCGGTCGGTGCACGCCTTCGCGGAACCTACTACCGCTGGCTGTTCTTTGCGGCGGGGCCGATCGAAACGGCGGTCACGAACAGAGCACTGGGCTTGGTTACGCCGCAGGGCCGCGAAGCCATGGCCGGCTGGGGTACGTTCACGACCGTCATGGACACGATGGAGGCGGCCGTCTCTCATGGAAAATTTCTGCTCGGCGAGCGCTTCAGCGCCGCGGATGTGTACTTCGGATCGCAGGTCGGTTTCGGACTGATGTTTGGTTCCATCGAGAAACGTCCGGCCTTCGAGCGTTACTGGCAGGGCATCAGCTCGCGTCCGGCCGCCCTACGGGCACGCGAGATCGACGATGCGCTGATCGCGAAGAGTAAACAGTCCGGCTGAGTACACACTGAGCCCGCTGTGCGCCGCGCATTGCTGGACCATGATGGCGCCCCGGGATTAGCGAGGCATGAGGATGCGCAGTGCAGTGTGGCTGCTCTTGCCGCTGGTGGTGCTGCAAGCTCAGGCAGCGGAGCTCTACCGCCTCGATTCCGCGAATACGCGCGTCTCCTTTGGCGTTCGCGTGCTGGGCGTGTCCTGGTTCAGCGCGCAATTCGCGATTCTGTCGGGCGAGTTCGTGCGCGATCGGCGCGCGGCCGCGAGCCATTTGGAGGTCACGGTTCGAACCGATTCGCTGGCCTGCGATAACCCCTGGTGGAAGGCGCGCCTGCTGTCACCCGTTTGGTTCGATGCCAAGCGCTATCCGCTGATCAGCTTGCACGCCGATAAAGTTCGGTTCGACGATGACGGCGGCGCCACGCTCGAGGGCCAATTGAGCCTGCACGGACACACGCGCAGCGTTGTACTGATCGTCAGTCGCTGGATCTGCACCGACCGTAGCCTCACGGGCGAGAGCTGCAGCTTCGATGCCCACACGCGCATCAAGCGTTCCGACTACGGCCTGCCGCACGGCTTCTGGGAGGGCGGCGACGAGGTCGACATCGCGATCCGCGGGGCTGCCGTCAGAGCCGTATGACGCATCTGATGGCTGCAACCGGCGCGCGCGCGCGCACTCACTCGGGAGCGCGGCTGCGATCCGCGATCCGTGGCTACTTGAAGATACGCGCTTCGCGCCACGCAACCGCTGCCTTGACGCCGTCCTTGGCCAGAATGGCCTTGAACGTACGCGATTCCTCCGTTGCCGTGGTTTCGATGATGGCGTCGATATCCAAGGCCTGTCGCAGCGCGTCCTCCAGTCCCATGCGCGAATAGCTGCGGTTGATGGCGAGCTTGGTCAGTCTGACCGCTTCCGCATCCAGCATGGCGCAGCGGCCCGCCGCCGCGTGAAGCTCGCGCGTCAAGGCCTGCGGTGTCACGATCGCGTTGACCAGGCCCATTTCATAGGCCTGCCGCGCGCTCACGCGATCGTTGCCGAACAGCAGCATTTCCTTGGCCTGCTTCGGTCCGGTGATCCAGGGCAGCAGCATCGCGACGATACCAGAGCCGAATTTCGGCTCCGGCTCGCCGAACAGCGCCCCCTCCGCGGCAATCGTCATATCGCAGGCCATCGCCAATTCAAAGCCGCCGCCGAGGACGTAGCCATGGACGGCGGCGATGGTCGGCTTGGGCGAATTCCAGAACCGCATGATCAGGGCGAAGTCCGCTTCGAGTACTCGACGCGTGCTGTCCGGGTCCGCTGCATTGTCTACCTCACCCAGATCGAAACCGGAGCAGAATGCACGTCCGCTGCCCGTGAGCGTGATGACGCGCACGTGAGGATCGGCTTCAGCATCGTTCATTGCACGGTGCAGCTCGGTAACCATGTCGGAACTGATGGCGTTGAGTTTATCGGGCCGATTGAGCCTGATGCCGGCGATCGGCCCCTCGGCGTGGACGCTGATCGTATTAAATTCCATGCTGTTCGTTCGTGCAGTGCAGGCGCTGCGGGATCAGCAGACAGTCGAGCGCGAGCGTGCCGGTCGGGCCAACCAGCACCGGATTGAGATCCATCTCGGCGATATAGGGGCCGAGCTCGCAAGCCAGCTGGCTCCATCGCACGAAAGTCTCCGCCAGGGCCGTCCGATCGCAGGCGGGCATACCGCGCACCCCGTCGAGCACTTTGGCGAACCGCAGATCCGCGATGAGCCGTGCGGCCGCCTCAGTGTCCAAGGGAGCCATCGCCAGCTGGCGGTCCTCGAGATATTCGATCCAGATGCCGCCGAAGGCGATCATCACGAAGGCGCCGAAGGCCGGATCCTGAACCAGACCGAACGCCATTTCGATTCCCGCCGGCGCCTGAGCACTGATGAGCACTCGCGCGCCAAGCCTGCCGCTGAGATCCTCATAGGCGGCGGCGAGCTCGCTCTCGCCGGCTATGCCGAGCAGCACGCCGCCGACGTCACTCTTATGCAGCACGCCGGGTTTTGCCGTCTTCAGGACCAGCGGAAATCCGATCCGGCGCGCTGCCTCGAGGGCCTCTTCGCGGCTGTTCACGACCGCGTGGGGCGGTACGGCGATGCCGTAGTCGGCCAGCAGCGCATAACCTTCCTGCTCGCTCAGCGGTGTCGTGCGCGAACCCAGAACGCCCTGCCAGTGGGCGGCGCGGACATTACCCGCTGTGCCGGGCACGGCCGAGGACCGAGGACGGCACAGAAAATCGCGGTAGGCGAGCGCATGCTTGATCGCGCGCAACGACGGCGCCGTGCCATCGAGCACGGGAATTCCCGCACGGCACAGTCGCACTGCGTGCCGGCGATGGCTCCAGGCGCTGTAGTTGGTCATCACCAGCAGGAGCTTGCGGCTGCTGCGAGCCACCGCCTCGCACACCGCCGCGTAGGCGGCATGCAGATCGAGCTCGTCCGACAGATCACAGACAAACATGCCCAGCGCACTATCGGGATCGTTCAGCAGAGCCGTCAGACAGGCCTCGAAAACCTGTTCGAATTCGCGTCCGGTACCCCAGGCATCGAGCGGATTGATTGGCTCGAGACCCGGATCGAGACTGTCCCGCAGAATCTGCGAGGTTTCGGCGCCGATGTTGGCGAACGGCACGCCGACATCAGCGGCGGCATCGACGATGAGCTCCCGTTCGCCGCCGGAGTCGAGTATCACCGCCAGGCCCCCGGGCGCGGCGCGCTTCGGCGCCGAGAGCAGAATTGCGGTGGCGACCAACTCGCTCAGGTCGCGTACACCGATGACGCCGTAGCGACTAAACAAGGCATCGTAAACCTGTGTATTTCCGGCGATCGCGCCCGTGTGGCTCAAAGCCAGTTTCGCTCCGGCTGCAGTGCGAGCGAGTTTCAGCGCGATGACCGGCACGCCGCGATGCTGCGCCTTTTCGAGCGCCTGAATAAATCCTGCCGGGTCGCGCACGCTCTCCAATACCAGCGCGATCAGTCTGGTCGCCGATTGCTCCAGCGCGTAGTCCATGAAGTCGGCCGCGGTCGTGACCAACTCCTGTCCGCTGGACACCGCAAGATTGAACTGCAGCCGCTCGTCGTTGAACAGCAGTGCCTGGAGCAGCGAGCCCGACTGGGCAATGCAGGTGATGCCTCCGCATGCGAGATCGTCGGGAAACAGGGCCGAGAACGCCCGTATCGGCTGCATGGCATTGAAGAAACCCATGCAATTTGCGCCGCACAGCGCTACCTTCGCCGAACGCGCCAGGGTGGCGATTCGTGCCTTCCCATCTCCTTCCAGCTCGGCGCTCGCGAAGATCAGCAACGAGCGGGCGCCCGACCCGATGGCTTCCTCGACCGAGCGTTCCAGCACACGGTTAGGCACCGAGACGATTGCAAGGTCAACCGGCTCCGGCAGCTGTGAGATCGCCGCGTAGCAGTCGTTGCCGTAGAGGCTGCGATAGGATGGATTGACCGGGTAGACGGCGCCGCGATAGCCGCCGTAGAGCAGATTGCGCAGGACGTCGTTGCCCACCGAATTGCGCTTGCGAGATGCGCCGATGAGTGCGACCGAGCGCGGGGCCAGCATCGAGGCCAGAGCGTGGGTCAAGGTGCGCGATCCCTCCATGGGTCTAGGCATCCACGGTACACTCGACTATACGCGAGCCATTGCAGCGCGAGTCAACCGGCGAGGCCTGAAACATGTTCCAAGCATTGCTATTGGAAAATACCAACGACGTGGTGACGGCCTCAGTGCGCCAACTCGACGAGTCCGCTCTGCCGTCGGGCGATGTCGCGGTCGCGGTCGAATACTCGACCGTCAATTACAAGGACGGATTGATCGTCAACGGCCTCGGCGGTCTCGTGAAGAAGTATCCGCACGTGCCGGGCATCGATTTCGCGGGCACCGTGACCGAAAGCCGCCACTCGGGATTCAGGCCGCAGGACAAGGTCGTGCTGACCGGCTGGCGTGTCGGGGAGACTCAATGGGGCGGGCTGGCGCAGAAGGCGGTGGTCAACGGCGACTGGCTGGTTCCGCTGCCGGCCGGCTTCAGCACTCGAGAGGCCATGGCCGTTGGCACGGCGGGATTCACGGCTATGCTGGCCGTCATGGCGCTCGAGGCGCATGGATTGAACCCCGGTTCGGGGGAGGTGCTCGTGACCGGTGCTGCCGGCGGTGTCGGATCGGTCGCGACCGCCATCCTGGCGCAGCGTGGCTACCAGGTGATCGCATCGAGCGGGCGAGCGGACGCACATGAATACCTCAAAGGTCTCGGGGCGAGCTCGGTCGTGGATCGTTCGCCGTTCTCGGAGCCTGCAAAGCGTCCACTCGAGGCCGAGCGCTGGGCAGGTTGCGTCGATTCTGTGGGCGGCAACACGCTCTCGCGCGTGCTGGCGCAGATGCGGTACGCCGGCTCGGTCGCCGCCGTGGGCCTGGCGGGCGGAGCCAAGCTGGAGCATTCGGTCATTCCGTTCCTTCTGCGAGGCATCAATCTGCTCGGCATCGATTCCGTCATGTGTCCGCTGGCGCGGCGCATCGAAGCCTGGGAGCGCCTCGGCAAGGATTTGCCACGGGCACGCTTGCAGGCCCTGAGCTTCGAGGCGGCGCTCGAAGATGTGCCACGGCTCGCCACCGACATTCTCAAGGGTCTGGTGCGCGGGCGCGTCATCGTGAATCTGCAACCCTGAGGCGCGCTGCGCTCGCTCGTCGCTACGATCATGGCGCGAGCGCATCCTGTTATAGACGCTCGCTGTCATACCCAAGTACGATTCCGGCATCATGAAACGCTGGCTGCAGCGCGCGGCGATGGCGCGCGGATACACTTTGGCCTCGAGGGTCGCAGACGCGGAGGTGCTCAAAGTGATCCGCAGTCTGCGGCCGCGCAGCTGCGGTTCGCCGCTGATTCGAATCGGCGGCAACGGCGATGGCGGCTACCTCATTCCCGATGACCTGGCCGGCATCGAATACTGCTTCTCGCCCGGCGTCAAATACATAGCCGAGTTCGAAAACGAGCTCGCGGACCGCAACATCCGCTCATTCCTCGCCGACTATTCGATCGAGCGTCCCCCGAAGATGCGGCCGGAGTTCGTATTCGATCGCAAATTCATCGGTGCGATGAACGACGATGTGTTCATGACGCTCGCTGCCTGGAAGGACAAATATCTGTCCGGCTATGGCGGCGAGCTGTTGCTGCAGATGGATATCGAAGGCGGCGAATACGAAGTGCTCCTGAGTGCACCCATCGATCTGCTGGCGTCATTTCGTATCATCGCGCTGGAGCTGCACTGGCTCGAGCGGCTGTTCGATCCGTTCGCGTTCGGCATCATGCGCGCGTGCTTCCAGAAGCTGCTGAGCTGCTTCTACGTCGTTCATGCGCATCCGAATAATTGCAGCGGCATGATTCACTACAACGACATCGAGATACCCGAGGTCATGGAGATGACGTTTTATAATCGGGCGCGCGGCGCACCCGGTCCTTGTCGCAGCGACTATCCGCACGCCCTGGATGTCGACAACTGCCGGGACCGACCCAGCATCGCGTTGCCGTATTGCTGGCGCTAGCCTCGCCGCAGGAAAGCCTGATCAGGACTCAGGCGGTTACCAGGCACAGCTTCTTGCAGGCGGGACACTCGACCAGCGTCGGCAGCTCCAGCTCGAACCACGAGCGGCCGCATTCACAGCGCATCTTGTACAAACGCTGCGCTTTTACCGAGCCGAGTTCCTCCTCGCGAACGACAATCCCGCTTTCCAGCGCCGCAATCGGCGGCGGCGATTGAGCGACGTGCGCGGCCGGCGCGCTTGCGGCCTTGGGCGGGGAGGAGACCATCGTGAGTCCGGCGCGCTGGTTGGCGGAGCGGGCATTGCCACGCTGCACAGTCCCATTTTTCACCTTTCCACCCCCGCGTCAGAGCACGTTACATAGGTCGATTGCATGCTCGCATCCCTTTAAAAATCAGCCGCTTACCCCTGAAACCTCGCCACCCCTTATGTTAACCTTCGCACATCGGCTAGTCTGAGGCAACTTCGGCGAGCCAATCGCGGCCTCGCATCGTCGTGAGATACGGCAGGAGTTGCGCGTCCAATTCAGCATCCGGCGATCGATAGCTCCAGCACACTTGTGGGGGCATCGACATCAGAATCGCATCCGAGCGGCCGCCGGATTGCAGCCCGAATAGCGTGCCGCGATCCAGCACCAGGTTGAACTCCACGTAGCGGCCGCGCCGGTACAGTTGATAGGTGCGCTCGCGCTCGCCGTAAGGGGCCTGACGCCGCCGCTGCACGATCGACATATAAGCGGCGGCATATTGCGCCGCGACGCTGCGCATAAATGCAAAGCATTGCATCCAGGGCATGCCGATCGCGGCCGCCTCGGCATTCAGGTCATCATAGAAAAGCCCGCCCACGCCACGCGCTTCGCCGCGATGACGCAAAAAGAAATACTCGTCGCAGGCCGCGCGCGCAGTTCGGTAGAGCCGCGCATGAAACGGCTCGCAGGCCGCAGCGGCGGCGCGGTGCCACAGCACCACGTCCTGTTCGTACGGCAGATACGGCGTCAAATCGAAGCCGCCGCCAAACCACCAGACATCGCCGGCGTTGAAGAAGCGCACGTTCATATGGCTGCTCGGAACGAACGGATTGCGCGGATGCATGACGACCGACACGCCCATCGCGCGAAAACTGCGTCCCGCCAGATGTGGATTGCGCGCCGTTGCGGCAGGCGGCATCCTGTCGCCGCTGATGTCCGACAACGCCACGCCGGCACGCTCGAAGACTGCGCCCCCCTCGAGGACGGCGGTGGTGCCGCAGCCGGCGTAAACGGCCTCACCGCCGGAGCGCTGCCACGCATCCTGCAGAAAGTCGGCCGCCGAGTCCTCCGCGGCAAACGCGCTGCATAGTTGCTGTTGCAGCTCGACCAGAAAGCGGTGCACGGTTTCGCTGGCTGCGTCGTTCATGCATTGACCTTAAGGGATCCGACGGCCCTCAACGTCGAACAGATGCAAGCGCGAGCTCGGCAGATCCACGGCGATCGAATCGCCCAGCGCGAGCGACAGGCGCTCGAGGCTGAAAGCCTTGAGCGCAGCGCCACAAAGCGTCAGATGGATGATCGTGCCAAGGCCCGTTGGCTCCACAAGATCGACGATCCCCTGCAAAGGCCCCGCGCCGAGTACCACGTGCTCGGGGCGGATGCCGACCGTCAGCGCGGTGCCTTCGACAAGGCCGCGATCATGATCGAGCTCGACGGCGAGCCGGCCATGCACGAGCCGGAGCTGCCGCTGCGATCGACTCGCGGTGGCCGGAAACATGTTCATCGCCGGGGAGCCGATGAATCCGGCGACGAACAGGTTGGCTGGACGATCGTAGAGCTCGAGCGGGCTGCCGATCTGCTGCACCCGGCCGGCGTTCATCGCCACGATGCGGTCGGCCAAGGTCATGGCTTCGATCTGATCGTGGGTGACATAGATCGAGGTGGCCCCGAGTTCGCGATGCAGTTTCTTGATCTCGGCGCGCATGTGCTCGCGCAGCCGGGCATCGAGATTGGAGAGCGGCTCGTCGAACAAGAAGGCCTTGGGCTTTCGCACGATTGCCCGTCCCATCGCGACTCGCTGGCGTTGGCCGCCCGAGAGCGCCTTCGGCTTGCGCTCGAGCAGCGCGTCGAGGCCGAGTTTTGCCGACGCCGCGCCGACCGCCGCCGCAATCTGCTGCTTGGAGGCTCGCTGTAGCCGCAGACTGTAGGCCATGTTGTGCGCGACGCTCATATGAGGGTAGAGGGCGTAAGATTGAAACACCATGGCGATATCGCGCGCCTTGGGTGGCAATTCGTTGACTCGCCTGCCGCCGATGCTGATGCTGCCGGCGCTGACCTCCTCGAGCCCCGCGATCAGCCGCAGCAGCGTGGATTTGCCGCAGCCCGAAGGTCCTACGAGCACCACGAACTCACCGGCGGCGACGGCAAGGTCGACCTCGTGCAGCACCGGCGTCACGCCGAAGCGCTTGCTCACGCCCTGGATGTCGATGGCACTCACGGCATCTTTCTCAACCCTTGACGGCCCCGGCGGTCAGCCCGCGCACCAGGTAGCGTTGTATAAACAGAAAAAACAGGCAGGCCGGTATCAAGGCGAGCACGCCGGCGGCCATCATTTGTCCGAAATCGACCGAAAATTTCGACACGAATGACAGCAGTCCGACCGGGAAAGTGCTCGCCTGCGCCGAGGAGATCAACATCAGCGCGAACAGCAGCTCGCTCCAGGCGGCCGTGAATACGAAGCCGCCGGTGGCGGCGATGCCGGGTAAGGTCAATGGCAGCAGGATGTGCAGGAAGGCGCCAAAGCGAGTGGCGCCATCGATCATGGCTGCCTCTTCGAGCTCCCGCGGGATGCCATCGAAGAACGATTGCATCAGGAAGGTCGCGAACGGGGCATTGAAGGCGGTATAGACGATCACCAGGCCGGTCAGGCTGTTGGTGAGGCCCAGCGGCGCCAGCAGCCGGAACATTGGCGCCACCAGCATGACCAGCGGAAACATCTGCGTAATCAGCAGGAGCGCCACGAGCAGCGATTTGCCGCGGAATACGAAGCGCGACAGCCCATAGCCGCACGCTCCGCTGACCAGCGCCACGATCACTGCGGTCGCAGACGACACGATCAGGCTGTTGCGGAAGTAGAGCGGAAAGTCGCTATGGGCGAGCACGAAGCGGAAATGCTCGGCACTGATGCGTGATGGCCATAAACGGATGCCCTCGCTGTAGAGCAGCTCGTTGGGCGTCAACGCGACTTTCACCAGCCAAAAGAGCGGAAACAGCGCAAACAGCACGTACAGGGCCAGCAGCAGGTAGTGCGAAGCCCAATATAGCGCGCTACGCATCATGGCCGGCTCACGAGTAGCGATGCAGCAACCGACGTCGCAGGCTCAGAATGGCCAGCCCGTAGGCGAACAGCAGCAGCAACAGCACCGCCGCGATGGCCGAGGCATAGCCGAAGTCCAGACGCCGAAAAGCCGCTGTGAACACATAGCTGGCCACGGTCTGGCTGGAATCCGCCGGGCCGCCATTGGTCATGACGACGATCAGGTCGGCGAAATTGGCGACCCAGACGGTTCGCAGCAGAATCGTGATGATGATCGTGGGCGCGAGCAGGGGCAGAGTGATGGAGCGGAACTGTTTGAACACCCCGGCACCGTCGATGGCCGCCGCCTCGTACAGATCCCTGGGTATCGACTGCAGCGCGGCCAGCGCCGTGATGGCAAAAAAGGGAATGCCCCACCAGACTGCGGCGACGATCGGTCCGATCAATGCCGTAGCAGGGTCGGACAACAGATTGTTGGCATCGCGGGTCACGTGCAGCGCAAACAGCCAGCTCGGCAGTGGCCCGACTACGGGGTTGAACAGCCACGCCCAATCGAGCCCGACGAGAAAAGTCGGCACTGCCCAGGGCAGGAACACCAGCGCCTGCGTCAGCCGCCGTCCGGGAAATTCGCGGTTGAGCAGCAACGCCAGCACGAGTCCGAGGATGAACTGCAGGGCGACCGTGACGATGGTCCAGACCAGCGTGTGGCGCAATGCCGCGCTAAAGCTGGCATCTGCGGCCAATTCTCGAAAATGATCCAGACCGACGAAGCCGCCGCTGAAGGGATCGAGCAGCTGGATATCGCGGAAGGCATAGGACAGCCCGACGCTCAAGGGTATCAGCATGACCCCGACGATCAGCAACAGCACCGGTGCGCTGTAAAAATACGGCTCGGCGAGTCGCAGCAGACGTCGGCCGGTGGCGCTCACTTCTGGCTCTGCTTCGCCTTCGTCATGATCTGCGCCCACTGCTGCGCCATCTCCGGCACCGTGAGTTGGCCGAGCAGCACGCTCTGGCTGGACCGCGGCACGACTGAACTGGCGAATAGCGCCCACGCCCGCAGGTCCATCGGCATGATCATCGGCACGACGTTCGGGTCGGCCAGTTCATCGAACCACCCCTTGAATTTGGTGTCGGCGTACATCGGATCCGTTGCGGCCGCGGCGTAGATCGGCAATGCGCCGATGCGGCGGTTCCACGCCAGATTGCCAGGTACGCCGTCCAGGGTCGCAATCAGCTTCCAGGCGGCATCCTTGTGCTTGCTGTTGGCGAACATCGACCAACCGCCGTAGCCGATAGTGGGGAAACTCTTGCCCCCGGCGCCTTTGATCCAGGGCGACACGCCGTATTCGTCCGGCTTCATGCGCTCGGATATGGCTATCAATGCATCCGGATCGTTGTCGATCATCGCGCAGGTGCCCGAGTAGAAGCCGGCGACGATGTCGTTGTAGCCCCAATTCACGCTGTCCTTGGGCGCAAGGCCGGATTTGTACAGATCCGCCAGCGCGCTGAAACCCTTGATCCAGCCCGGATCGGTGAAGGTCGAAGTGCCGTCGGACCTGAAGAAGGTGTCCGAGCCGCTGCCCAGAGCACCGAACATCATCCAGGCGTTGACCCCGCCAGCCCCGCCGCGCAGGCAATAGCCATATTTGCCCGGCAGAGCGGAAATCTTCTTCGAGGTTGCGACGAATTCATCCAACGTCTTGGGCGCCGCGCCGATGCCCGCGGCGGCAAACAGTTTCTTGTTGTAGTAAAGCGCGCGCAAATAGAAGCCGTAAGGCAGCATGTAGGCAGTGTTGCGAATGACACGCGCGAGTTGCAGCGTCCGTTGATTCAGCTCCGCGGTGTGCACCCAGCTCTTCAGATAGGGCTCGAGACTCTCGAGCGCACCGTTATTGACGTACAGCGCCAGCCACGTATCGGGCATTTCGACGACATCGGGTGTGTCGCCGGCGGCAACCATGGTGGCGAACTTCTCGAACGACGGCCCCCAGGGCAGCGAGATGATCTCCACGTGCACGTCAGGATTGGCGTCCTCGAAGCTCTTGACGATCCCGCGCAGCGTCTCGGTCCGCTCGGGGCTCGTGATCACCTCGACCAGCTTCAAGGTCATAGCGCTCGCCGTGGCGCTCGATGCCAGCGCCACACTTAAGACGGTCGTCGCTAGCCACGGTGCTCGTCGCATGAACTCCCCTCGGGAACGGCAGCGGATTTCACTTTACGCCACGTCCGATCGCTTAGCGATACCATGTCGTCGGCACCGCCATCGATCGGGAGCATGCAGGCTTGAACTTGACGCAGGCCGACATCGACGACTTCCAGCGCGACGGCGCGGTGTGTCTGCGCTCGCAGCTCGATGGCAACCAGATCGAGCGGTTGCGCGCGGGCATCGAACAGAACCTCGCACACCCGAGTCCACGTGCCAAAGTCGCGAGCGCGGCTGATGATCCCGGTCGGTTCATGGAGGATTTCTGCAACTGGCAGCACAACGCCTACTACCGCCGCTTGATCTTCGACCCTGCACTGGCACAGTGCGCCGCACGTCTCATGCAAAGCCGGACCGTGCGCCTTTATCACGATCACATGCTGACCAAGGAGCCAGGCACGCGACAGCGCACGCCCTGGCACCAGGACCAGCCTTACTACAACATCGAAGGTCGCTGCAACGTCAGCATGTGGATTCCCGTGGATGCGGTCAGTCGCGCCTCGACACTGGAATTCGTGGCGGGTTCGCATCGCGGACCCTGGCTCATGCCCCGCAGTTTTCTCGACAGCCAGGCTAAATGGTTTCCGGAAGGCAGCCTGGCCGATCTGCCGGACATCGAATCGAACCGCGCCGCCTACCGCATCCTCGGCTGGGCGCTGCAGCCGGGCGACATCGTGTGTTTTCAGATGCTGACCCTGCACGCCGCCGGCGGCGTCGATGGCACCGCTCGGCGACGCGTTTTCTCGCTGCGATTTCTCGGCGATGACATCACGCATGCGCCGCGCGCGTGGCGTACCTCGCCGGAGTTCCCGGGGCTCATCGATGAACTGCCGGCCGGCGCGCCCATGAGACATGCCTTGTTTCCGCTGCTCTGGCCGCCCTCCGCGCTGCCTGATCAGTGATGGGCTGCGTTCGCCTGCTGCGCGCGGTAGGCGATCCAGCTTTGCTCGATCAGGTAGGCATGGATATTGTCGGCATCCTGCTCACTGATCAGATCATCAAAGCGTTCCATGCCGGTCGGGGCCAAGACGCCGCGCAACACGATGTCCTTGAACGCCGCATGCAACTCGGCGCTCAACCGGCGAAGATCGGGTGTCGAGCTCAGACCAAGCACGTGGCAGCGTGAACATTCCTCGACAAATTTGACCTCTCCGGCCTTGATGCTTGCGGCGCTGGCGGTTTGAGTCGGCGGCAACGGGAAGGGACCCTCATCACGCGCTGCAGGCTTGGGGACATCGCCGCCGCGGAGCTTGAAGGCGATGATGCGATTGTTGTTCTGATACTTGAACGCGGCGCTGCTCGGCGGTATGGGGCCAACCGTGATCGCAGCGCCACCGTAGCCTGCCTGCACGGCGACATACTGCTCGCCGTGGACCGAGTAGGTCATAGGGGCCGCCAGGATGTGACTGCCCGTCTGAATGACCTTGAGCGCTTTGCCCGTGTCGGCCGCGTAGACCCAAAGCTCGCCGCTGCCGCGCCCTTGAAATACGAGGTTCGCGGCGGTGGTCATGACGCCGCCGTCGTAGCCGCGAATCCCCGCCGAGGTTTCGACTTCCCAGACACTCTTGCCGGCCACCGGATCCCAGGCCCGCAGCAGTTCACGAGTCGGTTTCTGTGCTCGCGAGCCTTTGATCGTCGCCATCTCGGGCAGCGGCCCATAGAGATGCTTCATGTCTTCGGCGTCGTAGGTGTCATCGACGATGATGCCGTTGACAGTGAAGAAGCCATCGATGTACTTGACCGAGCCGCCATTGTGCAGCAGGTCGACCCAGACGGCCGGCACGTCCACGACCGGAATATAGACCAAGTGCGTCTGGGCGCTATACGACATCGGATTCCAGGTGTGCGCACCGGCCCAGGACGGGTACACGATCTGCGGCTTGGTGTACCAGTTCGCCTGCTGGGTGAGGATCGGGCGGCCGGTTTTCAGGTCGACGCGCGTGGCCCAGTTGACGTAGCTATAGTTCGTTGCCGACAGCAGCTGACCGGTCTTTCGATCGAGCACATAGAAGAAACCGTTCTTTGACGCCTGCATGATGACCTGGCGCGACTTGCCACCGATTTTCAAATCCGCCAGGACGAATTTCTGCACCGAATCGAAATCCCAGCTGTCGCGCGGCGTGGTCTGGTAAAACCAAGCCAGACGTCCAGAATCGGCGTGCAGCGCCAAGATCGAGGCGGTGTAGAGACAATCGAGCTTTGCTGAGCCGAGCTGTCGCAGATCGTAGGGCGCGGCGTTGCCCGTGCCGACGTAGACCAGATTGAGCTTCGCGTCGTAGGCCAGTCCGTCCCAGGCCGTGCCGCCACCATTGAATTGTGGCGGGCGGTGCCGGTCCCAGGTCTTGTCGGCTGCGGCCAGCTCCGGATTCTCATAAGGCTGGCCGACTGCGGGCGGCACGGTGTAGAAGCGCCACTTGAACGCGCCAGTCTCGAGATCGTAAGCGGCCACGTAGCCGCGCACTGCGCTGTGGCCCATGTCGGCGCCACCATTGCCGATGACCACGACATCGCCGGCGATCTGCGGCGCGCCGGTGCTCGAATAGGGCAGCGAATGGTCCGTGATCGTGTCGGCCTCCCAGACCTGCTGGCCGGTGGCCGCATTGAGCGCGTGCAGGTGTCCGTCGACCGACGCCACATACACTTTACCCTTCCAGACCGCGACTCCGCGATTGACCAGATCGCAACACGGATTGCGCGCATAGATGTTTTCAAGCTGCGGCGTGAACCGCCACAGCTCGTGACCGGTGGCGGCGTCGACCGCATAGACATAACCCCAGGTGCCCGAGGTGTACATAACGCCATCGACGACAATCGGCGTGGCCTCCTGACCACGCTCGGTGCCGAGATCGTACTGCCAGGCAAACCCCAACCGTTCGACGTTGCCGGCATCGATTGCGGTCAGTGCAGAGTGGTAGCTGCCGTCCTTGTCGCGGCCGCCCGTAAGCCAGTTCTCGGGCTCGCCGTCCGCAGCCTCGAGTCGCGCGGCATCGACATCGGCGGGCAAGCGGGGCGCGGAAGCGGCGAGCGCCGATGCACTGCGCCACAGGCTCGCGGCGCCGATCAGCAATACGCCGAGCAAGAGCAGCCGTGAGCGGCTGTGCGCGACACCATTGCGCATCAACGGTCTACGCAACTTCTTCTCCTTCAGCGAAGCGCTTGAGATCATACCATCCGTGCTGTTCCCATCTCGCAGTGAGCGCGCGGCCGCGCCGGCTCACTGGCGTACGCGCACGCTCTTCGGATCGTACATCGGCGTGAGCGAGGCACGAGCAGGAATGCGGCGGGTATCGACTTGTATTTCGTACTGGCCGGCGGCGACATAGTCGTCGCTGACGCCGCCAGGCGCCTCCAAGTAGCCGAGCGCCACGGCCGCTCCGAGCGTATGCCCGAACATCGCCGAGGTTGTATAGCCGCTGATCTCGCCATTGCGATAGATCGGTTCGTTGTGAAACAGCAAGGGATCGGGATCCTGCAGCAGAAATTGCAGCAGGCGGCGCTTGGGGCTGCCGGCGCTGCTGCGCTGGAGCAGCGCTTCGCGCCCGATGAACCCACCGGGCTTGTCCCAGGCACAGGTGAAGCCGACACCGGCTTGCAGCGGATCATCGTCCGGGCCGATATCGTGCGACCATTCCCGATACGCTTTCTCGATGCGCAGCGAGTTGAGCGTGTGATAACCGCAATGGCGCAGCCCAAACGCGGCGCCGGCCGCGATCAAGCTGTCGTACACCGGCAGGGCGAATGCAGTCGGCACGTACAATTCCCAGCCGAGCTCCCCGACGTAGGTCAGTCGGACCGCGAGGGCGGTCTGGTAGCCGATCTGAATCTCGCGACAGCTTGCAAATGGAAACGCGGCATTGGAGAAGTCCGCGTCCGCTAGGCTCTGCAGCAATGCCCGGGACTGCGGCCCCTGAATGTTCAGCATCGCGTAGGCGCCGCTCAAGTCGGTCAGGATGCAATGGGCCTCTGGGCTCGTGTGATTGCGAATCCAGGATTCGACATGGGTCTGGGTAAAGGCTGCGGTCACGACGAGAAATCGATCGTGGGCCAGACGCGCTATGGTCAGGTCGGCCTCGATGCCGCCGCGCGAATTCAGGAATTGCGTGTAGACGATACGGCCGTTCGCCACGTCGACATCAGCGCTCGCTATGCGGTTGAGCACGGCTGCGGCATCGCGGCCCTGCACCAGCAGTTTGGCGAAGGAGCTCTGCTCGAACAGTCCGACGCGCTCACGCACCGCGCGGTGCTCTTCGGCGTTGTTGCGGAACCAGTTCTGTCTGCCCCAGCCATATTCGTAGGCCGGCGCCTGCCCGGGGATGGCATACCAGTTGGGTCGTTCCCAGCCGGCCGACTCTCCAAAGCAGGCGCCCGCGGCGGCCAGGCGATCGTGCAGGATGCTTTGCTTGACGTTGCGGGCGGTTTGCCACTGCCGGTAGGGCCAGTGGTCCTGATAGCCGATGCCGAGGCTCTCGACCGTGCGGTCCAACAGATACCGGCTGTTATTCTGCCAGGCATGCAAGCGCCGGATGTCCACCGACCAGACATCCATCGGTGCGTGGCCATCGACGATCCACTGCGACATCACATAACCGACGCCGCCTCCTGAAAGAATGCCCAGCGAATTGAAACCCGCGGCGACGAAGAAGTGCTGCAGATTCGGGGCCTCGCCCATGATGTAGTTGTGATCCGGCGTGAAGGACTCCGGACCGCAGAACAGCAGTTTGATGCCGGTGCGGGCCAGAACCGGTACCCGACGCATGGCCGTCTCAATGTACGGAACCATGCGCTCCCAGTCCGGCGGGATCTCGCCGAAGCAGAAATCCTCGGGAATTCCTTGTTGGCCCCATGGCCGTGCCACCGGTTCGAACAGCCCGAGCATGATCTTGCCGGCTTCCTCGCGTACGTAGGCGCCATTGCAGGGGTCGCGCAGGATGGGCAGCAGCGGATGCACTCCGGGCACGGGTTCGGACACCAAGTAATAGTGCTCGGCCGCCTGCAGCGGGACATCGACCCCCGCAAGCCGCCCGACCTGGCGAGCCCACATGCCGGCGCAATTGACCACGTATTCGCATGAGACCGCGCCGCGATCGGTCTGAACACCGCTGACGCGACCGGCCGCGCGGGTGATCGCGGTCACGCGCGTGTGCTCCATCAGCGTGGCGCCGCCCAGGCGCGCACCCTTGGCCAGCGCCTGTGTCACATCGGCCGGGTTGGCACGCGCATCGCCAGGGAAATGGAAGGCCGCGGCCAGATCGGACACATCCGCGAGCGGCCACAGGGCCTGCACCTCTGCCGGGGTTATCTCAAAGCCCTCGACGCCGAAGGAGCGTGCGATATTGACTCCGCGCCGCATCTCCTGGGCCTTGGCGGGCGTAGCCGCCAGTTGGATCGAGCCGCAGGAGATCACGCCCGTGGCCTGTCCGGTTTCGCCCTCCAGCCGTCGGTACAGATCCTGTGTGTACTTGGCGAGCCGAGTCTGTGTGATGGTATCGCGCAGCGTTGTGAGCAATCCGGCCGCGTGCCACGTGGTGCCGCAGGTGAGCCGTTGGCGCTCCAGCAGCAGCACATCGCGCCATCCGAGCTTTGTCAGGTGATAGGCGATCGAGCAGCCAATGACCCCGCCGCCGATGATGACGACGCGCGCGTGGCTCGGCAGTGTTCTGTCATCCAATGCGATTGACCCCTTCGCTACCGCGCAGGCTAGAGAGGGATGGCGCGGGAAGCTACCGCTGCGGGGCCGACAGCCGCGGCAGGAACCGGAAAGACGCTCGATTTCATCGCCGACACACTGAATGCAGCGGCAGTGGGATGAGATCGGTCAGCCGCAGCGCATCGAGCGCGGCATTGAATCATATGCAATAGCCTTACATAAATGCTATATATAATAATAACTTATATTAATAAATTGAATTTCATATGAAATAGCTGCAACTTCGCCTTGGCACTAACGGCTGGCAGCGGTCTCGCCGAGAATTTCGGCGCGAATGTCGGTAATCTCGCGTGCCCGTGACGGCACCGCCCCTTCGCAGCGATCCGGCCGCGGGCAGTGCGTGCTGCGCGGGCAGATGATGCGGGCGGGTTGCGCCAGAGCTTCTTCGACCCAGGCGATGTTGAGCACGCCGGCCGCAGCGCGCAGCGCGCTGGCCGCCGCGCGCGGAATCGGCGTGTCGGCGCGGCGCAGACACTCGCCAGCAATGCTGGCCACGATCTGCGCGGAATTGGCGCCATTCGCATCCAGCACGGGCACCAGGTCGATACCGACCGAAAGCACGTGCGGATTACCCGCCATGTCCCGCGTGCGCATCGAGTAGCAGCAGTAGAGCAGCGAGCGATCCTGATCGCGCAGCACCGAAATCTGCGAGCCGGACTCCTTTTGATGCCCGCCAATCATTCGAAACACGGCCCACTGCGGACAGGGATCGGAGGCGCGCGCCATATTGCCCCATGGCAGCGGGATGCCGTTGCCGCGATAGACGGCACGCAGATAGCCTGGCGGGTAGGCATCGAAAAAATGCCAATACGGATAAGGCGACACCTTGGTCATGCGCCGCATGACGACCGCGGGCGTCAATTCGATCTTGGCGGCGGCTTCGATGCGGTAGCGCTCACGCGATAGAAAGCGGCGGAATGGGATCTTGGGGCACAGCAGCGCACCGGCAAAGAAACTGCATTCGAAGTCACGCCAGGCATGCAGCACGTCCTGAGCGCGCAGTCCGGCGACATCCGATCCGCCCTCGGGACTTCCCCCCATCTCCCCACCCGTGGCGTGCGCAGATTTCAGCCCGTCGCCGCCGTGCAGCACCTTGTGCCCGATATGCGTCGCGAGATCGAATTTCAGCCGCGCCGGGTCGGCGCGCAGAGCGCGGTTTAGATAGATCGTGCCCGGCGGCTCGAAGAAGGAGCGCACGATACTGCGCACCTCCTGATCCTTGTCGCGCAGCAGGGCCGGGCGGCGATCGA
The DNA here is from genome assembly GCA_035605115.1 of Steroidobacteraceae bacterium. Lineage (GTDB taxonomy): Bacteria > Pseudomonadota > Gammaproteobacteria > Steroidobacterales > Steroidobacteraceae > FEN-1191. The sequence goes on along the minus strand of DATNHF010000054.1, from coordinate 56,250 downwards.
ACCAGCGAAGATGCAAGCCATGTTGCTCCGCCAGCTGCAACAACTCATCCACCGAGAGCGGAAAACGCCGTTCACCGACACTCTCGGCGCTGCGCTCGAGATCGGGGAAATCGTTGCGCGACATTTCCTGGTGCGAGCGGATCAACAGATGCGCGAACTGACGGCCGCTGGTACCGGTCTGGATCAACAGCTCGGGGATCGCCGATTGCAGCAGCTCCTTGGAAAATAGAAATCCCGGTTCGAGCGGAATGCGGGCGGCACCGCCGGCGCGGGCTGCAGGCACCGCTTCCGCGACGTCGGCGCTCTCATCCAGGAACCATGCCGCATCGCGCTGGAACACGCCGGCGAGCAGGCCCAGCAGTTCCTTGGAAGGAGTGCGTTTGCCGCTCTCGATCATGCTCAGGTAGGACACGGACGGAGCGATCTGGGCGTCCAGCTGCACGCAGCGGATCGACAGCTCTTCGAGCGTGAGTCCGTTGCGCTTGCGGATATTGCGCAGCTTGGCACCGAGGAAATGACCCTTGCGCAGTAAATTCGACATGCTGGTGTGAAATTAACATTGTGAAGTTTTTAAAGTCAAATATTCACGATTCGTCCGAATATGCTCGCGGCATGAGCACCGTACTGTCCGAGGTTTCCGGTAACGGCGCGCCGCGCGTCGAGCGCATGGCCGCTGCGGCGGCGGTGCAAGTGGCCTGCAGCGCGCAGGTGGCAGCCGGCACGGTCGAGCGGGCCGAGGAAGTGCTGACCCCGGCGGCGTTGGGGCTGCTGCTGCATCTGCACCGGCAATTCGAACAGCGCCGGCAGGGGCTGCTGGCTGCGAGGCAGGCGCGGCAACAGCGCTTCGACGCCGGCGAATGGCCTGACTTTCTCCCGGCATCCGCCGATGTGCGCGCTGGGGACTGGCGCATCGCGCCGGTGCCGGGAGACCTCATGGACCGGCGGGTCGAGATCACCGGACCGGTGGATCGCAAGATGGTCATCAACGCCTTGAATGCGCCGGTGCAAACATTCATGGCCGACTTCGAGGATGCCTGTTCGCCGACCTGGGACAATCTGTTGCACGGGCAGGTCAACTTGGCCGATGCGATCAGGCGACGCATCAGCTATACCGATGCGGCCGGCAAGCTCTATCGGCTCAATCCGCGCACGGCCACGCTGATCGTGCGGCCGAGAGGTTGGCACCTGCCCGAGAAGCACGTGCGCATCGATGGTGAAGCGGTGTCGGGTGCGCTGTTCGATTTCTCGGTCTACTTGGCCGGCAATTGCGAGGCGCTGGCGCGCAACGGCACCGCTCCGTACTTCTACCTGCCGAAGCTCGAGAGCCATCTGGAAGCGCGGCTGTGGAACGATGTGTTCGTCAGCGCGCAGGACCATCTGGGCATTGCGCGCGGCACCATAAAAGCCACGGTGCTCATCGAGACCATTCTGGCCGCCTTTGAGATGGACGAGATCCTGTTCGAGCTGCGCGAGCATTCGGCAGGCTTGAACTGCGGGCGTTGGGATTACATCTTCAGTTTCATCAAGAAATTTCGCAATCGCAGTGAGGCGGTATTTCCCGATCGATCGGCCGTGACGATGGACCGAGCGCCGATGAAATCCTACGTTGAGTTGTTGATCCAGACCTGTCATCGCCGCGGCGCGCATGCCATCGGCGGCATGGCAGCGCAGATTCCAATTCGCAGCGACCCCGCAGCCAATGCCGCCGCGATGGAGCGCGTGCGCGCCGACAAGCTGCGCGAAGCCCAGGCCGGACACGACGGTACCTGGATTGCGCACCCCGGATTGGCCGCTATTGCCACGCAGGCCTTCGACAGCGTGTTGCGCGGTGTCCATCAACTCGACGTGCGGCGTGAGGACGTGCAGGTTAGCGCCACAGATCTGCTGCAAGTACCGGACGGCCAGATAACCGAGGACGGCATCCGGCTCAACATCCGCGTCGGCGTGCAATATCTCGAGGCCTGGCTCGGTGGCAATGGCTGCGTGCCGCTCTACAACCTCATGGAAGATGCCGCCACCGCGGAGATTTGTCGCGCGCAACTGTGGCAGTGGCTGCGACACGGTACGCGCAGCTCAGACGGCCGCGCCTTCACGCGGCAACGGTTTCATGAGTTGCTGGGCCAGGAGCTCGAGCGCATTCATCGCGAGGTCGGCCATGCGCGTACGCAATCGGGAATGTTCCCGACCGCCACGCGATTGTTCGCCGGCATGGTCACCAGCGAGCAGTTCGATGACTTCATGACGTTGCCGGCCTACGAGCTGCTGTCGTAGGCGGCCATGGATGTAATGGGAGCTTGAGTATGAGTTCGCCAAGATCATTGCCGACCGCGGAAGAACTGCGTAGTTGCTGGCGTGAAAGCCCTCGCTGGCGCGGTGTGACGCGCGATTATGGCGCCGAGGACGTCGTGCGCCTGCGCGGCACGGTCGCCGTGGAGTATTCCATAGCGCGGCTCACGGCCGAGAAGCTCTGGCGCTACGTGAACGAGAAGCCGTTCGTCAATGCGCTCGGCGCGCTGACCGGGAATCAGGCATTGCAGCAGGTCAAGGCGGGTCTGGATGCGGTTTATCTGTCCGGCTGGCAAGTGGCCGGCGACGCCAATCTTGCCGGTCAGATGTACCCGGATCAGTCGCTGTACCCGGCCGATTCGGTGCCGGCGGTGGTGCGCGCGATTAACAACGCGCTGCGTCGTGCCGACCAGATAACCCATGCCGAGGGCGACGATTCCATCGATTGGCTCAAGCCCATCCTGGCGGACGCCGAGGCCGGTTTCGGCGGCGTGCTCAACGCTTTCGAGCTCATGAAGGGCATGATCGAGGCGGGTGCAGCCGGAGTGCACTTCGAGGATCAGCTTTCCTCCGCCAAGAAGTGCGGGCACATGGGCGGCAAAGTACTGGTGCCGACACAGGAGGCGGTACAAAAGCTGCTGGCCGCGCGCCTGGCAGCAGATGTCTGCAACGTTCCCACCGTGCTGGTCGCCCGCACCGACGCCGAATCGGCCACACTGCTGACCTCCGATGTCGACGAGCGCGACCGGTCGTTCATCGACGCCAGCAAGGGCCGCACGCCGGAAGGCTTCTTCCACCTGCGGGCGGGCCTGGAGCACGCCATCGCGCGCGGCCTGGCGTACGCACCCTACGCGGATCTGCTCTGGTGCGAAACGGCCAAACCCGACCTCGAGGAAGCGCGGCAATTCGCCGAGGCGATTCATCGAAGGTATCCGGACAAGCGCCTGGCCTACAACTGCTCACCGTCTTTCAACTGGAAGCGCAAGCTCGATGACGCGACCATCGCCAAGTTTCAGCGCGAGCTCGGCGCCATGGGCTATAAATTCCAGTTCATTACGCTAGCGGGATTCCACGCTCTGAACTATTCCATGTTCGAGCTGGCGCGGGGCTACAAGGCGAGCCAGATGACCGCCTATGTAGCGCTGCAGCAGGCGGAGTTCGCGGCCGAGAAGACCGGCTACTCCGCGACCCGTCACCAACGTGAAGTCGGCGCCGGCTATTTCGATGCGGTCACGCAAGCCATCACGAGCGGCAGTTCCTCGCTGGCGGCCTTGAGCGGCAGCACCGAGGAACAGCAGTTCCGTTCGGCCTGAAGCGCGAATCGCCGGGGCCAAGAGGCGACAGAGGCATGTTGGTCGAGGAATCTCCCGCTCCCGCCGCGGTTGCCGCGAATCCGCCGAGCGAGGCGGCACGCAGGCGATCGCACGGGGAGATCGCCACCGCGTTCGAGTCGGCGCTGTACGCAGTGCGCTGCGCGCAGCAGGTGGTCGAAGCGTTCCTGCATTACAATGCGCGCTTTCGCGCAATCACACGCCGTGCTCCCGAGCGCTTCGCCGCGCGGGACTGGCATGCCGGCCAGCAGGATGCCGTCGAGCGCATCGATCTGTACGAGCTCTGCATACGCGAGACGGTCAAGTCGCTGGAACTCGTGCTGCAACAGGACGTGCGGCGGCGCGAGCTGTGGGTCGAAGTCAAACGGCACTTCGCCAACCTCATCGACGGACTGCCGGATAGCGAGTTCTGCAAGACGTTTTTCAGCTCGGTCACCCGTAAGTTATTTGGCACCGTCGGCGCCGCAGCCGACATCGAGTTCGTGGCCACCGATCTCGATCCGCTGGCCTCGGTGCACGGCCGGACCGTCACGCGCAGCTACCCGCGAGCCGGCACGCTGCCGGCGCTGATTCAACAGATGCTGGCCGACCGATCCATCGGCGCCCCCTGGCACGATATCGAGCACTGCGCGCAGGCCAGTGCACGCACCATCGAGCAGTATCTGCGCACCTCGGGCGGATCGGGCGAAATCAGCGGCATTGAGATCGTCGAGGCGGTGTTCTATCAGGCGACGCGCGCTTATCTGGTGGGGCGCGTGCTCTGCGGCGGCAGCGCTGTGCCGCTGGCACTGGCACTGCACAATGGCGCCTCGGGTGTGCTGATCGATGCGACCATCCTGGACGAGGATGACTTGAGCGTCCTGTTCGGCATCGCACGCTCGTATTTTCATGTCGATCTCGAGCGGGTGGCCGAGACCGTGGCGTTTCTCAAGCAGCTCATGCCGCGCAAGCCCGCGGGGGAGCTCTTCACCGTGCTGGGACGCGCCAAGCAGGGCAAGACCGAGCGCTACCGCAGCCTCATGCGCCATCTGCTGAGCAGCGGGGACGAGTTCGTGCACGCTCCGGGCGAGCGTGGCATGGTCATGATCTGCTTCACGCTGCCTTCCTTCGATGTCGTATTCAAGGTCATTCGCGAGCGCATACCATCGGTCAAGGACGTCTGGAAAAAGGATGTCGTGGCAAAGTACGCGTTCGTATTTCGTCACGATCGCGCCGGGCGCTTGATCGATGCGCAGGAATTTCGGCGCTTGCGCTTTCCGGTGGCGCGTTTCGCCGCGCCACTGCTCGAGGAATTGCTGGCCGATGCCGGCGACAGCGTTCATGTCGAGGGCGCGGACCTCATTTTCGATCACCTCTACATCGAACGGCGACTGGTGCCGCTTAATCTGTTCCTACGCTCGGCCGACGATGCGGCGGCGCTGCGCGCTGTACTCGATTACGGACAGGCAATTCGCGATCTGGCGCTGACCAACGTGTTTCCGGGCGATCTGTTGCTCAAGAATTTCGGCGTGACGCGCCACGGCCGCGTGATTTTCTACGACTACGACGAGCTTTGTCGCGTCACGGACTGCAGCTTCCGGGACGTGCCGACCGCGCGCTGCGACGAAGACGAAATGAGTGCCGAACCCTGGTTTTACGTCGGCGACCGGGATGTGTTTCCGGAGACATTCATCAATTTCCTCGGCATGGCCGGCGCGCAGCGCGCGCCGTTTCTGCAGGCGCACGGGGATCTGTACGAGCCGGCCTTCTGGCGGCGAACACAGCAGCGCCTCAATGCCGGGGAAATTCTCGAAGTCCTGCCGTACAGACCGGCGAATCCTGAAGCGTGGCGCGAGCCGGCGACAGGTCAACGCGACTGCTAATAATTCCTATTTAGTCCGATTTTTCGCCCGCATTCAGCGCAGCGCCCCCGCGCCGCGTGCCCGCCTCATGATCATCATGAGGCCAATATCATGATGATCAAGCTTCCCGCGAGCCGCGAAGCATCGGAGCATGAGCGCGCGGCGGTGATCCGACCAACGCCCGAGGATCACGGCCGCGCGAGTCAGACAGCTGTTTAGACGCGGCATAGTCGGCTAGGATTGGTTTGCTATGAACTCAGCAGGGTTGGCGCGCTGCCTTCACTGTCAGGGCGCGAGGAAAAGAATTGTTGTACACGCTGCCGTCACGCTTTCCGGTGAGTCTGTCGCGATCACTGCTGGTCGCTGTGCTATCGGCCGCAACGGCGCCAGCGTTCGCGCAGGTCGAATCCTCAACCGCGTTCGCCGCCAGCTCATCGTCCGAGCTCTCGACGGTCGTGATTAGCGCCACGCGCGTGCCCGAATCAAGCGTGCCTCTGCCGGTCTCGATCGATCGCGTCGATCAACGGGAGATCACCCAGGGCCAACTGGAAGTCAATCTGTCGGAATCGCTCGATACCGTGCCCGGTGTGTCGGCACAGAACCGACAGAACTATGCCCAGGACCTGCAGCTATCGGTGCGCGGCTTCGGTGCGCGCTCGCAGTTCGGCGTGCGCGGCGTGCGGCTGTACTCCGATGGCATTCCGGGGACGATGCCGGATGGGCAGGGACAATTCTCGAACTTCGACCTCGGCTCGACGGATCACATCGAAGTGTTGCGCGGTCCGTTTTCGGCACTCTATGGCAATTCCTCCGGCGGTGTGATTTCGCTGTTCACCGAGGACGGCAAACCGGGGTTCGCGCTCACGGGCACGGCCGAGGCCGGCAGTCTTGCCACGCAACGCTATGCCCTCAAAGGCGCCGGCGACAGCGGCAGCGTCAACTACGTGCTCGACGCCTCGCATTTTCAAACCGATGGCTTTCGCGATCACAGCGCTGCCGAGCGCAATATTCTCAACGGCAAAGTCCGCTTCGAACTCGACGACCTCTCCAAGCTGACGCTGGTGGTCAATGCCATCGAGACGCCGTTCATTCAGGATCCGCTGGGCTTGACACTGGCGCAGCTCGCGACCGATCGGACGCAGGCCGGGGTCAATGCGCTGGCGTACAATAGCCGCAAATCCCTGAATCAGGAACAGATCGGCGCGATCTATGATCGGCAGCTCAGCGCTAGCGATACGCTCGAGGCGACGCTCTACAGCGGTCACCGCGCGACCACGCAGTTTCAGGCCATTCCAGCTTCGACTGAAAAGCTGATCACCAGCCCCGGCGGTGTCATCGACCTCAATCGCCTGTTCGGCGGTGGCGAACTGCATGTGACCGATGAGCGCACGCTGCTCGACGGGCCGCTGCAGACCACGGTGGGATTGAGCTACGACGATCTGGCGGAAGCGCGCAAAGGATTCTTGAATTTCATCGGCTCAGAGCTGGGTGTCGAGGGTGCACTGCGACGCGATGAAGACAATCACGTGTACGATTTCGATCAATATCTTCAGGTCGGCTGGGAACCGGCCGAGCGCTGGCGACTCATGGGCGGCCTACGCAACAGCACGGTGCGCATCGGTTCGCACGATCTGCTGACCGGCAGCGGTGATCCGGACAGCGGCGTGCGCTACCATGCCACCAATCCGGTCGCGGGTGTGAGCTTCCGGGCCGCGCCGGCGCTGCGTATTTATGGCGACTACGGCCGCGGATTCGAGACCCCCACGCTCAACGATGTGGCATATCGTTCCACCGATGGCAGCATTCCAGGCTTGAACCTCGGCTTGAAGCCGGCCCGCAGCGACAATTATGAGCTGGGCGTTAAGGCGGGCGAACAGGCGTTGCGCGCCAACGTCGCGGCCTTCTACATCAGCACCAGCGACGAATTGGCGGTGCAGGCCAACGCCGCGGGACGCACGGTCAATGAGAACATCGGCGCAACGCAACGCAAGGGACTGGAAGCGGAGGTCGAGGATTCCTGGGCGGGCGGCTTCAGCGCGCAGCTGGCTTACACCTACATCAATGCCGTGACCGTGCAACCTTACGGCACTTGCGTCGGCGCGCCGTGCAAGCCGATCATCATTCCGGCCGGCAGCCACCTGCCGGCAGTTCCGGAAGACTCGCTGTATGCCGGGCTGACCTGGGCCTATGCGCCGCGCGGATTCACCTCCACGCTCGAAGTCGTCAGTCGCGCACAGATCTTCGCCGCCGACCGTAACAGCGAAGCGGCCGCAGCCTACACGATCGCCAGCCTGCGTTTCGGCTTCACCCAGCAGTCGCGCCACTGGCGCTTCACCGAATACGCACGCATCGACAACTTGACCAATCACAGCTACGTCGGGTCAGTCATCGTCAACGAAGCCAACTCGCGCTACTTCGAGCCCGAACCGGGACGCAGCGCCGATCTGATGTTCACGGCCGCATGTCTAGATTAGGGCTGCCTGCTGCGGTATGCGTAACACCGCCAGCGTTCTGATCGACCTCGCGGCGCTGAGCCACAATCTGCAGGTCGTGCGGACGCTGTGTCCGCACAGCCGGATCATGGCGATGCTCAAGGCCGACGCCTACGGCCATGGCGCAGTGCCGGCCGCGCGCGCGTTGTTCGCGGCCGATGGCTTTGCCGTGGCCCGGCTGCAGGAGGCGATGCTGCTGCGTCAGGCGGGGATCACGCACCGCCTGCTGCTGCTCGGGACGCTATTGGATCAGGCCGAGCTGGCGCTGTGCTCCGAGCAGAACATCGATGTGACGGCGCATGATGAGAATTCGGTGGCCGCGATTGCCGACTGCGCCAGACGACGGCCGCTGCGGGTGTGGCTGAAGCTCGATTCCGGCATGCATCGCCTCGGGCTCGATACAGCTGGCTTCGTCGCAGCGGAGCGAGTGCTGGCGGCGCAGCCGGGCGTGTCCGAGCTCGTGCACATGACGCATTTCAGCACCACGCGCGACATGGCATCGCCGGTCATGATGCAGCAGATCGCGCGTTTCACCGCCTGTCACGAGGGCAACGGTCCGACTGCGGCCGCGCGGCCGGTCAGCGTGGCGAATTCGGCGGTTTTGATCGCCAAGCCCGCGCTGCGCACCGATTGGGTACGGCCGGGTATCATGCTGTACGGGGAAAATCCGTTCGCGGCCGAGCATCCGCTGCCGTTGCGGGCGGTCATGGCCTTGCGCGCCGTGATCATCGCCGTGCGCGAGATCGGCAGCGGCGAGTCCGTGGGCTACGATGGCTGCTGGAGTAGCGATCGACCGAGCCGCATCGCGACGGTCGGAATCGGCTATGGGGATGGCTATCCGCGGCACGCGGGCAACGGCACGCCGGTGTTAGTCAACGCTCAACGCGCGAAGCTGGTCGGGCGCGTATCGATGGATTCCATTACGATCGATGTGACCGACTGCAATCGCGTGGCGGTGGGGGACGAGGTCTTGCTGTGGGGGCCGCAACTGCCCGCGGCCACGATTGCCGAGTGCGCGCGTACGGCCTCCTACGAACTGTTCACCGGGCTGAGCGCGCGCGTGAGCCGTGAATATATCGGCTGACCAGACGGGGTGACCCATGAGCATCAAGAGCGCGAACCTTGACGGCGTGGCCACGATCGAGATCGCGCGGCCCGAAAAAAAGAACGCCCTGACGCAGTCGATGTACCAGGCCATGGCCGATGCAATCGCGGCTGCCCGCTCGAACGGCGAGGTCCGGGCACTGTTGATCACCGGGCAGCCGGGCATCTTTACGGCCGGCAACGATCTTGAGGACTTCATGCAGCAGCCACCGCTGGGGGCCGATGCGCCCGTGTGGCGATTCATGCAGGCATTGATCGACTGCGACAAGCCGGTCGTGGCCGCGGTGGGCGGTGCTGCCATTGGTATCGGTGCCACCATGCTGTTGCACTGCGACCTGGTGTACTTGAGCGATGAGGCGCAGCTGCTGCTGCCGTTCGTCGCCCTGGGTCTGGTGCCGGAGTTCGCCTCGACCCTGCTGCTGCCACAGCGAATGGGGCAGGCGAGAGCGGCTGAGTCGCTGCTGCTGGGTCAACCGATCGGGGCCGCCGAGGCGCTCGCCGCAGGCATTGCCAGCGCCATCATTCCCGCGCAGGATTTACTGGCACACGCGCGGCGCGTGGCGATGCGCTTCAATAGGCTGCCGGTGGGTGCGGTGCGCGACACCAAGCGCCTGATGCGCGCAGCCTGCAAAGAGGCTACCGCGCACGCGATGCAGCAGGAGGGCGCGCTGTTTGCTGCCCGCCTGCGCAGCCCCGAGGCGCGCGAAGCGCTGCAGGCCTTCCTGCAAAAGCGTGCACCGGACTTCAGCAAGCTTCGATGATGCGCGTTACGATCAGACAACTGCCGATCAGAGCCGGGCGGGGTACATGAGCAGCGAGCCGCTACGATCGCTTCGCGGGAAGACACTGTTCATCACCGGCGCATCGCGCGGCGTCGGTCTGGCGATCGCCCGCCGGGCGGCCCAGGATGGCGCCCAAATCGTGTTGGTGGCTAAGACGGTCGAGCCTAATCCCAAGCTACCAGGCACGCTGTACAGCGCGGCCGCGGAAGTCGAAGCCGCCGGCGGCCAGGCGCTGGTCGCCCGGACCGACATCCGCGACGAGGCCGCGGTTGCCCAGGCGGTCGAGGCCGCGCTCGAGCGATTCGGCACCATCGACATACTGATCAACAACGCCAGTGCGATCAGTCTGACCTCGACACCGGCTACGCCGATGAAGCGATTTGATCTGCTGCTCGATGTGGACGTGCGCGGCACATTTGCCTGTACACAAGCCTGCCTGTCGGCATTGATCCGCAGTGGCGCTGCCGGCCGCAATCCGCATATCCTGAATCTGTCGCCGCCGTTGTCGCTGCAGCCGCGGTGGTTTGCGCCCCACGTGGCTTACACCATTGCCAAGTACGGCATGAGCATGTGCACGCTGGGCCATGCGGATGAGTTCCGGCAGCACGGCATTGCGGTCAACAGTCTATGGCCACGGACGCTGATTGCGACCGCAGCGCTGCAAACGCTCCCAGGGCTCGACACGCGCAAATGCCGCAAGCCCGAAATCCTGGCCGATGCCGCCTGGCTGATCCTGACCAGCGAGGCGCGCAGCGTAACGGGCAATTTCTTCATCGATGAGACGCTGCTGCGCGCACACGGCATCAGCGATCTGGAGCGTTACGCACTCGTACCAGGTACGCAGGAGTTCCTGCAGGATCTGTTCGTCGACTGACCGGCACCGCAACGAGCCGGATCACAGATCCGCGCGCAGCTGCCCCAATTCCTTCTCGAGCAGTTCCAGGCGGGAAAGCGCTGCGTACATGCGATCGACCGCGTCGCGCACCTGGGGCGATTCCGACGCCAGGGCTTCCTTGAGCGCATCCACGGCATGGCAGACTCGAATCAGCGTCTCGCGGACCGTGCGATGCTGGCCCTGCTCCAATTCGGCAATTCGAGCCAGCGCCGCGGAGCGCTTGAGGCCCACTGGCCGCTGCCATCGTTTAATGCTCGGATTCCACTCGTGCCGCGGCGAAGGCGCGGGTGGCCGATAATCGACCAGCAGGCCGGATTCGACGTCTATCTTTTGTGACAGCGCATCCACATAGCCCACATAGGCGCCGTGTCCCGCGGGCGTGTTCTCGGCGATGAAGCCCTTGACGGCTTTGGGCGAGGTAACATTCGTGTGCATCGACACGCCGGTGAAAAGCCCCGTCTTGGCGTCGTAAAAGTGGATGTAGGTGCTCATTGCCCGTGCTCTCCAGGCCCCATGCCGAGGCCGCCAGGTGCGGCACCCGGCATTTCTGCAGGTCTGCGTGGTTGCAACTCGACGCCCAGGGTGTTCAGCCGCGAGACGAAATGCAGCACAGCCACGCAGCCAATCGGAAAGATAATTTCGTTCACTGCCAAACCCAACAAACGTGCGGTCGGCATGACGCGGCCCGGAGCGTGCCAGAGGTTGATGCCGACAATGGCGGCGCCAAAGACCACGCCGATGGCAAGTCCAACCAGGAGGTGCTGGCTCAGCGTAGCCTGACTCCGTCGCATCAGACTCGCCACCGCCAACGCCAGCAGCGTGTATTCAACCGTTTTGAGAGCGCCAACCTGCAGCACTGCAGGTCCTAGCTTATCGGCCGGCGCAGCCAGCATGACCAGTGTACCGTGCTGGACTCCCTTCGCGAGCGCCCAGGCGAGCGGTGCGCACAGCAATCCCATGAGCCCCATGATGCGCTCGCGATGCCGCGCGGCGGCGCTGCCGAGCGATATGCCGGTGCAGACGATGACCGCCCAAGTCACGCTGCCGGCAAATTCCGCCATGGTCTGCAGCAGATACGGCGAGGTGCCGGCGGCCGCGCGCGTGATCAGAACCGCGCACTCAACGATGACGCCCAGAAGGATGGACATCCAGGCCGCGGTCGCCATCAGGTGCAGCGCTTTGGCGTCGATCCGCGGCTGGCTGCCCTGGGTCGGCACGGTGATATCGCTCATGGTGGGGCCCCGCATCCAATGTCAGCGGCTACGGCAATTACCCTAGCCGAACCCGGGACAGATGTCGCGAGGCCCGCGGCCGCGCGGTCGGCGTGGTGCAACTCGTCCATCGTCTATTTTCTAGAAAATATCTATAACTCTATGAAACATAAATATTATAAGGCGCTACCTTCGGGCGATGAGCGGCCGCCGACCGCGGCGGTGGCCTCGGCCGGCAGGGGAATGAATTCGTGCTCATCCCCCGGCACACGCTCGAATCGCCGGTCGCGCCAGGCTGCCTTGGCCTGCTCGATGCGCTCGCGCGAGCTGGAAACGAAGTTCCACCACACATAGCGCGGTCCATCCAGCGAAAAGCGCGTTGCACATTGAAGCCATCGCCGAGATCTCGCGTCGGCGGCACGATCACGCGCTCGATTGCCTTATCCGACACCGAGCGCCTCCTGTTCAAGCTCCAACACAAACTGCCGTACTTGCTCGCGCGAACACACGTGGCTGTCCACCATCGCTCGTAGCAATCCAGCCAAATGCGCCCGCAGTGCGAAGGCGAGCACCGGTGGCGGGTAGCGGTCCAGGCGCTCGATGTATTCATCGATCTCGTCAACACATTGCTCGATCTCGCCGTGGCTTAATTGATCGGGGTTAGAGGACATGCGCTTGCGCTCCATCGCTCGGAAGTGCAGACGATACACCCGCAGCGACGCGCCATGCGGCGAGTTTCTGCACGAATACCAGCATTAGCCCTGGCTCCCTCGAACCCTTGTGCTCGCTAGAGTCGCTGCCACCTGGTCCGACGCGGACTGTATGAGCAGCAAGGAGTTCGACAATGAATAGCTTCACCGTAACGGCAATCGGCAATCTTGCCAAGAATCCGGAGTTGGTGGCAAAGGGCGACACGGCGTACACGCGCTTTTGCCTCATCGGCAATGACTACGCCGGTAAGGACGAGGATGGCACAGCACGCGAGATCGTGACCAGTCTATGGTTTGTCGCCTTTGGCGCATTGGGCGAGGTGATTGCAAACAATGCCCGCAAGGGCGATCAGTTGATTCTCGACGCGCGCATTCGTGCCAACAACTGGACCGATCAGCAGGGTGAGCGGCAGTACGACTACTCCTTCGTGGTCGACGGCTTCCGGTTTGGTGCGCCGGGAAAAGTCAAGCGCGAAGAGCTGGACCACCGTCGCGAGGACGCCGGCTTGCACGACAGCGTCTCGAGTGCGGCTTGAGGGAGGGCCGCCGCCGTGGCAGAACCGGTGTACTTCTGGATCCGTCGCGCGGTGCGCGTGGCTGCTTGGAGCTGCGCACTGGCCGTGCCGCGGCTCGTCGCAGCGCAGGCGTCGCCGTTCATGACCGGAGCGACCGCGCTGCAGACCAACATTCTGGCCTGGCTGACTCCGATTGCCGTGATTCTGGTCATGGCGCTCGGTGCCATGGCCATGGCAAACCGCATGTCCTGGGGTTGGTGCATCGGGGCCATTCTCGGTATCGCCATCGCCTTCGGCGCACCGCAAATCGTCACCTGGGTCCGTGGCATGTTCGGGGTCTGAGCAATGAGTGTACGCAACGCAGGTTTGGCAGCCGATCCACTGTTCGTCGGCGCGACGCGGCCACCGATGCGCTGGGGCGTCACGTATGCGGCGCTGCTGTTCAACATGGTCTTCACCATGGAGGTGTTTCTTTTGACCCGCAACCTATTGGCCTTGTTGCTCTGCGTACCGATCCATGCACTGTGCGCGCTGCTGTGCGCGCGCGATCCGCGTTTTTTCGATCTAATCGTTCTTTGGGCGCGCACACGTCTACCGGCATTCTGGGGCAATCTGCGGCTCTGGCAGGCGGCCAGCTACAGCCCACTGAGCCTGCCGGTCTCGCGCCGGAGCGCGCGGCGCAGTATCGCTGCGCCTGCGCCCCAGGTCTGGAGTGCTGACGGCGGAGTTCATCGATGAGGGCGGCGAGCGGTACATGGCCGCTGAGTCGCGAGCTGCTTGCGGCCGAGCGCATTCCCTACACCGTGCAGCTCAGCGACAGTGTCGTGCGCACGACTTTGCTCGATTACGTGCAGGTATTCCGACTTGCGGGCGCGAGCTTCGAGAGCGCCGATGACTCGCAGCTCAACAACTGGCACGAACGGCTCAATATCCTATGGCGCAACATCGCAAGTCCATCTGTCGCCCTCTGGACCCATGTCATTCGACGCCGCGAGGCAACCCCGTGCCCAGGTGCGCGCAGCGGCGGGTTCGCCGCTGCGCTACTCGAAAAGTACGATGAACGGCTTACCCATGAATCTCTCATGGTCAACGAGCTCTATCTGTCGATCGTACTGCGGCCGGTGGCGGCGCTGGCCAAGGGCACGCTCGCCAGGGCGCTGAGCCTGACACGCCGACAGGAATCGCCACTGGAGACGCAGCAGGCACTGGAAACATGCGGCAAGCTCGCGCAGGCCGTGAGCGTCGCGCTGGCTCGCTACGAGCCACAGCTGCTCACATGCTATCGCGCTGGCGGCACCAGCTATTCGGCGCTGCTCGAGTTTCTCGGTGTGCTTATCAATGGCGAATGGCAACGCGTGCCGTTGTGCCGCAGTCCGCTCAACGAAACCCTGGCCACGTCGCGGCTGTTCTTCGGCAACGAGGCGATCGAATACCGCGCGCCGACCGTCACGCGTGCCGCGGCCATGCTTGGAATTAAGGAGTACCCGTCACCGAACGTCGTGGGTATGTACAACCGACTGCTGTCGGCGCCATTTGCCTACGTGCTGACGCAATCCTTTGCGTTCCTGTCGAAGGCGGCCGGTCAGGCGCTGCTGCAGCGCCAGCTCAACCGTTTGGCAAACGCCGGCGACTTCGGCGTCTCGCAAGCGCAGGAATTGCGGGTCGCGCTGGACGCATTGACCTGCAATGAATTTGTCATGGGCGAGCATCATTTATCGCTGCAAGTGTTCGCGGACGTAGCGCAGGACGCCGGCTGCGGCCTCGCCGTCCGCCTCAAGCCGCTCAATGATGCTGTGGCGTTGGCTCGCTCTCTGCTGGCCGACACCGGCATGACGGTCGCGCGCGAGGATCTAGCTCTGGAAGCGGCGTACTGGGCCCAGCTGCCCGGAAATTTTCCGATGCGGCCACGCAAGGCACCGATTACATCGCGCAACTTCGCCGCGATGTCCTCATTCCACAACTATCCCACAGGCCGAGCGGGCGGCAATCATTGGGGCGAGGCGCTGACGCTGTTCATGAGCAGTGCGCGCTCGCCATACTATTTCTCCTTGCATGCGAGCGATCCGCGTGACCCCGACGGGGGCAGCCGCAAGGACACCGGCCATACTTTCATCTGCGGTCCTACAGGCTCCGGCAAGACCGTATTCATCGGCTTTCTGATCGCCATGCTGGAGGGCCGCGGCACCACGCAGGTGATCTTCGACAGGGACCGCGGTCTCGAGATTTTGGTGCGCGCATTGCATGGCGAGTATCTGCCGTTGAGCAACGGCATCGCGACGGGGTTCAATCCTCTGCAATTGCCACCATCACCCAGGCACGTTGACTTCCTGAAGCTCTGGTTGGAAACACTGGTCGGACGCGCCGCGGCCGGCGAACTCAGCGTACGTCAGCGATCCGATCTCGAGCAGGCGCTGCACGGCACCTTGTCGCTGGATCGGTCGATGCGCCGCCTCTCGCGATTAATTGAATTTCTGGATCCGACCGATCCGGAGGGCATGCATGCCCGCCTTAGCCGCTGGTGCGCTTCGACACAGGGCGACTACGCCTGGGTGTTCGACAACGCTGAGGACTCGGTCATTCCGCGACTGGCGCGCCCGTCGGTAATCGGATTCGATGTCACCGAGTTTATCGATCACGAGCTCGCACGCGCGCCCGTGACACTCTATCTGTTTCATCTGGTGCGGCAGCTGATCGACGGCCGCAGGCTGGTTTGCTGGATGGACGAGTTCTGGCGGCTGCTGGCGGATCCTGCGTTTGAAAACTTCGCCAAGGACGGTCCTAAGACCTGGCGCAAGCTCAATGCCGTGATGTGTCTGGCGACTCAAAGCGCCAGCGACGTGCTCGACAGCGCGATCAGTCGCACCATCATTGAGCAGACGGCCACCAAAGTGTTCTTCCCGAACGCCGATGCAAGCGCCGAGGAGTACATGCACGGTTTCGGGCTGACCGAACGCGAATTCCAGCTCATCAAGCAGCAGCTGGAACCTGGCTCACGGATGTTTCTGGTCAAGCAGGGTCATCACAGTGTGGTCTGCCAGCTCGATCTGAAGGGATTCGACGCGGAGTTGTCGGTCATATCGGGCCGCGCGCAGCAGGTTGAGCGCATGCACGAAATAATTGCCGCAAGCAGCGCTGATCCGGGTGATTGGCTGCCGCGGTTTCTTCGCGACCACGGAGTGTTGCCCGCGACGTCGCCCTTTATGGTGGAGCAGTCCGCATGCAACTGACACATCGAAGAGCCTTGACTGCGGCGCTCGCATTACTGGTGGCGAGCTCGGCCGCGCGCGCCCAATTCGCAGTCATCGATGTCGCTTCGCTGACTCAGCTGCTGCAGCAGGCGCAGACGCTGGCGCAGCAGCTCGCCGCAGCGCGGGCGCAGCTGTCTGCGGTGCAGGCGCAATATCAGTCGACGATCGGAAGCCGGGGAATGCAATCCTTGCTCGACGGCACGGTGCGAAACTATCTGCCGACCCAATGGGCACAGATCTCGGGCATATTGCAAGGCGGCGCCGGTGGCTTCGGCACATTGTCGGCGAGTGTGCAGAGCAGCCTGCAAGCCAACGCCGTGCTGTCTGCACGGCAATTGGCGTCGCTGTCAAGCGATGAGCGCACCCAGCTCGCCTCCGAGCGGGAGTCAGTCGCGCTGCTGCAGGCGCTGGCGCAGGCTGCATTGAGCACCACCAGTGGCCGGTTCGCATCGATCCAGCAGCTGATCGACGCCATTCCGACAGCCAAGGATCAAAAAGGGATTCTGGAGCTGCAGGCGCGCATCGAAGCCGAGCAGGGCATGCTGCAGAACGAGCAGACCAAGTTGCAGGTGCTCAATCAGACGGCGGTTGGCCAGGAGTGGGCGGCGCGCCAGCGCCAGCGTGAGCGGATCATCGCCGGCCATGGCCAATTTGCCACGCGCTTCGAGCCCGTACCGCCTTAGCCGGAATCCGCGCATCCATGGGATTTTTTCAAACGTTTTGGGCATGGCTCAATCAAGTGCTCGCGGGCTACATCGGCAGCAATACCGCGCGCGTCTCTGCCGCGCTCGAGCCAGCCATCGTCACCCTATCCACGGTGTACCTGATGCTCTGGGGGTATTTACACCTGACCGGAAGGATCGAAGAGCCCTTCGGTCAGGGGCTCAAGCGCATCGTCGTGCTCGCGGTCGTGTTGGGTGTGGCGTTGCACTTGTGGCTCTACAACACCGTCATCGTCGACTCCTTCTATACCGCCCCGGCGCAGCTGGCCGCCGCAGTCGTGGGCTCGAATGATCCTGTCGGAACCATAGACGCGATTTGGCAGCAGGGCGGTGCGGTCGCACAGCAGCTCTGGGTCAAGGGCGGCGTGTTTGGCAGCGATTTCGGCTACTACCTCGCGGGCGCCGTGGTGTGGCTGTTGATGGGGCTGCTGTGCATCTATGCAATGTTCCTGATTGCGCTGTCGAGCATCGCCTGTGCCGTACTGCTGGCGATCGGTCCCCTGTTCATCGCACTGCTTCTGTTTGACAGCACGCGCCGCTTCTTCGAGGCGTGGATTGCGCAATTGGCGACCTACGCATTGATTTCGATTCTCACCGTGATGGTGGCCGCGCTGCTGTTGCAGGTGGTGGAATCCTACGCGGCGCAGACGGCGTCCCGGGGCGCGGCCATTCTGACTGTCGATGCGCTCGACATGGTGCTGGTATCGGTGCTGGTGTTTCTGCTCATGCGGCAGATCATGCCGATTGCCGCCGGGCTGGGTGGCGGCTTCGCGCTCAGCAGCTTTGGTGCGGTCAGCCGCATAGTGGCCTGGGGAATTGGCCATGGACGCAGTCTTTCGCGACCAGCCAAGGCCATCGCAGCCAGCGTTATTTTCGCCGACTCAGCTCAGGCCCGGCCGGCGACGGTGGCAGCGGCGACGGCGACGGCGGCGTCCAGGAGCGATACCGCCGCCCCATCGTGGCGCGAGCCGTAGCAGGCGCGGAGCGCTTGTCGGATGCATTCGAGTTTCACCTGCGGAGGAGGACAAGCATGAAATGGCTGCTCATCGTCTGCTTGGGTCTGCTGCAAATAGCCTGCGCCGCGCGCGAAGTGCGTTGTGACGGTGCCTTGCAACCGATCAATGCGGCCACTGCCGCTGTGCATGGTGATGTCGCCAGACCCGCTGCAGCAAGCCCGTGAGTGCATCGCATGACGACGGAACTGGACAGTTACTTCAAGGAAGCGGCGCGCTGGGATACCGACCGGGTGGCACTCACGCAGCGCAACGCACGCATTGCCTGGCGAGTCGCGATGGGTGGGTGGTTGTGCGCGGTGAGCGCTGCGTGCGCTGTAGCGACGCTGATGCCATTAAAAAAGGTAGAACCCTTCGTCATTCGCGTGGACAACTCTACCGGCATGGTTGATGTGGTTCCCGTATACACCGCTGGTGCGCCGATGGATGAGGCCGTAACGCGCTACTTTCTGAGCCACTACGTCACGGTGTGCGAGCGGTTCAACTACTCCACGGCCGAGAGTGACTACGAAGAGTGCGGGGCCTTCCACGGCGCGCAGCGCAACCAGGCCTGGTACGCGTTGTGGCAGAAGACCAATCCCAAATCACCGTTGAACGTGCATCGCGACGGCAGCCTGACCCGCGCGCAGGTGCAAGCGGTCAGTTTTTTCAAGCGTGGCAGCGGCGTGTCCGACCTGGCCCAGGTTCGGTACGTAAAGAGCGAGCTGCAGGCCAACGGCTCTCCGGAGCGGATGACTCGCTGGATTGCCACCATTCAGTACGGTTACTCAACGCCATCGAATGACCCGAAGCTGCGAGGCTGGAATCCCTTGGGATTCAGAATTATAGACTTCGTCTCGGAGCCGGAAGTGGCGATCGATCTGTCCTCGGCTGGGCCGCTCGCGGACAAGGCGGCATCGCCGTGAAACGCATGATTTCGACGGTGATGGTGTTGGTCCTGCTCTGCCTGCCATGTCTGGGTCAGGCCGACCAGCGGGGGGTCGCCGGCAGCGCGGTGCCTTCCGATCGGCGCATACGCGCGGTGCCCTATGACGCGGATCGAATCTATCGATTGCATGGCTATGTCGGTTACCAGATCGATCTTGAATTCGAGGCCGGTGAAGCCTTCGTCGGCTTGGGTGCGGGCGATATCGATGGTCTGGGCTTTGCCGCACAAGACAATCATCTGTTCATAAAGCCGAAGGCCTCGAAGGTCCGTACCAATCTGACGATCTTGACTACGCGCAGAACCTATCACTTTTACTACGAGGTGACCTCCGCAGCAGCGCCCGATGAGGCAGCGCCCGAGCTCATCTACGCAATGCGTTTCGCATATACGCCGCCCCCGAGCACGGACGCCACGCATGCTGAAGGCGGCATCGAGCACGCGCTGCAGCAGAGCGCCGCTGCGGCACGCCGCAATCGCGATTATTGGTATTGCGGCAGTGCGGCTTTGCTGCCGCTGGCGGCCTTTGACGACGGCGTGCATACGCACCTGCGCTTCAATCCGGGCGGCGAGCTGCCGGCGCTGTTCGTACGCAATGACGACGGATCCGAATCCCTGCTCAACTTCAGCGTGCAGGACGGGGAGGTTGTGATCCATCGGTTGGCGCGACAATTCTTAGTCCGGCGCGGCAATCTCAAGGGCTGCATCGTCAATCGAAGCTTCGGCGGTAATGGGCGCGAGCTGCAATCCGGCACCATTACCCCGTCGGTCGAACGCTCGACGCGTGAGCTGCGGCGATGAACTCTATGCAGAGCGGCAATGTCGATGGCGAGCGCGGTCTGCCGGCGGTGCGCCACCTGCTGTCGCTGCACTCGAGGGTCGGCAATCTGCTGGCAATCGGACTCATGCTGGCGATGGGTGCCGCCGTTCTCGCTGCCTATTATGTGCACGCCGGGCGGCGTCAGTCGCGGGTTCACGAGCAGGCGCAGGCGGCCTTCGACAGTCGTGCCAAGGCCGAGATGGCATTGCCTGCCCTGGGCGCCATCATGCCGTCCGCTGCGCTGGTCTCGACCGCCGGCTCGAGCGCATCGCTGCTGGCAATGCAAAGCGCGCCGGTGGATGTCGCAGCCAATTCGAAGCTGGCTCTATTAGCGCCTGTGGCAACGGCGTCTGCACCGCCTCCGATGCCCTCAACCCTGCAGCGACGACTCGTCGGCATTGCCTTCGAGCGGGCAACGGGCGCTGGCGATGCCACCACGCCGTCGAGCGTCGCGCCATCGGCATCCAGTATCGCGGCGACGACGCCGAACGCTGCGACGACCGGCAATAGCGCGTTGCCGGCGGATGGGGCAATCGCACCGCTGCTGCGTGCTCAGATCACGAACACATCACCGGCGCGTCTGTTGCCGGGGCAACGCCTGCTGCTGCCGAAGGGAGCATTCATCGATTGCACGCTCGAGACCGCGATCGATTCGACACTGCCTGGCATGACAACCTGCGTTACCGCCACGGATACATTCGGTGTCGACGGCGAGGTCATTCTGCTCGAGCGCGGCACCAAACTGGTCGGGGAAACCCGCGGCCAGGTACAGCAGGGCATGGCGCGAGTGTTCGTGCTGTGGACTGAAGCGCGTACGCCGACGGGCGTGATCGTTCCATTGGACTCCCCCGCCACCGATGAGCTGGGCCGTGCGGGCCTCGCAGGAACCGTGGAGCGCCACTTTTGGGAGCGCTTCGGCGCGGCGCTGTTCATCTCCACCATCGATGGCGCCGTCCAGGCGGCCGTGCAGTCCTCGAGTCGGGGCAGCGGCACGGTCATTTACAACCCAACGGCAACGCAAGATGTGACGACCGAGATATTCAAGAACACGCTGAATATTGCACCGACGGTGCGCAAAGCCAATGGTGATCGAATTCAGATTCTGGTCGCCCGCGATATCGACTTCACGAATGTCTACGAGCTTCGCCGTGCCGGCAAATCTGATTGATCCGGCCACCGCCGGCTCTTATCAGGCGCCTGCCGGGGATCGATCCGGGACCTCGGCGCTGGGTCTGACGCTGCGCATCGTGCAGCGCTTTCTCGATGACCCGATGGTCACTGAGCTGTGTGTGAATCGCCCCGGAGAGGCATTCATCGAAACCACGACAGGTTGGCGGCGCGAGCTGATGCAAGAGATCAGTCTCGACTGGTGTGTGCGGTTCGCCAAATTAGTTGCTAATTTTACCGGTCAGCGCATCGACGCCGCCTCGCCGCTGTTGTCGGCGGCCTTGCCAGGCGGCCAGCGCGTACAGATCGTGCTGCCGCCCGCGACCACACCGGGCACGGTGGCGATCACCATTCGTCGGCCATCCGACCAGCACTGGTCGCTGGAAGAACTGGCGCGCCGCGGTGTCTTCAGTCACGCGCGGCGCTCGGGTCAGATTCGCGACACGACCGAATCGAAGCTGCTCGAGCTATTGGCGGAAAAGCGCTATGAGACATTTATGCGCCTGGCCGTCGTAGCGCGCAAGAACATCCTGGTGTCTGGGCCGACGGGCTCGGGCAAGACGACCTGGACCAAGGCGTTGATCCGCGAGATTCCGAGCGATGAGCGCTTGATCACGATCGAAGACGCCCGAGAACTGGTGCTCGACCGGCATCCCAATCATGTTCGTCTGTTTTATTCGAAGGACGATCAGGGTCTCGCCCGAGTGACGCCGAAGCAACTGCTCGAGTCCTGCCTGCGCATGAAGCCCGATCGCGTCCTGCTGGCAGAGCTGCGATCAGAAGAGGCGTTCGATTATCTACGCAACGTCAATTCGGGACATCCCGGCTCGATTACGAGCGTGCACGCATCCAGCGCCGCGCTGGCATTCGAGCAGCTGATGCTGCTGATCAAGCAGAGCAGTGCCGGTCGCGAGTTCGCGCGACATGAGATTAGGGCTCTGCTGTATCAGTTGATCGATGTAGTCATTCAATTCTCATGCACGCGCCAGCGGCGCTTCATCGACGAGATCTGGTACGAGCCTGACCTTAAGCGGCGGGGACTCGAAGCGCTGGACTCGGGGGTCTGAAATGCTGGCGCATGCTTCGGTCGGGGCGCTGATGCACGGATGGTCCGGGCTCGCGCTGGCATACGCGAGTATTCAAGCGCCCATGCTGGCCGCGATGATTCGCGCGCGAGCCGACCTGCCGCGACTGCTGCTCTCGCCGGTGGTCGCGGCGCCATTGACGGCCGTAGCGGGTGCAGGGTTGGCGGCTGTCGGCCCACTCTCGCAGGGCATGGCGTTGCTGGTCGGCGGCACGCTAAGCGCGGCTCTCGGATACGCCACCGGGCGCGCCTTGGGGGCGCCGCGCAGACGTGCGCTGCAGCATCAACGCGGTACCATGGTGGTCAATTCTGAACGAGCCGAAGCGCCGACAGTCCGCGGAGCTCAAGGCGCTACACACCGATCCGCACGCACGCACGAGCTCACGCTCGCCGGCTTGGCGGTTGCAACGGCGGACGAGACCAAGCACTTCAAGCTCATCGGCACGACCGGTACGGGCAAGAGCACGGCCATTTGCGAGCTGCTCGGTCCGGCGCTTCGGCGTGGCGATCGTGCCGTCATCGCCGACCCGGACGGCGGCTATCTGCGGCGCTACTTCGAGCCGACCCGCGGCGATGTGTTGCTCAATCCTTTCGATCAACGCTCGGTCAAGTGGGATCTGTTCGGTGAGATCCAGCAGCCCTATGACGTGGAGCAGTTGGCGCGCTCACTGCTACCTGACCAGGAGGCAGGCGATCGCAGCTGGCACGGCTACGCCCGCACGTTTCTGACCGCCGTGACTCGCCAAGCGCACGCCGCCGGCATCCGCGACGTCGGCGAACTGTACCGCCTGCTGGTCATCGCTCCGACGGCGGAACTGCGCGCTCTCACGGCGGGCACGCCGGCGCAGCCCTTCCTGGAGCAACACAACGGCCGCATGTTCGATTCGATTCGCTCCGTGGCCAGCTCGGCAGTCGCATCGCTAGAGCACATCGCGCAGCAACAAGGGCCGGCGTTTTCGATACGGCAGTGGGTCAAGCGTGGCCAGTCCGGGCAGGGTGGCGTGCTGTTCATTCCCTACCGAGCGGATCAGATTGCAGCTCTGCGCTCGACTGTTTCCGCATGGATGCGCATCGCGATCTTCGAGACGATGGCCGGTCCGGAGGCAGATCAGCGCTTATGGTTCGCGATCGATGAGCTCGACGCGCTCGGCCCAATCGATGGACTCAAGGATGCGCTTGCGCGCGTTCGCAAGTTCGGCGGCAGGTGCATCCTCGGCTTGCAGTCCATTGCACAGGTCGCGAGCACTTACGGCGCAGGCGATGCCCATACGATCGTCGAGAATTGCGGCAATACGCTCATTCTGCGCTGCTCGGCCAGCGAAGGCGGCGGTACATCGCGATTCGCCTCAACATTGATCGGGCAGCGCGAGGTGCTGCGCACGACCCGATCGAGGACCCGCGGCGACGGCGACATACTCGGTTCGGTGACACGCAGCGAGCAATTCAGTATTGAACCGGCGGTCATGGACTCGGAAATTGAACAATTGCCGGATTTAGCCGGCTACCTCAAATTTGCTTCGGGTGAACAGTGGTTTCGCGTGAGTCTGCCTCGGCTGGCTACGGTCCACCGGGGCGAGCCCGACACGCCGGCGTTTGTGCCGGTCAGCCGCTCGACGCTGCCAACGGCGAGGGCAGAGCCGGAAGCCAACGCCGACGTGCCTGAGCCGTCGATGAGTCGCGCGCGCCGGCGCCCATCTGCGGCACGCAGCAAGGTCAGCGCGGCAGCGCAGCGCTCACGGGACGGCGCGGAGCAGACGCTGTGACGGCTGCCGCGCCGCTCGATGATGCGAGTCTACAGTGCGGATTGCTGCTGGAAAGCGCGCAAGTGCAGCAGAAAGCCATCGCTTCGAGCCTCAAACAGCTCAAGGCGCACACGCAGGAACTCGACACTCTGGTGCGCGAGCAGATTCGGTGCACGCTGGTTGAGGAGCTCGGCGCGCTGATAGAGGAGAGCACGCGCGCGATTCAAGCGGTGCGCGCGCTCGAGCGTGCTGCCCGCGCTCGCTTGCTCGCATCGGCGCTCGTGGTGACGTTATTGTCCGGTGCCGCAATGGCATTGTGCGCTTGGCGGCTGCTCCCCTCGGCAGGGGAGCTCGACGCCTTGCGATTGCGACGCGAGCAACTCACGGCTGCGCTCGAAAGGCTCGAGCAACGCGGCGGCCTGATCGATCTTCGGCGCTGCGGCGCCGATCAGCGCTGGTGTGTACGGGTGGATCGCAAGGCGCCGGCCTACGGCGAGCAAGCGGACTATCTCGTGGTCAAGGGTTATTGAGATGACAGATCTTGACTCAGTGCCTGCAGCCATTCACGCGGCCGCGCTGGCGGCCGTCGTGTTGCTGCCCCTGAGCGCATGGCTGTGGCGCAAGCCGCGTCCGTACGAGCTGCATCGGCGGGGCACGCTGATCCTGGAGGCTCGGCGCCAGCCATGGATGCGTCATTTCCGCGGTTTGCGACAACATCGCGACCGCATTACGCTCGCTGGCCTCGCCGTGGCCCCGCTCGACGAAACCAAGCACTTCAAGCTGGTCGGCACCACGGGCACGGGCAAGTCGACCGCCATCCGCGAGCTGCTCGAGGCTGCGCTGCAGCGCGGCGACCGGGCGGTGATCAGCGATCCGGACGGCGGCTATCTGGCGCGCCTGCATCGCCGATATCGCGGCGACATCGTGCTCAATCCCTTCGAGGCCGATGCGGTGCAATGGGATCCGTTTGCGGAGGTCCGCGATGCTTATGACATCGAGCAGCTCGCGAGCGCACTGATACCGCACAGTGAGGACCCTTCGACCCGCGAGTGGCGTGCTTATGCGCGCACCTTTTTCGCTGCCTTGATTCGGTGTCGCTGTGGTCGGCGTGGCCACAATCTCTCGGAACTCTGGCGACTTCTGGCGATGGCGCCGAACGATGAGCTGCGCGTGCTTGTGGCGGGAACCTCGGCGCAGCCGTTTCTCGAAGCGGAGAACGCGCGCATGTTCGGGTCTATCCGTTCTGTGATGCTCTCTGCGGTCGGAGCGCTGGAACACATCAAGGCGCAGCGGGCGCGTTTGTTTTCGGTGCGCGAATGGGTTCGCAACGGACGTGGCGTGTTGTTCATTCCGTATCGTGCCGGTCAGATTGCGGCGCTGCGGGCGATCATCTCGGCCTGGGTGCGACTGGCAATCGTAGAGGCCATGAGTCAGCCCGAAAACTGCGACCAGCGATTATGGTTCGTAGTGGATGAACTCGATGCCCTCGGGGCCATCG
The DNA here is from genome assembly GCA_035605115.1 of Steroidobacteraceae bacterium. GTDB lineage: Bacteria > Pseudomonadota > Gammaproteobacteria > Steroidobacterales > Steroidobacteraceae > FEN-1191. The sequence continues at coordinate 30,864 of DATNHF010000054.1, read as the reverse complement.
ATGGACTCAAGGATGCACTGGCGCGGCTGCGCAAGTTCGGCGGCCGTTGCGTGCTCGGCTTCCAGTCGATCGCCCAGGTTTCCACGACTTATGGTGCCGGCGAAGCTCAGACCATTGTCGAAAACTGTGGCAACACTCTGATCCTGCGCTGTGCCGGCAGTGAGAATGGCGGCACGTCGCAATTTGCCTCGCGACTGATCGGCGATCGCGAGGTGCTGCGGCGGCAGACTTCGCGCGGGCGTGAGCGCGACAACGGCTTCGCACTCCGCGGCGCACGCCGCTCGCTGCAGACCAGCGAGCATTATGCGACCGAAGCCGCGGTGCTACCGTCCGAGCTCGAGCAGCTGCCGGATCTATCGGGGTATCTGAAGCTCTCCTCCTCGGCCTGCTGGCGGCGCGTGTCACTGCGGCGTTGAGACGATGGCGCTCTATCGGCTGCAGATCAATCCCATCTCGCGATCGGCGGGGCGCAGCGCGCCGGGCGCGGCTGCGTACCGCGCCGGCGAGCGAATTCGGGATGAGCGCACCGGTGCCATCCACAATTACTCGCGCCGCCGCGATGTGACCCACGCCGAGATCTTTCTGCCCAGTTCGTTGGCAGCGGGGGATGCCAGTTGGGCGCGACAGCGGACGCAGCTTTGGAACGCCGCTGAGGCGGCGGAGCATCGCCGCGACTCGAGGGTGGCGCGCGAATACCAAGTCACGCTTCCGGCCGAGCTCGCGCCGGCGCAGCGCCTGGATCTCGCCCGCAACTTCTCGCGCGAGCTGGCCGATCGGCATCAGCTCGCCGTTGATCTTGCAATACACGAGCCGCGTCCGGGGGGTGATCCGCGAAATCATCATGCGCATCTGCTCGTGACGACCCGTGAAGTCACGGCGAGCGGCCTTGGCGGCAAGGCCGGTCTCGACATGCCGTACTCCGAACGGCTCAAGCGCGGCCTGCCCGCAGGTCTGAAAGAGCTCGTGGCGATTCGCGAGCGCTGGGCAGAGCTGGTAAACGATGCCTTTCGCGCGGCAGGGCTCGAGGCGCGTGTGGACCATCGCAGTCTCGAGGCGCAGGGCATCGATCGCGAGCCGCTGCCGCACATTCCCTTCGTCGCCTACCAGATGGAGCGGCGAGGACTGCGCAGTGCGGTGGCCGAACGCATACGCGAGCGCTACCGGGCTCGCGTCGCCGCACGCGCCGCGCGCCAGGCCTCGGTACCGACCGATGCCCTCAGCCGCGCGCTGACGGCGCTTCCGGGTGCTGTTGCGGGCGTCGAAGAGCTGCGCCGACGGGCGCGCGAGGCATGGCTGACGATGCGCCGCGATGCACTGGACGGCGCCCAGGGGCCTGAATCCGGCAAACAGCAGCAGGGTCCGCGGGAGCGGGGCTCGGAGCATTCGGTTTCGAAGTCCGAGGCGCAGCACGATGCTGCCGATCAGGATCTGTGCTTGTGAGCAGCACGGCTGCAGCTCGAGCCGCAATGGTCGCGCCGTCGTCGCTGACGCTGCTCGATGGGTCGAACCGGCGCGAGCATGCGTTCCTCGCCGCCTCGGATCACTGCGCGTACTTGTCGCAGTACTCGGGCGGCAGAGACTATCGAGCTGACCACTGCAACCAGCTGCTTCGCAATTTCAAATGCCGGCCATCCGCTGCCCGAATCGATCCGCGGCGCCGGCATTACAAGCAGCAGGCTATTGCGACGCTGGCACTCTGGTTGCGCCATGCCGTGCCTCGTGAGCAAGCGGAAGAGTGTACCTGGGTGCCAATCCCGCCCTCGAAACGCCGCGGCGATCCGGACTTCGATGACCGGCTGCCGCGTACTCTGGGGCTGGCATTTGCCGGCTACGATGTCGATGTGCGCTCCCTGCTGTACCAGGTGCACAGCACGGTGCCGGACCATTCGCACCCATCGCGGCTGAGCGTCGAGGCGCTCTACGGCAATCTGCGCCTGGATCTTCAGAGTCTGGGCTGCCGACCGTTGCGCACTTGCATCGCACTGTTCGATGACCTGCTGACGAGCGGCAAGCACTACAGGTGCTGCGAGCGTCGACTCAGGCTGACGCTGCCCAGCACGCCGATTGCCGGCGTGTTCCTGATGCGCCGGGTCTTGCGCAACTGCCGGCACGGTCACGGCTGCGCGGCATGAACTTGGATGTGCGGGGCCGCAGCGCCGCGCCGCGGCCGACTAAGCCATGGCGGCCAGCACCGCATTGCCGACTTCCTGAGTCGAGGCGGCCCGGTGCGATGGTGCCACGATGTCCGAGGTCCGCACACCGTCATCGATCGCACGGTGCACGGCCAGCTCGATGGCACGCGCTTCCTGCTCGAGCCTCAGCGAATGACGCAGCAGCAGCGCGACACTCAGAATGGCGCCATAGGGGTTGGCGATTCCCCGGCCGGCAATGTCGGGGGCCGAGCCATGAATCGGCTCGTACAGCCCGCGAGTGCCCTCTCCGAGGGAGGCCGAAGGCAGCAATCCCAGGGAGCCACTGAGCATCGAGGCCTCGTCGGTCAGGATGTCACCGAACATGTTTTCGGTGACTGCGACGTCGAAGTCGCGCGGCCGGCGGAGCAGGTGCATCGCTGCGGAATCGACCAGCATATGCTCGAGCGCGACATCCGGGAATTCGCTGCGCATCACTCGCTCGCACACTTCGCGCCACAGTCGCGAGGTCTCGAGTACGTTCGATTTGTCGATCGACAGCAGCCGCTTGCGCCGTGTCCGTGCAATACGAGCCGCGACGCGCACTATGCGCTCGATTTCGAGCGCCGTGTACGAGCATAGGTCAGTGGCGCGCTCGGCGTCGCGGGTCTTCGGACCGAAGTAAATGCCGCCAGTGAGCTCGCGCACGAAAATCAGGTCGACTCCTTCGAGCAGATCAGGCTTCAGGCTGGAGACATTGCGCAGCGCAGGGTGCACGCTTACCGGGCGCAGATTGGCGTAGACGCCAAGCTCCCGGCGCAGCCGAAGCAGCCCGGTCTCGGGCCGGACCTTGACCTGCGGCGCCGACCACTTCGGACCCCCGATGGCGCCGAGCAAGATCGCATCGGCACGCAGACAGCACTCGAGCGTGGCCGGCGGCAATGGATCGCCCGACTGATCGATGGCGATACCGCCGAATGGCGCCTCCTCGAGCGCAAACTCGTGGCCATGGCGTCGAGCAGAGGCCCGCAGGACGCGCACCGCCTCGGCGATGACTTCCGGACCGATGCCATCACCCGGCAGGATCGCGATGCGGGCTTTCACGATGCCTGCCGCTGCTCAAAGGCGCTGATCTGCGGCTCGCGAGCCAGCAGAAAGCCCAACTCGTCGACGCCATTGGCAAGGCAGTAGCGTGCAAAGCTCTCGATCGGGAAAGGGATCGCGGTGCCTGTCGGTAGCTCAAGGGTGGCGTTTGGCAGATCGATCATAACCTCGGCGCCCGGATGCTCGAGCAGCCACTGTCCACTCGCGCCGTCCACCACGATGGGCAACAGTCCGTTCTTGAGTGAATTGTTGCGAAAGATGTCGGCGATCTCGGTGCTGATAACGGCACGAAAGCCGTAGTCGAGCAGCGCCCAGGGCGCGTGCTCGCGCGAGGAGCCGCAGCCAAAATTGCGCCCGGCCACCAGTACGCTGCATCCCGCGGCCTCGGGTCGGTTGAGCAGAAAGGACGCATTCGGACTGCCGTCCGGATTGAGCCGCCAGTCGGCAAACAGATGCTGGCCCAGCCCCTCGCGGCTGGTTGTGCGCAGGAACCGTGCCGGAATGATCTGGTCGGTATCGATGTTCGAATACGGCAACACAGCGGTGCGCGATCGTATCTGTCGTATGGGTTGCATGCAGATCGTCAGCCATTGAGAAATTCGCGGGGGTCGGTCACGCGGCCGCGCACGGCGCTGGCCGCAGCGGTCAGCGGGCTGGCCAGCAGCGTGCGGGCACCGGGGCCCTGTCGGCCCTCGAAGTTGCGGTTGCTGGTGCTGATCGAATATTCACCTTCGCCCACCAGATCGCCATTCATCCCCAGGCACATCGAACAGCCGGACTCGCGCCACTCGGCGCCGGCTTCGATGAACACTCGGTCCAGGCCCTCGGCTTCGGCTGCCTTCTTGACCTGCTGTGAGCCGGGAACGACCAGCGCACGCACGCCGCGCGCGATCTTGCGGCCGCGCAGCAGCTGGGCAGCGCCGCGCAGATCCGATAGCCGTCCATTGGTGCAGCTGCCGATGAACACCACGTTGACCGGCTGATTGCCGATTGGCTCGCCGGCATGCAGACCCATGTAGGCGAGGGCCTTATCGAATACCGGGTCATCGTGCGGCGCGGGAATCGAACCCGATACGGCCATGACCATGCCGGGGTTGGTGCCGTAGGTGACCATCGGCTCGATCCCCGCGCCAGCGAGCGTAATCTCGCGGTCAAAGCGCGCTCCGGCATCGCTCGGCAGGGCTCGCCAGCGCTCGAGCGCGCGCTCCCACGCAGCGCCGCTGGGTGCGCGCGGCCGGCCTTCGAGGTAGCGATAGGTGGTCGCGTCGGGGGCAATCATGCCGGCTCGGGCTCCAGCCTCGATGGACATATTGCAGACAGTCATGCGCTCTTCCATCGACAGGGCGCGAACGACCGCGCCGCGATACTCGAGTACATAGCCGGTGCCGCCGGAGACGCCGATGCGTCCGATGATCGACAAAATCAGATCCTTGGCCGTAACGCCGCTGCACAGCGTGCCTTCGACGTTCAGCGCAAAGGTCTTTGGTCGCCGTTGCAGCAAGCACTGCGTCGCGAAAACGTGCCCAACTTCGGTTGAGCCGATGCCAAATGCGAGCGCACCGAAAGCGCCATGGGTGCTGGTGTGACTATCACCGCACACCACGGTACTGCCCGGCTGCGTGAGACCGAGCTCGGGACCGATGATGTGCACGATGCCGCGCTGGTCGCTCTTGAGCCCGAAAAGCTCGACGCCGAATTGCGCACAGTTGCGCTCGAGTTGCGCAATCTGCTGCGCCGCCGATTCGATCGTAATCGGAGCACCGCCGAAGATCTGCTCGGTGCGCGTCGGACTGGAGTGATCGATCGTAGCGAGCATGAGCTCGGGGCGACGCAGCTTCAGGCCGCGCTCGCGCAGCACCGTGAAGGCCTGCGGCGAGGTCACTTCGTGGACCAGATGCGTGTCGATGTACAGCACAGCCGGCGTGTCAGGCGTTTCCGGCACGACCTCGTGAGATTCCCAGACCTTGTGAAACATGGTCTTCATGGTCTTAGGCTCGAGTGGCCGCGCGCGCGCGCTCAGTGAGCCGCCGCGACGCTGCGCGTGCTGAGATTCATATCGACATAGTCGAGCCAGGACCAGGCGTCGTTGGTAGCGCCTGAAAACAGCCCGAAGAATGCGCGCTGCAGCTTTTCGGTGATCGGGCCGCGATGACCTGCGCCGACGGTGATGCGGTCGACCGATCGGATCGGGGTAATTTCAGCCGCTGTGCCGGTGAAAAACAGCTCATCGGCCAGATAGAGCATCTCGCGCGGAATGGATGTTTCGCGCACTTCCAGCCCCTGTTCGCGCGCCAGGGTCATGACGGTATCGCGGGTCAGCCCGCCGAGAACGGAATGCGCGAGATTGGGCGTGAGCAATATGCCGGCCTTGACCAGGAAAATGTTCTCACCGGCTCCCTCGCTTACAGTGCCGTCTGGGGCGAGGCCGATGCCCTCGGCGAAACCGAGCCGCTTCGCCTCCTGGCTGATGAGTTGGCTCGAGAGGTAGTTGCCGCCGGCTTTGGCCAGCGCGGGCAGCGTGTTGGGTGCGACGCGCTGCCAGGAGGAGACGCAGACGTCGACGCCGGCCTCGGCGCTTTCGTGACCCAGGTATTTGCCCCATTCCCAGGCCGCGACCGCCACATCCACCGGTGGATCGATCTTCGGCGCGACGCCGATCTCGCCGTAGCCGCGAAAGGCTATGGGCCGGATGTAGGCGCCATGGGACAGCGAGTTCGTCGCGATCACCTGGCGACAGGCGTCGTTGATCTGATCCTGGGAGTAGGGGATCTGTATTCGATAAACCTTGGCTGAGTCGAACAGCCGGCGAGTGTGGTCGCGCAGACGAAAAATCGCCACGCCGCGCGGCGTCTCATACGCCCGTACTCCCTCGAACACCGAGGAGCCGTAATGCAGCGCGTGAGCGAGCACGTGCACGGTGGCCTTCTCCCAGGCCACCAGCTTGCCGTTGAACCATATATAAGGGGTAGCAGGTATGGGCATGTCAGCTCCTAAACCGCGCTTTGGGCAAGCCGCGCGATATCTTGCGCGCGGCCCGAGGCGCCGCGGGTCGCGTTATTGTGCGACAGCTCGATGCGGTTGATGACTTCGAGCAAAGCGCGGCTGGCGGCCTCGATGATATTGGTGCTGATGCTCGAGCCGCGATAGCTGCGGCCGTCGGCATCGACATACAGGATTGCTTCGCCCTGTGCGTCCTCGCCGATGGTCACGGCATGGACCTCGAACTTGCGCACCGTCACGACCACGCCCGTGGCCTGCACGATCGCCTTGTAGGCGGCATCGACCGGACCGTCGCCGGAGGCCTCGCGCTCGAGCACGCGGCTATCGGCGTGCTTGAGGCGCACGCGGGCGATCGCCTTGGAGCCGGTGTGGGCCTCGACATCCAGGTGATCGAGTACCCAGGGGCCCTGCGCGTGGCTGCCGGCGCGCAATACCAGCGCTTCGATATCGCCGTCGAACAGCTCCTTCTTGCGATCGGCGAGCGCCTTGAACTCCTCGAACACGCGATTGAGCTCGAGCTCTTCGAGCTCGAAGCCGAGCTGCTTGACGCGCTCACGGAAGGCATGCCGACCGCTATGTTTGCCCAGAACCAGGTTACTGCGCTGCAACCCGACGTCCTCAGGACGCATGATTTCGTAGGTTGCGCGATTCTGCAGCATGCCGTGCTGATGAATGCCCGACTCATGCGCGAACGCATTCTCGCCGACCACCGCCTTATTGCGCGGAATCGACACACCCGTGATGTTCGCCACCAGTCGGCTGGTCGGATACAGGCGCGCGGTGTGCACGCCGGTGCCGACGTTAAAGAACGCCGCGCGCGTGGCGAGGGCCATCACGACTTCTTCGAGTGAGCAGTTGCCGGCGCGCTCACCGATGCCGTTGATCGTGCACTCGATCTGACGCGCGCCGGCCACGACCGCGGTGAGGCTGTTGGCAACGGCCATGCCCAGATCATCATGGCAGTGTACCGACAGCGTGACCTTGTCGATGCCGCGCACGTGCTGGCGAAGGTACCGGAATACTTCGCCGAACTCATCCGGCACCGTATAGCCGACGGTGTCGGGAATATTGATGGTGGTGGCGCCGGCCTCGATGACCGATTCGACCACCTGCGCCAGGAAATCCAGCTCGGTGCGCGAGGCGTCTTCGGGTGAGAACTCGATGTCCTCACAGTACTCGCGCGCGACCTTCACGCCCTCAACGGCGCGCCGCACGATCTCCTCCTGCGCCATGTGGAGCTTGTATTGACGATGTATCGCGCTGGTGGCGAGAAACACGTGAATGCGATGCCGGGGCGCGTCGCGCAGTGCCCGCGCAGCCGATTCGATATCCTCGCGCACGCAGCGGGCCAGGCCGGCGATGATCGGGCCCTGCACCTCGCGGGCCACGGCGTTCACCGCCTCCCAATCGCCGTGTGAGGCGGCCGGAAAACCCGCTTCGATGATATCCACGCCTAGCTCGCCGAGCGCGCGTGCTACGCGCAGCTTCTCCGGCTGAGTCATGCTGCAACCGGGCGCCTGTTCGCCATCGCGCAAGGTGGTATCGAAGATCAGTACTCGGTCGAGTGTCGGTGTCATGGCTCTCTCCGTTCAGCGGGCGCCCTGCAGCCAGGGCATTCGGGCTCGCAGCCGCTCGCCGACGCGCTCGATCGGGTGGCGCATATCCTGTTTGAGCAGCCGGCGGAAATTCTTGGCGCCGTTTTCGCTTTCACGAATCCACTGCCGCGCAAACTTGCCGCTCTGAATCTCCTTGAGGATCTTGCGCATCTGCTTCTTGACATGCGAGTCGACAATGCGCGGGCCACGCGTGAGGTCACCGTACTTGGCGGTGTCGCTGATGAACTGATGCATCTTCGACAGTCCGCCCTCGTGCAGCAGATCTACGATCAGCTTGAGCTCATGCAGGCATTCGTAATAGGCCACTTCGGGCTGATATCCGGCCTCAACCAGGGTCTCGTACCCTTTGACCACGAGTTCGGTCGCGCCCCCGCACAGCACCGCCTGCTCGCCAAACAGATCGGTCTCGGTCTCCTCGGAGAAGCTCGTGTCGAGCACACCACCGCGCGTACCGCCGATGCCGTCGGCATAGGCAAGCGCGCGCGCATGAGCGTTGCCGGTCGCATCCTGCGCGACCGCAATCAGGCACGGCACGCCACGGCCCTGCTGGTATTGGCGGCGCACCAGATCGCCCGGTCCCTTGGGTGCGATCAGCACCACGTCGAGATCCTTGCGCGGTTTGATCTGCTTGAAGTGGATGTTGAAGCCGTGCGCAAACAGCAGCACCGCACCGGGTTTGAGCGCGGCTTTGATGGCGGTATAGAGGGCAGACTGTGCGAGATCGGGAACCAGCATGGCCACGAGATCGGCGCCCTTGGTTGCCTCAACCGGCTCGGCGACCTCGAGCCCGTCGCGCCTGGCCTTTCTCCAGCTGGCGCCGCTCTTACGCACGCCAACCACGACGTTAAATCCACTGTCCTTGAGGTTCAGGGCATGCGCCCGACCCTGGCTGCCATATCCGAGTACGGCAATGCGCGCACCCTTGAGGGCCTTCTTGTCGACGTCCTTCCTGCCATACAGATGCATCGTTCAACACTCCGTGAAGTCAACAAAAAACCCCGCATCGGCGGCCGGTGCGGGGTTTCGGTGTACGTCGGTTTCCTGGTATCAGAAACGCCGGCAGCACCCGCCCCGACCGCTCTTGACGAGCAGCAGATCTACCCATAGGGCAAGCGAGCTGGAAATCTGCATGGTGGGGTTCATGTGCCGAAAACGCGTTCCCGATATCAGCACAAAGATCAAGTACTTGTCAATCTTGAGGCCCGATTCGGCTAAGCTTTGCGCATGCAGACATTAGTGAGCGCGGCGGAGGGCGATGCCATCCCGCTGTGGCTGGTCACCGACAGCGGCTATGCGACGCTGTCGCAGTCTTTGCCGCCGATGCAGGCGGCGTGGGCACGGGCACAGGGGTTCGGCTCCGAGCGCCACCGTCTGCAACTGCTGCCCGACTCTACCGGCGCGATCGCCGGCGCGGTGCTCGGCTTAGGCTCGCTCAGGAGCGTCGATGATCTGTCGCTCTGGGACGCAGCACCGCTGCCGGAGCGCCTGCCCGCCGGCACTTACCGCCTGGCGACGGCGGTTTCGCCGCACGCGGCGACTCAATTTGCGCTCGGCTGGCTGCTGGGGAGCCATCGCCTGACGCGCTATCGCAGTGCGCCGCCCAAGGCGCCCATCGCCAATGCGCTGGTGGCACCCGTCGGCGCAGACCAGCGGTATGCCCACGCCGCAGCACAAGCGATGGGTTGGGCGCGCGATCTGATCAGTGCGCCGGCCAACCAGCTCGGCCCCGAGGAGCTGGCGGCCGCGGCGCTCGAGCTCGCCGCCGAGCACGGCGGGGAATCCGTGGTGCACAGCGGAGAGACGCTGACGCGCGACTATCCATTGATAGCGGCGGTCGGCGCCGCCAGCGCGCGTGCGCCACGACTCATCGATTGCCGCTGGCGGCGCGCCGGCGCGGCCCGCGTCACTTTGGTAGGCAAGGGCGTTTGCTTCGACAGCGGCGGTTTAGATTTGAAGCCTTCTGCGGCGATGCTGCTCATGAAGAAGGACATGGGCGGGGCCGCCTGCGCGCTGGGTCTTGCCCGTCTGTTGCTCGAGCTCGATGCGCCGATCGAGCTGCGGCTGTTGATACCGGCGGTCGATAACAGCGTCGGATCGCGCGCTTACCGGCCGGGTGACATCTGGCGCTCGCGCCGGGGTCTGACCGTCGAGATCGGCAATACCGACGCCGAAGGCCGGCTGGTGCTCGCCGATGCGCTGCATGAGGCCGATGCCGAGCGGCCAGAGCTGTTGATCGACCTAGCTACCTTGACCGGCGCGGCGCGCACGGCGCTGGGTCCGGATCTGCCCGCGGTATTCGCCTCCAATGAGGCTCTCACGGCCGAGTTGGCCGAGCTCGGTCGGACGCATGCCGATCCTGTCTGGCCCATGCCGCTGTGGATGGGCTACGACGATGAGCTCAGCAGCCGAGTGGCTGATCTCAACAATGTGTCCTCATCGCCATTTGCCGGCGCGATCATTGCGGCGCTGTTTCTCAAACGTTTTGTAACGGCCACTTCCAATTGGCTGCATGTGGATCTGTACGCGTGGAACCCCAAGGACCGACCTGGCCGGCCGCTCGGGGCCGAAGCGCAGTGCGTGCGCGCCCTGTATCAGCTGATCCGGCATCGATTGGGCTGAGCCGGTGAGCTCCGAGATCCGACCAGGCGCCACTGCCAGTGCGCCCGCCGGCGGCGCGGCAGCACCGCCCCCGAGCGCGCTGGTCGAAGCCATGTTCAGCCGGGAGCGACTGCCCTGGGCGCTCATCGGCGTGCCGCTGGGCCTGGTCGAAGGGGCGACAGTGGCCGTCTTTGTCAAGAAAGGCTACGCGCCGATCCTGCCGAGTGCGGCCGTGAATCTGGCCGTCGCGCTCGTGACGGGCGCGCCGTCCATGGCCAATATCGTGAGCTTTGCCTGGGCCAATCTCGCCCACGGCCGCTCGCGCGTCGGCTTGCTGGTGGCACTGCAGGCGGCGTTTGCGATCTGCGTCGGCCTGATCGCTTTTGCCCCGATCGCCGGTGGCGGACTGGTGCTGACCATCCTCGCGGTGCTGCTGGCACGCATGCTCTGGGCCGGAGTGCTCACAGTGCGCGCCGCGATCTGGACCGCAAATTACCCGCGGCACGTGATGGCCCGCGTGACCGGGCGCATCGTCGTCTACACCGAGGTTGGTATGGCTGCGGTGGCCCTGGCCACTGGTTGGTTGCTCGACCGGCGCGCGCATCTCGCTCGATGGATTTATCTGCTGGCGGCGCTGGCAGGGCTCGCGGCCGCCTGGAGATTCCGCGCGGTGCGCGTGCGGCGCGAATATCAGCTGCTCGCGGCCGAAGCCGGGGAGGGCATCAATGCCGCGCCGTTCAGCCTGAGGATGCTGCTCGAGATCTTGCGTGCCGACCCGGCCTTTCGTCGTTACATGTTCTGGATGAGCATGTACGGAGCGGGCAATCTGATGCTCAACGCGCAGCTGGTCGTGTTGTTCACCGACCGGCTGCATCTGTCGAGCACCGCACAGGTGCTGTTGCTCACGGCGCTGCCACTGCTGTTGATGCCGTTGTTTCTGCCAGCCTGGGCGCGGCTTTTTGACCAGGGACACATCATCGACTACCGCTCGCGCCAGTGCTGGTCGCTGGTCGCAGCCATCTCGATCATGAGCGTGGCCGTGCTGCTGCGCCTGCCTTGGCTGCTGTGGCCGGGAAGCGTGATGCTCGGAGCCAGCTATGCCGGTGCCAATCTCGGTTGGAATCTGGGACACAACGATTTTGCGACGCTCGGCCGCGCGCAGCACTATATGGGGGTACACGTGACGCTGACGGGTGTGCGGGGAGTGCTCGCGCCACCGATCGGCATGTTGTGCTTCGAAGGGCTCGAATCGGTACGGCCCGGGCTGGGTATCGCCGCGCTGCTGATACCGTTTACGATGGTCACCGCCGGAGCATTCGGCTTCGTGCGCATGCGCGCCTCGAGGCGTGTCGCCGCCCGGCGGTAAACGAGGCACTGGGAAGTGTACGAGGCGAACTCATGGCGCACAGCAAGACGGTAGCAACGAAGAACCGGCCGGTCGGCACAGCTGGGGCGGGCGACAGGCGTTATTCGAGCCTGGTGGTCGACGGCATCAAGCAGGCACCGGCGCGTGCGATGCTGCGTGCGGTGGGCTTCACCGATGCGGATTTCCGCAAGCCGCAGATCGGCATCGCCTCGACCTGGGCGGATCTCACGCCCTGCAACATGCATATCGGCGCGCTGGCGCGCGCGGCCGCCAGTGGCGCGGACGGTGCCGGAGGCAAGAGCGTGTTGTTTAACACGATCACGGTTTCCGATGGCATCTCGATGGGCTCGCCCGGCATGCGCTATTCGCTGGTCTCGCGCGAGGTGATCGCCGACTCGATCGAAACCGTGGTCGCAGCGGAAGGGTTCGACGGGCTCGTGGCGTTGGGCGGCTGCGATAAGAATATGCCCGGATGCGCAATGGCCATTGCGCGTCTAAACCGACCGGCGGTGTTCGTTTACGGCGGCACGATCCGCCCCGGAGTGCAGCGGCGCGACATCGTGTCCGTGTTCGAGGCGGTCGGTAGCCGGGCTGCCGGCAAGATCAGCGATGCCGACCTGCTCGAAGTCGAGCGCACGGCGATCCCGGGCGCGGGCAGTTGCGGCGGCATGTACACCGCCAACACCATGGCTTCGGCCATCGAGGCGCTCGGACTGAGTCTGCCCGCCAGCTCGGCGCAGGAGGCAGTGAGCCCGGACAAACTGGAGGATTGCCGGCGCGCCGGTGCGGCGGTCGTGTCGCTGCTGCATCAGGGCATCCGGCCAGGCGACATCCTTACGCGGCGCGCCTTCGAGAACGCGATCACGCTCGTCATTGCACTCGGCGGCTCCACCAACGCCGTACTGCATCTGCTTGCGATCGCCCAGGCCGCACGGGTGCGCCTCGCGCTCGATGACTTTACTAAAATCGGACGACGCGTGCCGGTATTGGCGGACGTACGGCCCAGTGGCCGTTACCTGATGTCGGAGCTGATCGCCATCGGCGGCATTCAGCCGCTCATGAAACGATTGCTTCAGGCAGGTCTGCTGCACGGAGACTGTATGACCGTCACGGGCCGCAGTCTGGCGGACAATCTGGCCGATGTAGCTGATTATCCGGCGACGCAAGACATCATCCGACCATTCTCAAACCCGTTGAAAAAAGACAGTCATCTCGTTGTTCTCTATGGGAACTTGGCGCCTGCGGGTGCGGTCGCGAAGATCAGTGGCCAAGAGGGACTGTCGTTTACAGGCCGCGCGCGCACGTACAACGGAGAGGAGGCCGCGACTGCAGCGATCCTGGCCGGCAAAGTGCGGGCAGGCGATGTGGTCGTGATTCGCTACGAGGGACCCAAGGGCGGCCCTGGCATGCGCGAAATGCTCAGTCCCACCGGAGCGATCGTCGGCTGCGGACTTGCGGACAAAGTGGCACTGATTACCGACGGCCGCTTTTCCGGCGGCACGCACGGGTTCGTGGTCGGACACATCGCGCCCGAGGCGGCCGTCGGCGGACCGATCGCGTTGCTACGAAACGGTGATTCGGTAACGATTGATGCACGACAACAGCGCATCGATGTGGCCGTTTCCGCTGCCGAACTCAAGGCCCGGCGGCGTGTCTGGAAGCCTCGGCGGCCGTTTGCGACCCAGGGCGTATTGGCGAAATACGCGCGCGTCGTCAGCAGCGCCTCGGAAGGGGCGGTCACCGACCGTTGAAGTAGCGCGCGGGGTGATGGTCGAAACTGTGTCGGGAAAAGCCCGTAAAGCCACGGCAATAGCGTTCGTCGAGGTTGTAACGGTTGCGGCGAGCAGTTAGAGTTCTGCGGCTCGCTCGATCCATGACTACATTCGGTGGCACGCGGCAGCGGAGGATGGAGCACCAGGGGATAGACGACCGCGCGGGACGCCGGATGGATTGACCGTTGGACGCGTGCTCGACGAGAGCACACTGCGCGCTGGCCCAAAGGCTGCATGGCGAGCACGCGGTGGCATCGGTGGATGCTCAGAGGATGGGGTTCCGGGGATGGCAGCCGACATGCTGATCGGGCGATTATCAGACGTGCTTGTAATGGCCGCGCCTCATGCGCTGAGAGCCACAGGAAACAGACACCGCGAACTATGAGCGCCTATTACCCGCAAGATGCGAGCTTCCTATCCAAGCGCGCGATCGTCTTCGTCGCGATCGTAGTGCTCCATGTCCTGATCATCTATGCCTTTGCGAGTGGTCTTGCCAAGAGCGGTCAGCGCTACCTGCAGACAATCCTGCAGACCAACATCATCCAGACGGAAAAGCCCAAGGACCTGCCGCCGCCGCCGCCGCCGGTGGATCTTAAGGAGCGGCCGCCGGTTCAAGTCATTGCGCCGGACATTAATATCACCATCCCCGTCGATACGCCGCCGCCACCGATCACCAACGTGACGACCCACGCCGCGCCGCCGCCGCCGCCGCCACGACCGCCAGCGGCGCCCACCAAGCTCGAAGTCATTTCGAAGCCGGATATCTCGAATTACTATCCGGAGCAGGCGCGCCGCGAAGGCACCGAAGGTCGGGCGCAGGTGAAGATCTGTATCAATGTGAAAGGCCAAGTCGAATCTGCCGAGGTTGTCACGAGCTCGGGCAGCCCGCTGCTGGATGAGGCGGCGATCAAGGTCGGCAAGGCGTTTCGCTTCAAGCCGCCCACGCAGGAAGGCAAGCCCATCGCGACTTGTCCGACGCTACCCGTGAAGTTCGAACTGCACGGCGCCAGCTAAACTATCGCTTTAATAATTTGTCATAATTATTTGACTTTTACCAATAATTTTGTCCGCCGGGTTCGCCCTGCGGGGATGATGCACAAGAGGACAATCAATGGATACCGCAGCACCTACCGCAGCAGCAGCAGCAGTCGCGACCACCACCGGCAACCCCTACGGACTCGGTCCGCTATGGACCAACGGCACTGCCGTCACCCGCACGACACTGGTGATTCTGGTGCTCATGTCGCTCGGATCGTGGTTCATCATTCTGACCAAGCTGTGGGATCAGCGCACGCTCAAGAAAGCGGGCAAGATCGTCGAGAAGCAATTCTGGACTGCACCCTCGCTCAAGGACGGTGTGGAGCGTCTCGGAAAGCGTGACGATTATCGTTACATTGCCGAGAGCGGGCTGCGCGCCGCCTCGCATCACGAGGGACGCCTGACCGACCGGATTGATCTGCACGAGTGGGTCACGATGGCACTGCAGCGTGCGGTCGATGGCGTTAACAGCAAGATCTCGGGCGGCCTGTCGTTCCTGGCCTCCGTCGGCTCGGTGGCGCCGTTCGTCGGACTGTTCGGTACGGTCATGGGCATTCTGAACGCGCTCATCGATATCGGCATCGCCGGCCAGGCGAGCATCGACCGCGTGGCCGGTCCGGTCGGTGAGGCGCTGATCATGACGGCGCTCGGCCTGGCGGTCGCGGTTCCCGCGGTTCTGGGCTACAACTGGCTGCTGCGCCGCAACAAGCTTATCCAAGATAACGTGCGCAACTTCGCCAGCGATTTGCACGCCTATCTGGTCAGTGGCGCTCGAGTCCAGGGCAGCTGATCGGCGAGCGCCTGCGGAGCACTGCGATGGCAATGAATGTCGGTAGTTCGGATGGCGGCGGTGATGAACGCGGCACCATGTCGGATATCAACACGACGCCGCTGGTCGACGTCATGCTGGTGTTGCTGATCATCTTTCTGATCACGATTCCGGTCATCACCAAGAACGTGCCGGTCAGTGTGCCCAAAGCGACCAACATCCCGACCCAGACCAAGCCCGAGAACATCGTGATCTCGGTGACCGCCGACGGCGACGTGTTCTGGGGGCAGACCAAGATGATCGACATGCACCAGTTGGTGGAGCGGGTGGAGGGGGAGGCCGTCAAGGTGCCGCAGCCCGAGATCCACATCCGCGCCGATGCCGAGACCGACTACAAGAACGTCGGCAAGGTCATCGCAGCCATCAATCGCGGTGGGGTCATCAAGGTCGGCTTCATTACCGAGCCCGACCACGGCGTGCGCGGCTCACGCTAAGAGAGGCTTGATATCATGGCAATGAGTGTCGGAGGAGGCGGCGAAGGCGCACCGATGTGCGATATCAACACCACGCCGTTGATCGACGTGATGTTGGTGCTGCTCGTGACGCTGATCGTAACGCTGCCGATCATGACGCACGCAGTAAAGCTCGACATGCCGCCGCCGAATCCGAATCAGCCACCGCCGCCGGTGCAGCCGGTGGTCATCAATCTGGACATCTACTACGACGGTACCATCGCGTGGAATGGACAGACGATTCCCACGCTGACGGATCTCGAGGAGCAGTTCAAGGACGCCGCGGCGCAGGACCCGCAGCCCGAATTGCATCTGGCACCAGACAGCCACGTGAAATACGATTATGTTGCCAAGGTGCTGGCTGCCGCGCAGCGCAACCACATGGAAAAGATCGGTTTCGTCAATACCAGTCAGTTCGTCCAGGAGTAATGTGACGCGCCGGCGAAACGCCGCCTGACACTCGGGCCTCGCCGGTATTTGAAATACCCCCCGCTACCTACAGGAAGCGCCCTGATGACCCGTCGACCTGCCAGTCGGAATCGTCGTTGGGGCGCCCCGCATCATTGAGGACAGTCATGAGGAACGGCCTGAAATTCGTATCCGCGCTCGGAAAGATCCTGCTGGCCTCGATCGCTGCGCTGCCGCTGTTGGCCGGTCCCGCCCTGGCGGCCGAGCAACCGACCGTGAGCAACAAGCTGGCCAAGCCTCTCAAGGCGGCACAGGATGCGCTGGCCGCCAAGAACTACGACGAGGCACTGCAAAAGATCAAGGAAGCCCAGTCACAGCCCGACAGGACTGCCTATGACAATTGGGTGATCAGCACCTTCCTGCTCAAAACCTACGCCGGCAAGCAGGACATGGCGAGCGAGGTTCCCATCATAGAAACGCTGGCGCAGTCACAATATACGACTGCGGACCAGAAGAAGGTCTATCTGAAGAGCGTGAGTCAGTATTACTACCAGGCAAAGGACTATAACAAGGCGCTCGAGACGGCCAACGAGGCCGTGAGAGCCGGTGCCAATGACAACGACATGATGGGGCTCATTGCCAGAAGTCAGTACCTGACCGGCAAATACAAGGATGCCGCTACGACGATGCAGGAGATCGTCGGCAAGATGGAAAAGCCCGACGAGGAATCGCTCAAGCTTCTCTGGCAGTTCAGCGAAAAGGCCGGCGATAAGGCCGGCGCCTCCAGGGCGGTGGAAAAACT
Organism: Steroidobacteraceae bacterium; assembly: GCA_035605115.1. Lineage (GTDB taxonomy): Bacteria > Pseudomonadota > Gammaproteobacteria > Steroidobacterales > Steroidobacteraceae > FEN-1191. The sequence continues at coordinate 13,750 of DATNHF010000054.1, read as the reverse complement.
GGTGGCCTACTATCCCAAGCCCGAATACTGGGCCAATGCGCTGGCTTCGCTCGTCAATGCGGACACCAAGGATGCGCATCTGCAGCTGAACGTCTACCGGCTCATGAATGACGTTGGCGTGCTCAAGCGCGGCATCGACTATGCCGATATGGCCGAGCTGGCGCTGGACCAGGGCTACCCGGGGGAAACTCAGTCCGTGCTGCAGAAGGCCTTCGCGGAGAATGTATTCACCGAGCAGCGCGACAAGGATCGCTACCAGCATCTGCTTGATGGCGCCAAGCAACGCGCGGCCAACGATCAGGTCGCTCTGGCGAACAACGAGAAGGATGCGGCCAATGCCCCCACCGGGGACAAGCTGGTGCAGGTGGGCGCGGCCTACCTCAGCTACGGCCAGAACGACAAGGCGATAGCCGCAATCACCAAGGGCATTGCCAAGGGCAGTCTGAAATTTCCCGATGAGGCGAACCTGCTGCTGGGCATTGCGCAGCTGCGCTCCCATGATGTGGCTAATGCGCAGAAATCCTTCGAGAAGGTGAGTGCATCGAACGGTTCGGGCTACGCGCGCCTTGGCAAGCTGTGGGCCCTGCACGCCGGGGCGCATAGCGTCTGAACGCAGCGGCCGGCCGTTATCGCGCGCAGGCGTGCACGAGCTTCAAGGGCTGGGCGACCAGCCCTTTTTGCTTGAGTGGCCGCTGCATTGAATTTGTGACTTTTACTACCGGGAAGGAGTGACACCATGACGATCCAAGTGGGCGAGCGCATGCCCGAAGGCAAGTTCAAGATCATGACCGACAAGGGACCGCAGGATCTGACCACAGCGCAGCTGTTCGATAACAAGCGTGTGGTGCTGTTCTCGGTTCCCGGCGCCTTTACTCCGACTTGCGACGCCAAGCATCTGCCAGGCTATCTTGAACAGGCGAACCAGCTGCGCGCCAAGGGCATCGACACCATCGCCTGCATGGCGGTGAACGATGTGTTCGTCATGAATGCCTGGGGCAAGGCTGCCAACGTTGCCGGCAAGGTGCTCATGCTGGCCGACGGCAACGGCGACTACGCGCGCGCGCTCGGCCTGGAGCTCGACGGCCGCGGCTTCGGCATGGGCATGAGAGGCCAGCGATTCGCGATCGTCGTGGACAAGGGCGTGGCGAGGCAGGTCAATGTCGAAGCGCCCGGTCAGTTCAAGGTCTCCGCGGCCGAAGCCGTAGTGGCGCAACTCCAGCTGTGACGTCCCTAACGTTCGCGCTGCCTGCGCCCGGAGTAGGCTTCGACACATGAATAACGAGATGTCCCTGCGGCCCAGCGAGTCGCTCAAAGCCGTTCGCTACGAGATTCGCGGCCGCCTGGCGCGGCGTGCGCACGAGCTCGAACGGCTCGGCTACGAGATCATTTCGCTCAATATCGGCAATCCCGGACTGTTTGGCTTTCGCACGCCGGAGACCATGCGCCTCGCCATGATCGAAAACCTGTCGGAGAGCGAAGGCTACTGCCACCAGAAGGGCATATTCCCGGCGCGCGAAGCGGTCGTGATGCAGCAGCAGGGCCGGGGCATCACCGGCATCAGCGCGGAGGAGGTGTTCATCGGCAACGGCGTCAGTGAGCTCATCGATATGGTGTTGCGCGCCCTGCTCAACGATGGCGATGAGGTGCTGGTGCCGAGCCCTGACTATCCGTTGTGGACTGCGGCGGTCAATCTCAATCGCGGCCGCGCGGTGCATTATGCCTGCAAGCCGGAAAATGACTTCGCGCCAGACCCGGCACAGATCGAATCGCTGATCACGCGCCGTACACGCGCGCTGGTGGTCATCAATCCGAACAATCCGACCGGCGCGGTCTATTCGCGCGAGACTCTGGCCGCATTGGCGCGGCTCGCCGAGCGGCACAAGCTCGTGGTGTTCAGCGATGAGATCTACGATCAGATGGTCTATGACGGCGCCGAATCGATTCCGTTGGCCACCTTGGTGCACGATACCCTGTGCGCCACGCTGTCGGGTCTGTCGAAGATCTACCGCGCCTGCGGCTATCGGGTCGGCTGGGCGGCGTTTTCCGGCAAACTGCGCGGCGCAGGGGAGTATCTGATGGCGCTGGAGTTGCTGTCCTCGCTGCGCCTGTGCAGCAACGTCCCAGCGCAATGGGCGGTGCAGACCGCGCTCGGCGGCTCGCAGAGCATTCGTGAAATCGTCAGCCCGGGCGGCCGGCTCTACGAATCGCGTCGGGCCATTGTTGAGACTGTCGCTCGCAGCCGCTACCTTCGGCTCGCGCCTCCCAAAGGCGCGATGTACGCCTTCATCGGCGTCGATCCGCAGGCACTGCCGGAGTTCGACGACCAGCAGTTTGCGCTCGATCTGCTCGAGCAAAAGCACGTGCTCGTGGCCCCGGGCGTGAGCTTCAACGTGCCGTACCGCAATCATTTTCGCGTCACGACCTTGCCCGACCCGACGGCGCTGCGGGTGGTGTTTGCCCGCATCGAGGAACTGCTGGATGGCTATGCCAACGGCGCCGAGCAGAACGCGATCTCCAGTGTCGTCGACGCGCAAGGTAGATTTAAGTAGCATTTTAACAATAGCAATCAACATATTGATTTGCTAGAACTTTCACCCGAGATACTCGACGACCTCAGGCGCGGTGCCACTGTCGTGGTACCCACACCGCAACGTGCCGCCGCACTGCGACTCGCCTACAGCAGCGCGCAGCTCGCGGCAGGACAGCGCGTCTGGAGCAGTCCCGATGTGCTGCCGTGGACTGCGTGGCTCGAGCGCGGGCTGGATGACGCGCGCTCACGCGGCGTGCTGGTGCCACGGCGGCTCTCGCGCGCGGAGGAATGGTGGCTGTGGCGCGAGGCCGTGCAGGCCGCCTGCTCGGATGTGGCGCTGCTGTGGCCCGATTCGCTGATCGACAGCGTTCGCCGGGCTGTGCTGCTGCTCGAGGACTACGGGCTCGAGCTGCACGATGCCTCAAGCGCCGAGACGCGGGTATTGCTGCGCGCGCGCGCGCACTTCAACCGCCGCGGCGCCACGCTCGCAGCGATATGGAGCAGTTCCTGGAGCGCATGCGCGGCCTATTTGCAGCCGCGAGCGGCCACACGGCTGCTCGGCTTTGCCGAGCTCGGTCCGGCGCGGCGCGAGTGGCTCGAGCGCGTCGGCGTCCGGCTCGAGGCAGCAGCACCGCTCGATGCGGCAGCCGGCGCGCAGCGCCCTGGTCGCGGGCCCGAGGTCGCAGGCTTCGACAGTGCAGAGCTGGAGGCCGAAGCGGCGGCGCGATGGTGCGCCGCCGAGCTCCGGCGCGATCCCGGTGCACGCCTGCTGCTGATCGTCGCGCGCCTGCCCGAGCAGCGGCACCGCTGGCTACGCGCGCTGGCGCAGCGCTTGGACTACCCATCGATACTCGATGGGCAGTCGGCCGGCGACGACAGCCATTTCGCTCTCGAAGGAGGCCAGGCGCTCACCGACTATGCGCTCGTCGCTGTGGCGCTGCAGCTGTTGGTGCTGGCCGCAGCTGCCGCGGACTTCGAGGCATTGAGTGCTGTCTTGCGCTCGCCGTTCCTGGATCCGGCAGGGCACGAGGCGCGCTTGCGCATCGATGTCTGGCTGCGCCAGCACAATGCGGCGGCAACCTCACCGATGCAGCTGGCCGGGCTGGTAGAACGCGTCCGCCATGAGCTCGGCGCCGCGGCCGGCGCCGCGCTGCAGGGGCTGATCGATGCGCTCGCGCCGAGCACGACCGATGCAGCAGCGCCCGCGCAGGCTCCCGCTTCGCACTGGGCGCAAAGCTTCGCGGCTGTGCTCGAGCGCGTGGGCTGGCCAGGACCTGGTCTTCGCAGCCACGAGCAGCAGATCAGGGTGCGCTTCGAGGAGCTGCTGGGCGAATTGGCGTCTTTGGCCGTGACTTCGAGCGCGCTGTCGCAGGCGGCGGCGTTGCAGCTGTTGCGACAGTTGGCGGCACGGACGGCCTTTGAGCCCGCGAGCGATGATGTGCCCGTAACGCTGAGCGCCAGCCTGGAAGACCCGATTGCACGCTACGATGGTATCTGGGTCGCGGGACTTACGGCCGACGCCTGGCCGCAGCCCGCGCGTCCGGATCCCCTGATCCCCTGGGCGGTGCAGGCCGTCGGCGCAATGCCGATGGCGAGCCCCGCGCAAGCGCTGCGACGTGCCGAGCAGTCGCTGCGGCAGTGGCAGCGTGCCACCGATCAACTCACCCTGAGCTGGTCGCGCAGCAATGGGGATTTGCCGTGCGATATAAGCCCGCTGCTGCGCGAAGCCCCGGTTGCGGCCAATGAGGCGACGGGCAGGCCGGTTGTGGCCGCGCCCGCAAGCGCCGACAGTGCCTTCGAGCTCGAATCCTGGCTGGCTGCCTCTTCGCCCCGTCTGGAAGAGTGGCACGACGCTTCGGCGCCCATCTGGCCGCGAGACCGTGGCTTACCAGGCGGTACCCGTTTGCTCGAGCTGCAGGCACTCTGTCCGTTCCGCGGTTTCGCCCAGCTGCGATTGCGGGCCGAGCCGTTGGCGGCGCCTTCCCCTGGTATCGATGCGCGGCTGCGCGGACAGATCCTGCACCGCGCCCTGGAGCTGTTCTGGCGGGAGACGCGGGATTCGCGCACGCTGCATGCGCGCACCATCGACGCATCGCGGCGTTTCGCGCGCGATTGTATCGAGCGCTCCCTGGCGGAGGCGGTGCATCGGGTGCCCGGCTCGATCGAACCGAACAGTCTGCGAGGCGAGGCGCAACGCGACGCGCGGCTGTTCGAGCAACTGATCCTCTGGGAGCTCGGGCGTGGGCCGTTCGAAAGCGCGTACCTGGAATGGCCCCGCACACTCGCCATCGCTGGCGCCACGCTGCACCTGCGTCTCGACCGCGTCGACCGGCTCGCCGATGGCAGCCTCATCGTCATCGACTACAAGACCGGTACCACGGCAACTTTCGATGCTCTGGCCGAACGGCCGACCCTGCCGCAATTGCCCGCGTACGCTATGGCGGCTGGCGAGCAAACGGTCGCGGTAGCAGCTTTGTATCTCGCAGGCGAGGGGCTCGCGCTCCACGGCACTGCCGATCGCAGCGGACGCCTGCCAGGGCTGAAACCATTGCGCGCGGATCGGTCCAGCTGGGCCGTGCTGCAGCAACGCTGGAGCGAGCGGCTCGAGACACTGGTGCAGGAGTTTCTTTCGGGTCATGCCCTCGCACAGCCGCAGCCCAAGGCGTGCGATCGCTGCCACCTTCAGGCCTTCTGCCGCATCGAGTCATTGGGCGAATTGCCGCCATGAACGCGCCTGATGCGCTGGAAATCGATCGGCGCGCGCGGCGCGAGGCGCTCGACACGCAGCGCTCGCTGCTGTTGCAGGCGCCGGCCGGCTCGGGCAAGACCACCGTGCTGACCGCGCGCTTCCTGGCCCTGTTGGCCGTTGTCGATGCTCCGGAGCAGATCCTGGCCATTACGTTCACGCGCAAAGCGGCCGCCGAAATGCGCCACCGCATCATTGCGGCATTGCAGGCTGCCGAATGCGGCGCACAGATGGCCGGCATCGATGCCTCCTTGCTGCAGGCAGTCGCGCAGCGCGATCGCAGCCGCGGCTGGCAGCTGTCGCTCAACGCCTCGCGGTTGCGTGTGGAGACCATCGATGCGCTCAGCCACGAGCTCGCCAGCGCGCTTCCGATCGCCTCGCGCAGCGCTCTGCGGCTGGATATCACGCCGACGCCGGCGCCGCTGTATCGGCGCGCCGCGCGCCGCGCGCTGCAGGAGTCGCTGCAGGAGCCCGAGAGCGCCCTCGCAGCGCGGCTGCTGCTCGAACGTCAGGACAACAGCTGGCGGCGCCTCGAATCCCTGCTTACCGACATGCTCGAGCGGCGCTCGCATTGGTTGCCGCGCGTGCTCGAAGCACAGAACGTTGGACTTGCCGAGCGCAATGCGCAAAGTCTCTCCTCGGTGCTGCGCTCGCGCCTGGCGGGGGCTGCCGCGCGACTGCCTGCGCAGCTGCTGCGCAAGGCGGAGCAGCTGCTGAGGCGGTTGGCTGCGCCGGAGTCGACGCTGAATGCGGAGCCCTCGAGCATGCCGCGCTGGCGCGCGCTGTGCGATCTGGCGCTCACGCAGGACGGCGCATGGCGTCGGCGCTTTGCCGCCGGCGAGCAGTTCGCTGCCGCTGATCAAGCCCTGAAGCGAAGTATCATGGAATGGATCGCGGCCATGGCCGAGCACGAGGGCGCGCTCGAGACTCTGCGCAGCGTTCGAGCCTTGCCCGAGGCAACTTTGCCGCCGGCGGATCAGGCCGCGATGGAGGCCTTGGCCAAACTGCTGCTGCGTGCTGCCGCGGAGCTGCAGCTGCAGTTCGCCGAACACGGCAAGGTGGATTACGCCTATATCAGCGCAGCGGCGCGTCAGGCGCTCAGCGAGCAGGGCGAGCCCAGCGATTTCGCATTGCGCGCGGGAGCAGCCCTGCGGCACATCCTGATTGATGAATTCCAGGACACGTCGGTCGAGCAGTTTGAGCTGCTGCGCCTGTTGACGGCCGGGTGGGAGCAGGGCGATGGGCGCACTCTGTTCATAGTCGGCGATCCGATGCAGTCGATCTACCAGTTCCGCGAGGCCGAAGTGGGGCTGTTTCTGCGCGCCCGCGATCACGGCTTCGGCGCGATCGGGCTGGAGATGCTGCAGTTGCGACGCAATTTTCGTTCGCACGCGCCGCTGGTTAGTTGGATCAACGAGCATTTTGTGCGCCTGTTCCCGGCCGACGACGATGCGCGGCTGGCAGCCGTGCGTTATCTGCCTTCGATACCGGCGCAATCTGGCGCCGAGTCTGCGAGCGGGGCCGTGAGGCTGTATCGGATCGATGCCGATGACGCGGCGAGCGAGGCCGAGCGGGTGGTGGAAATCGTGCGCGCGGCGCGCACCAAGGCGGCTGCGGCGTCGATCGCCGTGCTGGTGGCGGCGCGCGATCATGCCGCCGAGATCGTCGCGCGGTTGCGCTCCGCCGGCTTCGCGCTGCGCGGCGTGGATCTCGAGCCGCTGCGCGATCGGCCTGTGATTCGCGACCTCTCGGCGCTCGCGCGAGCATTGCTGCACGCGGCTGACCGCAGCGCCTGGTTGGCGCTGCTGCGCGCGCCCTGCTGCGGTCTGGGCCTGGGCGAGCTCGAACGGCTGCTGGCCGGCAGCGACGGCGACCTTCTCGCCGCGCTGCGCGGCTGCACGGCCGGTGATGCGCCGACTCAGGCGCGCATCGCTCGGCTGTGTGCCGCACTCGAGCCGGCGATGCTCGGTGCCGAGCGCGGCTGGCCACTGTGGCAGCGCGTCGAGCGAAGCTGGCTGCGACTGGCGGGCCCTGCCCTCTATCCCGGCGCGGCCGAGCGGTTCGATGCGCATCGCTTCATGGATGCGCTGGCCGTGCACGATGAGCCCGCAACCCTGGTGGGCGAGGCGATGGGCACACTGACCGATCGGCTGTACAGCGCGGCGCCGCCGCAGATCGGCGCGATCGAGGTCATGACGATGCACGCCGCCAAAGGGCTCGAATGGGATGTGGTGATCCTTCCCGGCCTTGGCCGCAAGAGTGCCGTCGATAAAGATCCGCTGCTGCACTGGGTCGAGCTGCCGCGCGCCAGCGAGGGGACCGATCTGCTGCTCGCGCCGATCCGATCAGCCGACCAGGAGGAGGGATCGTTGGCCGCCTATATCAAGGGGCTCAAGCGCGCACGAGCGCGATTGGAGCGAGTGCGGCAGCTCTATGTCGCCACCACGCGCGCGCGCTCTTCGCTGCATCTGCTCGGCTCGGTGAAGCCGGCCCCGGCAGCCGCAACGCCCGCCAAACCGGCCAGTGGCTCATTGCTGGAAATTCTCTGGCCGGCGCTCGCGCTCGAGTTTGGCATGCCGCGGGATGCCACGCTGGCAGCGCCCCTGACCGGCCCCCGCGGCGCCACGAAGCTGCGGGCGCCGGCATTGTATCGGTTGCCAGCGCTTTGGAGGCGGCCGGCACCGCCGCCCGCACCGGCGGTGACACGGCTGCTGCTTTCGGCCCCCATCACCGCGCAGGCGCCCGAGTACAGCTGGGTCGGACGCACGGCGCGTGCCATCGGCACGGTCGTGCACGCCGAATTGCACCGACTGGCCGCCGCGCAGGCGTTGCCGCAGCCTGGGGATCTGCAGGGGCGCGCTGCCTATTATGGCGACTGGCTCGCCGAGCTCGGCGTGCCGCACACGGAGCGGCCGGCGGCTCAGGCCCTCATTCTCGAGGCGCTCGAGCGCACGCTGGCAGATGCGCGCGGACGCTGGCTGCTCTCGAACCGCCACCCGCTTGCGCGCAGCGAATGGCGCTTGAGCGGACTGCACGACGGACGCGTGGTCAACGTGGTTTTCGATCGCATGCTGGTTGACGAACAGGGACATCGCTGGATTGTCGATTACAAGACCAGTCGGCATGAAGGTGGCGCTGTGGAGCGATTTATCGATAGCGAGGCCGAGCGCTATGCGGCGCAGCTGCAGCGTTATGCCGCACTGGCGGCCGAGCTGGGTGCCGAGCCGGTGCGGGTTGCGCTTTATTTTCCCTTGCTCGGCGCATTTCGCGAGCTCAAAGCCTAGGGCATCGCCGCGAGCGTGCCGACAGCCGGGGGGTGCTAGAGCGTGCCGGCTACCGAGAAGGCGTATCGTCCCTGCGCATCCGCCGGGCCAAGAAGTTGCAGCATCTGCTGCAGCCCGGCATTCGATGCATCACGCATCGCGACGGTGCCATCGAGCTCGTAGCTGCCGGCAGCCGACAACTGCAATCGGCCTTGTAGGGACAAAGGTCCGTCGAGGTCATGCAACGTGCCGATCATGGGCGCACCGGCGTTGGCCGGCGGGAATTCAAGTGCCAAGCTGCCGAGCTCCTGCGCCGGGTGGTCGCTGCGCAGATGTGCGGCGGTGATCACGCCCTGCAGCGCGACCAGGTGGCCGCTGCGAACCCGCGCCTGTGCGACGGCCAGGCCGATAGTGCCGCTCCAGGCGGCAGGAAAGGGCGTCAAGCCGCCCTGTAGCGGCAGCGAGGCCTGCAGATCCCGCACTTCGAGCTGTCGGTCGGGATACAGCGTCAGCTCGGCTTGGCCGGCGGCACGCGCATCCTCGCTCTGAACATGCAGCTCCAGGTGCGCGCGCAGCAATGACAGCGGATGCAGGCTCCATCTGACGCCCGAGAGCACGAGCTCGCCGCTGCTCAGCTCGCCGCACACACCGCGCCAGAGCGTTCCGGCAGGTGACTGGCAGTGCACTTCTCGCGGCAACAACCACGGCAACACCCTCGCCGGCAGATGTGCGAGCACGGTGAGCAAAAATACCGCAACCGCCAGCAGGATCGCTGATTTCGGCGGCATCAGCGCGCGCGCAGGACCAGGCTCGCATTCACGGTTCCGACGGCGTTGCCTGCCTCGACCACGGCCGAATCGACCCGCACGCCATAGCTCTCGCGTAACTGCGCGAGCCAAGCCACGAGGCCATCGAAAGGAGTCTGCTCGAGACGCACGTTCAGTCCCCCATCGCCGCTGGGCTGACTGCCGACCAGAGCGTGCTCGAGACCGGACTGGCGCGCGGTGCGATCAACCACCACGACCAGAGATTCGCGCAGCGGCGGCGGTCCGGCAGTGCGCAGGCCGACCAGCTGCGGTGCCATCGAACGCAGCCAGATCAGATCGTCGCGCTTGCGCTCAACGCGCTGCTCGACGGCACCCACGTGTCGCTGCAATGGCAGCACGATGGCGATCACCAGCAGCAGCAGCGCAGCCACCGCGCCGACCGCGGCGATGCGCTGTTCGCGCGCACTGAGCTTTGCGAAGTATTGCCGCAACGCGTCCATCAGCGTGCTCGCGCCGCGGCACCGCCGCGGCGTATCTGAATGCGGCCTTCGTAGCCGGTGGTCGCGGCACCGCCCGAGGTCAGCTCCGCCTGCCAGCCGTCATTACGCAATGCCTGATCGATACGCTCGAGGCTCTCGGCGTCGCTGGCCTTGAGTTTGAGATCGAGACCGCCATCGCGATAACTCAGCGCCTGCAGTGATGCTCCGCGCGCAGTGCCGAGCGCATGCGCCAATGCCGCCAGCGCCGGCATGAAACCGCTGCCGCCTGCATCGCCCTGTGCGGCGAGCAGACGCTGCTCGATGCGTGAGCGCTCGAAGCCTTGCGTCGATTCCCCCGGCAACGCTTGACGCGCGATCGCTCCGATCTCGGCATCAAGCGCGCGCTCGCTGCGCCGCTGCTGCAACAGTTCGAGCGACAGGCCGCCCACGTGTACCGCGAACAGAACGGCTGCGAGTATGGCCGCTAGCCGCCAGCGTCGCCAGCTGTTGCCGGCTGCGACCTGTGGCGCGAACTCGCCGCTCAGCAGATTGATGTAGGCGCCGGCGGCCAGTTGCGGCGCCAGCAGCGGCAGTGTTCCTGAGTTGAGCAATTGCACCTTGAGGCTGGTGCAGCGCTGGCGCAGCGCCTCGACTTCACGCGCGCGAGCTTGCCAGTCCTGCGGCGAGGCGTAGAAGATCAGATTGTCGGCTGCCATCTCGCTGCCGAGCGAGGCTTCCAGCGCGGCGCCGATATTGTCGGCCGGCAGCGCCAAGGCTGGCCTGCCGGCGCGGCGCACCGACAGCGTGTCGCCATGGAGCATCACCACCGTGTGCCCGGGATTGTCCGGTAGCAAGGAAGCGTCGGCGCACACGGCGGCGGCATGCATACCGCTTTGAGCGAGCTGCTGCAGCCAATGCGTCAACAGGTCGCGCGTGACGACCGCCACGGCGGTGCGGCCGGTCAGCTCATCGCGCGTGCCGACCGCGAAGTGCAGCGTCTCGATATCGGCCGCGAGCTGTTCCTCAAGCGCATAGGCGACCAGTTGCTGCGGGCGCACGCCGCTCTTGGGGGGCAGCTCGACTTCCGTCAGCAAAACATCTCCACTGCTCACGATCAGGGCGAGGTTGCGGCCGGACGCCTGCTCCGCGGCCTGCGCAATCGGCCCGTTCTGCGGTGCGCTGAGCGCACGACCGGCGCCATCGGCAAGCATCCAGTTGCATGGCTCTTCGCTATCGCGCGGCAGCTGCAGGATAAACCATTCCGCCATGATCATTCCGTGCCGAAAGTTCGAAGGACTACGTGAATCTGCCCGGCGCCGTCGCGCTGCAACAGACTGTACAAGCTGAACCGCGCAGTGCCAATAGTGATCAGACAGCGCAATCGGAAATACGACGTGGTCTGGCCGAGCGACGTCGCGCTGGAGTTGTTCACCTGCGGTTTACTCGTCAGGCTGCTCTGAAACACGGCGAGCGTCGGAAAGCATCCGTCCGCTTGCCGGTGTGCCAGCAGCTGCTGTGGGTTGCTGCTGTACTCGACCTTGCCGCTGATGCCGTCCAGTACCACGCCGGGAGCCGTGCAGACATTGATCGAGGTTCCAGGTGGTAATGCGCTGATATAAGGCGCCAGGCGATTGTAGCGGTCGCGTCCGAAGCCCGGCAGAGCCAGCAGCTCGGAGATACTCGTAACCGGCAGATTGGCCGTCCGATAGGGTGGGGACTGCGCCAGGTAGACGCTATCCTCGGCGCCATCGGGAAAATTCGGCTCGTTGTCGCTGTCAATCCAGTCGGCAATCAGCGGCGCCCACTTGCTCTCGAGCCCGAGCAATGCCAGCAGCTGCTGGAACTGCGCAATCGAAGTCGCGTTCGAGGCGCCGCCGCTCGTGAGATTGTTGATGTTGAATTTACCCTGCTGGTCCTCTAGCTGCGCAAACTCGAGCGACACTCCGGGCAGCAGCTGCATCGGGCCGTAGCTCTGTGCCCAGGGTTGATTGAGCGAATCCTGCGCATTATTCGGACCGGCTTGCTTGAGCAGATACGCCGCCATCGCTTCGGCACCTTCGGCGGCGAGCAGACTTTGATCGGCGCCGAATACCGTGGTCGCGCGCCGTGCGGACATGGCGCTTGCAAACGCGATCGCAGTGGCGAGCACTGTTGCGATCGCCACCAGCACGATTGCGGTCAGCAACGCGACGCCTCGCTGCGCGCCTGGGCCAAGGCGTCTCATCCGGCCACCTCAATGTGCCGCATCAGCACACCCCAGTCCTCCAGCTCGATCGTGACTTCGACGGCCACTGGCCGGATGCGCAGCATGAGATTCTGTTGGCCGACCCCGAGCGTCGGCGCGGGCCACTGGGTCTGCCAATTATGGCCGGCATCCATGAAGCGCAAACCGAAGCTTTTGACGTGATCTATGAGCTTGCGCTTGATGGGAGCCACGGCAAGCGTGGAATCGAGCTCGGGCGTGTATGAGCGCATCAGGGCCCCGTTCTCGATCGCGTAGCTCACGCGCTGCAGTTCCGATCGGGGCAATCCCGCCGGATTGGTCCAGCCGCCGCGGGTGAAACTCACCAGCGGCAGCGTACCGCCATTGAGGGTGGTGATGGTGCCAAGCGTGGAGGCGCTGGCAGTGCTCGCGCTCGATCCGTCCAGCGTCGAGCCGGTACTGCCCAGAGTCGTGGCGGCATTCGGCGAGCTCATGATCGCGGGCAGGTAGCCGTCGCCGGTGAGCTGGCGTATGGGCCGCGGCTGCAGCAGTTCAAAATCCTGCTCGATGGTGCGCAGTGCCTGCTGCACGGCGATCAGCCGTGCCGATTGCGCATCGACTTCCTTGCGGCTGCGGAACGCCTGGTCCAGCCCGCGATAACCGACCGTGAACATGATCGCCGTAATGAACAGGGCGACCAGCAGCTCGACCAGGGTGAAACCCGCCATGCGAGCCATATCAGGGACCACCGGAGCTCGAGCTGCCGCGGCTGGTGCTATTCGTGGGCGTCGACGAGGTCGATGGCGTGCTGGAAATCCCGGGCGCAGTGGCGGTTCCCGGATTGGCGACGTTGCCCGGAGTGGCACCGCCGCTGCTGCTACTGCTGGCGATGCTGGGTCCAGTCCAATCAGGCGTCTCGCCGCTGGCCGCCGCCAGCGCGTCGCCGCGAAACCCGATCACGGTCGTGACCCAGTCGGGGAGCTTGCTGCTGCTGCTCGAGCTGGCGGTACTGCCGGTGAGCGTGCCCGGCGGGTTGCGCCGGACCTTGACCGTGATCTGCATCAGTCCCGGTATTTCCTGGACAGCGGTCACGATCTGCTGCCAGTGCCAATCGCCATTGCCAAAGCCCTTGACATCGCCTTCCGTGGTGCCGGTCTGCGGCGGCTGCAGATTCAACCGTACGTCCGATACGCGGTTCAACGCGACCCATTGCGCCAGTGTCTTTTCACGCAGCGCACTGATGTTGGCGGCCGAAGCATTCAGCGCGGCCAGCACGGCACCCATGCCGAAGGCGACGATCACCAGCGCGACCAGCACCTCGATCAAGGTGAAGCCCCGCGGGCGGCGGCGCGCAGCGGCGGATCTCACTGCTTGACCTCGACGATGTCGCCGGCCTTTACGCTGCCGTCATCAGAGCTCTGCAGCGTCGCGCTGCGCCCGATCCCAACGCGCTCGATCGTCAGCGCAAACGTATTGGTGTCGCCGTTGGAGTACAGCAGGATCTGCGGCGTGTCGCCGCTGGCCTGATCATTGAGGCCGGTACTGCCGCTGCTGCTGCCCACTGCGCCGCCGGAGAGGAGTCCACCGCTGCTGCTACCCAAGGCGCTGCTGCCCAAGCCGCTGGAGCCTATGCCGCTGGAGCCTATGCCGCTGCTGCCGCCGCTCAAGCTGCCGCTGATGCCGCCGGCGCCAGTGACGCCCGACAGGCCGCTGCTGCTGCCCAGCAGCGATGTCGTGCCGACCGGCGGCGTCGTGGCCGTGG
>DATNHF010000053.1:0-16844 GCA_035605115.1 Steroidobacteraceae bacterium | reverse complement strand
ACTGACGTGAGCCGCACCTTGAATTGCTTGCCGGCGGCGCCGCGTGTAACCGGCACGTAAAAGACTCGACCGGAAGTATCGCCAGGCACCCAGGTGAACGATCCACTCACCGCGGAGTAATCAGTGCCCGCGGTGGCCGTGCCGTCTGCAGTTGCGTAGTTGACCGTGGCGACACCCGTGGCCTCGCCGCTGCGATAGACCAACACAGCGGCGCTGGCTGCCTGCGCCGGCACCGGGTATTCAAAGGCCGACAGCGCGATGAGTGTGCTGGCCGAGTTGAAAGGGGTAAACGTGCCGGTGCTACAAGTCAGCGGCGCTTCAAAGCCGCGGGTTCGGCGCGCGAGTCGCAATTCATGCCGCTTTGCAAGCGCAATTGCACAAATAGGTGACGGGCCTCGCGGCGCACATCGACGCCAACAATGCGACTTAGAGCTGAGCCAAGCTCGTTAGCGAGCTGGCTCCCGGCGCTAGTACGGCTTCTTTTCCAATAACCAGAGCGCCGAGCTCGGCCCCAGCTTAGCCAGCAGGCTCTCGCGGCGATAGTGAACGTTCCAGCGCAGTAACTCGCTTGCAAGCCAGTCGAGCAGGATGATCGGCCGATGCGAGAGCGGCCGTGCAATGCCGCATCGCCTCATGAGCATCGACAGCGGCGTGAACATGCATAGTCGCCGGCGCACGATCCTGAAGCCCTTCGCCTGTGTCGTCTGCTCGAACCACGGCAGCGGCAGGCCGCGTTCGTTGGCCGTGAGCCCGGGGCGCGGGCGGCGCCAATCTCCCATCCAGGAGATCGGATCGCGCACCACAAGCAGACCGCCCGGGTGCAGCACGCGTGCGAGCTCGCCGAGCACGTGGCTCACGTTTGCAACGTGATGCAGCACGTCGATTGCTACCGCGAGATTGACGCTGGCGTCATCGAGCTCGAGGTCTCCGAGCACGGTCGGCTTGAGATAGCGCGCGCTCTTGCCGCCGATCTCGGAGCGCCAGCATTGCTCGATCGGTTCGATGGCGATGAAGCGCTCGACCACGCCCGCCAGCGGTGCCACGTCATCGCCGGCGGCGCACCCGAGCGCCAGACAGCGGCCGTATCGGCGGCGCAGCAGCGCACCGATGGCATGGAAATGATCCAGGGCGCCATACTGGTAGCCGCCCTGGGCTTCGGCACTGCCGCCGGCGCATGCCGCGAACAGCGCGCGATGCACCGCGTCGGTCTGCTCGTTCCAGCGTTGGATCTGCTCGCGCGCGAGCTGCTCGCCGTAGAGCTGCTGGCCGGACAACTCCGCCTCGATCGAATCGGGCGTCGGCGATTGTCTTGGATCGCTCTTATGTTCCATGGCTCAGCGGGCCCTTCCTGGACGGTACGCGCATCTTAAGCCGCGCCGCAGTCCGCGCCGTAGAAGTGTGCGCTGTCCTATTGCTTCGTGCGCCCATGTGCCCTATGGTGCGCGCGCGTTGCGAGGTGTGGTACCGCTCGTGACGCCCAGAAATGGCCGTCTGGACCACCGGAGGTGTGAAAACAAAGCAATGAAGAAGCGCAAAGCGTCCGCCAAGAGCGAACCTGGGCCCCGTCTTCACCACGTCAATCAGTATCTCGAGAAGAACTTCCCGGATTTCTTCGCTGAAGCCCGCTTTCAGGTCGGCAACGACGACTACTTTCTGTACAGCCGCTTCGGCCAGTACCTCGCCCGATCCATCGAATCCAATCGAACCCCTCGCGACAAGATCTATCGCGGCTTCACGGTCCTGAACAAGATGGCCCGTCTGTCCCGGCGCGATCCGGCCGTGCGCCACCTGCTGGTCACGGGCCCCTTGGAGCACCTCGTCGATGCTCCCAAGGCGCGCGCGCTGGCGCGCAAGCGTCTGTCCGGACTTGCACAGGGCTATCTCGAAAGCCTGTGCGAATGACCGGGGCGCACGCACGAATTCAAGATCATGGCATCCCTGACTCCCGCCCAGGACGTGCTGCTCTTCTGGTTCGGGCCGCGCCCGTACGCCCCCGCCTCGGTGCAGCAACACTCGCGCCTCTGGTTCGGCGCTCCCTCGGCCCCGGAGCTGATCCCGCAGACCGACGAGCTGATCCGCGAGCGCTTCGCAAAACTCATGCGTTGCGCCGAGAGCGGCGAGCTCAGCGCCTGGGATTCGAGCCCGCGGCGACGCCTGGCGCTGATCGTGCTGCTCGATCAATTCTCGCGCCATTTCTACCGCGGCACGGCGCGCGCCTACGCGCTCGATCACCAGGCTCTGTCCTTAAGCCTTTCGGGCATGCTGCATGGGGCCGATGCGGCGCTCGACCCGCTCGAGCGCATATTCTTTTATATGCCGCTGCAGCATGCCGAGTCGCTCGACGTGCAGGACGAGTCCGTGGCCGCCTTCCGCCGCCTGCTCGATGAGGCGAGCGCTGAGCTGCGGCCGACCTTCGAGGACGCGCTGAGCTCGGCCGTCAAGCACCGCGAGATCATTGCGCGCTTCGGCCGCTTTCCCCACCGTAATACCGTGCTCGAGCGCCGCAGCACCGCCGAGGAAGCCGACTGGCTCGCGCAGGGCGGGGAGCGGTTCGGTAACTGAATTGCAGCGGCATTTCTGAGAGCCTCCATCTCGAAACAGCTCCCGCCGCAGCGCGCGTGCTGTGCCTTGAAGTGGCAGGTGACATAATCTCGTTGCTTAGTGCTTCGCCTTTGAGTAAACCAAGCGCTGGCAGCGACCCGCTGGCCGTCGCTTGGCTTCAGCTGCACTCGGGCAAAGTGCTATCTTCCAAGTTGATCCCTGATCACTCCGGAATTAAATGCAACAGGCACGCCCAAGATCAGATCGGGAGTTGCTCTTGATCAATCCCAACCAAAACTGCACCGCGGCGCCGAAGCGGCCCGAGCACTTCAGTGTGATTCCACGGCCAGAGCACAAGCTCGGTCTCGTGCGCACAGCCCGGCGAGCGGGCAAATTCCTAGTGCATTTTTATTGGGACCTGCCGACCCGCATTGCCAATATGCTCGCGCGCGTCGGGCTGCAACGAGCGGCCGATCAATTCCTCTGGCGGGCCTATTGCGCCTGTCCCTACGACCACGCGTTGGGCGAGCATCTGGCTAACTGGATGTACGACCATCACCAGCAGAAATTTGCGCTCGGCACGGTCGAGCGCGGCAATTTCCTCATGCAGGTGCTGGAGCGCTCCTACCCGGCACCGCGCGTGACAGCGGCATATTTCGACAACCTGACGCGGGTGCTGAACGACCGGCCCCGGCGCACGCGAGCGGGCCAGGTGGTCCTCGGTTTAGGGGCAGGCCGCTGCGGCGGGACGACGCTGGCCGGGATTCTGCATACCATCGAGGGAGCGGTGAGCACGCATGAGGGCCCGCCCTTCATGCATTGGGAGCCGTTGCCTCTGGAAATTCAATTTCATCTGCGCCGCTTTGAGCTGTTCAGTCGATACGTACCGCTGATCGCAGACACTGCGCACTGGTGGATCAACTCGCTGGACCAGATTTTCAACGCCTTTCCTGACAGCAAGGCGATCGGTCTGTATCGCGATACCGACGAGTGCGTTCGATCCTGGATGAGCGTATCGCCGCCGGACATCAATCACTTCGTACCAGCGCACAACCGCATCTGGCCGCCGGATAGATGGGATCCGCTTTATCCGCACTACGAACTGCCGCCGGATGCTCGCCGCAATCCCATGCGAGCCAAGGAGCAACTCGTCCGGCGCTATATCGAGGAGTACAACCAACGGCTGCATAGCCTCGCGGAGCGCCTGCCGGAACGCGTACTGCTGCTGTCGACCGCGGAGCTCGACTCGCCATCCACGCGCAGAAGAATTTCGGAATTTCTGCAGTTGCCCGTCGCCACCGTCCAGATTCGTCACAATGTCGGGCGCGATTGGGATACCGGCTCCGTGGACGGGCTTTATTTCTGACCAGCGCACACTGCGCTGAATCGACTCTAGCCGAAATCGGGCGCGGACAGCGACCTCTCGAGCACGTGCCCGAAGCGCTCGGCCTGCGCGCGGATGCGCGCGGCATCGCCGATCAGCACGATATCGAGATCCTCGCTGTGAGGAAATGCGCAGTCGATGACCTGCCGCGAGGCGGCCTCGTCCACCGCGCGCAGCGCATCCGGGAAGTCCTCGATGTAGCTGCCCGGCAGGCCGAACAGATCCAGCTCCGCCAGCGCCCCGGCCCAGTCGGTTGAGGTTTCGAGGTTGAGCGGATACTGGCCCAGGATGTAACTGCGCGCCGAATCCAGGGCGGGCGCTTGCGCGCCCTCGTGCTTGAGCGTATCGAGCGTCTCGAGCGCGACATCCAAGGCCTGCGCCGTGCTCTGGGTCTGCGTAAAGGAGCTGATCGCGAATTCCCCAGGCACGCTGCCCCTGCGGAAGCTCGAGCCGGCGGCATAGGTCAATCCGTTGCGCACCCGCAGCGCCTGCATGAGCATCGAGCCGAAACTGCCACCGAAGGCGGTATTGGTGATCTCGAGCGCGGCGCGCTGCGGAAACTCTCGCGCAACGCCGACATTCGCGAGCCAGAAGTAGGTCTGGGCCGAGCCGGGTGCGTCGATGAGCAGCACCTGGCGGCCTCGAGTGCGCTGCGGCGTCGGCAACGGCGGCAGCGGCCCGCCCGCCGTGCGCCAGCCGCTGAAGGCCTGCGCGACCTCTTGGCGCAGCGTCGCGGGCGCGAAGTCGCCCGCGAATACCAGCGTCAGCCGGTCGGCACCGATTTCGGCGTCGTAATATGTCAAGACATCCGCGCGCTCGATCCCGGCGAGACTGTGTTCGCTGCCGCCGATCGGCTGGCCGTACGGGTGCGCCCCGAACAGCAGCGCACGCCCGTAACTGCCGATGAGACTCTGCGGCTCGGAATCCTTGGCCGCCTTGATGAACTCGATGCGCCGCATGCGCACGCGCTCGAGCTCGCCGGGCTCGAAGCGGGCTCGCTGCAGGGCGTCGGCCAGCAGCTCGAGCATGAGCTCGCGGTCGTGCGACAGGAACTGGCCGTGCAGCACGAGGGCTTCGCTGTGCGCACCGGCCTCGAGACTGCCGCCGGCACCCTCGACCGCATCGGCAAATGCATAGGCACTGCGCTCACCGGCACCGCGCGTCAGCAGCTCCGCCGTGACGCTCGCAAGCCCTGCGTGCGCGCGCGGGTCGAGGCGCGCCCCGCCGCGCACCAGCGCCTCGAAGCTGATGAGCGGCACGTCGTGACGAGGCAGCAGAATGAGCCGCACGCCATTCTCGAGCGTGTGGCGCTCATGCGGCGGGATCCTCACGCGCTCTCCGGTTCGCTCTGCGGCTCGAGCTCATCGAGTTCCTCGAGCGGCCGCAAAATCCCGACCGTGCGCCGCTCGGGGTTGAATACCGTGCGCGCGATGGCCTGGATCTGCTCGCGAGTGACCCGCCCGTAGCCCTCGGGTGCCGAGAACAGCAGCTGCGCGTCCCCGTGCATGACCGCGTATTCGCCGAGCAGCCGCGCCTTGCCGTCGATGGTCGCGACGCCGCGCCAGAAATCCGCGGCCACCATGTTCTTGGCGCGCTGCAGCTCCGCCTCGGTCACGCCATGCGCGAGCAGGCGCGCAAGCTCGGCATCGATGGCCGCCTGCGCCGCCTCGAGCTCGCCATCCGCGGGCAGCGTCGCCTGTAAGGTGAACACGTTCGGATCGAAGCCCTCGGACCAGCCGCCGCCGATCGCAACCGCGAGCCGCTGCTCCTCGACCAGCGAACGGTGCAGGCGCGAGGCATCGCCGCCGACCAGGATGGTCTGCAGCAGGTTCAGCGCCGGCTCGCGCGAGTCGGCGGCTTGAATGGCGTGATAGGCGATCTGCAGCAGCGGATTTTGCCCCGGCCGCTCGAGCACGACACGCCGCTCGCCGCGCTGCTCGGGCTCGATCGTCTGCACCGGCGGCGGCGCGGGCCCCGCCGGGATCTTGCCGAAGGTGCGCTCGGCCAGAGCGAATGCTTCGTCGGGCTCGACGTCGCCGACCAGGATCAAGGTGCAATTATTGGGTGCGTAGTAGGTGCGGTAGAACTGCTGTAGATCGGCCATGGTCCAGGACTCGATGTCCGCGGGCCAGCCGATGGTTGGAATGCGGTAGGGATGCACGCGAAACGCGCTCGCCTGCACCTGCTCATCGAGCAGCGCGGCATTGCTGTCCTCGACGCGCAACCGTCTCTCCGAGTAGACCACCTTGCGCTCGTTCTCGACCACTTCGACACGCAAGGCGAGGTTCGCGATGCGGTCGCTCTCGAGCTCGAACACGAGCTCGAGCGCCGAGCGCGGGAACCAGTCCTGATAGACCGTGACGTCCTGCGAGGTGTAGGCGTTATTGCTGCCGCCTTGGCGCTCCATGAGCCGATCGAACTCGCCCTGCGCACGCGCGCTCGTGCCGTTGAACATCATGTGCTCAAAAAAATGCGCGAGCCCCGTGCGACCCGTGCCCTCGTTGCGGCTACCGACCCGCACCCAGTTGTGCAGCGCGACGCTCGGGATGTTGTGGTCCGGCCAGACCACCAGCGTGAGCCCGTTGGCGAGCACCTGGGTGCGCACGAGCGCCGCCGCGGCTGCAAATGAGCCGGCGGCCGCCCCTAAGGGCACGGCGGCGCCGGAGCGGGCGAGCGCTCCGCCCGGCCAATTCAATGCACGTTCTTCGCCCGCCATACCCTGCTCTGTTGAGCTGATGGCCGCGATTTCAACGTCGGTGGGTCGCATGGGACCTATATAAAAGAAAAGCGCCGCGAGCGGTGAGGCTGCGGCGCCTAAATAGCGAACACCGGGGAACGTTGCTCGCAAAGGTTAGGGGAAAACCTTACGAGGAGGTTAAAGCAATCTCCGTACCAGCCAGCACCCAGACTTATAACTTACTGAATACATTACAGTTTAGGATAGATACGCATCTGCGATGTGACAAATTCTGTCACTCGCCGACCGTGAAGGGACGTTTCTGACCGGCAATTTTGGTCGGACAGTGCTGCCGTAAGGCGACACCGCCGGCTCATTTAGCCGGCGCTGACCGGCAAGCACGACTGCGCATGCGCCTTGAGCTTGGCGCAAAGCGCTTTGGCCTCTCCGCGCGATTCGACCCCGACCTCCAGCCGCACGATCTTGCCGCGCTTGGAGTGGCCCGCCACGTAGTGCGGCGTGCGTGCGCCGAGCTCGCGGGCGTAGCGCACGCTCAAACGCTTCCACTGCGACGCCGCCGAGGCCTCGCTGCGGAAGGCGCCGAGCTGCACGTAATGGCTGCCGCTCGAGGCGCTCGCATGCGGCTTGCTCGCACTCGCAGCGCTGGCGCGGGCGGTCGCGGCAACGGCGGCGGTGCCGGCGGCGCTCGCCGCGTTCGCGGTGTTCGCGGCATTGGCGCTGCCGGACTGCGCAAAATTCTCGATGCGGATGCGCGCCTCCTGCGCCCACTTGCTGTCGGCATGCTGCGTGAGGAACCGCTCGTAGGCCTCGCGCGTATCGGCGCTCGTGGTCGCCTGCCAATCGTGCTGCTCCTGCAGTTGTGCGACGCGCGTGCGCGCCTGCGGCGCGTTGGCGCTGTTGGGATGCTGCGCCAGGAACTGCTGGTAGGCCTCAGTGGTGTCGGCCGACTTGGCCGACTTCCAATCGGCACCCTCGTGACTGCAGCCCGCGAGTATGAGCGCGACACCGAGCGCCATCGCGGTCAGAAGACATGCGTGTTTTTTCATGGCGACATTGTAGCAGTCCCGGCACGCGTGACGCGCCTCGCGCTCGCGTGCACACTAGCGGCCATGAACAACAAACCGCGACGTCGCCTGCTTGATCGGCTCGGTGACGCACCGTCGTTATTGGTGAGCGGCACGCGGCTGGTCGGCGACATCGAGACTCCGGGCGCGCTGATGCTGGGCGGCGATGTGCAAGGCGATGGCAACGTCGAGGGCGAGCTGTGCGTCAGTCTCGGTGCGCACTGGCAGGGGGAAGTGCACGCGATCAGTGCCGTGGTCGCCGGCGCCATCACGGGCGTGATCACGGTCGCCGAACGCATCGAGATCGCCGCCAGTGCCGTGATCCGCGGCCGCGTGACGGCGCGCAGCATTGCGATGGCGCGGGGAGCCACCGTCGATGGCGAGCTCATCGTGACGAGCGGCGAGCCGGTGATCGAGTTCGCCGAAAAGCGCGCGCCGCAGGGGAGCTAGCTATAATCGAGCGGACTTCGAATGGATTCTACGCTTGAACAATTCACGACCGATTCATCTGGTCGCACACCGCGGTAACGCCCGCGATTTCCCGGAAAACACACTTCCCGCCTTCGAATCGGCACTGGGTCTGGGATTGCGCTTCCTGGAGCTGGATGTGCAGCTGTCGGCCGACGGCGTCCCGGTCGTGATCCACGACCACCGGCTCGAGCGCACGGCCGCGATCCCGGGCAGCGTGTTCGACCTGCGCGCGCGCGACATCCGTCTGATCGACGCCAACGAGCCGCAGCGTTTCGGTGAGCGCTTCCGCGGCACGCATATCCCGCTGCTGGTCGACGTGCTGGCCCTGCTCGTGAGCCATGCCGACGCCACGCTGTTCGTCGAGATCAAGAAGGAGAGCCTGACGCACTTCGGCCACGACCAGGTCGTGAACAGGGTGCTCGAGACCCTCAAGCCGATGCTGCGGCAATGCGTCGTGATCTCGTACGATCTCGCGGCCGTGTTCCGCGCGCGTCAGGTGGCCGGGGCATCGATCGGCTGGGTGCTCGATGAGTACGATTCGCACACACAGCTCAAATCCGAGGCGCTGCAACCCGAGTATCTGTTCGCCGATCACGAGTCGCTGCCCTCGCGCGGCACGCTATGGCGCGGCGCCTGGCACTGGGTCATCTTCGAAGTCGACTCGCCGGTCATGGCGCGCGCGCTCACTCGCCGCGGGGTCGGGCACATCGAGACCATGGCGGTGCGCGCGATGAGTGAGGCTCTGCGGGCGGGCACTGGCGCGTGAGCGTCTGCTTCGATCTGGTCGTCATCGGCGCCGGCATCCATGGTACGGGCATCGCGCAGGCGGGGGCCGCCGCCGGACATTCGGTGCTGTTGCTCGAGCAGACCGCAGTCGCGGCCGGCTCCTCGAGCCGCTCGAGCAAGCTGATCCATGGCGGACTGCGCTACCTCGAGACCGGGCAGTTCGCGCTGGTGCGCGAGAGTCTGCGCGAGCGCGCGCTGATGCTGCGCCTGGCCCCTGCGCTGGTGCACCTGCAGCGCTTCTACATCCCGGTGTACGCACACACGCGCCGCCGACCCTGGCAGCTGCGCTTGGGGCTGACGCTGTATGCGCTGCTGGGCTCACTGCGTGCCGAATCGCGCTTCGGCACCGTTCCGCGCGATCAGTGGCATCGGCTCGACGGCCTCGATACGACCGACCTCGAGGCGGTGTTTTACTACCACGACGGCCAAACCGATGACCGGCTGCTGACGCGCGCGGTGCTGCGCTCGGCCGAGGCGCTCGGTGCGCAGCTGCGCTGTCCGGCGCAGTTCCAAGGCGCCCGGCTCGAAGCCGACGGCGTCACCTTGAGCTACGCGCAGGACGGGCAGATCATCGAATCTCAGGCACGCGTGCTCGTGAACGCCGCGGGTCCCTGGGCCGAGCCGGTGGCACATCGCATCGCACCTGCCATCCGCGTGCCGCCACTCGAGTGCGTGCAGGGCGCGCACATTGTGCTGCGCGGGCAGCCCGAACGGGGCATCTATTACCTCGAGAGTCCGCGCGACGGCCGCGCCGTGTTCGTGATGCCGTGGCAAGGTCAGATGCTGGTCGGCACCACCGAGAGCCGCTTTCACGGCGACCCCTCGGCGGTGGCGGCACACCCAGCCGAGATCCACTACCTGCTCGGCGTGCTCAAGCACTACTTCCCGCACACCCGCGCACTCGGCGAGCAGGATCTCATCGCGAGCTTCGCGGGCGTGCGCGTGCTGCCGGGCGGCAGCGGCCATGCCTTCCACCGCTCGCGCGAGACTCAGCTGATCCTCGATCGCGAAGTGCGCCCGCGGGTGCTGTCGATCTACGGCGGCAAGCTCACGACCTGGCGCGCGGTCTGCGCGCGCGCGCTCGCGCGCATCGCGGCCTCGCTGCCACCTCGGCGCGCGCTCGCACGCACCGACGCGTTGCCTCTGAGCCCCGAATGAGCATTTGCGCGCCGCGGGCAACTCGGTCGGTTTAACGCGCCTCGAGCCGCTCGAAATGCTCGAACTGCTCGAGCATGAAGCGATCGGCGTAGCTCGGTCGCCCTAAGGATTCGATGAAGCCGCAGTGCCCGCCGTACTGCGTGCGCACGATCGAGAGCCGCGGACTGCGCGCGAGCTGCGGCAGATCCCTCGCCGGGATGATCGGATCATCGGCTGCCAGCAGCACTCGGCCCGGCACGCGCAGACTCGCCAGGCGCGTGCCGGTCACTGCATAACCGTCCAGGTAGGCCTCGAGACTGCCGAAGTCGGTGCAGCGCTGCACCAGATCCGAGGTCATGCGGCGCAGATCCGCCGAGCGCAGCAGCTCGTCGAAATCATGCTCCCCGGGCCAGGCGCGCGCCTTGGCGCGCAGCGAGCGCGACCAGCGCTGCACGAAGTAGCGCCGGTAGACCGGAATGCTGCGCTCGAGGGCCCTGAGCGTGGCGCCCGGATTGAGCACGGGTGAAACCGCCACGACGCCGGCGATCGTGGCCGGCGCGCTCTTTTCCGCGCCGACGCGCAGCAGAAAATTGCCGCCGAGCGAGAAGCCGCCGAGGTAGAGCCGGGCGGCGGGAAACTGGTTGCTGATTGCACGCACGGCACCGACCACCTCGGGCAGGCGACAGGAATGAAACAACTCGCGATTGAGCGCTTGCGTGGCGCCGTGATCGCGCAGATTCAGGCGCACGAGATCGAAGCCATGCTGAAACAGCAGTGCCGCGGCCGACAGCACATAGGGTGAATCCGCGCTGCCCTCCCAGCCGTGCAGCAGCAGCGCGAGCCGGCGGCCCTCGCTGGCGCGCCGATTCTGCAGCTGCGCGCTGTGATAGGCGAGCAGCCGCACGCCCTCGCCGCAATCGAGCAGCAGCGGCTGCGCACGGGCCATCAGCGAGCCGGCCCGGCGCCGGATCAGCCACGAGCGCGGCGGCACGCTGCCTAGGATCGACTGCAGATGTGCGCTGCGCAGCAGTCCCGGCGGCCGGAACGCATCCGCCTCATCGTGGAGCTCGTCTTGGGGCTCGTCACAGGAGTTCAGTGCGTTGCCTGCCAGTGCACTTCGACACGGTTGTTCGCGGCAGCGACGCGATTCCAATCACCCGCGAGCAGCCCATCACTGACCGGCGGATACGGCGTGATGGTCTCATCGGCCATGCCGGCACCGATCTGGATGTCGAGTTTGCCATTGGCATTCTGGCGCGCGGTCGCGATCATGTTGGCGAAGGCCACCGACTGGCGTTGACTCGCCGAGCCATTGTCTTCGCGTGGATTGCCCACCTGATCGCACTTCGAGAACGGCGTGTAGTCGGAGGCCAGCACCGGCGTCGCATTCGCTCCCGTGACCATGCAGAAGCGGCCCGGAATGCTGCGGATCTCGACCACGCCCTGAAAGCCCTCAGCCTTCAGTCGCGCGAGCAGTGACTGAATGCGCTCGAGGCGCGAACCCGCCAGCGGCGTTTCTCCGTACGGGACCGGCTCGATGGTGGAATTGGACGCATCCGCGCCAGCGCTACTGTCGCCAACAGCCGACACGGCCGCGGCTGCATCGGCGGCCTGCAGCGACTGCAGCTGCTCGTGCGCGCTGTTGAGCTGTTGCTGCGAGATCGCAAGCTGCGCCGACAGATTGGCCGAGTCGATGCGCTGCTGCTGCCACTGCCAACCCACCAGACACGCTGCGATGACGCCGGCGATCCCGAGCCAGACCCCACCGCCGGCGCGCGGCTCGGGCGGCGGCGGCGGCGTCCCGGGTATGTGATCCTTGAGCATCAGACGCACGTCGCCCACGACGCGATCGGCCTGTGTCTCCATGTTCTCGGCCACGAAGCGCTGCAGATCGCGCGTGTGGTGCGCCACCATCGCCTCGACGATGGCGCGCAGCTCGGGCGGCATCGCCGGCAGGTTCGGTCGGTCCTGGCCGCGGCGTTCGACGAACGCCGCCTCACGACCCGCCGCAGCGCCCGCGGCCGCAGCCTGCGGCGGCGCACCCGGCTGCGGCGCGCTCGGCGCTGCGCGCACCGCTTCGGGCGCGCTGGCCACGATGTCACTCTCGAGTCGCGGCTCGCCGAGCAGATTGAGCTGCGTGAGCGCCTTGGAGACGTCGGTGTGCTTGGTCTGCTTCGGCAGCACGCCGATCGCGCCCAGCGCACGCGCCTGGCTCAGGTACAGCTCGCCTTCCTGCGAGGTGTACATCATGATCGGTATGGTCGCCGTCAGCGGATTGTTCTTGATGGCCTGAACGGCCTGGAAGCCGTCCATGCCCGGCATGAGGTGATCCATGAAGATCACGTCCGGCCGTTGACTGGTCAGATATTCGATGGCCTGTTCGGCCGATGCGACCCCGTCGACCGCCAGCTCGTAGCGCTCGAGGATGCGGGTTAGAAATGCGCGCGCCGATCTCGAATCATCGACCACCAGCGCCCTTCGTGCCGTCATGCCGTGTCCGCTCGTAGCGACCCTTGCCTCATCTTAGCGCAAGGCGCCGCTAGCCGCGTGACCGGCCGCGCATTCCGGCAGGGCTGAGTCTAGAGCGTCTCTAGATCGAGGCCGCGCTGACCGGCGCGGTGGGTGCGCCGGCGAGCTTCAATTCTCGATAAAGCTCCGCCAGGCGCCAGGCCATGTTCGCCGACGCCCAGCTGCGCGCGTACTGGCGCCCCTGCGCGGAGAGCCTCGCGGCGCGCTGCGGATCATCGAGCACGTCGAGCACGGTCTGCGCGAACACATCGGGCTTTTCGGGCGCCACGCGCGCGCCGCAGTTCGGCTGCAGAATCGAGGCCGTGCCGAGCACGGCGGTCGAGACCACGGGTGTGCCCTGTGCCAGCGCCTCGAGCAGCACCAGCCCCTGCGTCTCGGTGCGCGAGGCAAACACGAACACATCGGCCGCGGCATAGCAGTCCGCGAGGCCGCGCTCGCGATCGAGATAGCCGATGAAGTGCAGCTGCGAGGCGATGCCAAGCTCCACGGCGAGCGCTTGCAGACGCGCGCTCGCCGGGCCTTCACCCGCAATCGCCAGCATGGCATCCCGGCGCGAGCGCCGCAGTGCCACGAAGCTGTGCAGCAGGAATTCGATATTCTTCTCGTGCGCCACGCGGCCGACGTACAGCAGCAGCGGACGATCGTGCGGGATGCCGAACTGCGCTCGAAAGCGTGCGCCGTTCCCCGGCACGAAGCGATCCGCCGGCAGTCCCGTCGGGATCACCTGGGTGCGCGTGCGCACGCCGTAACCGAGCAACCGCGCGCGCATCGGCTCGGACGGCACCACGATCGCATCGAGCGCACTGCACTGCGAGCGCGTGAAGCGCCGCGCCAGCGCGCGCCCGACCGGGCGCGGCAGCAGCGGCACGTAGTGGTGCAAGTACTCTTCGAAGAAGGTGTGATAGGTCGCGATGACCGGGATGCGCGCGCGGCGCGCGAAGCGCACACCGGCATAGTGCGCGAGGAACGGCGTGTGAATGTGCACCAGATCGAAGCGCTGAGGCGCGAGCGCGGCCAGCGCCGCGCGCAGCGCGCCCCATTGCATGCGCCGGTCTTCCGGGTCGCGCGGCACACTGTTCGCCGCCACGCGGATGATCTCCGGCTCGTGCATCGCCGCCGATCCTTGTGTCGGCGGCGCGGCGCCGTAGTCCGGCGTCACGAGCACGGTCTCGACGCCGGCGAGCGCAAGATCGCCGCGAAAGGTGCGAATCGAGGTGGAGACGCCGTTGACGCGCGGAAAATACACATCCGAAATGAACAACACGCGCATGCGCTGCAGCGACCCTTCAGCCCGTGCGTACGTTAGATGAAATTCTGCGCCAGCAGCGCCAGCGTCGCGCCGATCGCGCCGCCCGCCAGCACATCGCTCGGATAGTGCAGTCCCAGCACCACGCGGGAGGCCGCGATGAGCCCTGCAAGCGGAATCAGAATCCAGGCAAGAGCCGGAAAGCGCTCGACCGCGAGCCAGGTGAACGACACCGCATGCAGCGTGTGACCGGAGGGAAAGCTGTAGCGATCGAGCGGCGGCATCGCCAGCGTAATGCCCGGGTGGCGGATGAACGGCCGCTCGCGCAACAGCCGCGTCTTGAGCCATTTGTAGATCAGTAGGCCCACGAGGCCGGTGACCGCCATGACCAGCGCGGGCCGTACCGCCGACTGACCATAGATGAGCGGTAGCGCGCCGACCAGCAGGTACCAGACCACGCCATCGCCGAGCCGGCTGGCGGCTTGAAATACCCAGCGCACGCCGGGCAGGCCTGCCCCCCGATTGAGCCCGCGGCACAGCCGGTACTCCGCCATCTCGATCCGGGCCATGATGAGCTGGGTACGGTTCATGGCAAGCACCCTAGGGTATCGCTACTGACGGTTATGTGAATATTCTGTGAAGTTCCAATGACAATAGGCCGTAACTCACGGATTATGCATTGGTATCGCTACATAAGCGACAAGCAGTCGCTTCAATCGCGAATACCCACACCGCGCTCGAGCAACTGTACCGCCACCGCGAACAGCAGCACCGCGAGCAGCAGCATGAGCAGGAACGCCGATGCGACGTGCACGTCCGAGGTGCCGAGGAAGCCGAAGCGGAAGGCATTGACCATGTGCAGGATCGGATTGACGAACGACAGCTTCTGCGCCCAGGCCGGCAGCATGTTGACCGAGTAGAACACCCCGCCGAAGTAGGTCAGCGGCGTCAGCACGAACACCGGGATGAAGTTCATCTGATCGAAACTGCGTGCGAACACCGCGTTGATGAACCCGGCGAGCGAGAACACCACTGAGGTCAGCACCGCGGCGGCAATGATGGCGATGAAATGCGCGACCGGTAAGCGTGCAAAGAACAGCGACACCACCGTGACGACCAGACCGACCATGAGGCCGCGCATCACCCCGCCGATGGCGTAGCCGGCGACGATGATCCAGCTCGGCAGAGGCGAGACCTGCAATTCCTCGATGTGCTTGCCGAATTTGGCGCCGAAGAACGAGGACACCACGTTGCCGTAGGAGTTGGTGATGATCGACATCATGATGAGCCCCGGAGCAATGAATTGGCGGTAATCAAAACCCGCCATGGGTCCGACCCGCCGCCCGATGAGGCTGCCGAAGATCACGAAATAGAGCGTGGCCGTGACCGCCGAGGGCACCAGCGTCTGCCCCCAGATACGCACGATGCGGCCGTACTCGCGGATCACGATGGTCTGAAAGCCGATCCAGCGGATCCGGCCGAGCGGCAACTGCGCCGCGATGTGCGGCGGCCCCTGCAGCGGCGCACTGGACGCCGGCGAACTGGGCATGAGCTCGCTAGACATTGCCAGTCCGATTCTCGACCAGGCGCATGAAGATCTCTTCCAGACGATTGACCTTGTTACGCATGCTGAGCACCTCGACCCCTAAGCGCGAGAGCTGAGCGAACAGCTCATTGAGATTCTGCTCCTTGGCGATATCGGCTTCGAGGGTGTGCTCATCGATACGGCGCAGGTTGAACTGCGAGATCGCGGGCGT
This sequence comes from Steroidobacteraceae bacterium, assembly GCA_035605115.1. GTDB lineage: Bacteria > Pseudomonadota > Gammaproteobacteria > Steroidobacterales > Steroidobacteraceae > FEN-1191. Next base: position 1,231 of record DATNHF010000053.1, on the reverse strand, counting down.
CTCGAGCAGCGGGCTGCGCGTATTGAGCACGAACGTCTGGGTGTTGAGTCGGCGCAGCAGACTGCTCATGTGATCGCGCTCGATGATACCCCCTTTGTCGATGATGGCGATGTTGCGGCAGAGATTCTCGGCCTCCTCGAGGTAGTGCGTGGTCAAGATGATGGTGGTGCCGTGGCGGTTGATGTCGCGCAGGAAATCCCACATCGTGCGCCGGATCTCGATATCCACACCCGCGGTCGGCTCATCGAGTATCAGCAGTCGCGGCTCGTGCATGAGCGCGCGCGCAATCATGAGCCGCCGCTTCATGCCGCCCGAAAGGCCGCGCGCGGCCATTTGGCGTTTGTCCCAGAGCTGCAGCTGGCGCAGGTAGCGCTCCGCGCGTATGCGTGCCTCGGCGCGCGCGATGCCGTAGAACCCGGCCTGGTTCACGACGATGGTCATCGGGCTCTCGAATTGATTGAAGTTGAGCTCCTGCGGCACGATGCCAATGCAGGACTTGGCGCGCTCGAGCTGCGTGTCGATGTCGAAGCCGAACACGCTGGCGCTGCCGCCGGTCTTGCTGACCAGCGAGGTCACGATGCCGATCAGGGTGGTCTTGCCGGCGCCATTGGGACCGAGCAGCGCGAAGAAGTCGCCTTCCTCGACGTCCAGGTCGACGCCACGCAGCGCGTGCACGCCGTTCTTGTAGGTCTTGGTGAGTTGTCGGGTCGACAGGGCAAGCATGGCTCGCCGCTCCTAAAAACCGAGCACGGTAGCACAGCTGGCCGGCTCGCACGCAAGCGTGCCGAACAGGCGCTGCGGGCCGGGGAGCGCTAACTCGCTGCGGCGATCAGCTGCAGGCCCCGCAATTGCACCTGCCGAAGAACGCCATCCCGCCCGCTGAGCGCAGCCTCGAGCAACTGCCGCCAGATCAGAGGCTGCGCCTCCCAGCGCGGCGTGACCCATGCCGGGGACAGCTCCGCCAGCGCCTCGAGATCCCGCAGCGGACTTTGTGCGATGCGCTCGGCGCAGTCGGCATGCATGCCGAGCAGCACGCGCGCCGTGAGGCGATTGGAGCGTGCCAGGTGCCAGCCGAACACCAGCGTGCGGCGCACCAGCGCGATGCCCGCGGGACCGGCGAAATAGCCGCGCGGCATGCACCCGTCCATGACGCCGCTCGGCAGCGCCAGGGGATCCCAGCGCTCGCGGCAGGCGAAACCGGCATCGAGCAGCAGGTAGGGGCAGCGCGCCA
>DATNHF010000052.1:0-43368 GCA_035605115.1 Steroidobacteraceae bacterium | reverse complement strand
GAGGGCCCGGAATAGAGCATTTGACTGATCCGAACCATGAGCATAATTAATCATCAACCATCCAAGTTCCATTCGCACAAACCACTATGACCCCAGCCAGTGTCGAAGCCTCACTGTGCGCGAAGCTGCCCGGCTGCGGACCTTTTCGCCAGCGTCGATGTCGAAGTCGACATTGTCCGATCGCGATTCGCCCACTCGTCTTCGGCAAAGCGCGGTGCGCGCAATAATGCCGGCTCGACAGGGCCAAGGGCTGCGTGTATTGATGCAACGCTCGCGTCGGGGAAGGCGATGATGAGGCCGGCAACAGGAACCGTGGTGGCGTCACAGCAGGAGTATCGAGATGAGTCCAATCAAGTTAATCGCGGTGCTACTGATCGCGGCAGGCATATTGGGCTTGGCATACGGGGGTTTTACGTATACCAAGACAACGCACGATACCAAGATCGGGCCCATCGAACTGTCGGTACAAGATAAGCAAACCGTTAGTGTTCCGGTGTGGGCGGGTGTCGGCGCAATTGTGCTGGGCGGGGTTCTGCTACTGGTTGGAAAAGGAAAGTAGCTAGCCGCGAATGGCACAGGAGCAGGGGCCTTCGGCCGTGATCTCTAGCCCCAAGCCTTGATACTTACCGATGAGAGCGCGCGCTATAGCGCAAGACGGTCAATCGGGAGAATAAGCTTGCAGGAAACGATTTTAATTCGCGGGAAACGAGTTTAATTTCCGCGTAACGCCTTTAATTTCTACGCACAATCGCTATCCAGCGCGGGCGGGCGTTATTCCACCGTCACGCTCTTGGCGAGATTGCGTGGCTGATCGACGTCGGTGCCCTTGAGGATCGCCACGTGGTAGGCCAGCAGTTGCAGCGGCAGGGTATAGACGATCGGCGCCTGGAAATCGGTCACATGCTTGGGCATATGGATGACGTGCACGCCGTCGCTCGATTCGACGCCGGAGTCCGGATCGGCGAACACGTACAGCACGCCGCCGCGCGCGCGCACTTCCATGAGGTTGGACTTGAGCTTGTCGAGCAGCTCATTGTTGGGCGCCACGGCAACCACCGGCATGTCGGCATCGACCAATGCCAGCGGCCCATGCTTGAGCTCGCCGGCCGCGTACGCCTCGGCATGGATGTAGGAGATCTCCTTGAGCTTGAGCGCTCCTTCCATCGCGATAGCGTGCATGGCGCCTCGCCCGAGAAACAGTGCGTGCCGCTTGTCGGCGAAATGCAGCGCCATGCGGTGGACCACTGAATCGAGCTCGAGCGTCTTCTCGAGCAGCGCCGGCAGTTCGATCAGTCGCGTCACGAGACTGCGCTCGCGTTCGGGATCGGCGCCGTTATGGCGCGCCAGCGCCGCCGTCAGCATGGCGAGCGCCGTGAGCTGCGTGGTGAAGGCTTTGGTCGAGGCGACGCCGATCTCGGGTCCGGCGCGCGTGAGCATCACGAGCTCGGATTCACGTACCAGCGAGCTTTCGGGCGCGTTGCAGATCGCGAGCGTCGAGAGGTAGCCGTTCTGGCGCGCCATGCGCAGCGCCGCCAGCGTATCGGCGGTCTCGCCGGATTGCGAGATCACGACGAACAGCGAGTTCTTGGGCACCACCGGATTGCGATAGCGGTACTCGCTCGCGATCTCGGCCTGACAGGAGATGCGGCACACCTGTTCGATGAAATAGCGCGCCACCACGCCGGCGTGATAGCTCGTGCCACAGGCCACGATGTGCACCGCTTCCACACGATCGAACACGGCGGTAGCGGCCGGGCCAAACGCCGCCTCGAGCAGCCGGCCGTTGGCGATGCGCTCCTGCAATGTGTTGGCGACCGCGCGCGGCTGCTCGTGGATCTCCTTGAGCATGAAGTGGCGATACTGGCCTTTTTCGGCCGCGTCCGCCGACAGCTCGCTCTCCCTGAGCGGCCGGTCGGCGCTGTTGCCGTCGCGGTCGATGACGCGCACCCCGCTGCGGCGGATTTCCGCGACATCACCCTCGTCGAGGAACATGAAGCGCCGCGTGACCGGCAGCAGCGCGGCGACGTCGGACGCGACGAAGCTCTCGCCCAGACCAAGCCCTAAGACCACCGGACAGCCGACCCGCGCCGCAATCAGACGCCCGGGGTCCTGCTCGCTGATCACAGCGAGCGCATAGGCGCCCTCGAGCTCAGCGACCGTGGCGCGCACGGCTTTGAACAGGTCGCCGAGCTTCTCGAGGTGAAAATGCACGCGATGCGCCACGACCTCGGTGTCGGTCTCGGAGCTGAACTGATAGCCCGCAAGCTTGAGCTCATCGCGCAATTCCTCGTAATTCTCGATGATGCCGTTGTGCACGATCGCGAGGCCGCCGCGCGAGATATGCGGATGCGCATTGCGTTCGCTCGGCACACCGTGCGTCGCCCAGCGCGTATGCGCAATGCCGCAGCGTCCCTGAATCGGCAGCTCCGCCAACGCCTGCTCGAGCGCGCGCACCTTGCCGACGGTGCGCAAGCGCTGCAGATGGCCCTCGGCATTGAGCACCGCGATGCCGGCGGAGTCGTAACCGCGGTACTCGAGGCGCTTGAGGCCCTCCATGAGCACCGGCACGATATTGCGATCAGCGACGCCTCCGACTATGCCGCACATTCCCGCTGGGCTCCTGTCATGGTTTGCGCTGACTCTTGATGGGCCGTTGCCATTGCTCGATCGTGACCTGCTGCGAGCGCGCCAGCGTGAGTTTCCCGGCCGGCGCATCGCTGGTGATGGTCGAGCCGGCGCCGATGGTCGCGCCGTCGCCGACCTTCACCGGTGCGACCAGCATGCAGCCCGAGCCGATGAAGGCCCCGCTGCCGATGTCGGTGCGCCATTTATTCGCCCCATCGTAGTTGCAGGTGATGGTGCCAGCACCGACGTTGACGCGGCTGCCGACCTCGCTGTCACCCACGTAGCTCAAGTGATTGACCTTGCTGCGCTCGCCGATGAAGCTATTCTTGACCTCGACGAAATTGCCTAGATGCACGCCATCGGCCAGGCGCGCCTGCGGCCGCAGGCGCGTGAACGGCCCGATCTCGCAGCCACTGCCGATCTGCGCATTCTGCACCACGCAGTTGGCATACAGTACGGTGTCGGCTCCGATGGTGGCAGCGCTCAGGACGCAGTTCGGGCCGATGCGCACGCGATCGGCCAGATGAATCGGGCCGTGCAGCACGACGTTGACATCCAGCAGCACGTCGCGGCCGACGGTGACCTCGCCGCGCACATCCACGCGCGCCGGGTCGATCAGCGTCACACCCTGGCTCATGAGCGCGCACGTGCGGCGACGGCGATACTCCGCTTCCGCCTGCGCAAGCTGCAGCCGGTCGTTGACGCCCTGCACTTCGGCCGCATCGCGCACCATGACGGCCACTACGCGCGTGCGCGCGCGCAGTGCCAGGGCGACGATATCGGTCAGATAGTATTCGCGCTGCGCATTGCGTGGCTGCAGTTGCGACAGCCATTGGCGCAGCAGTCCCGCGGGCGCCATCACGACGCCGCTGTTGACCTCGCGGATCGCGCGCTCGCGCGCGCTCGCATCCCGCTCTTCGACGATGCGCAGCAGCGCGCCGCGCGCGCCGCGCACGATGCGCCCGTACCCGGACGGATCGGCCGGAGCCGCGCTCAGCAATGCGAGGTTGCGGCCAGCGGCCACCGCAATGAGCTCGCGCAACGACTCGATGCGCAGCAGCGGCACATCGCCGTAGAGCACCAGCACGCGATGGCTGTCGGGAATGGCGGGCATCGCCTGCTGCAATGCATGACCCGTGCCGAGCTGCTCGGCCTGGAGAGCCCACTCTACCGGCGCATTCGCGAAGTGCTCGCGCATGCGCTCGGCGCCGTGGCCATAGACGATGTGCGTCGTGGTCGGCTCGAGCTGGGAGGCCAGTTCGAGTACGTACGACAGCAGTGGCGCGCCGGCGAGCGGCTGCATGACCTTCGGCAGATCCGACTGCATGCGCGTGCCGCGACCGGCAGCGAGGATCACAATGGACAGCGGCGCGTCCGCTCGTGTGCGCTGCGGTGCGCGCGCGCTGCTGCGCTTCGACTGCAATGGCGTCCTGCGCGCAGGCTTGGAAACCTTAACCAGCATTGTTGAAATTGTAGCAGCTCAGCCCAGTGCGACGGGCCGAGCGCTGCGCGCCGCGCTGCGCACGCGCGCCGATTGCAAAAACTGTGATCGACCGCTCAGTTGTGCCGGCGCGCCCATGGGGTCCAGTCCTCGAGGTGCGGCCGACTCTAGCAGATGGGTCGGCGCTAGCCTTTGAGCTTGCGCAACCTTTGGATGATCTTCAGTTGCGCCGCGGCTCGCGCCAGTTCAGCCAACGCTTCGGCCTGGGTAATCTTGTCGATCTGGCCGGAAAGCACTTCTTCGGCCCGCTGGCGCGCCGCAACGGCGGCGGCCTCGTCCAGATCCCGGGCGCGCGCGGCCGTATCCGCCAGCACCGTGACCTTGTGCGGCTGGACCTCGAGCGCGCCACCGCCGACGAAGAACAGCTGCTCCTCGCCCTCGGGCGTGCGCACGCGCACCTCGCCGGCCTTGAGCAGGCTCAGCAATGGCGCGTGACGCGGAGCTACGCCGATGTCGCCCTCGGAGGCCGGCAGGAACACCATGCTCGCAGGGCCGGAGAAAATCTCGCCCTCGGCGCTGACGATGTCGACGTGGATGGTGTTCATTACTGCTGAGCCTTGGCCTTCTCGACCGCCTCGTCGATCGTGCCGACCATGTAGAACGCCTGCTCGGGAAGCGAATCGTACTCGCCGTTGATGATGCCGAGGAAGCCTCGAATCGTGTCCTTGAGCGACACGATCTTGCCGTCCTGGCCGGTGAATACTTTGGCGACGTTGAACGGCTGCGACAGGAAGCGCTGAATCTTGCGCGCGCGGTAGACGGTGAGCTTGTCCTGCTCCGACAGCTCGTCCATACCGAGAATGGCGATGATGTCCTGCAATTCCTTGTAGCGTTGCAGCAGCGCCTGCACGCCGCGCGCGGTGTTGTAGTGCTCCTCGCCGACCACCAGCGGATCGAGCTGGCGGCTGGTGGAATCGAGCGGATCGACTGCAGGATAGATGCCGAGCGAGGCGATCTGCCGCGACAGCACCACGGTTGCATCCAGGTGCGCGAAGGTCGTGGCCGGCGAGGGGTCGGTCAGATCGTCCGCCGGTACGTAGACCGCCTGGATGGAGGTGATCGAGCCGGTCTTGGTCGAGGTGATGCGCTCCTGCAGCACGCCCATTTCCTCCGCCAGCGTCGGCTGGTATCCGACCGCCGAGGGCATGCGGCCAAGCAGCGCCGACACCTCGGTGCCCGCCAGTGTGTAGCGATAGATGTTGTCGACGAAGAACAGCACATCGCGGCCGCGGCCGCTGGCCTGGCGTTCGTCGCGAAAGTACTCCGCCATCGTCAGGCCCGTGAGTCCCACGCGCAGGCGGTTACCCGGCGGCTCGTTCATCTGGCCGTAGACCATCGCCACTTTGGAATTCTCGAGATGGTCCTTGTCGATGACGCCCGATTCGATCATCTCGTGATAGAAGTCGTTGCCCTCGCGCGTGCGTTCACCGACGCCGGCGAACACCGACAGGCCCGAGTACTGCTTGGCGATGTTGTTGATGAGCTCGAGCATGTTGACGGTCTTGCCGACACCCGCGCCGCCGAACAGCCCGACCTTGCCACCCTTGGCAAACGGTACCAGCAGGTCGATGACCTTGATGCCCGTGACCAGCAGGTCCTGTCCGCCGGCCTGTTCGTCATAGCTCGGCGCCGGGCGATGAATCGGCAGATATTCTCGGGTCTGCACCGGACCGCGGTTGTCCTGGGGCTTGCCGAGCACGTCCATGATGCGGCCGAGCGTACCGGCACCGACCGGCACCGAAATCGGCGCACCGGTGGTCTGGACACTCAAGCCGCGCTTGAGGCCTTCGGAAGGGCCCATCGCAATCGTGCGCACGATGCCGTCGCCGAGCTGCTGCTGCACCTCGAGCGTCAGATCCACATCCTTGAGCTTGAGCGCCTCGTAGATGTTCGGCACCGAGTCGCGTGGAAACTCCACGTCGATGACTGCACCGATGATCTGGGTGATCTTGCCTGTGGTCGTGTTCGCTGTGGTCATATCGCCGTCCTTATGTGCCATAAGCGGTTGCGCCGCCGGCATCAAAACTCTGCATCGGTCGTGTCTCTACACCGCGGCCGCGCCGCCCACGATCTCGGCCAGCTCCTTGGTGATCGCCGCCTGCCGCGCCTTGTTGTAGACCAGCTGCAGCTCGTCAATGATCTTGCCGGCGTTGTCCGTAGCGCTCTTCATCGCCACCATGCGCGCAGCCATCTCGCAGGCGACCGTCTCGACCGCTCCCTGATAGACCTGCGACTCGAGGTAGCGCATGAGCAGGCCATCGAGAATCGCCGCCGCGCCGGGCTCATAGAGGTAGTCCCAATGCTCCTGCAGTTGATCGTCCTTCTCGAACGGCTGCACCGGCAACAGCTGCAGGACGAGCGGCTTCTGCGTCATGCTGTTGATGAACTGCGCATTGACGAGAAACAAGCGGTCGACGCTGCCCGCGCGGTAGGCATCGAGCATGACCTTGACGCTGCCGATCAGATCCTTGACGTGCGGCCGATCGCCCAGCCCGCTGGTGCCGGCCAGAATCGGCAGACCGAGGCGGCGGAAGAAAGCGAGTCCCTTGCCGCCGAGCACGCATAGATTGATGGCCGCGCCCTTGGCCTGCCATTCGCGCAGCAGCAGCAGCACGCTCTTGAATACGTTGGCATTGAGGCCGCCCGCCAGGCCGCGATCCGTGGAAATCACGATCATGCCGACCGTCTTCGGCTCGCGCTGCAGCAGGAAGGGATGGCGATAGTCGGGATTGGCGGAGCTTAAGCGACTGATCAAGCCGCGCATCTTGGCGGCGTAGGGCCGCGCGGCGCGCATGCGCTCCTGCGCGCGGCGCATCTTGCTGGCCGCGACCATCTCCATCGCCTTGGTGATCTTCTGCGTGCTCTTGATGCTGGCGATCTTCGAGCGGATTTCCTTCGTGCCGGCCATGCTCAGTAGGCTCCGGTCGCGAGGAAATCCTCACAGATCTTCTTGATCGAGGCTTCGTGCGCCTTGAGCACCGGGTTGTCGTTGATCGCCTGCAGTGTCGCGCCATAGCTGGATCCCGCGAAGTTCTGCAGCGCGGCCTCGAAATCCACGACCTTGCCGCGCTCGACCTTGTCCATGTAGCCGTTGTTGACGGCATAGATCGACAGCGCCATCTGCGCCACCGACATCGGCGCGTACTGCTTCTGTTTCATGACCTCGGTGACGCGCTGGCCGCGCTCGAGCTGGCGCCGCGTGGCCTCGTCCAGATCGGAGGCGAACTGCGAGAACGCCGCGAGCTCGCGATACTGCGCCAAAGAGAGCCGGATGCCGCCGCCGAGGCGCTTGATGATGTCGGTCTGCGCCGCGCCGCCGACGCGCGAGACCGAGATGCCGGCGTTCATCGCCGGCCGGATACCGGCGTTGAACAGGTCGCCCTCGAGAAAGATCTGTCCGTCGGTGATCGAAATGACGTTGGTCGGCACGAAGGCGGTCACATCGCCCGCTTGCGTCTCGATGATCGGCAGTCCGGTCAGCGAACCGGTCTTGCCCTTGACTTTGCCGCGGGTCGCCTGCTCGACGTATTCCTCGTTGACACGCGCGCTGCGCTCGAGCAGCCGCGAGTGCAGATAGAACACATCGCCCGGGAACGCCTCGCGACCCGGCGGTCGGCGCAGCAGCAACGAGATCTGCCGGTAGGCCACGGCCTGCTTCGACAGATCGTCATAGATGATCAGCGCATCTTCGCCCCGATCCATGAAGAACTCGCCCATGGTCACGCCCGAGTAGGCCGACAGGTACTGCATGGCCGCCGGCGTCGAGGCCGAGGCCGCGACCACGACAGTGTGGGCCATGGCGTCCTGCTCTTCGAGCTTGCGCACGACATTGGCGATCGAGGACTGCTTTTGGCCGATCGCGACGTAGATGCATTTGATGCCGGAAGCCTTCTGATTGATGATCGTGTCGACCGCCAGCGCGGTCTTGCCGGTCTGGCGGTCGCCGATGATGAGCTCACGCTGGCCGCGTCCGATCGGCACCATGGCATCCACGGCCTTGTAGCCGGTCTGCACCGGCTGGCTCACGGACTTGCGGTAGATCACGCCGGGCGCAATGCGCTCGATCGGCGAGGTCACCGTGGCATTGATCGGTCCCTTGCCGTCGATCGGCCGGCCCAGCGCATCGACCACGCGCCCAAGCAGCTCCGCGCCCACCGGCACTTCGAGAATGCGGCCCGTGGTCTTGACCGTATCGCCTTCCGTGATCGATTTGTAATCGCCGAGCACCACCGCGCCGACCGAATCCCGCTCGAGGTTCAGCGCCAGACCGAACAGCTCGCTGTTAAATTCGATCATTTCGCCGTAGCGCACATCGGCCAGACCATGGATGCGGCAGATACCGTCCGTGACGGAAACCACGGTGCCGATGTCGCGCGCCTCGCTGGCGGCGGCGAACTTCTCGATGCGCTCTCGGATGAGATCGCTGATCTCGGATGCTTTGATGGACATGGATCTACCTTCCTGTTTGGCTAGCCCGCAATCTGCGCGGCCAGCTGCGTCAGGCCGCCCCGCACGCTGCCGTCGATCACCAGATCGTCGGCCTGCAACACGGCACCGCCCAACAACGACGTATCAATTTGAGTATGCAGCCGTACTTCGCGCTCGAATCGCTTGCGCAGTGCCGCGGCGAAGCGTTCCCGCTGCTCGCTCGAGAGCTCCACTGCGGAGCTCAGCGTGACATCGAGCACGCGCTCCTGCTCGGCACGCAGCTTCTCGTAGAGCTCGGCGATCTCGGGCACATAGGGCATCCGGCCGTTTTCCGCCAGCACCGCCAGAAATCTGCGCGCCTCGGCGTCGAATGCCTTCGCGCCGATGCCCGCGATGAACTCGACCAGCTGCGCCGGCGGCACGCGCGGATTGCCGAACAGGGCCTTGACGCGCCCGTCGGCGCAGATCTGAGCGGCGATCCGCAGCGCGTCCGACCACTGCGGCAGGCGCCGCGAGTCACGCGCCAGTGCGAACACCGCCTTGGCATAGGGCCGTGCAATGGTGACGCGTTCGGCCATGCGCTGCTCAGATCTGCGCTACGAGCTTGTCGAGCAGCTGCGCATGCGCGCGCGCATCGATCTCGCGCTCGATGAGTTGACCCGCACCGGCGACGGCCAGCGATGCGACCTGCTTGCGCAGCTCATCGCGCGCAGTTTGTCGCTCCAGCACAATCTGCTGCTCCGCGGACTGCAGAATGCGCGCACCCTCGGTGCTGGCGCTGCGCTTGGCCGCCTCGATGATCTCGTTGGCCTGCACATGGGCGTGCTGCTCGATCTGCTGTGCACGCGCCCGCGCCTCGCGCACGATCTGCTCGATGCGCGCCTCGGCGGCGCTCAGATCCTTCTGGCCGCGCTCGCCGGCAGCGAGTCCTTCGGCGATCTTGCGCTGCCGCTCCTGCATTGCGCCGATGATCATCGGCCACACGACCTTCATCGTGAACCAGACGAGCGCGGTGAACACCACCATCTGCGCAATGATCGTTGCATTCAGATTCACAGCTCTGCTCTCCCGGGACGCGCGAACCTTAGCCGGCGGCGTGCTGAATGGCCGCCAGGAACGGATTAGCGAAGGTGAAGAACAGCGCAATACCGACGCCGATCATGGCCACCGCGTCGACCAGGCCGGCGACGATGAACATTTTGATCTGCAGCATCGGCACCAGCTCCGGCTGGCGCGCGGCGCCTTCCAGGAACTTGCCGCCGAGCAGACCGAAGCCGATCGCTGTACCGAGCGCACCCATGCCGATCAGGATCGCGACCGCCACGGCGGTCATGCCCTGAATCTGCGCCACACTTGCCACATTCTCCATGTCAAAAACTCCTTAGAACTAACCCCTGAGCTCGAACTTCTTTCTAATGACTATGCTCATGCGCCAACGCCAGATAGACGATGGTCAGCATCATGAAAATGAACGCCTGCAGCGTAATAATCAGGATATGGAAGATGCCCCAGCCTAACCCCAGCAGGAACTGGCCGACCCAGGCGACCACGGGGCCGAGTCCGGTCGGCCAGCCGAGAGTCAGCGCGAACAGCGCAATCAGAATGAAGATGAGCTCGCCGGCGTACATGTTGCCGAACAGACGCAGACCGAGCGAAATGGGCTTGGCCAGCTCTTCGATACTTTTCAGTATGAAGTTGAACCAGCACAGCCAGATCGTATTGAACGGGTGAAAGAAGAACTCGTTGGCGTAGCCACGTGCGCCTTTCACTTTGATGCTGTAATACTGCACCAGCAGAAACACGCTGATCGACATGCCGAAGGTGATGTTCAAGTCCGTGGTCGGCACGGCCTTGAAGAACTCGAGGCCCGTCATGCGCTCGCCCACCGAAACCAGATCCACCGGCCACAGGTCGATCGAGTTCATGAGCCAGATCAGGCAGAAGATCGTGATCGCCAGGGGCGCGATCAGGTTATTTTTGACGTGAAAGCTGTCCTTGACCTGGGTGTCGACAAACTCCACCACCCATTCGACAAAGTTCTGAAAACCGCTCGGGGCGACGCCGGCGCGGCGGCGCGCACTGCGCGCGGCAATGTAGAAACTGACCACGAACAGCAGGCCAAGCGCCGCGGAAACCAGCAGGCTGTCCAGATGCAGCGTCCAGAACAGGCTGCGGCCGAAATGCCAATCCCAGTAACTCAGGTGATGCTGGATATACTCGTTGGCAGAGGTCGGCTCATGTGCAGCTTCAGCGGCCATCAGCGATCCCGATCCTCCATGCTAGTCGAGGCTCCCTATTGGATAGGTTGCCGAAACGATCGCGCCAGCGCCAGCCAATACACCAAAAAAGTCGCCACATAGGTCACAAACAACGGGCCGGCGGCGAGCCTGCGGCCGCGCAGCGCCAGCACGAACAACGCCACCGTCACCACCAGCTTCATGGCGGATCCGCGATAGAAGCCGCTCACGATGGCTCGCGGCTCCTTGCCGGCGCTGTTGCGCAGGCCGACGACCGCCTGCACCAGCGTCGCAGCCGCGCCAATGCCACCGCCGATCAGCGCCGATACCGACGATTCCATGTCGAGGACCGCGTAGCAGATCAGCGCACCGCACACGGCCACCCCCACCTGGCCAACCACCACCCACAGCGCCTGGCGCCGCACGGACGCAAAGTCGATGGTCGACACGGATGGACGACTGCCGGCTCCCAGGCAAAGGACGCGCATTATAGGGAGGTCGTGTGCCGGCTTCAACGCCTGTCGAGTAACCGTGCGGTGGGCAGCTAAGGCCATGACTTGCCAGATACTATGAATCAAACAATATGAGTCAAAATGCCGTCGAGCTCATCCAGGCTGTTGTACTTGATGAGCAGCCGGCCCTTGCCGCTGGGCGCATGCTCGATCGCGACCGCGGCACCGAGCTTGTCGCTCAGGTCATCCTGCAGGCGGCGGATGTTCGGATCCACTGCAGCCGGCGGCGCATCGGCCGGCGTGCGCTGCGGCTGACTCATGCGGCGCACCAAGGCCTCGGTTTCGCGTACCGAGAGGCTTTTGCGCACCACCAGCGTCGCCACTTCGATCTGCTGCCGGCGCTGCGGCAGGCCGAGCAGGGCGCGGGCATGTCCCATCTCCAGCTCGCGCTTGGCCAGCCGCTCGCAGACCTCCTCGGGTAATTCGAGCAGACGCAGCAGATTACTGACGGCGGCGCGCGAGCGCCCCACCGCATCGGCGGCCTGCTGGTGGGTCAGCCCGAACTCCGAGATCAGCCGCTCGAGCGCGTGCGCCTCCTCGAGCGGATTGAGGTCCTCGCGCTGGATGTTCTCGATCAGCGCCATCGCAATCACCGCCTCATCCGGCACGCGCCGGATCACCGCGGGGATGTCGCGCAATCCCGCCTGCTGCGCCGCGCGCCAGCGCCGCTCGCCGGCGATGATCTCGTAGCGCTGTATACCGCGCTCGTCGGGCTCGCCCACCGTGCGCACGACGATCGGCTGCACGACACCCTGCGCGCGAATGGAGTCAGCCAGCTCGGTCAGGCTCTCGGCGCGCATATCGAGTCGGGGCTGGTAGCGGCCGCGCTGCAGCAGATCGAGCGGCAGGCGCATGAGCTGCTCATCGATGTCGCGTCGGCTCAGGGCCGGCGCCTGGCCGGCGCTCGCGCCGGCGGGCGGCGGCGGCCGGGTCTGGCCCAACAGATCGGCCAGCCCGCGGCCGAGCGTCGGCCTCTTCTGATTCATGCGTGCACCATGGCCGTCTCGTCCCGCAGCTCCTCTTCACGCCGCACCATCTCGCCGGCCAGGGCCAGATAAGCCAATGCGCCGCGCGAGTCCGGATCGTGGGCCAGCGCACTCTTGCCAAAGCTCGGCGCCTCGGCCAGCCGCACATTGCGCGGCACTACGGTCCGAAACACCCCGGTCCCGAAATGCATGAGCAGCTGCGCGCTGACTTCATTGGCCAGATTGTTTCGCTGGTCGAACATGGTGCGCAGGATACCTTCGACGGCCAGCCCTGGATTGGCGGTGGCGCGAATCTGCTCGATGGTCGCCATGAGCGCCGACAGTCCCTCGAGCGCATAGTATTCGCACTGCATCGGGATCAGCACGCTGTCGGCAGCCACCAGGGCGTTGACGGCCAGCATGTTCAACGCCGGCGGACAGTCGATCAGGATCAGATCATAGTCATTGCGAATCGGCTCGAGCGCGCTGCGCAGCCGCTGCTCGCGCTGCTCGCTCGCCATCAACAGCCGCACCTCGGCGGCCGTCAGATCCTGATTGGTCGGCATCACCGCGAGCGCGCCGGGTCCGCCGCTCGTGCCGCTGCTGAGGCGGATCGCCGCCGCGGCCGTGCACTCGCCCAGCAGCACCTCGCAGCTGCCGAGCTCGATGGAGTTCTTGTCGATGCCGCAGCCGGCGGTCGCATTGCCCTGCGGATCCAGATCGATCAGCAACACGCGCCGTCGCATGGCCGCAAAGGATGCCGCGAGATTCACGGCCGTCGTGGTCTTGCCCACGCCGCCCTTCTGATTTGCGATCGCAATCACACGTTTCATGACGCAATTAGTCTAGCCCTTGATCGAGCCGGACTACAGGTAAACTGCAGCGATGAAGTTGCTCTCCGGAATTCTCGTGGCCGCTGTATTCGCGGTCATGACTTTCGGAGTCTGGGGCTACCTCAATCGCCCGGAGAGCGAGCCGCCCTGGCCGGCGCATATACAAGGCGTGGCCTTCTCCCCTTACGCCGCCGATCAGGACCCCTTCGGCAGCAAGGACGTGCCGCCGGTCGAGCAGATCGACTCGGACCTGCGGCTGCTCGAGAACAAGACCTATTCAGTGCGGACCTATTCGGTGCTGGGCTCGCTCGGCAAAGTCCCCGAGCTCGCCGCCAAGCATCACATCAGCGTCGCGCTCGGCATTCAGCTCACGAAGGATGAGGACGAAAACGAGCTCGAGATGCGCACCGGCATTACGCTCGCGCGCCAGCATCGCAATGTCACGCGGGTGCTGGTCGGCAACGAAGTGCTGCTGCGCGGGGATCTGTCGGTGGCGGAGCTGGCGCAGCAGCTCGATCGCGCGCGCGCGGCGATCCGCCAGCCGGTCGGCTACGCCGACACCTGGGCAACCTGGCTCAGGAATCCCGAGATCGCCCGACATGTGGACTTCATCGCCGTGCACCTGTTTCCCTACTGGGAGGGGGTCGATGTCGAATCGGCGGTTGACTTCTGCTTCCGTGAACTCAAGGCCGTGCAATCAGCCTATCCCAAGAAACCGGTCATCATCGGCGAGATCGGCTGGCCCTCGGAGGGGCGCAACCGGGCCGGCGCGGTCGCTTCGGTATCCAACGAGGCCCTGTTCCTGCGCCGATTCCTGGCGCGCGCAGAAAAGCAGCACCAGCGCTATTACGTCATGGAGGCCTTCGATCAGCCCTGGAAGGCACGCGATGAGGGCGCGGTCGGATCCTACTGGGGCATCTACGACGTCAACCGGCAGCCTAAATTCGAGTTCACGGCCCCGATCGTGCGCATTCCGGAATGGCACATGCTCGCGGCGACCTCGGTGGCACTGGCGCTGCTGATGCTCGGGGTGTTCTACATGCACAGCGGTTCGCTGCGGACCCGCGGCCGCACATTGCTGGCGATCGTGGTCTACGCCGCCGCGACCGGTACGGTGTGGGTCATCTACGATTACACCCAGCAGTATCTGACGCCCACCAGCATCGTGGTCGGTTCACTGCTGATCCTCGGCATGCTCGGGGTCATCGCGGTGCTGTTTGCCGAAGCGCACGAATGGGCCGAGGCGCATTGGGCCGGCGCCCACGCGCGGCTGCTGGTCCCCACGCGGCCGCAAAGGCCGGCGGACCGCAAGGTGTCGGTGCACGTGCCCGCCTACAACGAGCCGCCGGACATGCTGATCGAAACCCTCGATGCGCTCTCGCGCCTCGATTACCCGAACTTCGAAGTCATCGTGATCGACAACAACACGCGCGATGAGGCGGTCTGGCGGCCGGTGGAGGCGCATTGCCGGCAGCTCGGCGAGCGTTTCCGCTTCTTCCACGTCGCACCGCTCGCCGGCTTCAAGGCTGGCGCCCTCAATTTTGCGCTCAAACAGACCGCGGCGGACGCCGAGGTCATCGCGGTCATCGACAGCGACTACAAAGTCGAGCCGAACTGGCTGTCGGACCTCCTACCGAGCTTCGACAACCCGCGCATCGCGATCGTGCAGGCGCCGCAGGACTATCACGACGAATACGACAACGTCTTCAAGGCCATGTGCTATGCCGAATATCGGGGCTTTTTCTACATCGGCATGATTACGCGCAACGAGCGCAACGCGATCATCCAGCACGGCACGATGACGCTGGTGCGCCGCTACGTCCTCTGGGCAGTCGGCGGCTGGTCCGAATGGTGCATCACCGAGGACGCCGAGCTCGGGCTGCGCGTATTCGAAGCCGGCTACGAGGCGCTCTACATACCCCAGAGCTACGGCGCCGGGCTCATGCCCGATACCTTCATCGACTACAAGCGCCAGCGATTCCGCTGGGCTTATGGCGCGATGCAGATCCTGCGCCACCATGCCACTGCGTTGCTGCGCCCGGCCAGCAGCGCGCTGACGGCGGGCCAGCGCTATCATTTCATCGCCGGCTGGCTGCCCTGGCTCGCGGACGGTTTCAATCTGCTGTTCAACATCGCCGCCATCGGCTGGTCGATGGCCATGATCGTGGCGCCGCAGAAGGTGGATCCCCCGCTCATGGTGTTCTCGGTGCTGCCGCTGTCGCTGTTCATGTTCAAGCTCGTCAAACTGGTGCACCTGTATACCCACCGCATCGGCATGAACTTCCGGCAGACGCTGGCCGCCGCGATTTCGGGCCTGGCCTTGGCGCATACCATCGGACTGGCGGTGCTCAAGGGGCTGCTCACGCGCAACGAGCCGTTCTTCCGCACGCCCAAGCAGACCGCGCCGCATCGCTTGCTCTCAGCACTGACCGCGGCGCGCGAGGAGACGCTGCTGATGCTCGGGCTCTGGACCGCCGCGATCGGCATCCGCACGATCGCCAACGACATGGCCAGCACCGATCTGACGGTATGGCTGGCGGCATTGCTGATTCAATCGATTCCCTACACGGCAGCGCTGCTGGTCTCGCTCGCCAGTGCCTTTCAGCTGCCGGCCTCGCTGCTCGGAGCCAGGCCGCCCGGCATCAGGACGGCTGCTGCACAAAACTGAGGATGTGCCGCTCGGCATTGAGGTGCGGGATCACGACGGCGCGCAGCTGCTGCAGACGCCAGCCGCGCGGCAGCTCGGCGAGCTCAGCGTGCGGATAGCGGCCCTTGAGCGCCACCACGCGGGTCGCGGGGGCGCACAGACCCTGCACGCTCTCCAACAGATCGGGCAAGGCTGCGTAGGCGCGCGCCAGCACCGTGTCGAAGGGCGTAGGCGGCGACAGCGTTTCCACCCGCGCCTGCAGCGCGGTGAGGTTGCTCAGCTCGAGGCAGCGCGCGGCGTGCGTCACGAAGCGGATTTTTTTCGCGACCGAATCGATGAGCGTAAATTGCCTGAGCGGCTCGAGCACGGCGAGCGGCAGCCCCGGGAAGCCGGCGCCGGTTCCCACATCGGCGATCAGTCGACCTTGCAGCTCAGGCTGCGCCGCGAGACTGTCGAGCAGATGCGCACTGATCATGGCCTCGCGGGATGTGATGGCGGTGAGGTTGTAGCGGCGGTTCCAGCTCGAGAGCTCATCGAGCAGCCGCAGCAGCCGCGCCGCCTGCACCTCATCGAGCGTGACGCCCATGCGCTGCGCATCCTCGATGAGCTGCCCCGACTGGCTGGCCGCTGCCATGTTCCACTGCTCCGTGTGTTGAGGCACGATACCAACGGTATGCGGCAATTCAAGTTCGCGATCCGTCTCGGCCTGGCGTCGGCCGCGTTGTGCGCGCTGACGCTGCTGCGCGCCGTCGCGGCCGACGCGCCGCCGCTGCTCGACGCGCCGCCGCTGCTCGGCGCGCTCACGCAGCAGGATCTCGCTCCGGCGGACCCCGAGGTGACGCTGCGCCTGCCGCGGTATCTGCAGGCGCGCTCGGCGCGCTTCATCGATTGGCTCGCCGACGGCAGCATGCTCGTGGCCACGCGCTTTGCCGAAACGGTGCAGATCCATCGCGTGCGCGCGCCGCTGTCGATGCGCGAGCAGCTGAGCTTTGAGCCTGCAGGCGTGCTCGCCGCCGCTGCCGAGCCCGAGCACAGCGATGCATTCGTTTATCTCTCGCCGCGTGCTGGCGGGCAGAGCGCCGCGCTGCTGCTGCAAAGACCCGGACAGGAGGCCGTCGCGTTGAGCGATGGCGCGTTCCGCGATGCCACGGCGCTCTGGGCGCATGACGGCAAGCGCATTGCCTTCAGCAGCAATCGCGGCGCCAGCGCCGCGGGCGCCATGGGGCGCGAGCGCGCAATCGAACTGCTCGATACCAGTGCGGCCACGCCCGAGGTGCGGCTCGTGGCCGGGGGTGCGGGCTGGCGCTGGCGAGTATTCGATTTCTCGCTCGATGATCAGCGACTGCTGCTGGGGCGCGAGGCTCTGAGCGCCGAGCAGGAGCCGGCAGACAGCGCGGCAGCCGACGCGGAACTGTTCCTCGCCGATCTCACGAGCGGCGAACTCACGGCGCTCGAAGCGCCGCGCAAGTCAGACAGCAAGGCAAAAGCCGACAGCAAGGCGATGGCGGCGCCGGTGCGTGCACACGCGGCGCGTTTCGCGCCCGATGGCCGCGGCCTGCTGCTGCTTGCGAGCGGGGAGGGCACGCCGGCAAGCGGTGCGGGGGGCGAGGGCACCGGCACTGCCGGCAGCGAGTTCTGGCAATTGCGTTATTTCGATGCGATGAGCGGCGATATGCGGGTGCTGTCGAGCGAAACCGCGCACGATGTGGACCTGTTCGATGAGAGTCCGGATGGCCACTTCCTGGCCTACACCGTCAACGAAGGCGGCATGAGCCGTCTGGCCCTGATCGATCAACAGAAACGACTCGACCTGAGCATTCCCGCGATGCCACCGGGCGTCATCAGCTCGCTGAAGTTCGATGCCAGCGGCAAGCGCCTGGCCTTGACGCTCGAATCGACGCGCTCGCCGCGCGATGTCTACGTGCTCGAGCCCGAGACACAGACCCTCACGCGCTGGACGCAGAGCGAGCTCGGCCCGATCGACCCCGCGGCTCTGGTGACCCCGGCACTGCTGCGCTTTCCGACCTGGGACCGCGCCGACGGCCAGACGCGCATGCTCTCGGCCCACGTCTATCGGCCGACTGCGGCGCCGTCGAGCACCCCGGTGCCGCCGCGGCCCGTGCTGATACTGCTGCGCACGGGCGGTGGCAGCCAATATCGACCCGGCTTCGATGCGTTCGTGCAGTACCTCGTCAACGAGCTCGGCCTGGTGGTGCTGGCGCCGAACGTGCGCGGCGCGGCGGGCTTCGGTCGCAGTTTCGGCGAACTGGCGCAGGGCGCGCTGCGCGATGATGCCGCGCGCGACGTCGGCTCGCTGCTGGTCTGGATCGGCCTGCAGCACCAGCTCGATTTCAATCACATCCTCGTCATGGGCGAGGGCTACGGCAGCTATCTGGCCCTGTCCTGTCTGGCGCAGTACGGCGATCGGCTGCGCGCCGGCATCGTGGCATTCCCAGAGCGCATCGCAACGCTGTCGAATGTGGCCTCGATCCGCCGGCCGGTGCTGCTGGTGCACGGCCGCAGCGATGGGGACGCGCCGGCCTTCGAGGCCGAGCAGCTGGCGGCCAGGCTGCGCGCCAACGGCGCGCCGGTGCAGTCCCTGGCGGCCGCCAACGAGTCCGGCGAGTTCCTGCGCCAATCCAACCGCGACGCCTACTACAGCGCGGTGGCGAACTTCCTGGCGCAGCTCATTCGATGACCGCAAGCTCGGGCGGACAGGGCACACAACGGCGCCAACTGTACGGGCTGAATGCCGGTTTGGCCGGTGAATGATCGCTTTGATCCAACGCGTCAGCGCGGCACGTGTCGAGGTCGAGGGCCGCACCATCGCTGCCATCGAGGGCGGATTGCTGGCCTTGATCGGCATCGTACACGGTGACGAGCGGTCGCAGGCTGACCGCCTGCTGACCCGTATGCTCGACTATCGGGCGTTCGCCGATGCCGTCGGACGCATGAACCTGAGCCTGCGACAGGTCGGCGGCGGACTGCTGCTGGTGCCCCAATTCACGCTCGCCGCCGATACCGCCCGCGGCAACCGGGCCTCCTTCACCCGGGCGGCCGCCCCGCAGGAGGCCTCACGGCTGTTCGATTACCTGCTCGGCAGGGCGCGCGAATCGCATGCGCGGGTCGCCGCCGGGGTCTTCGGCGCGCAAATGCAGGTGTCTCTGACCAACGACGGCCCGGTGACC
The DNA here is from genome assembly GCA_035605115.1 of Steroidobacteraceae bacterium. Classification (GTDB taxonomy): domain Bacteria; phylum Pseudomonadota; class Gammaproteobacteria; order Steroidobacterales; family Steroidobacteraceae; genus FEN-1191. Next base: position 24,432 of record DATNHF010000052.1, on the reverse strand, counting down.
TACTGGCTCGAGACCGCCCCGGAGGCCGGAAGCGTGACAGGAGGCCAAAATCCTCGAGCGGCCAGTTAGTTGTGCAGCGCCAAATAGCCTATGATCGGAGGTTACCTGGACCGGAGCATTTAATGGATCTGTTCGCCCCCAAGCATCTGCTGCTCGTGCTGCTGATCGTTCTGCTGGTCTTCGGCGGCAAGAAGCTGCGCACCCTCGGTTCGGATCTGGGCTCGGCGTTCCGCGGCTTCAAGAAGGCCGTGAGCGACGGCGAAAGCGACGAGCAGGCCAAGCAGATTCCCGGTCCCAAGGACGCAGAATTCCCGGAGGTTGCGAGCAAGGTGCCGCCGCCGAGCAGCGAAAACAAGCCTGCGCCCCACGCTTAGGCGCGGGATCAGCGGCGTGCAATGTTCGGGATCGACTTTTCCGAGATACTGGTGATTCTCGCCATAGCGCTCGTGGTGCTGGGACCCGAGAAGCTGCCCAGGCTCGCGGCCTCGATCGGCCGCTGGGTCGGACGTGCACGGGCGATGGCGCGGCAATTCCGCGAGCAGCTCGAACAGGAAGCCGAGACTTTCAAACGCCACAGCGATCTGCACGCGCAGGAGCGGCCGGCGGCGGCGTCGCCAGCGCCATCGCCATCGCCCTCGCCAGCGCCATCGCCAGCGCCCACGCCATCGCCGTCGGCATCAGCGCCCGACCCCAAGCCCCCGACGTCCGTCGCTGCGGAACCCCATGAGCGAGGACAATGAGGCGCTGCCCGAAGGCACGCTGATATCGCATCTGCTCGAGCTGCGCTCGCGGTTGCTGCGGGCCATGATTGCCGTCCTGATCGCCTTCCTGCCCTGCGCGTACTACTCGAATCAGATCTTCGATTGGTTGGCGAGGCCCCTGGTGGCCAAGCTGCCGCCGGGCCAGAAACTCATCGCAACCACGGTCACGGCCACCTTCACCGCGCCGCTCAAGCTCGCGCTGGTCACGGGCCTGCTGATCGCGATGCCTTACGTGCTCTACCAGATCTGGGCGTTCGTGGCGCCGGGGCTTTATCGCAAGGAGAAGCGCTTCGCGATGCCGCTGCTGGTTTCGGCGATCGTGCTGTTCTACGTCGGGGTCGCCTTTTCGTACCTGTTCGTGTTTCCGCTGGTATTCCGTTTCTTCGTCGCCACGACGCCGCACAACGTGCAGCTCATGGCCGATATCACCAACTATCTGCACTTCGCCCTCACGCTGTTCGTCGCCTTCGGCGTGGCCTTCGAGACGCCGGTCGCGGTGGTGCTGCTGGTGCTGACCAACATCGTGACCTTGCAGAAGCTGCGCGCGGTGCGCGGCTACGTCCTGATCGTCGTGTTCATCATCGCCGCAATTCTCACGCCACCGGACGTGATGTCGCAGACCGCGATGGCCATACCCATGTACCTGCTGTTCGAAGGCGGCATTCTATTCGCGGCGATTCTGCAGCGCAGCAGCGCCTCGGTCAGCGACAGCAGTCCGGAACAGGGCTCGACTTGAGAGGGATGCCACCGACCTTGCTGGGCCATCCGGCGGGGCTGGCGACCATCTTCTTCCTCGAGATGTGGGAGCGGATGAGCTTCTACGGCATGCGCGCCCTGCTGCTGCTGTATCTGGTTCACCGCGTCGCCGAGGGTGGTCTCGGATTCGACGTCGGCACTGCCGCGGCCATCTACGGGCTATACGTCGGGGGCACCTACATCGCCTGTCTGCCCGGGGGCTGGCTCGGTGATCGGCTGCTCGGCAGTCAGCGCGCCGTGCTCCTCGGCGGCCTCATCATCACCTGCGGACACGTGCTGCTGGGCCTGGCGCCCTCGAGTGCCGTGTTCTTTCTGGGACTGCTGCTCATCGTGTTGGGCACGGGCTTGCTCAAGCCCAACGCCAGCGTGCTCGTGGCCGGGCTGTATCCGCAAGGCGGAGCGGCTCTGGATGCCGGCTTTACGATCTATTATGTCGGTGTCAATGTGGGTGCGACCATTGGCCCACTGATCACGAGCTTTCTGGGCGAGCGTTACGGCTGGTCCTACGGTTTCATGGCCGCAGCCTTCGGCATGGCCATCGGCCTGCTGCAGTTTCTGTGGTCGCGCAGGTTCCTCGGCGGCGTCGGTCGCGCGCCCACGGGTTCGGGCAGCGAGGCCGCCGGCGTTGCCGCCGCACGCCGCGCCTTGTGGGGCCTGTGCGCCTTAGCGCTGGCTCTGGGTGCGGCGGTCGCGTTGGCGTGGAGCGGCCGCATGCACTACTCGGCGCAGGCGCTGCTGAGTGTCTCGACCTACGCCATCATCGCAATCGCCGTGCTGTACTTCGCCTACTTGCTGTTCGGCGCCGGACTGGATGCCGTGGAACGGCGACGCATCGGGGTCGTGATACTGCTGTTTGTCGCCTCGATCCTGTTCTGGGCCGGCTTCGAGCAGGGCGGCTCGAGCTTCAATCTGTTTGCCGAGCGCGACACGCTACGCACCGTGCGGGGCTTCACCGTGCCGGCGGGCTGGTTTCAAGCGCTGGAGCCGATTTTCATCGTGCTGTTCGGTCCGCTGTTCTCAGTGCTCTGGGTGCAGCTCGCACGGCGCAATCTCAATCCTTCGATTCCGCTCAAGTTCATCTTCGCGCTGCTCGGCATGGGACTGGCCTTCATCGTCATGGCCGCGGCGGCACGCCGGGTGGCGGCCGGTGAGCTCGCCGGCATGGAATGGCTCACACTGACCTACCTGCTGCTCACCTGGGCGGAGCTTGCGCTGAGCCCGGTCGGGCAGAGCGCCGTGAGCAAACTGGTGCCGCGACGATTCGTCGGCCAGAGCTTCGGCGTCTGGTTCGCCAGCATCGCGCTCGGCGAGCTCATTGCCGGGCGCATCGCCGGCAATTTCGACCCCACGAACGCGGCCTCCCTGCCGGTGTTGTTCATGCGCGTGGTCTGGCTGGCCGTGATCTGTGCCGTCGCGCTGGCTGCATTTCGACCCCTCATGCGACGCTGGATGGCTGGAGTACAGTAGTTCGAATGACCGCCGCGCCTGCTCCGCAATTGACGCTGCGTGCCATGACGCTCGCGGTCGTGCTCGCGGCTCTGATGGGCGCGGCCAACACTTATCTGGGGCTGTTTGCGGGCGCGACCGTGGCCTCGGCCATTCCATCGGCCGTGGTATCGATGGCGGTGCTCAAGTTGCTCGGCGGCGGCGGGATTCTCGAGAACAACATCGTGCAGACCGGCGGCTCGGCCGGCTCCTCAGTGGCCACAGGAGTCATTTTCACGACCCCGGCGCTGGTCATGCTCGGTGCCTGGCACGATTATCCCTACCGCTGGGTGTTCGGTTTCGCGGCGCTGGGCGGCGTGCTCGGGGTGCTGTTCTCGGTACCGCTGCGGCGCGCGCTCATCATCGAGCAGAAATTGGCCTTTCCGGAAGGCACGGCGGCCGCCGAAGTGCTGCGCGCGGGCGCCGATCCCAAACAGGGTGCGAAGCTGCTGTCGCTTGCGGCCGCCGCAGGCGCGCTGCTCAAGATCGCTGCGGCCAATGGTCTGCAGCTGATCCCCGACGCTGCCACGGCGGCGCGCTATGCCGGCCGCGGCATCGCCTATCTGAGTACCAATCTGTCGCCGGCGCTGCTCGGCGTCGGCTATATCTGCGGCCTCAATGTCGGCATCGTCATGCTCGCCGGGGGCGTGATTTCCTGGAACATTGCAATTCCCATCTACGCCAGCCATTTCTTGAGCGGCAATGCCGCGCTCGCGGCCGCGCTCGCCGGCCTGCCGGCGGCCGATGCCGCCGCTGCGATCTGGTCGCAGCAGATCCGCTTCCTCGGCGTGGGCGCGATGCTGGTCGGTGGCGTCTGGACCCTGATCTCGTTGCGCGGCTCGCTGCTCGCAGGCGTGCGTGCAGGATTGGCCTCGACTCGAGCCGCCGCCGGCGCCTCGGCCGTCGAGGTCCCCGATACCGAGCGCGATCTGCCGATGAAATACGTGATCACCGGCGTCATCGCCGCCTCGCTGCCGTTGATGCTGATGTATCACTCGGTGGTCGGCAGCTTTCTGATCAGCGTGCCGATGACGCTGGCGATGATCGTGCTGGCGTTCCTGTTTTGCTCGGTCTCGGGCTACATGGCCGGCCTGGTCGGCAGTTCCAACGATCCGGTCTCTGGCATGATCATCTCGACCATCCTGGCCGCCTCGGCGATGCTGCTGCTGCTCACGCATGGCAATGCCGTCGTCGGCCCGGTGGCGGCCGTCATGATCGGTGCGGCGGTCTGCAGCGCGCTGTCGATCGCCGGGGACAACGTGCAGGACCTCAAATGCGGCCAGCTGGTCGGCGCCACTCCCTGGCGGCAGCAGCTCATGCTCTGCATCGGCGCGGTCACCTGCTCTACCGTGCTCGCGCCGGTGCTCAATCTGCTCAATCGCGCCTACGGCATCGGCGTGCCGGATGCGCTGCATCCGCATCCGCTGCTCGCGCCCCAGGCATCGATGATGGCCGCGGTTGCCAAGGGCCTGTTCGGCGGCAGCCTGCCCTGGACCATCATCTGGATCGGCGCCGCACTCGGCCTGCTGATCATCAGCCTGGATGAGTCTCTGCGCGCCCGCGGCAGCCGCTTTCGAACGCCGGTGCTGGCCGTGGCCGTCGGAATCTATCTGCCGATCGATCTGTCGGTGCCGATCTTCATCGGCGGACTGCTGGCGCATTTCGCCGGCCGCGCGCAGTCGCGCAGCGCCAGCGAGGGTTTGGGGGGGCGCGGCATGTTGTTCGCCGCCGGCATGATCGCGGGTGAGTCGCTGACGGGCGTGATTCTGGCCATACCGATCGTCGCCTCGGGCCGCGCCGACATCCTGGCGCTACCGGCCACCGTGCGGCTAGCGCCGAGCGCCTCGAGTCTGCTGGGGCTGGTGCTGTTCGCAGCGCTCGCCGCGCTGCTCTTTCGCGTCGCCAGCGGCGCTTCGCGCTCGGACTAGCGCGGCGCTAGAGCCCGGTCAGGCGCGTGAACTCCGGACCGCGGTCCGGCGCCCTCTCGAGCAGCACTTTGAGGCGCAGCAGGGCGCGCTCCCAGCCGCGGCGCAGGGCCACATAGGTGGCAGTCCAGGCGTCGCTCTCAGGCACGCCGGAGCCCATGAGGCGCAGCACGGTCACGGCGCTGATGTTGTGCGCGCGCGCCGCCGCCGGGTCGCGATCGAGCAGGAAATCCTCGACCACCACGGCGCCCTCATCGGGCAGGTCCGGGAAGGGCATGTAGATGAGCCGCAGCCGACGCGGCGGCAGGAACACGTCGATGTGCGCCTCGCGCTGCAGATTCTCGCCGTGACGGGCACTGTAGAGGCCGCCTTCGCGGGCATCGACGCGCGCCCCCGGCGCGTACCAAATCGCCAGCGTGGCCGGCTCGATCAACGCATTCCAGACCACCTCGATGTCGGCGCGGATATCGACCCGCTGCGCGTAGCCTCGCGTTTCAGCGGCCATGCATCAGCTCGTCGGCAGGGCGGCGCTGCGGCGATCGCGGATCGCGACCAGCACCATCGGCAGCAGTGAAATCGCGATCACGATCAGCGTCACGACGCTGAAATGCGTCTTGACCCAGGGCACATTCCCGAAAGCAAATCCGCCGAACACGAACAACGCCACCCACGCGGCCCCTCCGATCAGATTGAATGCCTGGAATCGGTGGTAGGGCATGCGGCCAATTCCGGCGACGAACGGTGCGAAGGTGCGGATGATGGGCATGAAGCGTGACAGCAGCACCGTCAGGCCGCCATGGCGACGGAAGTATTGCTGCGTGCGCTCGAGGTGCGAGAGCTTGAAGAAGCGATAGCGCCCGCTGAAGGCCTGCTGCCCGAGCAGGCGTCCGATCGAGTAGTTGACCGAATTGCCCAGGATGGCCGCCACGCTCAGCAGCACGAACGCCAGCGGCACCCGCAGCGTGCCGCTGCGATCCACCGCGGCCAGCGCGCCGACGCCGAACAGCAGCGAGTCGCCCGGCAGAAACGGCGTCACCACCAGTCCCGTTTCGGCGAAGATGATCACGAACAGGATGGCGTAGATCCACTCGCCGTAGCGCACCAGCAGCTCGACCAGATGATGGTCGAGATGCAGAAACAGATCGACGATCACTGCGCGAGGGGCAGCGTGGCGGACACGCCGCGGGCGATCTGCCCGGGATGGCCCGACAGCGATTGCAGCGCCAGCATGACCTGCGGGTCGCGCCGCGACAGGGTCGAGACCGCGGCGTCTTGCGCCAGATCCATCTCGGCGGGCGGTTGTTCAGGGCCGTCGAGCACGGTGTCGGGCACGATGCCGACGCCGTTGATCGATGCCCCTGAAGGCGTGAAGTAGCGTGAGGTCGTGATCTTGAGCGCCTGCCCATCCGACAGCGGCATGATGGTCTGCACCGAGCCCTTGCCGTAGGTGCGCCGTCCGATCAGCGTCGCACGATGGTTGTCATGCAGCGCCGCGGCCAGGATCTCCGCAGCCGAGGCCGACCCGCCATTGACGAGCAGCACCAGCACGGCACCGTGGGTGATGTCGCCGGGCTTGGCCTGCATGCGAAACTGCGCATCGTGTGCGCGCCCTTCGGCGCTCACGATCGTGCCGTGGTCGAGGAAGTCGTCCGCGATCTGCACGGCCGCATCGAGTACGCCGCCCGGATTGTTGCGCAGGTCGATCACGTAGCCTTTGGGCTTCGCTGCGCCGCTGCGCTCGAGCCGCTCGACCGCGTGCTCCAGCTCGCTGGCCGTGGTATCGGTGAAGCTGGTGATGCGCAGATAGCCATAGTCGGGCGTGAGCATTTCGGCCGCGACGCTCTGCAGCTGCACCTGCGCTCGCTCCACCGTGAATTCCAGCAGCGCCGCACTGCCGGCGCGGCGAATCACCAGATGGATCGCACTGCCGTCGCGCCCGCGCATGCGGGCGATGGCCGCGTCGAGATCACTCGGGTCGACCGCAAGCTCGTCGATCTTGACGATGATGTCGCCGGTCTCGATGCCGGCACGCTCGGCCGGGGAATTGGGTATGCGCCGCACGATACGGATGCCGTCCTTGCCCGGCGCCACTTCCACGCCGATGCCGGCATAGGAGCCGCTGGTGCTGACCTTCATGTCCTCGAATTCATCCGGTGCCAGAAAGGTCGAATGGTCGTCGAGCGCCTCGACCATGCCGCGGATGGCGTTCTGCATGAGCTTGTGGTCGCTGACTGCATCGACGTAGTTGTCGCGCACGCGTTGCAGCACCTCGGCCAGCAGCCGTGCGTCGCTCCAGGGCAGGGCGGCGCTAGGCGCCGGTCGCGACAGGCTCGCCGTGGACAACGGATCACGCTCGGCCAGTACCCGGTCGGCCAACGACAGCGACAGCCCGAGCAGCACTCCGAGCAGCATTGCCAGGATCAAACGCGCGCGATTACCCATGATCCTAATAGTACAGGGGTGCGCGCCCGCGCCAAAATCGTCTCATGCGCGCCACACGGGCCGCACTTTACGGTGCGCCGCTGGCCCGCGGCAGCGGCGCGTCATGCGGCCAGACGCCGCTCGGGTGGGCGGCCGCCAGATAGAGCGGCAACTCCGCGAGCACGTCGGCCAGCGGCGCGGGCTGCGCGATCGCAAATCCCTGCCCGTAATCGACGCCTAGCGCCTCGATGCGCGTGCGGATCTCGTCGGTTTCGATGTACTCGGCGACCGTCGTGAGCGACATCGCGTGCGCCAGCTGCGCGATCGCCTGCACCATCGACTCGGCGCGCGAATCCTTGAGCACATCGCGCACGAAGCTGCCGTCGATCTTGAGCATGCCGATCGGCAAGGTGCGCAGATAGGCCAGCGAGCTCAAGCCGGTGCCGAAATCGTCCAGCGCGATGTTGCAACCGAGCTTGCGCAGCCGGCGCATGAGCTCCTCGGCGCGCGCGAGATTGCCGATGGCCGCGCTCTCGGTGAGCTCGAAGCACAACGCCGAAGGAGCGAGGCCGCTGGCTTCGATCAGGCCCGCGACGTGCTCGGCGAATTCCGCGTCCTGCAGCGACTGTCCGGAGAAATTGATCGAGAACACCACCGGGCTGGTGCGCAGCAGCTCGGTGTGCGGCTTGAGCATCTCGATGGCGCGCCCGATCACCCAGCGATCGAGCGTCGGCATGAGCTGGTAGCGCTGCGCCGCCGACATGAAATGGTCCGGTCCGACGATCTCGCCGTTCTCGGCGATCATGCGCAGCAGGATCTCGAAGTGCGGTGCACCGCCGTGGCCTCCCAAGGGCGCGATCAGCTGCGCATTGAGCTCGAGGCGGTTTTCGGCGATGGCATCGCGCAGATCGCTGATCAGATTGATGTCGGTGAAGCGACGCACGATGCTGGCGTCGGCTTCGTGGTAGACCTCGACGCGATTGCGGCCGCGATCGTTGGCGGCCTTGCAGGCGGTCTCGGCGGCGGCGAACGCGTGCACGAACTCCTTGGTGCGCGCCTCCACGGCGGCGACACCCACGCTGATCGATACCTGCATCTTGCCATCGCCCAGAGAGGCCCCGACTTCTTCGGCGCCGGCGCGCAGCGCCTCGGCGAACTTTGCCGCATCGTGCAGCGCTGCCGGCAGCAGAATCGCGAAGCGGTCGCCGGAAATGCGCGCACCGAAGGAGCCGGGCGGCATGCGAGCGCGAATCAACTCGCCGAGATGGCCGATCACGCGATCGCCCATGGGCATGCCGTAGTTATCGTTGATGACGTGCAGGCGATTGATGTCGATGAACAGGGCGCTCCACAGGGCCTGGGGCGGACTGCTGGCATCCGGCTCGACTTCAAGGGCGCGGCGCACGCGCTGCTCAAACGCCGGCCGCGTCAGCAGTCCGGTCAGTGCGTCGTAACTGTTGGCCAGCACCGCGGCGACGCGTCGCGCCAACAGTTCCGTGAGCCGCGCGTGGTGCGGCGTGAATTCCGGAGCGGTTTCGGCCCGGAACAATGCCAGCACGCCCACGCAGCGGCTGTCGGCGCGCGCGATCGGACAGGCGAGCACACGGTAGGCCACCTCGCTCTCGCCGCTCTGCAAGACCATGCGGTTGACGATGGTCGCGCCGCGGCGCATCTGCGCCATCGACAGCAGATGCCGGTGCGCCTTGGCCAGTAATGAGCTAGGCAGCGGAGCTTCGCCCGAGGATTGAACCACGGCGATGCCACGTTCGGGGATGATCAGGGCAGCCAGGCCGACTTTCAGATGATCGGTGGCGCTCGCGACAATCTCCTTGAGATCGCTGGCGCTCTCGGGCTTGGAATCGGGTCCGCCGCCGGAGACCGACAGCAGCATTTCCAGGTCATTGTCCTGCTCGGCCAGCGAGCTGTGCAGGTTGAGAATCTCATGACGCGCCAGCAGCTCGCGGCGCAGACATTCGAGCGCCGGCTTCACGAGCCCATGCACGAAGGAGAATGAGCGCAGCTCGCCATCCGAGCTCGGACGGAAACCGATCGCAACCACCACGAACGGGGGCGCATCCGGCGCCGCATCCGCGCTCATGAGCCAAAACAGATAGATCGGCTCGCTGCCGGCCATGCGTTGCAGGCCGACGCTACCCGGCTCGCGCGCCGGGTCCATGACCGATTCGGCGACCGCGGCCGCGATCTCCGGCGCCACGGTCATCTCGCTCGACCAGTGCATGTGGCCACGGGCATCGAACACACTCAGACTGCTCATCCGCGGCAGTAAGGCGCGCAAGAGCTGGGAATAAGGCTCCAAAGACGACCAGGGATTGGTCGGAGCGCGCTCAGAAGATGACTTGCTCATGCTTGACGGTGTCCCTCGTGGTCGCAGAATCGCCCACGGCAGCCGAGCGCGCCTTGACGGACGTCGCTTTTCAGGTATTCGGGGGCGCGAAACCACCGACTGGCGTGAAATCGCTGGCCATTCAGGGGATCGGGCGGCGCTCCCGGAACCAGGGCCGCGGGTCGACTGGCCGCCCCTCACGCCGGATTTCGAAGTAAACCTCCGGTTGGGGGCGCCCGCCGGTATCCCCGGCGGCGGCGATCACCTCGCCGGCCGCCACCGGCTCGCCTGCGGCTTTGTAGAGCCGCTCATTATGTCCATACAGGCTCAGGTAGCCATCGCCATGGTCAATGATCGTCAGCAGCCCGAGTCCGGGCAACCAATCGGCATAAACCACGCGTCCAGATGAGACGGCCTTCACAGGCGCGCCGCGCTCGGCCGCCACGACCATGCCATCCCATCTGACCCCGGTGGCGCGCAGGTCGCCGAAGACCGCCGTGACGTGCCCCGCGACCGGCCACGGCAGCTGACCGCGCAGCCGCCCGAATGCGCTCGCGGTTTCGGGCGGCGGCACCGACTTGAGCGAGCGGTTGAGTTGCCTGAGCAATTGCTCGAGATCGGCCTGCTGAGTCTTGAGGCGCACGAGGCTCTGCTCGCGCGTGCGCGCCTCGGATTCCAGGCTGGCGAGCACTTTCTGCCGCTGGCTGCGCGAGTGCTCGAGTAGCGCGAGCTGGCTCTGCTGCTCACCCTTGAGGTTCGCGAGCTCGCTCTGCTGCTGCGCGAGCGCGCCATCGAGCTCATCGAGCCGCTGCACGTGCTGCTGCATGTCGGCGATCGCATGCGCCCGAGCGCGCCCGAAATAGCCGTAATAGGCAAACAGGCGAGCGCTCTGCAGCGGATCGCGCGCCGCGAGCAGCAGCTTGAGCGGTTCCTCGCGACCGATCAGATAGGCGGCGCGCATCTGCGCCGCCAGGGACTGCCGCTCCGTGCTCAAAATGCGCTGCTGCTCGGCCCGGTCCGCACCCAAGGCGCCACGGCGCTCGCTGCGCTCGGCATACTCGCGGCCGATGCGCGCCATCTCGCCGTGCGCCTGACCGACCGAGAGCTCGGCGGCGCGCAGATCGGCCGACAGCCGATCGCGCTGCACGGCATCGTGGCTGACCTGCTGCGTCATCCGCTCGATCCTCTCCCGCAGCGCGCGCAGCTGCGCCTCGGTCCTTTGCGGCGTCGCGGCGAGTGCCGAGGCAGCCAGGGCCGCAGCGGCAAGTGTAAGGGCAAGGCGCAATTTCAAGCCGCTATAATGGCAGGCTTGAACGCGGGAGTCCGCGGCCGCCGCCGGGAGAGCGATGGATCGACTGCTCGAGTATTGCGCGCACCACCCCTATGAGGCGGCACTGGCCCTGATCGCGGCCGTGGCTGTGCTCGGCTACGAACTGCGGCTGCGCATGCAGAATGCCGGCGCGCTGGCGCCGCAGGAGGTTATCCGGCTCATGAATCAGGGTGCCACCGTGCTCGATCTGCGCGCCGCCGACGCCTACGCCGCCGGACACATCAACGGTGCCCGTCACTTCGATCCGGGTCAGATCGCGAGCGCCGCTGAGGCGCTCAAGAAGTACAAGGAGCGTCCGCTCATCGTGTACTGCGACCGCGGCAGTACCGCCCCGAGCGCCGTGCGCACGCTGGTGCAGCAGGGCTTTACCAAGGTGTTCAATCTGCGCGGCGGCCTGGCCGCCTGGCGCGCCGAAAACCTGCCCTTGGCGCGCGGCAGCTGAGAAGCGCATCATGAATACGCGCACGATCCTCATGTTTGCCAAAGCATGGTGCCCGTACTGCGACCGCGCCCGGGCATTGCTCCAGTCCAAGAACTTAAGTTTCGACGAGATCGATATCGAAGCTCGGCCCGAACAGCGCGAGGAGATGATCCGGCGCAGTGGCAGGCGCACCGTGCCACAGATATTCATCGGCGAGCGGCACGTCGGCGGGTCCGAGGAGCTGCACGAGCTCGATGCCAGTGGCGGCCTCGAACCGCTGCTGCGCGGCAGCTGACGGTAAGCTATTTCATTATCTTCAAGCCCCAAGGTCTACCCAACATGGCTAACGAACAGACTCCCCTCGCCACCGAGCCGACGGCGACCCCGACCACACTCGCATTGCAGGGCGTGTACCTGAAAGACTGCTCATTCGAGGCGCCTCAGGGGCCGCGCGCCAACGGCGAGTGGAATCCGCAGATTTCGCTCGATCTGAACACCCACGTGCAGCCGATCGGCGGCGATCTGCGCGAGGTGGTGCTCACCGTGACGGTCTCGGCCAAGCAGGGCGAGCAGACGCTGTTCCTGGTCGAAGTCAAACAGGCCGGCGCATTCACGATGCAGAACCTCTCGGCCGACGACTTCAAGCGCGCCGTCGGCAGCATCTGCCCCGGCGTGCTGTTTCCCTACGCGCGCGCCGTGGTATCGCAACTCGTGAGTCAGGGCGGGTTCCCGCAGTTGCTGCTGCCGCCGGTCAATTTCGACGCGCTCTACGCCAACTCGCAAAACGGAGCCACGAACGGGGCCAAGAACTAGCAGCATGGCGCACGCCGCTGCGCACGCCGCTGCGCACGCCGACATCGCCGTGCTCGGTGCCGGGTCGTGGGGCACCGCGCTGGCGATTCAGTGCGCGCGCGCCGGCCGGCGCTCGCGCCTCTGGGGCCGCGACCGTGTGCACATGGAGCTCATGGCGCGCCAACGCACGAATCAGCGCTATCTGCCGGGCGCCCTCTTTCCCGACAGCCTGCAGCTGATGCCCGATCTCGAAGCCGCCATCGACGATGTCGACGATGTGCTGCTGGCGGTTCCAAGCCACGGCTTTCGCGGCCTGCTGCAGCAGTTGCAGCCGGTGCTGCCGCCGGGGGTGCGCCTGTGCTGGGCCACCAAGGGCTTCGAGCAGGGCAGCGGCCTGCTGCCCAATGAAGTCGCGCACGCGGTACTCGGGCCGGGCCGCTCGGTGGCGGTGCTGTCCGGTCCCACATTTGCCACGGAAGTCGGCATCGGCCTGCCCACCGCCATGACGATCGCCTCATCGGAAGCCGATTACGCCGAGAAGCTGGCCCACGACCTTTCAACCGCGAGCTTTCGTGCCTATACGTCCACCGACATCACCGGAGTCGAGGTGGGCGGCGCGGTCAAGAACGTGCTCGCGATCGGCGCCGGACTGTCCGACGGGCTCGGGTTCGGCGCCAACGCACGCATCGCGCTGATCACGCGCGGTCTGGTGGAGATGATGCGACTCGGGGTGGCATTGGGTGCACGCCGCGAGACCTTCATGGGCCTTGCCGGCCTTGGCGACCTCGTGCTGACGTGCACCGATAATCACTCGCGCAATCGCCGCTTCGGACTCGCGCTCGGCCAGGGCGTGCCGGTGGAGACGGCGCTGCAGGAGATCGGGCAGGTAGTCGAAGGTTATCCAGCCGCGCTGGCCCTGCGACGCGTGGCGGCTCGGGACGGGGTCGCCATGCCCATCGCCGAGGGCATCTTCGGCGTGCTCTACGAGCAGCTGCCGGCCGAGCAGGTCGTTCGCGGCTTGATGCTGCGGCCCATCAAGCCGGAGTTCGATTAGCGAGGCTCGCAAAGCCCTGTTGCCGCCACGCCTCGTAGACGACCACCGCCACGGCATTGGCGAGGTTCAGACTGCGATTGCCGCTCTGCATCGGTATCGATAGCCGCTGCGTCGAGGACAGCGCCGCGAGCGTGCTCGGCGGCAAGCCGCGCGTCTCCGCGCCGAACAGCAGCGCGTCCCCCGGCTCGAAGCGCACATCGCTGTAGCGGCGCTGGCCGCCGGTCTCGACCGCAAACAGCCGGACCTCGCGCAGGGTCTCGAGGCAGCGCTGCAGGTTCGCATGGATCTGCACGATCGCAAGCTCGACGTAATCCAGTCCCGCCCGCCGCACCGAGCGTCGATCGAGCTGGAAGCCGAGCGGCGCAACCAGGTGCAGCCGACAGCCGGTATTGGCGCACAGCCGGATCACGTTGCCCGTATTGGGCGGAATCTCCGGCTCGTGCAGAATGATGTGAAACAAGCTGGCATCGGAGTCTATCCCCAAAACTGGAAGGGTGCGCTTAAGCGCGCTGCGGTGGCCGAGCAAGCGGCGCAGGCGCGTGCGCATCGAACAGATCGTGCGCGCACTCGGCAATCTGCTCAATGGACTGCTCGATATCGCGGCTCTCCGCCGGCAACTACCTGCCAGAGCAACAGCAGCTCGCGCTCGAGCGGCTACCGTGACAGCTTGAGCGGCCATGCGCATAATTGAGGCATGAGCACCGCTGATCCGGCTCTGCCGAGCTCGCTCGCCATGCGCCTGTGCGGTCTCGAACTGGCCTCGCCGATCGTGCTGCTGTCCGGCTGCGTCGGCTTCGGCGAGGAATACACACGCATCGAAGGCTTCTCCAATCGCGACGCGGGCGCCATCGTGCTCAAAGGCACGACCGCGGCGCCGCGTCTGGGCAATCCGCCGCATCGCACCTACGAGACCACGGACGGCATGCTCAACGCCATCGGCCTGCAGAATCCCGGGGTCGAGCATGTCGTGCGCGAGATTCTGCCGACGCTCGACTTCGCTGAGACGCGCTTCATCGCCAATGTTTGCGGCTCGACCATCGAGGAATACGTCGAGGTCACGCGCCGCTTCGACGCCTCGCGCATCGATGCCATCGAGATCAACATCTCCTGCCCGAACGTCAAGGAGGGCGGAGTGCAGTTCGGCAACGTGCCGGAGATGTCCGCACGCGTCGTGGCCGCGTGCCGCCGCGTGACTAGCAAGCCGCTGATCACCAAGCTCTCGCCCAACCAGACCGACATTCGCGAGAACGCGCGGCGCTGCATCGAGGCCGGTACCGATGCCTTTGCCGTCATCAACACGGTCACGGGCATGGCGATCGATCTGGCCACGCGCCGCCCCGTGATCGGCCATGGACAGGGAGGTCTCTCGGGCCCGGCGATCAAGCCGATCGCGCTGCTCAAAGTCAAGGAGGTGTACGAAATTGCCGGCCCCAGGCGCATTCCGATCATCGGTCAGGGCGGCATCACCACGGCGCGCGACGCGCTCGAGTTCATCATCGCCGGCGCCAGCGCGGTCGGCATCGGCACGGCGCTGTTCTACGACCCGCTGGTGTGCCGCAGCGTCAACGCAGGATTAGCCGCGTACCTGAGCGAGCAGCATCTGCAATCGGTGGCGCAGCTCGTGGGCACCCTCGATACGGCAGCGCCGTTCAGGCGCGAATGCGCATGAGCGTCGCCGATGAGATCGAAAAGCTGCAGTCGCTGCGTGACCGAGGCGTCATCAGCGAACAGGAGTTCGCACGCGCCAAGGTGCACGTGCTCGATGGCACAGCGCCGCCCGAGGGTGGCCGATCGTTCCTGCATCAGCTGGCGCGCTCGCGCAGCGATCGGCTGATCGGTGGTGTCTGCGGCGGACTGGGACGCCATACCGATCTGCCATCCTGGGCCTGGCGCATCATCTTCTGCCTGACGCTACTGTACTTCGGCGCCGGCTTGCTGCTCTACCTGCTGCTGTGGCTGTTCCTGCCCCAAGAGCCGTAGAACAGCTGCGCACCCTGAGCCAGCGCGAGCTTCGATGGCGCGCGCTCTTGGGCTGCGTGCTGCTCATGCGGCTGCTGTTCCCATTCTTCAACTCACCGCTGCGGCGCCTGTACTCCGATCCGCTGCGGCATTGGCAGACCGGTCAGGAGTTTCTGCACCCGACGGTCATGGGCAGCGGTGATCCGTACTTCTATCAGCTCTGGCTGTTCGTACTGCAGCACATCGCCGGCGATTCCAGGGCTGCGATTCTGACCGGCTGCGCTCTGTTGTGCGCCGCCATGCCCTACGGGTGGTACCGCGCGCTGCGCGAATTTCTGCCGCGTCTGCCGGCGCTGCGAAGCAGCGTGCTGATCGGACTGTGGCCGGCGTTTCTGGGCATCTACGGCTACTTCATGACCGAGACGATGGTGCTCACGCTGACCGGCTTCGGCTTTGCGCTGACGCTGCGCGCGGCGCGCAAGCGCCACTGGCAGGCGTTCGCCGCGGCCTGCGCGGTCTGGCTCGCGGCGATTTTCACCCGCATCGTCATCCTGCCGGTAGCGGTGCTATGCCTGCTGTGGGCGCTCGCGCTGCAGCCGCAGAAGCGGCGCTGCGCCCTGGCCGCACTGCTGTTGAGCGCGGGCGTGGCGATTCCCGCCGGCCTGCACACGCGCTCGGCGCTTGGCTACTTCGCGCCGCTCGGCAACCTGTACCTCAACGAGATCTATCACGCCAGCAGCAACAAGGACATCCAGATCGATTACGGCTCGCAGGGTGCCTACAGGTTTGGCAGTCCGAGTTACTACAACCCCACCTTCTACCCGTTCTCGAACTGGACGACTATCCGGCAGGGCGTGTTCATGCTCAGGATCGATACGCGGCACGGCCGCGCCGATTGGCGCCGAGCGCTGCAGCGGATCCCGCATCAGGCCTGGCGCACGCGCGTGCGCGATTTCGGTGAGAATCTCTGCTATTTGTTCTTCGGCCAGGCTTGGCCGGACAATGATCGGCGCACGCTGGTCGGCTCGCTGGCGGTGTGGATGCGCTGGCTGCTGCTGCCGATCGTGCTCTGGACTGTGGTGGCCGTGATGCAGGGACTCTACCGCGGCCGCGAATGGCTCGTGCCCGGCTGCGCCCTCATGAGCCTGCTGCTGCTGGCGATGCAACGCGAAGGAATCATGGAAGGACGGTACCGCAAGCCCATCGAGCCGCTGTTTCTGGTCTCGATTGCCCTTGCCTGGCACGCCCGATCACGCGCGAAAGCCCTGCGATGAGCCGCGGACGCGCCAGCGGCCGGCCCAGGCACGCGCGGGCCGCGACTGAGCCGGCGCACGGGGCGCCGGCGCCGGCTGGGGCGGCCCCTGCAGCAACGGAGCCTCCCGTTTCGGCGACCCATGCTGCCGTAGGTTTCAGCGGCGCGATCTGCATGCTGCTGGCCGTGACCGTCCTGAACCTGTGGTCGCCGGTACAGCAGATTGCGCATAAGGGGCTGATCGTCATGGCCGCCACGGCACTGGGCGTGTTCGTGCCGGACTTGCTGTGGCAGAAAGTGCAGCGGCGCACGCTCGTGGCACCCGGTGCGGGCAGCTGGTCGCGCAGCCTGACCAAACTGATCGGCCTGGTCGGTTCGGTCGGCTGCATCGCGCTGTTCTACTGGCTATTTCCGGAGTACGGCACAGCGGGCTTCTACGCCAACTACTGGGCGGCGCTCAAAGTCGTGCTGCCGCTGTGGGCGGCGCTGTCCCTGCCCTATCTTTACTGGATCGATCGGCGGCTCGCGCGGCCGCACGACGCTTTGTGGCAGATGGGCCGCCTGCTCACGCTGCGCTGGCAGGACCTCTCAGGTCCCGTGATCGGCCAGCATCTGCTCGGCTGGCTCGTCAAAGGCTATTACCTGCCGCTGATGTTCACCTACTTCTGCAACGACCTCGACAAGCTGCTGCATTACGACCTCAAGCAGCTCAACGGCTTCAAAGGCTTCTACGATTGGGCGTACTTCACGTTCTACTTCGTCGATGTCGCGCTGGTATCGATGACCTACCTGATGTCGCTCAAGCTCACGGACACCCACATACGTTCGACCGAGCCGAGCGCTTTCGGCTGGTTGGCGGCGCTGGTGTGCTACGAGCCGTTCTGGTCGCTGATCGGCGGTCAGTACATCGCCTACGACAACGGTCGCGCCTGGGGTGTCTGGTTCGGCGCCTCACCAGCGCTCTATGCCGTGTGGGGCTCGCTGATTCTGCTCACGATCGTGATCTACGTCTGGTCCACGATCGCCTTCGGCGGCCGCTTTTCCAACCTGACACACCGCGGCATCATCACCAATGGACCCTACCGCTACAGCAAGCACCCGGCGTATCTGGCCAAGAATCTGTCCTGGTGGCTGATCTCCATGCCATTCATGGTCAATGTCAGCGTGGCGCAATCGCTGCGCTGCTGCCTGCTGCTCGCCATGCTCAATGGCATTTATTATTTGCGCGCCAAGACCGAGGAGCGCCATCTGTCGCTCGATCCGGTCTATGAGCGCTACGCGCGCTGGATCGATGCGCACGGACTGCTGCGCGCTCTCAACCGCATCCCGGGCATCGGCGCTCTGGCGCGCTGGCGCCCGAGCTTCGCGGGCTATTGCTCCCCGGCGCGCTTCGCGCCGGATGCCTCGCCCTGAAGATCGCGCGGCTCGCGCGCATCCCGCAGGTCGCGCAGCCAGACCGTGCGCGCCGGCGCGGCGAAGGCGATACCGGCGCGCCAGAACGAGCGCAGGATCTCGCGGTTGACCTGATCGAGCGCGTAGCTCAGATCGCGACCCGGCCCATTTTCGACGAAGAAGCACACCTCGAACACCAAACCCGAATCGCTCAGCTGTTTGAGCAGGCAGTAGACGAAGCGCGTGCCCTCGTAGCTGGCCACCGCAGCCTTGACCAGCGCGGGCACCTGCTCGATCAGCGCCGCCGGCGTGTCGTAAACCAGCGGCAGATTGAACAGAGCGCGCCACTCGCTCGCGCGCCCGAGATTGCGCACCCGGCTCTTGAGCAGATCGGCATTGGAAATGATGATCTGTTCACCGGTCACGCTGCGCAGCCGCGTGCTCTTGATGCCGATCTGCTCGACCGTTCCCTCGAAGCTGTCGACCCGCAGCGAGTCGCCGATGATGAACGGCTTGTCGAGCGCGATCGACAGCGAGGCGAACAGATCGCCGAGGATGGTCTGCACCGCAAGCGCGATCGCGATACCGCCGACGCCGAGACCCGCGATCAGCGGTCCGACGTTGACGCCGAGATTCTCGAGCGCCAGCAACGCCACGACGATCCAGATGAGCAGCCGCAACGCGAACAGCACGATGTCGATCGAGCCGCTGAGCCGCGGGTCGCCCGAACGCGCCTGCTGGCGCTGCAGACCGAAGCGCGCGGCCGCCCCGGCCCAGATCCCGAACTGCAGCCAGCAGCCCACGGTGATGGCGATATCGAAAGCGTGATCGAGGCGTTTGGGCAGCGTCAGAATGCGCTCGGCCGCGTACAGCGCCACGATCCACAGCACGATGCGGCTGGTGCGCTGCATGAGATACGTCACGAGCGCCACGAGCGGCGGCTGATCGCGATTGGCGTAGTGACTGCGCCGTGCCCGCAGATAGCCACGCAGCAGCGGCAGCACGGTAAAGGTCAGCAGAAAGGCGAGCGCGGCCGCAAGCCAATCGGCCAGGCTGTTGTCGAGCAGAATCTGACGGATCAACTGCGACAAGTTCGACATCGCGATGGGGCCTCATCGAAGGCCGGCGCTGAAATTGCAAGCGCGGCAGTTTAACGTGATATCGCCGCGGCGATTGAGTTTATGATGCGCATCGACTCGCGGCGCAACCATGGCAAATTCAGCGAAGCAGTGCGACGCACTGATCATCGGCGCGGGCCACAACGGCCTGGTGTGCGCGGCGTATCTGGCCGGCGCGGGCCTCAAGGTCACGGTGCTCGAGCGGCGCGCAGTGGTTGGCGGCGCTGCCGTGACCGAGGAGTTTCATCCCGGCTTTCGCAATTCCGTGGCCGCCTACACCGTCTCGCTGCTGAATCCAAAGATCATTCGCGAGCTCGAGCTCGCGCGGCACGGCCTGTCTATCGTCGAGCGCCGTGTGTCCAACTTCCTGCCGACCGCCGATGGCCGCTACCTGCGCACGGGCGCGGACTTGACTGAGCGCGAGGTGGCGAAGTTCTCAGGCGAGGATGCGCGCCGACTGGCTGATTACGGCGCCCGGCTCGATCGGATCGCCGATGTGCTGCGCGATCTGGTGCTGCAGACGCCGCCGAATGTCGTGCACGGGGACTGGCGATCGGCACTGCCGCAGCTCATGCGAGCGCTGCGCCTCGGCGGCCGGATCCGCAAGCTCGAGCTGGATCTGCAGCGCGAGCTGCTACGGCTGTTTGCCGCTTCCGCGGGTGATTACCTCGACGCCTGGTTCGAGAGCGATCCGATCAAGGCCGTATACGGCTTTGATGGCATCGTCGGCACTTACGCGAGTCCTTATGCGCCGGGCTGCGCCTATGTGCTGCTGCATCACGCCTTCGGCGAGACCAACGGCAAGAAGGGTGTCTGGGGCCACGCGCTCGGCGGCATGGGCGCAATCACCCAGGCCATGGCCCGATCGGCGGCCGAGCGCGGTGTGGAGATTCGCCTCAACAGCGCGGTGCGCGAGCTCATCGTCGAACGCGGTCGCGCGGTCGGTGCGCGCATGCACAGCGGCGATGCCATTCGCGCGCGCGTCGTGGTCTCGAATCTCAATCCGAAGCTGCTGTATCAGCAGTTGCTCGATCCCGCACTGCTGCCGGCGGAGTTTCGGCAGCGCATCGATCAATGGCGCTGCGGCTCAGGTAGCTTCCGCATGAACGTCGCGCTCAGCGAGCTCCCCAGTTTCAGCTGCCACCCCGGCAAGCAACTGGCCGATCATCACACCGCGGGCATCATCCTCGCCCCGTCGCTGCAGTACATGGAGCAAGCCTATTTCGATGCCCGCTCGCACGGCTGGTCAAAGCAGCCGATCGTCGAGATGCTGATACCCTCGACGCTCGATGACAGCCTCGCCCCGCCGGGGCAGCACGTCGCAAGTCTGTTCTGCCAGCACGTGGCCCCGCAATTGCCGCGCGGGGAATCCTGGGACGCGCACCGCGAGCGCGTCGCCGACCTGATGATCGACACCGTCAACGCCCACGCACCGAATTTCAAAGCCGCCGTGCTCGGCAGGCAGATCATGAGTCCGCTGGATCTCGAGCGCACCTTCGGACTCATCGGCGGCGATATCTTTCACGGCGCATTGCAGCTCGATCAGCTGTTCTCGGCCCGTCCGATGCTCGGCTATGCCGACTACCGCGGACCGCTAGCGGGCCTGTACATGTGTGGCTCGGGCACGCATCCGGGCGGCGGCGTCACCGGCGCGCCGGGCCACAATGCCGCGCGCGAGATCCTGCATGATTTCCGGCGGCGCACCGCCCGGTCTCACTCCTGATCCTCGACATCGTCCATGCCGAGTTCCTTGAGCTTGCGCGTGAGCGTGTTGCGGCCCCAGCCCAGGAGCTTCGCGGCGTCCTGCCTGTGGCCTTGCGTGTGCTTGAGTGCCACGCGGATCAACGTCCGCTCGAACGCCGGCAACGCATCGTCGAGCAATGGGCGCGGCGGGGACAGCGCCTGTCGATCGGCCCATTGTGCGAGCGCGGAAGTCCAGTCCTGCTCAGGTACGGCATGGGTGAGCGCGCCGCTGATCTCTGCGGGCAGATCTTCCGCACGGATCTCGTTACCGGGTGCGAGCACGGTGAAGCGGCGGCACAGATTCACCAGCTCGCGCACGTTGCCGGGCCACGAGTAGGCGCTGAGCTTCTGGCGCGCATCGCTGGTCAGGGATTTGGGTTCGACGCCGAGTTCCTGCGCGGCGACGCGCAGATAGTGCTCGAGCAGATCGGGCACATCCTCGTGACGCGCGCGCAGCGGCGGCAGCTCGATGCGAATCACGTTGAGACGGTGGAACAGATCCTCGCGGAACTGGCTGTTGCGCACGCGCTCTTCCAGATTCTGGTGGGTGGCGGCGATCACGCGCACATCGACTCGGATCGGCGTCTGACCGCCGACGCGGTAGAACTCGCCCTCGGCCAAAACGCGCAGCAGCCGTGTCTGCAGCGAGGTCGACATGTCGCCGATCTCATCGAGAAACAGCGAGCCGCCATCGGCCTGCTCGAAGCGGCCGCGGCGCAGACTGTCCGCGCCCGTGAACGCGCCCTTCTCGTGACCGAACAGTTCGGACTCGAGCAGCTCGGCCGGAATGGCCGAAGTGTTGAGCGCGATGAATGGCTTGTTGGTGCGCGGACTGTGCTCGTGCAGAGCGCGTGCCGCCAGCTCCTTGCCGGTTCCAGACTCGCCCGTGATCAGCACATTCACGCTCGAGCGCGACAAGCGGCCGATGGCGCGAAACACCTGCTGCATGGCCGGGGCGCGGCCCAGCAGTTCCGGGATGATCGGCGTACTCGCCGCGCTGTCGGCGCTGCGCACACCGGCTGCGGCGGCGCGCTTGACCAGATCGACCGCCTGATCGATATCGAACGGCTTGGCGAGATATTCAAAGGCGCCGCTCTCGTAGGCCGACACTGCGCTGCCCAAGTCCGAATAGGCCGTCATGACGATGACGGGCAACTCCGGGTGCGAATCGTGAACCCGGCGCAGCAGGTCGAGCCCCGAATGCCCGGACATCCGAATGTCCGTAATCAACACGTCGGGCGTGTCATTGCGCAGCGCTGCGAGCGCGGGCTCGGCGGCATCGAATGCCTTGGGCAGCATGCCGCCGTTTTTGAGCGCGCGCTCGAGCACCCAACGTATCGAGGTGTCGTCATCGACCAGCCAGACACGCAGTGGTTGAGCAGTCATTCAGCACCTTCCAGCGGCAGTAAAAGTGAAAATACGGTGTGCCCCGGCCGGCTCTCGAACTCGACGATGCCGCGATGGCGCGTCACGAGATCCTGCGCCACCGCCAGCCCGAGCCCGCTACCGGTCGAGCGACTCGTCACCAGCGGGTAGAACACGCTGCGCATCAGCTCGGGCGGCACGCCGTGCCCGTTATCTTCGATCTGAATGTTTGCAACCAGACGATGGCGCACGGCACCGATGCTGATGTTCGTGAGCACGCGGGTGCGTAGCGTTACGCGCCCCTGGGTCGCATCGACCGCCTGCAGGGCGTTGCGCGCGACGTTGAGCAGCGCCTGGATGATCTCGTCGCGGTCGAACTGCGCAGCCGGCAGGCTCGGATCGTAGTCGCGCTCGATCGTAATGCCGGGCGCGGCCTCGCTGCGCAGCAGTTGAAATACGCGCTCGCAGAGCTCGTGGATGTTGACCGACACCTTGCGCGGTGGTCTCGAGGGCCCAAGCATGCTGTCGACCAGGGCGCGCAGGCGGTCGGCCTCGTTGATGATGACCGTGGTGTATTCCTTGAGCGCGCCATCGTGCAGCTCGCGGTCGAGCAACTGCGCTGCGCCGCGCAGCCCACCCAGTGGGTTTTTGATCTCATGTCCGAGCTGGCGCAGCATGAGCCGGCTGCCGTCGAGTCGCGACAGCATCTCGCTTTCGCGCGAGATGCGCTGGCGGGTACGCGCATCGGCAAGCTCGATCAGCAGATGCGTGCCGGTCACCTGGCCTTCGAGCGGCGTCACGGTCACGTCGATGACGACCGGCTCGCGGTGGCCCTGCTTGGCGCTCGGCGAGAGCGGCATCTCACGTCCGGCGCAGGACTCCCCGCGCTCGAGCGCGCGTCGCAGCAGCAGATCGAGCGAGTGCGCAGCGTCGAACAGCTGCGTGAGCGGGCGACCGCGCGCCTGGTTCAGGCCCACGGCCAGCAGATTCTGCGCGCCGACATTGGCGTACACCACGCACAGCTGCGAATCCAGGACGATCACACCGGTCGAGAGAACATCGAGCAGGTCTGCCGGATCGAAATGCGACAGCGGCGAGGGACTGAGGTATTCAATCGCCATCGCGTCGCTCCGCGATGGCGCTGATCGTCAATGCGGCTTGACCGGGGACTGCGGTGAGTTCACCGACGGCCGCTGTACGGAGAAGGAAACGGGAGCGGCACTGCAAACCACGGTGCCGTCGGCAGTGCGCACCTCGGCACTGATCGTATGTGCGCCACGATCGGGCTGCGCGATCTGGAAATTGAGCGCATCGCCGCCGAGCGGCTGCAGCGCCGAGCCGTCGAGCTGGACACTCACGAGATCGCCCGGACGCAGCGCCGGAATGAGCCGCACGCTGACATCGACCGATTCGGGCGCATACAGCGCGGCGTCGGCTCCGGGCTGCGTGATCGCACACGACTGATACGGCGTGGCGTTCGGCACCGGCGGGCTCGCAACGCTCGGTGTGGTCGCGCCGGTGGGGGTGTTGTGATAGGTCTGCGCACCCGAGAGCTGGATCTGTTCCGCGCCCGGATGCGGCGTGTCGGAGTAATGCACGACGCCCTGCGCGTCGACCCAGCGGTACATCGTGGCCGCCGGACATAAGACGCTGCCTGCAAGCAGGCTCAAGGCCAACAGGCAGCGGCACGCGATGGATGACAGGGCAGCAGGCGGCATGTCCTGCAAGCATACCGCCTGCGGGCCATGCCGCACAAAAACGGGCGTGGGTGTACTGGCTACCGACTCCTGCTGCGTTCACCGTGCCCGCGCCGCGCCCACGTCAGACGCTGTAATACATATCGAACTCGACCGGATGGGTGGTCATGCGCAGGCGCGTGACCTCCTGCATCTTGAGCGCGATATAGGCGTCGATCACATCGTCGGTGAACACCCCGCCACGCTTGAGGAATTCGCGATCCTTATCGAGCGCCTCGAGCGCCATATCGAGCGAATGGCACACGGTGGGGATGTGCTTGGCCTCTTCGGGTTCCAGATCGTAGAGATCCTTGTCGGCCGGCTCGCCCGGATGCATCTTGTTCTGGATGCCATCGAGCCCTGCCATCAGCATGGCCGCGAACGCCAGATACGGGTTGGCGGTGGCATCCGGGAAGCGCACTTCGATACGCCGCGCTTTCGGGCTCGACACCCACGGCACGCGGATCGAGGCCGAGCGGTTGCGCGCCGAGTAGGCCAGCATCGTGGGCGCCTCGAAGCCGGGCACCAGCCGCTTGTAGCTGTTGGTGGTGGCGTTGGTCAGCGCATTGACGGCCGAG
>DATNHF010000051.1:0-37815 GCA_035605115.1 Steroidobacteraceae bacterium | reverse complement strand
CTCGACCTCACGACGCGGCCGCTCGCCGCGCCCGCCATCGCCGCGGCGCGGCTCGTCGCGCAGGCTCGCGTCGCGTCGCGGATGATCGCGCCGGGCCCCGTCGGGACGTCGATCAGGTCGCCGGTCGCGCCCGCGTGCGCTCTCACGGCGCGCGCCGCCACCGCCGCGGCGCGTATCACGACGCGGCTGGTTCGTCGCGTTGCCCGCGGTCTCGTTCGGTTGCGACGCGCCATTCTCTTCCGATGCGAACCAGCGCTTGACCCGATCCCAGAAGCCGCCGCTCTGCGACTCGTGCTCAGCGGCCGCACTCGGCTCCGCTACGGTCGGGATGGGCGCCAGGGGCGCCGCCGTCTTGGGCAGCAATGCCGCCACTGCGGGCGGCTCGCTGGGTCGTCGCTCCCGTTCGAGGACCGGATCGACGCTGCTCGGCGCCGCGGGAATCTGATAGCTGCTCTGGTTGTTCTCGGGCAGTTGCGATTCATCGTCGCGCACGCGGCGAATGGAATATTCCGGCGTCTGGATGTGCGGGTTCGGCACCAATACCAGCTGCGCGTGGCCCTTATCCTCGAGGGCACGCAGGGCCTCGCGCTTCTCATTGATGAGGTAGGTGGCCACATCCACCGGCAGCTGCACGATGATGCGTGCCGTGCGCTCCTTGCGCGCATCCTCGCTGATCAGGCGCAGAATCGACAGCGCCATGGACTCGACGCTGCGGATATTGCCGATGCCATTGCAGCGCGGGCACACCAGGTGGCTGGACTCCCCGAGGCTCGGCCGCAGCCGCTGGCGCGACATTTCCAGTAGGCCGAAGCGCGACAGACGTCCGATCTGAATGCGTGCGCGGTCCATTTTCATCGCATCGCGCAGCCGGTCTTCGACATCGCGCTGGTTCTTGGTCGACTCCATATCGATGAAGTCGATGACGATCAGACCGCCGATGTCGCGAATGCGCAGTTGCCGCGCGATCTCCTCGGCGGCTTCCAGATTGGTGTTGCAGGCGGTGGTCTCGATATCGCCGCCGCGCGTGGCGCGTGCGGAGTTGATGTCAATCGATACCAGCGCTTCGCTGTAGTCGATCACAAGGCTGCCGCCCGAGGGCAGCTGTACCTTGTGGGCATAAGCCGATTCGATCTGACTCTCGATCTGATAGCGCGTGAACAGTGCGATATCGTCGCTATAGAGCTTGAGCTTGCGGTGCGCCTCATTGGGCATGAAGCGCTGCATGTACTCCTGCGCCTTCTGAAAGGCGCTTTCATCGTCGACCAGGATCTCGCCGATATCGTCGGTCAGATAGTCGCGCAGCGCGCGCGTGACTGCGTCGCTCTCCTGATAGACCAGAAACGGCGCGCCTCGGCTCTGAGCCGCCTGCGCGATCGCCTCCCATTGGGTCTTGAGATTGTCGAGGTCCCATTGCAGCTCTGCGGCCGTGCGCCCGACGCCTGCGGTGCGCACGATCGCACCCATGCTTTCGGGCACGACCAGCTGATTCATGATTTCACGCATCTGGTCGCGCTCTTCGCCTTCGATGCGGCGCGAGACCCCGCCGGCGCGCGGATTGTTGGGCATGAGCACCAGGAAGCGACCGGCCAGACTGATGAACGTGGTTAGCGCGGCGCCCTTATTGCCGCGTTCCTCTTTTTCGACCTGGACCAGCAGTTCCTGGCCCTCGGTCACGAGTTCGCGGATGTTGAGCCGGCCAGCCTGGGGCTGAGCACGGAAATACTCGCGGGAGATTTCCTTGAGCGGTAGGAACCCGTGCCGTTGCGCCCCGTAATCGACGAACGCCGCTTCGAGCGAGGGCTCGACCCGGGAAATGCGCGCTTTGTAAATATTGGCTTTTTTCTGTTCTCTTGACGGTATCTCGATGCTCAGGTCATAGAGCTTCTGTCCATCTACCATGGCGACTCGCAGTTCTTCCTGCTGCGTCGCGTTGACTAACATTCTTTTCATTTGCCTCTGCCAAAAATGAATGAGAGGCCTTCGGACTCGGAGCGTGCACTTGTGGGGGCAGGCTCGTGAAGCCGCCTCGGGCAGGGGAGAGCTCAAAGATGGTTTGGCGCGTTGCTTGGGTCATCGACTCTGTATCATTGACTTATCTGGCCGCCAAGGTCGGCGGCGCGCCGGAAATCTCTTGAGATCCACTGACCGGCGGCGCGCTCGTGGGCTCGAACTTTCGGAGGAGCAACATTGGCGAGCGCGGACCGGATCGGCCGACTCATGCGCGATGGCCTCGATATCGAGGGCCAACTACTATGCGGCGCCGAGGCCGCAGTCTTATTGCTACGGCGCCGGACCCAAATCTTTGAAATGGAGCGGTCGGCCTTGAGCAACGGCCCGATTATAGCCACAGACGTTACTGGAAACAAACACTTAACCTCCACCGTGTGACGGGAGTTGGATTTGTCCGAGACCGAACAGCCGGCCGCCGCAGTGCCCAAGAGCACCGTGCGCCATGTGCAGATCGATGCCGAGACGGCAGGGCAGAGGCTCGATAAGTTGCTCGGACAGCTGCTGCTCGGCGTGCCGCGCAGCCGCATATTCCGGCTGATCCGGCGCGGCGAGGTGCGTGTGAACGGCCGGCGGGCCGGGCCGGAGCAGCGCCTGACGGCCGGCGATCGGGTGCGCGTGCCGCCGGTACGCGAGATGGCGGCCGACGCGCCACGGCGCGTGCCGGCAGCGCTGATCCAGGCTGTGGAGGCGGCGATTATTCATGAGGACGAGCGGCTGCTGGTGCTCGACAAGCCGTCGGGGCTCGCGGTGCACGGCGGCAGCGGCCTGTCCTTCGGCGTCATCGAGGCGCTGCGTGCATCCCGGCCGACCGAGACGCTCGAGCTTGCCCACCGGCTCGATCGCGATACCAGCGGCTGCCTGATCGTCGCACGGCGCGGCGCGGCGCTGCGCGTGCTGCATGCGCTGCTGCGCGAGGGCTCGGTGCAGAAAAGCTATCTGGCGCTGCTCGCCGGCCGCTGGAAGCTCGGCCATACGAGCATCGAGGCGCCGCTGCGAACCGACCTGCGCGTAGGCGGAGAGCGCACGGTCAAAGTGGACTCGCAGGGCAAGGCTGCGCGCACGGAATTCAAACTGATCGAGCACTATGGCACCAGAGCATCGCTCGTCGAGGCGACCCTCCACAGCGGCCGCACCCACCAGATTCGCGTGCATGCGGCCTATTGCGGTCATCCGGTGCTGGGCGATCAAAAATACGGCACCGAGGCTGCCAATGGCGCGCTGGCAGCGCTCGGGCTGCAGCGCATGTTCCTGCACGCCCACAGCCTCGCGTTTTCCTGGCCGGACGGCACTGCGCAGAGCTTCAGTGCGCCGCTGCCTGCCGAATTGCGCGCCGTGCTGGATCGTTTGGCGAGCGGCCGCAGCCGGCAGCCTCGCCAGCACGTTCAGGGAAGCTCGTAGTCCAGTTGGCGCAAGGCCCGGCCGACCGCAATCAGCGGCAGTCCGATCAATGCAGTCGGGTCCTCGCTGACCACGCGTGCCAGCAAGCTGATGCCGAACCCTTCGCTGCAAAACCCGCCCGCGCAATCGAATGGCTGCTCAGCCGCCACGTAGCGTTCGATTTCTGCGCCGCTCAGCGCCCGGAAATAGGCGGTCGTGGTATCGACGAATTGAATGTTTGCGCCGCTCGCACGCTGCAGAACCGCCACCGCGGTGTAAAAGGTCGCGGCCGATGCGGACAGCCACTGCAGCTGCGCGCGGCAGCGCTCGGCACTGCCCGGTTTGTCGAGCAGCTCGCCTTTGCAGACCGCCACTTGGTCGCTGCCGATCACCGTGGCATCGCATCGTCGCTGACTCACGGCCGTGGCCTTGGCGAGTGCCAGGCGCTGCGCGCGCTCGAGTGGGGTTTCCAGCGCCAGCGTCGATTCATCGACATTCGGGGCAAGCACGTCAAAGCTAAGCCGCAGCCGATGCAGCAGCTGCCGTCGATACGGCGAGGTCGAAGCCAGTATCAGCGGCGCTAGCGGCATGGATGGCCGAAAAACCTAAAGCCACCCAAATAATCGCTCAAAGGCTTGAAAGTCTTGATAGTTTTGACTTGTATCAACACTGAAACTATTATACGCGCCCCATGTCGGGCGGCGCTTTGAAGCTACGCGACCTCAGGAAGCTGGCCGAGACGCGAGCGGCCTTCGAGTTCGAGTTACCGGTGACGGAACTGCCGGGACTTCCGCGTGAGCTCTCGGCCGGGGATGGCCGAGTGCAGGTACAACTGCGCTTCGGCCGCGAACAGGGATTTGCGGTTGCCGATGTCGAGGTGCGTGCCTCGCTGCAGCTGGTCTGCCAGCGCTGCCTCGGGCCTCTGCCGCTGGCAGTGCGGGCGCGCTCGCCGGTGCTGGTGGTGGAATCCGAGCGCGCGGCGGACGAGGCCCCTGCAGGCTGGGAGACGTTTCTGGCGCCTGAGGGGCGGCTGAGTCTGGCGGCGCTTGCGGCCGAGGAACTCCTGCTGGCTGTGCCGATCGTGCCACTGCATGGTGCGGATGCGTCGTGCGTGCCAGCGGCAGCGATTGGCCAAACCCCGGCGGAGCAGCCGGGGAGGGCGAAGGATCCCGCGACCGTGAGACCGTTCGCCGATTTGCGGGCGCTGCTCGAGCGCGGTGGGAAAGCGACGGATTAACAGGATTTGTTCGAGGAGTCGGGATCATGGCAGTACAGAAGAGCCGCAAAACGCCGTCCAAGCGCGGCATGCACCGTTCGCACGATGGGTTGGCGACGCCGGCCTTGTCGGTCGATGCGCAGTCGGGCGAGCAACATGTGCGCCACTGCATTACGCCCGACGGGTTTTATCGCGGTCGGCGTGTCATCGAGAAGCAGACCGAAGCAGAGAGCCAGGAATAGCGCGGCGCTGCACATAGCAGTCCGGGCGTGTACTCCAGGATTGTCGGCACCGGTAGTTATCTGCCGGCGAAGGTTGTCACCAACTTCGATCTCGCGCAGCGCATGGATACCAGCGATGTCTGGATCCGCGAGCGCACCGGCATCGAGCGTCGCCACATCATTGGTGACAGCGAATCCAACGTCGACATGGCCGAGCACGCGGCACGCGCGGCGGTTGCGGCCGCCGGGCTCGAGCCCGGCGACATCGATCTGATCTCGTACGGGACCACGACACCGGACCTGGTGTTTCCAAATTGCGGCTGTCTGCTGCAGGCACGCTTGGGTTGTCGCGGTGCTCCGGCGTTCAGTCTCGAAGCGGCCTGCAGCGGCTTCATGTATGCGCTGGCGATGGCCGACAAGTTCGTGCGCAGCGGGGATTCCAAACGCGCGCTGGTGGTCGGTTCGGAGGTGCTCTCGCGCATCACCGATCAAAGCGACCGCAGCACCGCGATCCTGTTCGGTGACGGCGCGGGGGCGGTCGTGCTCACGCCCTCGGAGCAGCCTGGCATCATTTCCACGCACCTGCATGCCGATGGCACTTACCAGAATCTGCTGTACTGCACGGGCGGACCGGCGCGCGGACCGGCACCGGGCAACATGCCGGCCGGAAACTATGTACGCATGGCGGGCAGCGAAGTGTTCAAGCTGGCCGTGACTTTGCTGGGCCGCATCGTCGATGAGACGCTGGCGCTGAACCACCTGGATCGATCTGCGATCGACTGGCTGGTGCCCCATCAAGCGAATCTGCGCATCATCCAGGCGGTCGCGAGAAAGCTCGGGCTGCCCATGGAGCGCGTCATTGTCACGGTGCAGGAGCACGGTAATACATCGACCGCATCGGTACCGCTGGCGCTCGATGTCGGCGTGCGTGATGGGCGCATCAAACGCGGCGATCTGTTGTTGCTCGAGGCGCTCGGCGGCGGAGTGACCTGGGGCTCCGCGCTGCTGCGCTATTAGACGCAAGCTCGGGACCGCGACAATGGTGGCGATGGATCCGGTGGTAAAGCGCACCCCATCCGCCGTCTCGGCCGGCGCTCCACGCTGGAAGTGGCTGCCAGCCGTCGACAGCTGGAAATATCACCTGTTGCTCGGTGCGATCGGCATCCTGATCCTTGGGCCGCTCGGTGGTGTCACCGCTTCGTACATGAATTTTTCTCTGGGATTCTTCGTGGGCGGACAGGTGCTCGCGGGAATCCTCGGTTCGAGCATCACCTACGGTTACGGGGCCGAAGGCAAGCACGGCGCGAACTACATCCAAACGACCGCAGCCTCGGTCGCCGGCATGAGCGCCATGGCGGTCGTGATCCAGGCCATGGTCTGGATGGGCTTGCCGCAGCCGCCCACGCTGCACCTGGTGCTCTACATGCTGTGCATCGGCATGTACGGCGCCGGCGTCGGCATGCTCTACACGCCGGTGCTGGTGGACCGTCTCAACCTCGTCTATCCAAGCGGCCTTGCGGTCGCCAACATTCTGCGCGCGCTCACCGATCCGGAACTGCTCAGGCGTTCGGTCGTGACCTTGGGCGGCGGCATGCTGTCCGGTCTGGCCGCCGGCCTGGCCACGGCCAAAATTGCCTGGCTCGGCGCGACCGGCCTGTCGATGTCGACCGTGGGCGCGGGCATGGTCGTGGGAGCGCGCGTGGGCGTGCCGGCGCTCGTCGGCGGTCTGGTGGCGAAGGCACTGGTGCCGTATTTCGTGAGCATCGGCTGGCTGCAGCCGGGAGATCCGTTCCGCAAGATCACCTTTCTGATCGCGCTCGGCATGATTCTCGGCGCATCGGTGATTGACCTGTCTTTGATCTTCTGGGGCGTCGTACAGCGCGCGCGCAACGTGCGTCGGCAGGACACTCTGCAGGGTGTCGAGCCGTGGAAGCGAACTCAATTGTCTCGTCTGGTGATTTGGGTCATCTGCTGGGGCGCGGGCGTCGTCTGGGTGGGCACGCATCTGCTGTCGCAGCCGGCAGGCTACATCGTGTTCGCGCTGGCACTGGTATTCGTGTTTGCTCTGGTCAACGGCATCTCCCAGGGCCTGACCGATTGGAACCCGATCTCCTCGGCCTTCGTCGTGACCGTTTTGCTCATGGCGACGCTTGGTTTAAAGGACCCTTTGATCGGCCTGATGGCGGGGACCGCGCTGCTGGTCGCGATCAGCGTTGGCTCCGACATGCAGCAGGATCGCTCCACCGGGCGGCGCCTCGGGACCAACAGGACCTATCAGTTTCGCTATCAGGTCGCCGGCATCGTCATGGGTGCGATCAGCGCCGTGGTGTTTGCCAAGCTGTTCATGTCCGCTTACCCGGTACTGTTGCAGGACCAGACGGTCATGAGCGCCTCGGAGCAGCCCACGCAATGGACTTCGGCGATGACCTACAAGTTTGTGGGTGCGCTGCGCAGCCTGACCGATGCTAAGCCGTACCAGCGCACGGCGATCGTGGTCGGAATCGCCTTGGGCTTCGCCACCGAGCTGCTGCGCAGACTCGTTGCCGCCAGTGGTCGCTACCGCGCGTTGGTGCAGCAGGGCGGTATCGGCGGCGGCATCGATTTCACGATCTTTGCGGTGATCCTGCCCTCGCCCTACGCCTCGTCATTCGGCGGCTTCGTGAATCTGCCCACCGCCGCTTGGTTTGCGGCGGGCAGCCTTCTCGGCGAGGGTATCGAACGGGTACTTCTGCGGCACGGCAGGGCGCCGACCGGGCGGCTGCCGAGCGATATGAGTTTCACCTCGCTGGTGGGCGGTGGGCTCATCGCCGGCGATGCCATCGCGGCGCTCGGCATCGGCATCTATGGACTCATTGGCGCGCTGACCTCGTGAGGCCAGCCGCCGCTCAACACATGCAGATGCGCGCTCTTCACGACGCGCGCGCACTAAAGAAAACGCCGCGCCCAACGCGGCGTTTCCCGATCCCAACTGCAGTAGGATTATTTCGAAACCGACTTCTTGAACATGCGGTCGAGCTTCTCGTTCGTCGCATCGACCGAGGACTGAGCCGCCTGAGCAGCAGACAGCGCCTGGTTGGCGGTGCTCTGCGCGCCGCTGGCAGCCTGCGACGCCTGGTTCGCAGCACTCTGGGCCGCGCTGGCCGAGCGCGCAGCCGAGTCGGCCGATGCCTTCGATGCCTCGACCTCTGTCTGCAGTTTGCTGACCTGCTGCTTGAGGCTGTCGATATCACCCTGAAGCGGCTTGAGGTCTGTGCAGCCGGCGAGCGCTACGACCGCAACGGCCGCGGCCAGCTTCACAACGTTACTCTTGTTCATTTGCAGTCCCCTTTAGACTTGACTGGATAAAACTTGCACTGGATAAAAACCATAAAACCGAATCGCGCGGAGCATTTCTGCCGCGGGGCGATTTTGCGGGTGCCAACTTGACCAAATTTAACCTATTAATGCAATAGGGAATCCGCAATCGACTGTCGGTGGAAACCGACAGCCACGGGCACATGGCATTCTGATTACAGAATCGCCGGCTGGGCATCGCGGCGCGATTGCGGCCGGGCCGCGTTTACTGTATATAATTACAGTATGTCCGATCTGACGGCGCGCCAAACCCGAGTACTGCGCTTCATTCAGCGCAGCCTCCTTGAGACCGGTATGCCGCCGACGCGAGCCGAGATTGCCGCTGAGTTGGGCTTCCGCTCCCCCAATGCCGCCGAAGAGCATCTGCGCACGCTGGCGCGCAAGGGCGTGATTCAGCTGCTGCCGGGCGCATCCCGCGGGATTCAATTGCAGGATACGCTGCGCGAGCAACTCGGTCTGCCGCTGATCGGCGCCGTGGCCGCCGGCCGCCCCATCCTGGCGGAAGAGAACATCGTCGAGCACCTGCAGATCGATCCGGGCGTGTTTCAGCCGCGGCCGCACTATCTGCTCAAGGTGGTCGGCATGAGCATGAAGGACGCCGGCATTCTGGATGGGGACCTCGTGGCCGTACACCGCACCAGTGAGGTGCGGCACCGTCAGATCGTGGTCGCGCGGCTTGAAAATGAGGTCACGATCAAGCGCTACCGTCAGGAGGGCAGCGTTGTCTGGCTGATGCCCGAGAACGCGGATTTCGAGCCCCTGCGCGTCGATCTCAAGCAGCAGGCGCTGTTGATCGAGGGAGTGGTCGTGGGGGTACTGCGTCGGGGGAGCACCCTACCGATCGCCAGTAGGGCGCCTGCGGGCAAACCCGGCGCCGGCAGGGCCGGATCAAGCAAGAACACGAGCTAGCGCTAGCGCCGGCGCACCTTGCCGTGGGCCGCATTCGAGGAGGGCGGCTCGTTGGCGAGCCCGATGTCATAATCCTCCAGATCGCTGATCAGCTCGGCGGTGCGCTTTTGTTCCAGCCGCTGCTCGAGGCGTCGCCAAGCCGGTTCGCCGACCTTGATGCTGCGGCGCTTGGCGAGCTCCATATCCTTGATTGCGCGGTCGAGGTCGAGATCGTCATCGCCTGCAACCTCGTCCGCGTCATCCTCTTCGTACTCGTCCGAATCCGGATTTCCAGCCATGGCTTCAGTCTTGCGTGGTTAGCCCTGTGTTGGTGCTCCAACTCGAGTCGCGCCGAAAATAATGCGAAACAAATGCCGATGCAACGGCCCAGTCAGCGAATTAGCTGGTTCATCTCAAAAATGGGTAACAGCATCGCAAATACGATGCCCATCACGAACAGCCCCATGCCGACGATCAGCACCGGCCCGAGCAGCCCGACCAGGGCCGCGAGCAGGCCCTCGAGCTCCCGCTCCTGATTGAGCGCGGCTCGCTCGAGCATGGCTTGCAGCTCCCCGCTCGACTCCCCGCTCGAGATCAGGTGAATCGTCATGGGCGGAAACAACCGGTTGGCGGCGAGCGAGCGGCCGATTGGGGCGCCCTCGCGCACCCGCGCCGCCGCCTCGCTGACGGCGTCGCGCATGGGCAGATTCGTCACCACCTCGCTGGCGATGCGCAGCGAATCGAGCACCGGCACGGCACTGGCCGTCAGAATGCTCAGCGTGCGGGTGAATCGCGCGGTGTTGACGCCGCGAACGATTCGCCCGATGACCGGCAGACGCAGCAGGGCGCGGTGATAGCGCAGGCGCGCGGCGCGCGCCTTGAGCGCACGCCATACCAGAAAGGCGGCCACGCCGATGGCGATCAAGAGCCACAGTCCGTAGTCGCGCAAAAAACTGCTCATGGCCACCAGCACCCGGGTTGCCAGCGGCAGCTTGGCGCGGTTGGCCTCGAATACCTCGACCACCTTTGGGACCACGTAGGTCAGCAGGATCGAGACGATCGAAAAGCACATGATCGTCAGCACGATCGGGTAGAGCATCGCGCCCATGACCTTCTGTCGCATCTGCTCACGCGACTCGGTGTAGTCCGCCAGGCGCTCGAGCACCGCATCGAGATGGCCGGAGTGCTCGCCGGCCGCCACCGTGGCGCGGTAGATCTCGGGAAACACGCTCGGAAAGTCGTTGAGCCCGGCGGCGAGCGTGTGGCCCTCGACCACCTTGG
The DNA here is from genome assembly GCA_035605115.1 of Steroidobacteraceae bacterium. Taxonomy (GTDB): domain Bacteria; phylum Pseudomonadota; class Gammaproteobacteria; order Steroidobacterales; family Steroidobacteraceae; genus FEN-1191. The sequence continues at coordinate 27,468 of DATNHF010000051.1, read as the reverse complement.
CGCGCACGCCGAGCACGATGCTTTGGATTCGCGGCTTCTCGGTCTGCTCGGAGACCGCCAGCAGCGCCTCTTCGAGCGGTAGTCCGGCGCGCACCAGGGTCGAGAGCTGGCGCGTCATCAGCGACAGGTCCGCCGCCGAGACGCCACGCCGCCAGCTGAAAGCCCCGCGGCGCGGCCGCCGCACAGCCTCGGCGGCAATCTCCTCGATGGTGACCGGCAGCAATTGGCGCTCGCGCAGCAGCGAGCGCACATGTCGCGCGGTATCGCCTTCGATGACGCCTTTGCGCGAGCGACCGGCCGTGTCGAGCGCGGTGTACTCAAATGCTCCCATCGACGGAGTCTAACCCGCGGGGCCTTCAGTCCTCGCGCGTCACGCGCAGGACCTCTTCGATGGTCGTCTCACCTTCGAGAACGCGCGCCAGCCCATCATCGCGGATCGATGGCGTGAATTTGCGCGCATAGCGCTCCAGATCGTGCTCGCCGACGCCGTCGTGGATCATGGTGCGCAGCGTATCGTCGATCAGAATCAGCTCGTAGATACCGGTTCGGCCGCGATAACCGCCGCCCGGATCGCGCCCCGGCCGATACAGCGTCGGCGAGGGATCATCGGGCTTGAGAGCGAGCAAGCGCCGCTCGTACTCGCCGGCCGTAAAAGCCTGGCGCGTTTCGGGATTGAGCACGCGCACCAGCCGCTGCGCCAGCACGCCCACCAGACTCGAGGACAGCAGGAAGGGCTCGATACCCATGTCGCGCAAACGCGTGAGCGCACCTGCCGCGGTGTTGGTGTGCAGCGTGGAGAGCACCAGATGCCCGGTCAAGCTCGCCTGTACGGCGATCTGCGCCGTCTCCAGGTCGCGGATCTCCCCGACCAGCACGACGTCAGGATCCTGGCGCAGGATCGCGCGCAGCCCGCGCGCAAAGGTCATCTCGACTTTGGTGTTGACCTGCGTCTGGCCGATGCCGTCGATGTAGTACTCGATCGGATCTTCGACCGTCATGATGTTGCGCGTGTTGTCGTTGAGCTGCTCAAGTGCGGCATACAGCGTGGTGGTCTTGCCCGAGCCGGTCGGGCCCGTGACCAGCAGAATGCCGTGCGGTTTGTGGATCAGATCATTGATCAGCCGTTGCGTGTGCTCGCCCATGCCGAGCGAATCGAGATCCAGGCGGCCGGCCTGCTTGTCGAGCAGGCGCAGCACCACACGCTCGCCGTGGCCGGAGGGAATGGTCGAGACGCGCACGTCAACCGCGCGGCCGGCGATGCGCAGGCTGATGCGCCCGTCCTGCGGCAAGCGCTTCTCGGCAATGTCGAGCTTCGACATGACCTTGATGCGCGAGACCACGAGCGGGGCGACACCGCGCTTGGATTGCAATACTTCGCGCAGGATGCCGTCGACGCGAAACCGCACCACCAGGCGGTTCTCAAAGGGTTCGACGTGGATGTCCGAGGCGTTCTCGCGGATGGCCTGCGTCAGCACCGCATTGATCAGCCGGATGATCGGCGCGTCGTCATCGCTCTCGAGCAGATCGGCCTGCTCGGGCAATTCCTGCGCCAGATGGGCCAGATCGGTGCTCTCGTCGAGCCCGATCTGCATCGATTCGCCACCGCCCTCGTAGGTCTTGCGCAGCAGGTCATCGAACACCTCGCTCTCGACGCCCGTGAGTTTCAATGGCAGCTGCAGGTAGCGGCGCGCTTCGGCCAGCGCCATCGGCGAGGCCGGGATGCGATAGACGCATTCGGCAACCCCGTCCTCGACGCTGCGTACCAGCACGCCATGGCGGCGCGCAAAGGTAAACGGCAGCCGCGTATCGCTCTGCAGCCGCTCGGGCATTTTCTCGGCCACCTCGCTCACGGCTTCACTCCAGCCGGTGGGCTCGAATCCGTGCCCGCGGGCGCTGTGGCGGGCGGACTCGGAGCCAGCGGGGTATCGGAGGCGCTCGGCGGCGCCTTGGTCGAATTGCCCTTGTCCGCCTTCGCGTCAGGCGGGCCAATGTCGCCGGCGCCGAGCACGCCGCTCCGGGTTTCGCCGTTATGGATCTCCGGCATCACATCCGCCGGCTGGAATGGCAGCAGCGGCAGCTTGGTGTCCTGGTCCTTGTTGAGCCGGCGCTGCTCATCGCGCAAGTAGTTGTACTTCGCATCGGTCTCGATGGCCGCCTGCCGGTCATCGCGCAGGATGTGTGGCTGCAGAAAGATCAGAAAATCCGACTTGCTCTTGGAGGTATTGCGGGCGCGGAACAGCTCGCCGAGGAGCGGAATACGTCCGAGCAGCGGCACGGAGCTCTCGCTGTTGGAGACGTTGTCCTGAATCAGACCGCCGAGCACCAGTGTGTTGCCGTCCTTGATCAGCACGCTGGTGGTGATCACGTTCTTATTGGTGATCAGATCGACCGCGCCCGCGGTGGCGCCGGCGAGGCTTGAGCTCTCGATCTGCAGCTTGAGCAGCACCGCCTCGCCTTCATTGATGGTCGGCGTCACGGTCAGGATGGTGCCGACCTCCTCGCGCTCGATCGTCTGGAACGCACTGCCGGTGCCGTTGGTGGTGCTGTATTGGCCGGTCAGGAACGGCACTTCCTGCGCGACTTCCATCTTTGCCTCCTGATTGTCGCGCGTGACGACCTGGGGGGTGGCGATGATGTTGGTACGCGTATCGCTCTGCAGCGCGCGCAAGATGGCCGCAAAATTCACGCCGCTGGCGGTGAGTTTGCCGATACCGATCGTGGTTCCGGTCGGCGGGTTGGATGCCAGATTGGCGGGGGTCGTTGCATCGTTGTATAGATCGATGATCGAGGAGCCGCCGATCGGCGCGATGAAGCCGCCGATGGCGGCGCCCGTGGCCGCTGCGTCCACCGCCCAGTTCACGCCGAGATCCGCGGTCTTGTCGACCGCCACGGAAACGATGATCGCCTGCACCAGCACCTGCGCGCGCCGGATGTCGAGCTTGTCGATGACCGCATTGACGGCGCGCAGCGTGCGCTGACCGGCCGTGATGACCAGCGAATTGGTGGCTTTGTCGGCCCAGATCGTCGCCGTGCCACCGGCCAGGGAGAGCGTGGCGGCGCCGCCGGCATTGGCGGCGGCGGCATTGGCCGCCGCGATATCGCTCGGCCTGGGCGTATTGCCCTGCGCATTGGGTTGCGGCTGCGTCGTGTTGCGCTCGAGCAGCTTGTTCATGGTGGAACTCGCGCCCGAGGTGCCGCTACCCGACAACTGCTCCTTGAGCCGGCCGGCCAGGTCCTCGGCATCAGAGTAGCGCAGATAGCGCACCTGCGTGGTCGTGCCGGTGTCAATCGGCGTATCCAGGTGCGTTACCAGCGTCCTGATCCGCAGCCGCAGGTTGGAATCGCCGCTCACGAGTATGCTGTTCGAGCGATCGTCGGCGACCACTTTGACGCCGGTGGCCGCTTCGCCGGTCTGCGCCAACAGCGTGGTCAGCACGCGTGCCGTATCGGCGGCGGTCGCACTCTGCAACGGAATCACATCGATGTCGGCGCTACCGACCTGATCGATGCGCGCGATGATGCGCATCATTCGGTTCACGTTGCTGGCGCGATCCGACAGGATCAGGATGTTCGCGCCAGTGACCGCCGATAGCTGCGCGTTTTGCGGCATCAGCGGCCGCAGCACCGGCACCAGCTGCGAGGCGTTGATGTTCTGCACCGCCAGCACCTGCGTGACCATCTCATCGGAGCTCGAGCTCACGTGATCGGGCAGGTCGTTGGCCGCGTATTGACGCATGTTGGCGTCCGGCACGATCTTGATGATGTTACCGGCCGGCACGGCCACGAAGCCGTGCACCTGCAGGATGGCCAGAAACGCCTGATAAAACTGATCCGGCGTCATCGGCGTCGAAGACAGCATGGTGACCTGCGCGCGCACGCGCGGATCGACGATGAAGTTCTTGCCGGTCGCCATGCTGACGGCTTCAATGATCTGCGTGATGTCCGCGTCCTTGAAGTTCGGCGTGATGCGTTGCGTGCTCGGCTGCTGCGCGAGCGCCAGTGCGCTCAAGGCGAGCACTGCCAGCGCGACTGCCATGCGGCGCCGCAGTGCAGTCGCTGAGCCGATCGAGGTGCTGTCGGACATTACGGTTCGCTTCCTGTCATCGTTTCGGGCCGCTGAGCCGAGCGCTAGCGCGCGCTGCTGGCGGGGTCGTTGGCTGCGGGCGCTGCATCGCCCGGGGGCGGGCTGCCATTCGCCGCCTGGCCCGGCGGCGGCGCGCTCGGTGCGCCCGGTGTATTGCCCCCGCCGAAGCGGCCGCGCATCGGCCCCGCCATCGCGCCCGGCGACTGCTCGGCGCCGGCCGTGCCCACGTTAGTGTCGGTGGCGGCACCGTCCGTGTCGGTGCTCAGGTTCGCAAGATTGAGGTTTACTTCCTGTGACTGGCCGTTGCGCGACACCGTGATCGTGGCGCTCGCCGAGGAGGACAAGGTTTGCAGCACCTCCATGGCCCGCGCGGCATCATCGAGCGAAGTGCCGTTGACCGCCAGTATCAGGTCTCCGGACCGCAGTCCGAGCTGGCTGAAGGCGCTCGCACCATGGCTGCCACCCGGAAAGATACGGTAGCCGGTGAGCTTGCCCTGCGAGTAGACCGGCTGCACGCGCACCAGGCCGGCCAGCACCGTCGCATTGTCGCGCAAGGCGCCCGCCGGTGCAGCCGACTGCGGCGGCGTCAGCGGCATGGCAGGCCCGCCGGCTTTGGCGGTCGTACGCGGCAACATCAGGGTTTCCAGCCGGCCATTGCGCTCGAGCAGCACGCGATCACCATACACGGAACTCAGTCGCGCGCCGCCGGAGATCATCGCGCCGACCGCGAACAGCTTGGCGGCCGCAGCCGTCTCGCCGATGATGGCCTGGCCCTTGGCCGGGTCCTTGTCCGCGATCACGCCCGCGAGGATCAGCGGCATCGTGGTCTGCGGTGCCGCGCTGCCCGGCTGCGCGCCGGCGCTACCGAACAGATGCGCATTGACGATCGTCGCGAGCTCAAGCGTCGGATTGACCGGCCCCTTGAGCGGCACTGGCCGCGCACTCGCAGAACCCGCGGCCGGCAGCGCTGTCACGCTCAAAGCCCGCGTCAGGATCAGCGCACAGTCGATCGCGACTGCGATGAGCAACACCCCGACCACCAGTTGTGTGGCGCGCTGCGTGAGCAATCGCGACCACCCCGGTCCGGACTTTAGTTCTTCGTACCAAGTAGCTGCGCTCACTGCAATACGGCTCTCCCAGGGAGCGACTGGACAGGGCATGATAAGGCGCGGTCGATGGCGCTCTCAAGTATTTGTTTCGGCTAAATTCTTTTAGCTTCTTACGTCGCCCTTTGCCGACACCGTGCCGCCCGGTTGTGGACATATACCGGCGCCACGCAGTGGATTAGACTTCCGTCACGGAAGTGTTGCAGCGGCACTGCGATTTTTTGGCGGGGCAGCTTGGGCGTGACGGAACACAAAGAATCAAATCGCCCCGACAGCGGCGTCGTCGTCGAAGAGGCACCGCCGGAAACCGCGCAGCCGCCGCTGTACCAGGTCGTGCTGCTGAACGACGACTACACCCCGATGGAATTCGTGGTGGAGGTGCTGGAGCGCTTCTTCGCCATGGACCGGCAAACGGCAACCCGGGTGATGCTCGAAGTGCATACTCGGGGCAAAGGAGTCTGCGGGGTCTTTACATACGAAATCGCGGAGACCAAAGTGTCACAGGTGACCAGTTACTCGCGCGAGCATCAGCATCCCTTGCTGTGCACGCTCGAGGAGGCCTGAATCGTCCGCCGGAGAGATGGAGTGTTGTCGAGCGAACTGGAGTTTTGTCTAAATCAGGCGTTTCATCAGGCGCGTAGCGCGCGTCATGAATTCCTCACGGTCGAGCATCTGCTGCTGGCGATTCTCGATGCGCCCAAGGTGCGCGAAGTGCTCGAAGGCTGCGGTGCCGACCTCGAGCGACTCGGCGCCGATCTCAAGCAGCACGTCGAGACCAATACCCCGCGCCTGGCTCTGAGCGAGGAGCGCGAAGTACAGCCGACGCTGGGCTTCCAGCGCGTGCTGCAGCGCGCGGTGTTTCACGTGCAGTCGAGCGGCAAGAAAGAAGTCGGCGTGGTCAACGTGCTGGTGGCGATCTTCAGCGAGAAGCAGAGCCATGCGGTGTTCCTGCTGGCGCGCGCCCAGGTGACGCGGCTGGATGTCGTGAACTTCATATCGCACGGGCTGTCTCGCACCGGCGAGCCGAAAGCCGAGAAGGAGCGCGACGATGCCGCCATCGAAGGCGAGCGCGACAGCGAATCGGGTAGCGCGCTCGAGAAGTTCGCCATCAATCTCAACGCCCAGGCCCAGGAGGGACGGATCGATCCGCTGATCGGGCGCAAGCTCGAGGTCGAGCGCACCATCGAGATCCTGTGCCGCCGGCGCAAGAACAACCCGCTGTACGTCGGGGAGGCAGGGGTCGGGAAAACCGCGATCGCCGAGGGGCTGGCGCGGCTGATCGTGGAGGGGCGTGTCCCCGAGGTGCTCGCCGACAGTACTATCTACGCGCTGGACATGGGGGCGCTGATCGCCGGTACCAAGTATCGCGGTGACTTCGAAAAGCGCCTCAAATCGGTCATTACGGAGCTCAAAAAGCAGCCCGGGGCGATTCTGTTCATCGATGAGATTCACACCGTCATCGGCGCCGGCGCCGCTTCCGGCGGCGTCATGGATGCCTCGAATCTCATCAAGCCGGTGCTCGCCAACGGCGAGATCCGCTGCATCGGCTCGACGACCTACCAGGAATATCGGGGCATATTCGAGAAGGACCACGCGTTGGCGCGGCGCTTTCAGAAGATCGACGTCGCCGAACCGTCGGTAGCCGAGACGGTCGAGATCCTGCTCGGGCTGAAGCCGAAGTTCGAGGAGCACCATGGCGTTGAGTATTCCAACGATGCTTTGCGTGCCGCGGCCGAGCTGGCCGACCGGCACATCAACGAACGGCATCTGCCCGACAAGGCCATCGATGTGGTCGATGAGGCCGGGGCGCGCCTGCGGCTGCGCTCGGCCGCAGAGCGTGAGGGGCGCGTCGAGGTCTCGCACATCGAGGACGTCGTGGCGCGCATGGCGCGCATTCCGGCCAAGCACGTGTCCGCTTCGGACCGCGATCTGCTCAAGAACCTCGAACGCAATCTCAAGCTGGTTATTTTTGGCCAGAATCAGGCCATCGAAACCCTCGGCTCGGCGATCAAAATGGCGCGCTCGGGGCTGGGCGATCAGCGTAAGCCCGTCGGCAGTCTGCTGTTCGCCGGCCCGACTGGCGTCGGCAAGACCGAGGTCACGCGCCAGCTCGCCCTGGCGTTAGGCATTGAATTCATTCGCTTCGACATGTCCGAGTACATGGAGCGGCATACGGTTTCGCGGCTGATCGGAGCGCCGCCGGGGTACGTTGGCTTCGATCAGGGTGGGCTGTTGACCGAAGCGATTGCGAAACATCCGCATTGCGTGCTGCTGCTCGATGAGATCGAAAAGGCACACCCCGACGTCTTCAACCTGCTGCTGCAGGTCATGGATCACGGCACGCTGACCGACAACAACGGCCGCAAGGCCGATTTCCGCCATGTGATCATCGTCATGACGACCAATGCCGGTGCGCAGGAAATGAGCCGCCCGTCGATCGGCTTCACCACCGCGGATAACGCCACCGACGGCATCGAGGCCGTACGGCGGCTGTTCTCGCCGGAGTTCCGCAACCGGCTCGATGCCATCATCCAATTCGCGCCGCTCGATGCATCGACCATCGAACGCGTGGTCGACAAGCTGCTGATCGAAGTCGAGGCGCAGCTCGAGCCCAAGGGCGTCGTCTTGAACATCGATGAGGCGGCACGGCGCTGGATCGCGCAGAAGGGCTATGACCCGAAGATGGGCGCGCGTCCAATGGCGCGCGTGATCCAAGAGCACATCAAGCGCCCGCTGGCCGAAGAGCTGCTGTTCGGCAAGCTCGTGGGCGGCGGTCAGGTCAGGGTCTCGGTGGCTGCCGATCAGAGCGCTCTGGCGCTGGAATGCATTCCGGCATCGCAGCCTGAGGTCACGGCCTGAGCCGGTCCCGGCTGGGCGCTACGCCGCCCGGCGCGGCAGTCCCTGCTAGTGGCCTCGCTCGAGCTCAGCGGCCGCGGTAGACGATGCGGCCCTTGGACAGATCGTACGGCGTCATCTCGACCGTTACCTGATCGCCCGTGAGGATGCGGATGTAATTCTTGCGCATCTTGCCCGAGATGTGCGCGGTGACGACGTGGCCGTTCTTCAGCTGTACGCGGAAGGTCGTATTGGGCAAGGTCTCGATGACCTCACCTTCCATTTGTATGGCGTCTTCTTTGGGCATGCTGCGCTGCGCGGCCGTTGGGGCGCGAATTCTGCATAAAGGGACTCGGCAATGCAACGCGCGCGCTCAAGTGGCGCCGCGCGCGTCCGCCGCAACAATCGCCAGAAACTCGCTGCGCGGGATCGGTCGGCTGCCCAAGCTGCGCAGATGCGCCGAGGGCAGCTGGCAGTCGATGAGCTCGATTCCGAGCGCCTCGCTGCGCGACACCAGTCCCGCCAACGCTGCCTTGGAAGCATCCGCTTCGAGGCTGAACATCGATTCGCCGAAGAATACCCGGCCGAGGCGCACGCCGTAGAGGCCGCCGATGAGGGTTTCGTTGCGCCAGATCTCATAGCTGTGCGCGAAACCGCGTGCGTGCAACTGGCAATAGGCGGCTTTCATCTCCGGGGTGATCCAGGTGCCCGGGCTGCGGCTGCGCGGCGCGGCGCAGGCGCTGACCACGGCGCCGAACGCGCGGTCTTCGTGCAGCCTGAACCCGCGCTGTCGCAGCGCGCGACTGAGGCTTCGCGAGCGATGAAACTCGCGCGGCCAGAGCACTTCGCGAGGGTCGGGCGACCACCAGAGCACTGGCTGACCCGGTGAATACCAAGCAAAGATGCCGCGCGCGTAGGCGGCCATGAGCCGCTCAGGCTTCAAATCCCCGCCAGCCGCGAGCAGACCGGCCGGATCGCTCAAGGCTGCCTCATGCGGCGGAAAGCGGTCCGGTGGATCATCCGGTGCCAGCCAGGTGATCATCGCAGCGCCGTCATGGTGGGGGCTCCTTCGAGTCGATCTTGCGCAGCGATTCTCGGAAGGGCGCGTGCGCATCGGCATCACTGGCGTAGGCGTCGATCGCGCCGCCCTCGCGCTCGAGATAGGCGGCGATTGCACGCCGCAGCGGCGCATTGGCGATCCAGTGCGCCGACCAGGTCAGAGCCGGTTCAAAGCCGCGCGCGATCTTGTGCTCGCCCTGCGTGCCGGGCTCGAAGCGCTTGAGGCCGTGCTCGATGCAGTAGTCGATGCCCTGGTAGTAACAGGTCTCGAAGTGCAGGCTGTGGTAGTCGGCCTCCGATCCCCAATAGCGCCCATAGAGCGTATCGGCCGATCGAAAAAACACTGCCGCCGCCACCATCCTGCCGCCGCACTCGGCCAGCTTGACTAAAAAGGCCGGTCCCAGTGCGCGCGCCAGCTGGGCGAAACAGGCGCGGTTCAGGTACGGCGTATGTCCGTGGCGCATGAAGGTCAGGGCGTGAAAGTTGTAGACGCACTCGAGCAGGCGCTCATCCAGCTGCGTGCCGTCGAGTGTGCGGAATTCAATACCCTGCTCGAGCACGCGCCGGCGCTCACGGCGCGCCTTCTTGCGCTTTTCGGCGCAGAAGGCATCGAGAAAATCGGCAAAATCGCGGTAGCCGCGGTTGTGCCATTGGAAATGGCAGTCGCGCCGGAGCAGCCAGCCCGCATCGGCGCAGGCGCGGCGGCCCGCCTCGTCGAGAAACAGCGCATGCACCGAGGAGAGCCGCTCGGACTGCGCATGCTCGCGCATGCCCGACAGCAGCCGCGCCCGCAGGCCTTCGGGCGGCAGACCTGGCCGGCAGAGCAGCCGCGGACCGCTGGCCGGCGTAAAGGGTATGGCGCAGACCAACTTGGGAAAATAGTCGAGCCCGTATTGTTCGAACGCGCGCGCCCAGGCGAAGTCGAACACGAACTCGCCCCAAGAATGGCTCTTGCGGTACAGCGGAGCGGCGGCTGCCAGTCCCTGCTCGTCGAACAGCGCCAGATGCTGCGCCGTCCAGCCGCTGGCCGGGCTGGCGCAGCCGGTCTGCTCGAGCGCGTTCAGGAATTCATGTCGCAGGAATGGATGATCGGCGGCCAGCGTGTTCCACTGCCCGGCGGGGACGTCGCGGATGCTCGTGAGGGTCTGGCGCCGCACTAGGCCGCGTGGTGGTTGAGCTGCTCGAGGTAGCGATCCGCGTCGAGCGCCGCCATGCAGCCGGATCCGGCCGAAGTGATTGCCTGGCGATAGACGTGATCGGTCACGTCCCCGGCCGCGAACACGCCCGGCACGCTGGTGGCGGTCGCGAGCCCTTCGCTGCCGCCGCGCACGCGGATGTAGCCGCCGTGCATATCGAGCTGACCGCTGAAAAGCTGCGTATTGGGCGTGTGCCCGATGGCGATGAACACCCCGGTGACGTTGATCTGCTGCACCACATCGCTCGCGACCGCGCGCAGACGCAGGCCGCTGACGCCGGATGCATCGCCGATGATTTCCTCGACCGTGTGGTGCCAGATGAAACTCACCTTACCCTCGCGCTCGCGCTGCATGAGCCGGTCCTGCAAGATCTTCTCCGCCCGCAGCCGGTCGCGACGATGAATCAATACGACGTGCGCGGCCATATTCGACAGATACAGCGCCTCTTCGACCGCGGTGTTGCCGCCGCCGACCACGGCGACACGATGGCCGCGAAAGAAAAACCCGTCGCAGGTGGCGCAGGCCGAGACGCCGCGGCCGCGATAGCTCTCCTCGGACGGCAGTCCGAGATAACGCGCCGAGGCGCCGGTGGCAATGATCAACGCCTCGCAGCGGTAGCGCGCCCGATCCCCGTGCAGCTCGAACGGTCGCACCGCGAGATTCACCGTATGAATATGGTCGTTGACAATGTCGGTGGCAAATCGTTCGGCGTGCCGCCGCATGCGGTCCATGAGCCCCGGACCTTGCAGTCCTTCGACATCGCCGGGCCAATTGTCGACCTCGGTGGTGGTCATGAGTTGACCGCCTTGTTCCAGCCCCGTGATCAGCATCGGGTCGAGGTTGGCGCGCGCGGCATAGACTGCGGCTGTATAGCCGGCGGGACCCGAGCCGACGATGATCAGACGGCGGTGTGTCGGCGCACTCATGTAGGCTCCATCGCGCTGCAATCGCGCATGGTAAGTAAGCCCGACCTCAAGGCCAAGTCATATCCTTGAGCGAGGAGCGGTATCATGCGCAACATGGTCGAATCCAGCGTTCAAAGCCGACTCTCGCTGCGGGTATCTGCCGCCGTGGCGCGCGGACTGCGCGAGAGCAGCGCGATTGCGCTCGCAGGCCTGGCGCTGGTCGTGTGCATGGCGCTGCTGAGCTTCGACCCGCATGATCGCGGCTTTTCCTTTACCGGCAACGGCGGCCCGGTGCACAACCGCATCGGGCCCGTCGGCGCCTGGTTTGCCGACGCGCTGTACTTTCTTTTTGGCCGGCCCGCGTATCTGCTGCCTGCGATTCTCGGCGTGGCCTCGTGGCATGCGATGCGCGCACCGGCCGCGGCGGCTGGAGGTTCGCGTCTGAACCTGGCGGTGCGCGTGGCGGGGTTTCTGCTCATGTTGGTGGCGAGCTGCGCGCTGGCCGCGCTGCACTGGAGTGCAGGCACATTGCCGCAGGGCGCAGGCGGCGTCGTGGGCAGCGCCGCCGGCGGCGCGCTCGCCGCAGGTCTGAAGCTGCTCGGCGCGACGTTGCTGCTGTTGGCGGCATGGCTGGCCGGTGCTGCGGTGGCCTTCGGCGTGTCCTGGTTCGCGGTCATGGATCGCGTCGGCGCCTGGGCCTGGGCCGGGGTGCATTGGGCACGCGAGCGCTTTTTCACCGCCCGCGAAGTCAACAGCGGCCGCACCGCGCGACTCGAGCGCAAGGAGGCACTGCAGGCAGAACAAAAGCGCGCCGCCCCGCGCGTCGCGCCGCGCATCGAAGCCCCGGCGCCGGCTCCTCCGAAGAGCGAGCGAGCGGAGAAGGAGCGGCAGGTGCCGCTGTTCGATCCGCCGCAGGCCCGCGAGCTGCCCCCACTCGATCTGCTGGATGACCCCGGGCAGCACGAGCCGTCGTATTCGGCCGAGGCGCTCGAAGCGATGTCGCGTCTGGTGGAACTCAAGCTCAAGGACTTCGACGTCGAGGTCGAAGTGGTCGCCGTGCATCCGGGTCCCGTGGTCACGCGCTTCGAGATGCGTCCGGCGCCCGGCGTCAAAGCCAGTCAGATCACTGCCCTGTCGAAGGACCTTGCGCGTGCCCTATCCACCATCAGCGTGCGCGTGGTCGAGGTGATTCCTGGCAAATCGGTCATGGGGCTGGAAATTCCGAACGAGAAGCGCGAGATCGTGACTCTCGGCGAGATCATCCGCTCCAAGACCTATGAGAACGTGGCCTCGCCACTCGCTCTGGCGCTCGGCAAGGATATCGGCGGACTTGCGATGGTCGCGGATCTGGCGCGCATGCCGCATCTGCTGATTGCGGGAACGACCGGCTCGGGCAAGTCGGTGGCGATCAACGCCATGGTCTTGAGCCTGCTGTACAAATCTACCGCCGAGCACGTGCGGCTCATCATGATTGATCCGAAAATGCTCGAGCTGTCGGTGTACGAGGGCATTCCGCACCTGCTCTCGCCGGTGGTCACCGACATGAAGCAGGCAGCCAACGCGCTGCGCTGGTGCGTTGCCGAGATGGAACGGCGCTATCAGCTCATGGCGGCGCTCGGCGTGCGCAACATTGCCGGCTACAACCGGCGCGTCAAGGATGCGATCGCCGAACGCAAGCCGATCCGCGACCCGGTGCTACTACAGCGGGCGGCCAATGATCCGGGTATCGATCAAACGGCGATTCCCAATCTCGAACCGCTGCCGTTCGTGGTGGTGATCATCGATGAGCTAGCCGATCTCATGATGCTCGTCGGCAAGAAAGTCGAGGAACTGATTGCGCGGCTGGCACAGAAAGCGCGCGCCTCGGGCATCCACCTGGTGCTCGCGACGCAGCGGCCATCGGTGGACGTGATCACCGGGCTGATCAAGGCCAACATTCCCACACGCATCGCCTTTCAGGTCTCGGCCAAGGTCGATTCGCGCACCATACTAGACCAGATGGGTGCTGAATCGCTCCTGGGCCACGGGGACATGTTGTATCTGCCGCCGGGAACCTCGTTGCCGACGCGGGTGCATGGCGCCTTCGTTTCCGATCAGGAAGTGCATCGAGTGGTCGAGGCGCTCAAACGGGCGGCGGCGCCGAACTACATCGAGGATGTGCTGCGCGGTCCGGCAACACCCATCGCCGGTATCGCGGGCGAAGAGGACGAGTTCGGTGCGGTCGGCGCAGGCGATGCCGAGCAGGATCCCTTGTACGACGAGGCGGTGCGCATCGTCACGAGCGAGCGCAAGCCGTCGATCTCCTATGTTCAGCGGCGCCTGAAGATCGGCTACAACCGCGCGGCGCGCATGCTCGAAGCGATGGAGCAAGCGGGCATTGTCGGCCCGTTGCAGTCCAATGGCGCGCGCGAAGTGCTGGCACCGCCGGCGCCGGGGGAGTGATGGCGCGTATGCGCCGCATCCGTGCGGTGCTGGCTTGCACCGTCGCGCTCTGGGCTGCGCAGGCGACGCTGGCCGCAGCGCTCACCAATGCCAATGCCCTGGACCGTTTCCTGACCGGGCTCAACACTCTGAGTGCGCCGTTTACTCAAACCGTGACTGACAGCCACGGCGAGCCCATCGGCGCCGGCTCGGGCCGGCTATGGGTGCAGCGGCCGGGAAAGTTCCGCTGGGACTACGAGCCGCAGCAAGCCGCTGGCGCCTCGAGTGCCGGGCAGCGCGGGCAGCGCGGGCAGCTGCTGGTGGCCGACGGCAAGAATCTCTGGTTCTACGATCGCGAGCTCGAACAGGTCACCGTCAAGCCGGTGGAAGCCGCACTGTCCTCGACGCCGATCGTGCTGCTGTCCGGGTCGACCGCGCAGCTGCACGATGCCTTCGAGATCAGCGCCAGCGGCGCGCACGATGGACTGGAGTGGGTCGAGGTCAAGCCGCGCAGTGCCGAGGCCGATTTCACTCACGCCACGCTGGGCTTTGCCGCTGACCGCCTGACGCGCATGGTCGTGAACGACCGGCTCGGCCAGACCGTCGAGCTGGATTTCTCGCATGTCGAGCGCAACGCGCGCATCGATGCCGATGAGCTCAAGTTCCAGCCCCCGGCGGGGGTCGACGTCATTGGAACGCCGCAGAGCTGAGCCAAACCGATCATCACGAACCATGACGCGCCGCGATCCAACGCAACACTCACTGGTGCTCGATCAGCGCGCCAGGGACTTCCGGCCGCTCTCCGATCGCATGCGACCGCGGCGCTTGGAGGAGTTCGTCGGCCAATCGCATCTGCTCGCGCCAGGAAAGCCCTTGTATGAGGCGATTGCCGCCGGCCAGCTGCATTCAATGATCCTCTGGGGGCCACCTGGCACCGGCAAGACGACGCTCGCCCGCCTCATCGCCCAGCGCTCGCAGGCGCGCCTGATCGCCCTGTCGGCCGTGCAGGCGGGCATCAAGGATGTCCGCGAAGCGGTTGAGCAGGCGCGCCAGGCGGCCGCCGAGGGCGTCGCGACGGTGCTGTTCCTCGACGAAGTCCATCGCTTCAACAAAGCGCAGCAGGATGCATTCCTGCCGCACGTCGAGGATGGGACGCTGACTTTCATCGGTGCGACCACCGAAAATCCTTCATTCGAGATCGTGGGCGCACTGCTGTCGCGCGCTCGCGTTTACGTCCTGAAGTCCATGAGCATCGAGGAGCTGCGGCGACTGCTGCGCAGCGCGCTCGAGGACAGCGAACGCGGTCTGGGCGCGCAACACCTGAGCATCGAGGAGCCGGCGCTGGAGCTCATCGCCCACGCCGGCGATGGCGACGCGCGTCGCGCGCTCAATATGCTCGAGCTCGCCGCGGGGCTGGCCTCAGCTGCCGGCAGCAGCGTCATCACGCAGGCCGCGGCGCAGGAGATCGCGAGCGGCGGGCGGCGGCGCTTCGATAAGGGCGGCGAGTATTTCTACGATCAGATCTCGGCTCTGCACAAAGCGGTGCGCGGTACCGATCCGGACGCGGCACTCTACTGGCTCGCGCGCATGCTCGATGGCGGCTGCGATCCGCACTATTTGGCTCGTCGCATCACGCGCATGGCCAGCGAGGACATCGGTCTGGCCGATCCGCGGGCGCTGCAGCTCGCGCTGGATGCCTGGCAGAGCTACGAGCGCCTGGGCAGTCCGGAAGGCGAGCTCGCACTGGCTCAGGCGGTGGTTTATCTGGCGGTGGCCGCCAAGAGCAACGCGCTCTACACGGCGTGGGGGCAAGCACGCCAGGACGTCGAGGCCTTCGGCTCGCTCGAGGTGCCCTTGCGGTTGCGCAATGCGCCGACGCGACTCATGCAGGAGCTTGGCTACGGCAGCGGCTACCGCTATGCGCACGATGAGCCGCAGGCCTTCGCCGCCGGCGAGCGCTACTTTCCCGATGACATGCCGGATCGCCGCTATTATCATCCGGCGCCGCGTGGGCTCGAGCAGCGCATCGGCGAGGCGCTCGAGCGCTTGCGCGCGCGCGATGGCGCGCAATCCGCACCGCGCGGCGACAACGACCACATCGACGGGAAAGCATGATCGATCCGAAATTGCTGCGCTCGGCGCCCGAGGAAGTCGCGCACAATCTCGCCCGTCGCGGCTATCGCCTGGATGTGCTGGCGCTGCAGGCGCTCGAGGACAAGCGCCGGCACTGGCAGATCGAGAGTGATCGGCTGCGTGCCGCGCGCAACAGTCACGCCAAGGCCGTGGGGCAGGCGCGCGGGCGTGGCGAGGAAATCGCGCCGCTCACGCGCGCGGGCGAAGAGTTCGCAGAGCAGCTCACAATTGCCGATAACGAGCTGTTCCTGGTGCAGGCGGCGCTCGAGCGCTGGCAGCTCGAGCTGCCGAACCTGCTGCACGAGTCGGTGCCTGCCGGCAGTGATGAGACAGCAAACGTTGAGGTCGCTCGCCAAGGTACGCCGCGCGCATTTGAATTCGAGCCGCGCGACCACGTGGCGCTGGGCGAGGCACTCGGGCAGCTGGATTTCGAGGCCGCCGGCCGCATATCCGGCGCGCGATTCACCGTCATCCGCGGTGCGCTCGCGCGCCTGCAACGCGCGCTGGCCCAGTTCATGCTCGATCTGCACACGAGTGAGCACGGCTACACTGAAATTTATCCGCCGTACCTGGTCGCCGCGCCGGCGCTCATCGGCACCGGCCAGTTGCCGAAGTTCGAGCAGGATCTGTTTGCCGTGCGCGGCGAGCAGCCGTTCTACCTGATACCGACCGCCGAGGTGCCGTTGACCAATCTGGTGCGCGAGCAGATCGTCGAGGCGGCCTCGCTGCCGCTGAAGCTCGTGGCACATACGCCATGCTTCCGCTCCGAGGCGGGGGCCGCCGGCCGTGACACGCGTGGCATGATCCGGCAGCATCAATTCGACAAGGTCGAGCTGGTGCAGATTGTCCGTCCGGCGGATTCCTATGCCGCGCTGGAAGCGTTGCGCGGCCACGCCGAGCAGGTGCTGCAGCGGCTCGAATTGCCCTATCGGACCGTGCTTCTCTGCGGCGGCGACGTCGGCTTTGCGAGCGCCAAAACCTACGATCTGGAAGTCTGGCTGCCATCGCAGGGCAAGTACCGCGAGATCTCCTCCTGCAGCAACTGCGAGGCGTTCCAAGCCCGTCGCATGCAGGCGCGCTGGCGCAATCCGGAAAGCGGCAGACCCGAACCGCTGCACACCCTCAATGGATCGGGAGTGGCCGTCGGCCGCGCGTTGGTCGCGGTGCTCGAGAACTATCAGAACGAGGACGGCAGCATCCGCGTACCCGCGGTGCTGTTGCCCTATATGGGCGGCGTTGCGCGCATTGGCGCTCGCTAACTCCGCAGCGCGCTGCTAGACGGCGATCAGCATGCCGACCACCGCAGCGCTCATGCAGGTGGCCGCGGTGCCCGAGAACAGCGAGCGCAGCCCCAAGCTCGCGACTTCCGAACGGCGCTCGGGAATCATCGCTCCCATGCCGCCGATGATGATGCCGACACTGCCCAGATTGGCGAAGCCGCAGAGCGCGGTGATCAGCATGAGCTGCGAGCGCGGACTGAGACTGCCCGGCGGCAGCTGCGCCAGATTCAAATACGCCACCAGCTCGTTGAGTACCGTCTTGGTGCCCATCAATTGACCGGCGGTGAGCGCCTGCGACCAGGGTAAGCCAATCAGCCACATGAGCGGTGCGAACAGCAGTCCGAGACCTCGCTGCAGCGTAATGGGCGCACCACCCCAGCCCGGCAGCTGTGCCAGCGCGCCGTTGACCAGCGAGGTAAGCGCCACCAGCACCACGAGCATGGCGATGATGTTGATGAGCAGGCGCATGCCTGCCGTCGTGCCGCGCACGATGGCGTCCATGGCGCCACTGGCCGGTTCATCCGATACGAGTTGCGCCGCATGGCTCGCCGCGGCATCGAAGGGAATCATGATGGCCGACACCGCCAGTGCCGCCGGCGTGCTGATCACCGAGGCGATCAGGATGAAGCCCAGGGCGTTGGGGATGATCGGACCCAGGATGGTCGCGTAGATCACCATCATGGTGCCCGCAATGCCCGCCATCCCGCACGTCATGAGCGCGAATAGTTCGCCGCGGCTCATGCTGGCCAGGTACGGGCGCACCAGCAACGGCGCCTCGATCATGCCGACGAAAATGTGCACCGCCGCGCCGAGGCCCAGGGCCCCGCCGATGCCCATCGAGCGACGCAGCAGCCAGGCGAACCCCTGCACCAGCCGTTGCAGAATTCCCCAGTAGAACAGCAGCGATGCGAGCGCGCCGATCACCAGCACCAGCGGCAAGGCCCGAAACGCCAGGATGAAGGTCGCTGCCTCATGGGTGATCTGGAACGGGGGCGGGCCGCCGCTCAGATAGCCGAACACGAAGCTGGTGCCGGCGTCGGTGGCTCGCTGCAGGGCGTTGACCGCGTCGTCGAGCAGAAAGAACAGGCGCGTGGCGGGCGGAAACCGCAGCAGCAGCAAGGCCAAGGCAATCTGCAGCGCGATCCCTCCGACGACCGTGCGTCGCGGAATGCGCCACCGGTCTTCGCTGACGCACCAAGCCAGCGTCAGAATCCCCGCCAGCCCGAGCAAGCCGCGCGCAATCGCCGCCATGTCTTTCCCTCTTGCGCCCGGATCATTCAACCATATTCATGTGGTCGCTGCGGGACTACCGACACGGGCAGATCAATGCCAGACTGCAGAGGGCTCAACCGTACGATCAGTCACATGCCGCAGGCCGCCAGCGCGTCCAGCCGGTTCCGGCTCGGACTACCCACTCAAATCGGGATCGCACTGGCCCTCGGCGCGCTGCTCGGTCTGATCTGGCCCGCCGCGGGCGCGGCGTTGCAGCCACTCGGTACCGCTTTCGTCGCGGCCGTGAAGATGGTGGTCATTCCTCTGGTGTTTTGCGCCGTTGCGCTTGGCACCTTCAAGATGGGTCTGGACACGCCGCGGCTTGGCCGCGTTGCGCTGGTTGCTTTTGGCTGGTTCTACCTCGCTGGCGCAATCGCTATTTCGATCGGCCTGGGACTTGATGCACTGTTTCACCCCGGCCGCGGCATCTCGATGTCAGGCGCTCCCGAGGCGCCGGCGCATGCGCTCGCGAGCATCAATTGGACGCAGTTTCTGCTCGATCTGATCCCAAGCAATGTGGTAGCGGCCATGGCGCAGCAAAAGGTGCTGCCGACGCTGGTATTCGCGGCCTTGTTCGGTTTCGGACTCGCGAGCCTCGGTGCTGCGCGCGCCAAGCCGATGGCCGAAGTGCTCGGCAGCATTCTCGCGGTAATGTTTCGCATCACCGGATGGATCGTCGCACTGGCACCCTTCGCGGTGCTGGCAGTGGTCGCGTGGCTGACCGCAACTCAAGGCTCCTCGACGCTCTGGTCGCTGGCGAAGCTGATCGCGGTGATGTATGCCGGCTATGCGCTGTTCGCGCTGTTGTGTCTTGCTGCCTTTGCGCTGCTGTATCCCCGGCCGATACAGCTTGCGCGCGAGATGCTGGCGCCGGCACTGTTGGCCTTCGTGACCCGCTCATCAGAAGTCGCGTTACCGCTGCACATGGAAAAACTTGAAGCACTCGGCTTCGAGAACCGTACCGTTTCGGTGGTATTGCCGCTGGGCTACAGCTTCAATCTCGATGGTTCGGCGCTGTATATCGGGCTTGCCACGACGTTTATTTGTGAGGCGTACGGGCTGCAGTTGTCGTTAGGCCGATTGCTGACCATTTTGGGGGCCGCATTGCTGGCCAGCAAGGGAGTGGCCAATGTGCCGGCGGGCTCGCTCGTGGCGCTCTCGAGCGTGCTGTTGGCGCTCGGCCTTCCGGCCGATGCGCTGGCGCTGGTCGCGGGCGTCGACGTATTTCTCGACATGGGTCGTACGGGTCTGAACGTTTTCGGCAACACGCTGTGCGTGCTGATCGTCCGCCGCTTCGGCGAGCGGTCCGCTGCGGCGGCCAGCCTGCGGACATCGGAGCCCCTCTAGTGGGGCGGCCGTAGCGAGCTAGCGCTTATACTAGGACGGCGACTCGGAGAGGTGGCAGAGCGGTTGATTGCACCGGTCTTGAAAACCGGAGGCCCTTCACGGGGCTCGTGGGTTCGAATCCCACCCTCTCCGCGAGAAAATAGGGTTTTTTGCGCCGCTGCTTGGGGGATCGTCGACGGGGGGCATTGTGCCGCTCCTTGAGCCGCAAGTGCTGTAGTCCGCCCCCGTGAAGCATCGAGCGTTAAATTACCCGCTGCACAAATCGGCTTAGAGCCAGCCCTGCGTCGCGCAAGCCGGCGAAAGTGGTAGCGATTTGAAATGTAAGGAGAAACAACACCACGAAGAAAGCGCTTGGCGACGCTCGCTCCCACCTCAGCACGGGGACGCTCAATGCCTGGCGGGCGGCCCGCAAATTCATCACTAACGCGATCAATAGGCCGATCGCCGAGCCGGCGACAATGTCGGTCGGATAGTGATAGCCCAGAAACATCAACGGGAATGCCCCAACCAACAGATAGTAGAGGAAAACCACGACGCCGACGCGCACGGAAATGAAGCAAAACCCGGTCGCGAGCGCAGCGAAAAGGATGGCGTGATCGCTCGGAAAGCTGCTCCAATTCACGAACACGTTGGGATCCGGCTCCGAGGGAATGATGTAACCCAGGGTGGATTCCCATCGGGGCCGGATCCGAAAGGGAAGCGCTACCGCCAAGGAACGACCGGCCAGGATTGCCACGATGCTTGCGAAAAGAGTGGTAATCAGGTGTTCTCGCGTCAAGCGAACGGTCGCTTCCGTGCCCGTGCGAACCCAATACCACCAAAAGATCGAAGCCGCTACGGAACCCTGAATCAAGTCGTTTCCGACAACAAATTCCATGGCGCGGTCAAAATCCGGCCACTTACCGACGAGCGAATCGATTGCCAGCGCGGCCGAACTGTCAAACGCATTGACCATGTTCGCTTCTCCTGCAAGAACATCTTGCGATGTCGATAATCTCTAGCGATATTCAACATCACTTAAATATTATTACAGCTTGGGTGGCGCGGAATCGCGGATCGCGTCGCACATTGCGACCAAGCCAGTTTCTACAAACCACTCCCGGTCGATAGTTTGCTTGTCAAGTACGCGAGGCCGAGTTACATAATTCTGACGCCCCAGTCGGGGGCAGACTTTGCGAGGTTCGCGCGCGAGCAGTCGGCAGATGAGTCCGAGCCCCGCGGCAGGGATGTGGGTTGGATCGCGCCGGGCAGACTCCTTGACGCATTGGCGGATGTGGTCACATCGCTCCCGGCAAATTCACGGCGTGTCCAGTGCACACCGCCACCAGCCTACGGTTGGCACATCATTAAATTGTTTGAGAAGCTGGCGGCCCCGGCCCCGCCAAAGGGCAGGTATCGACTAACCTTCACCTCCAAAACCCCGCAAAACACAGCTTCTAGGCCCTCTTAGAAGCATCGGGAATAATAGCGATTGCGTGCGAGTGCGTACCGCTTGCGTGCAAGTCATCAGACTTGAAAACCGGAGGCCCTTCACGGGGCTCACGAGTTCGAATCTCGCCCTCTCCGCCATAAATGCTCTTTTTTGGCAACGTCACGTCAGGCTTGCGAAGCGATTTCCGCCCGCCAACCGCGGGTGACGATAGTGACCGGGGAATTGGCAGAACCTGGCGGTCGAGGATGCGGGTTGCCGCGGTTCTGCCAGATCACAACGGCGTCTGACTCGTCCGGGCCGTAGCCGATCTCGCCGGGTTCGTAGCGGATCTGGGCGGCGTAGCGGCGCTCAAGGCTGCTCGAGGCATCAAATACGTCGGCCCAGGTGGGATTGTAGTAGACGATGTAAAGGTCGCGTTGAGTCGCGCGCACGGATGCCTCGATATTGGTCAGAAGTCGCGCGATCAGCGGTCGGCCGAACGTATTGTAGAGGAAGACGACGAGATTCCCCCCCGGCAGTTCGTATGCGAGCGCATCGCCGGTGATGATGTCTATATGTGTTTGTTGCCGATGGGCGCGGGCGAACGCGGTAGCGTTGCGGCGGGCGATCCAGGCGAGCGTCGGCGACAACTCAACGCCGGTGATGGCACGGAAGCCAAATTCGGTGGCGACAAACAGCGGGCGGCCTTTGCCGCAGCCGATGTCGAGGAAGTGACAATTCTGTGGGTCTGGGATTGCGGCGAATGCTGTGCGAATGATGCTTGGTTGTGCCGGGCCGTAAGCGGTGGTGGGCGCGTCCAGGGGATCTCCGGGCTTTAGTAGATAGCCGGGCAGCGGACGGCTTGTGCGCACGCCATGCGCGCGGTCGTAGGGGTGGTCGCGATTGCAATGGGGAACGCCAGCGCTCAATGGTCTGAGTTCGTACCAGGCGATGAGAGCCAGGCGCAGGGGTGGGACGTGCGCCGCCAGCCACGCTGTTCGCTTCACAATGGCTTTCAGGCCCAAGGTTATCTCCTTTGCGTCGAGGCTACCGCTCGTGCCGAGCCCCGGATAAGAGTGGTGCAACCGGCCAGATGCCGATCGCAACGCAAGGCCCGGGCAAGCCACGCTGGACGGCCGCGATCGTGCGTGCAATGGCACTCAAGTTGCACTCTACCTTCCAATTCGGCAAGACACGGTGTTTCTGCACTGCAGAGGACATCGTGAATACTGGTGATTGCGTGCGACACCGTGCCGCTGGCGTGCGAGTCGTCAGACTTGAAAAACGCAGGATCTTCCAGGGGCTCGTGGGTCCGAATCCCACCCATGTGCACAGACCGAGCGAAATGCCTTCGGCCCGCCGCAGGCGACGCTAGAATCACATTGACGCTTGCCGCAGCCCCGCGGCGCTGCAGGTCAATTTCCCGTCGGCCTCCGACGTCTGCGCGTGCGATGCTCGGAACCCGCGAACCAGCGGGTGCTTTCTGTCTCGCCGAATAGGCGGCGGTCTTCATCGCGACGGTCTGCATGCTTGCGGAACTTGCACGAACAATTCGCCGGCGTCGCGCAATTCACTAACGGCATATGTGGCGCTTCGCACAGCAAATAGCGCTTGCCCGCAGAGTCGCTGGCGACCGCGCAGCACACGCTGTTCGGTGCGAGTGAGACCGCACGGTAGTCGCCGCCGGCGTGCGGCGGCTTAGGTGTTGCTCGTGCCACGGATTTCTTCGCAACAGAATCGCGAGGGGCCGCGCCGAGCAACGATCTCAGTAGCTGAATCATGGCGGTTTCTCGGGCTGAATTAGCTGCTGTGAGTGGATCCACTGCTCATGCTCTAGCTGCATTTTAGCTCTGACGTGGGCTCTAACGCGGAGCATTTCACTTAAACACTGCATTTCGACGCATTGCTCGAGGCCCCGTCCGCTGCGGCCGAGTGCTGATCGCTAACGCACCTTGGTGGCTTGCGGTGTTCGAATGGATTGACGCCCGCCAGCGGCGCATATCGGCGGAATGTCGATTTACATATTCTTCTAATGGCGAGCAGCGGGCGTCGGCGGCCTCGACCGCAACGTCTTGACCGCACGCGACTGCCGCGGGCGTACAAGACAACCCGGTGATCAGTGACAACGACGATCTCGGTCTCTTTGTGTTGCTGTACGTCTGCGCCGCGCCAACCAGCACTTGAGTTGCACTCGGGGCTCGAATGCTCAAAAAAGGCACTGTGTCGAGCCGGCAGAAAATATCGGGAACGATAGTGAGCGCGTGCGACTGGGTGCTGCCGGCGTACGAGTCGACCGTCTTAAAAGCCGGAGGCGCTCGGCAAATCGGGCATTTGGACATTGCCGGTCAGTCGAGGCGAGGTCGTGCGATAATTGGCACCGCAGGCCCTTCACGGGGCTCGGGGTTGGAATCGCACCTTCGCCGTCAGGAACAACAAGAGCACAGCATAAAACGCCAATCTGGGGCCTTTGACATCGAATGAACGCGCAGGCCATGAAGCTGAACATGCCGGATGAATCGCGATCGGGCTGGCTGCCGTTGGCGGCCTTTTGGGCCTACGCCGTCGTGATTATCGTGTGGCTTCGTGCCGGCTGGGGTGGCGCTGCCGTCTCCGAGGCCGCGGCGAATTGGGGCCCCGTTCTGGCGCAAGGGGCGCTGCTGGTCTACCTGGCGCTCAATCTTCGCAAGATGGCTCCGGGGTTGCGCCGCGTTGGCTGGGTTCTGGTTTCCATCGCCGTCGGCATCGATCTGTGCAGTGTCCTCTTCTCGCTCTACGCCTCACCCACCGCGAACAAGCTCTATGCGCTGTGCAACGACGCACTATTCTTTTTCTACTACCCGGTGCTCGCCTGCGCCTGCGCAATGTTCTTCATCGACCTGGGTGGCTCGTTTCGTTCCTGGCGCGTCTGGGTCGATATCGCAACGCTCTCACTGAGCCTTGGCGCCACGGTGTGGCTGTTCCTGCTCAGTCCGGCGCTGGCTGCCGCCGGCGTCAATACCAGCGGTGCCATTATCTCGTTGCTGTATTCGCCGGCTATCGCCGCAACGATCGTCATCGCGGCCTTGCTCTTTACTCAGATCATGGACTGGCGCAACGAGCGCGCGCTCGGATTTCTGATCGCGGCGATCACGTTGGGGTTCACGGCGGATCTGGGCTGGCTCCGGGCCAGGATAGTCAGCGACTTTCCAGTCGATACCTGGTTCGATGTGGCCGCATGTTGCACATTAAGTGCCTTGGTGGCGACCGCGGTGCGCCTGGAACGGCACCGGATTGTTCCAGAACGCTCGGCGCAGCCCGGAGAGGTTAACCCCCAAAGCTTCCTTCCGACCCTGGCAGTTCTGCTCGCGATCGCCATGCTGTTTGGCGAGCAGGCCAACTCCATAGGTATCGGCGGCTGGATGTTGCTGGGGTGTGCGTTGGGCGGAGCTGTCCTGCTCACCGCGCGCCAGCTGGGCGCGCGCTACGAGTTGCGCCGGCTCAATCTGGCGCTGGCAATGCGCCACGCCGACGAGAGACTGACGGAGCTGGAGCGACGTTCCTCGGATCTGGTCTTGATCGTGGATGCAAAACGGCAACTCGCCTATGTCAGTCCCGCGTCCGACACCATGCTGGGGATTGCGCCAGCGGCTCTGCGCGCAACGCCGGCAACCCGATTGCTGGGCCCGAACAACGAGTCACGGCTGGTTAGCTTTCTGGACGACATCGCTGAGCGCCATCTGGCGAGCAACGAGATCACGGCCGCGTTCACCACGCCAGCGGGCGAGCGCAGGGACGTACAGATCGTTGGCAGTGATCTGCGCAGCAACCCCGTCATCGCCGGGATCGTACTGAACATTCGCGACGTCACCGAGCAACATCGTCTCGAACGCGAGGTCCTCGAAGCTGTGGCCATCGAACGGTGTCGGCTGTCGAGCGACATTCACGAGGGGCTGGGCCAGGAGCTGGCCGGGATCGCGCTGCTGCTCAAGGCACTCAAGAGCAAACTTGCCTGCGACCCCGGCTCCGCGCAGAGTTCGCTTACCGCGATCACCGGCCACTTCAGCCAAACGATCGAGCTGGCGCGGGAAATTGCGCGCGGACTCTCGCCGCTGCAGGTGGTCCGGGGCTCACTCGATCAAGCACTGGTACAGCTCGCAGCGGACGCACGCGATCGCTTCAGCATGTGCGTGAATTTCCGCAGCAGTATTCAAGGCATTAGGCTCAGTGCGGGGGATGCCGATCATATCTACCGCATCGTCGTGGAGGCATTGAACAATGCCGCCCGCCATAGCAGCTGCTCGAACGTTGATGTCACACTGCAAGCTGACGGTGACCAGTTGAAACTTTCGGTGACGGACGACGGCATCGGCTTTCGACCCGGCGCGACTTCCGGCAAGGGTCTCGGGCTGCGGATGATGGGTTATCGTGCGCGCGCGATGGGGGGCAACATCAGCATCGAACCGTCGTCGGCCCTCGGTAGCCGGATCACGGTATCGGTGCCCATTCACCATAGCCCTGTCGCGCGCAACAGTGAGCGACGCTCGGCGCTGGGCATCTACGATGCCACCGTCGAGCATTGCGTTGTAAGCGGTGTCGAAAAATTCTCAGCCAGAGAAAATATAGGGATTTCCGGCGGATGATGCGCAACGTCGCGGCACTGGCGCTGCTGCTAGTCATGGGTACGCCTTTCGCCCAAACCGACCCAGCCACGCCTGCGGCGGCCGCGGAGGCTAATCTCATCAACAAGGGCGAATATCTTGCGCATGCGGCCAATTGCGTCGCCTGTCATTCGACGCATGACGGGGCGGCCTACGCCGGCGGACGCGGCATGGGCACCCCACTCGGCACCGTTTATGCCACCAACATCACGCCGGATTCCGAAACCGGTATCGGGCAGTACTCTTTGCAGGATTTCGAGCGTGCGATGCGGCGCGGCGTTGCCCGGGATGGGCACCACCTTTACCCGTCGATGCCTTACCCGTCGTACGCCAAGATCTCGGATGCCGACATCGCCGCGCTCTATGCCTATGTCATGAAGGCAGTCAAGCCGGTACATCAGTCGAATCGACCGAGCGAGATCCCCTGGCCGCTGAACATCCGCTGGCCGCTGGCGATCTGGAATGTATTGTTCCTCGACAAGCGGCCGTACGAGGCCGCCGCGAACCAAGACGCGCAATGGAACCGCGGCGCCTATCTAGTGCAGGGGCTCGGCCATTGCGGCGCCTGCCACACGCCACGCGGTTGGCTTTTCCAGGAGAAGACGCTGACTCAAGCCAACCGCCTCTATCTCTCGGGTGCGCCGCTCGATAACTGGTCGGCCTCGGACCTGGCCGGCGACTCCGCGTTGGGACTCGCGCGTTGGAGCCAGGCGGATCTCGTGCGGTACTTGCAGAGCGGCCACAACGCTGGC
Source organism: Steroidobacteraceae bacterium (assembly GCA_035605115.1). GTDB lineage: Bacteria > Pseudomonadota > Gammaproteobacteria > Steroidobacterales > Steroidobacteraceae > FEN-1191. The sequence continues at coordinate 1,030 of DATNHF010000051.1, read as the reverse complement.
GGCACTGCCTTTGGCACGATGATCGACGTCATCAACTACAGCACGCAATACCTCTCCGAGGAGGACAACACGGCGATTGCGCATTACCTGAAGTCGCTCCCTCCCGCGCACTCCGATGTGCCGCAGGACTGGCGCTACGATCCCGCAACGGCACTGGCTCTCAAGGCGTCGCAGTTCAACGCGCCGGGCTCGATGGTCTATCTGCAGTTCTGTGCCCCCTGCCATCAGCTCGACGGCAAGGGCGCGGCGCCCTACATACCCACGCTGGCGGGCAACCCAGCGGTGCTCGATCGCGATCCGATCTCGCTCATCAACATTACACTCAATGGAACAGCGCCGGTCGTAGTCGGCGGCACGCCCGATGCATATCGCATGAACCCGTTTCGGAGCCTGCTGGGCGATCGGGAGTTGGCAGCGCTCGTGAGTTTCATGCGCTCCGCGTGGGGAAATCACGCGGCGGCGGTGACGCCGAGCCAGGTGGCCGATCTGCGCGCCAAGACCGACCCAGTGAACTACGACCGGCTCGACCTTTTGCGCATGCGTTGAACAGAGCTGCAATCGGATCGCCATGCCGCATCACGGCGGCGTGAGAGCGGGTCTGAGCTCTCTCTGGAGCGGCGACACCGTGCGCCTGCGCGCTCATAGCCGTTCGGCTTACGGTCCTAGCCCATACACGGTCAATGAGCCAGCTCCAGCGATGTAGACGTGGCCATTGGCCACCACGGGCGCTGCCGGACGGGGAGGCCGAGATCGTCGCGGTCGGAGCCGGGTAGCCGTAGGTCTCGGAACTCTGGGAGGAGGCGATGGCAATCGGTGGGCCCTGCGGGCCCAGCTGGGCGCTGGCGGGGATCAGTCCATTGAAGAGTCGCAGCTGCGACCAATATGTCAAGTGCAGCAAGGCCGGTTCCGGTGCGGCAACTGTGGGGGAGCAGCAGTTCGAGCGCCTGCGCGCGGCGCAATTACGGCGCGGGAATCGGCCGCTCAATCGGCCGGCATGATAAACACTGCGGCTCGACGAATCGGACCCGGA
>DATNHF010000050.1:0-53648 GCA_035605115.1 Steroidobacteraceae bacterium | reverse complement strand
CCTGGGAGCTGTTGTAGCTGCCGCCGATGCCGGAGAGCGAACCCGCCCCCCCCGCTCCCATACCCATACCTAAACCGAAACCGCTGCCCATACCCTGACCCAAGCGCTGCAGGATGGCCTGCTGCTGGTCGGGCGGCAGGCTGTTGAACAGCTGCATCTGCTGCGACAGATCCGTCTGCTGCGCGCGTAGCATCTGGGGAAGTGCAAATGAAGCGATCACCGCGATCGCCAGACTGAGATTCAAGCCCAATCGACGTCGGGCCGGTGTGCCGGTCACTCGCTAACTCCCCGCCGTTGCAAGGATTGGGATTGTACTACGCACCACTGCGTCATCCAGTGCTGAGCCAATCCGCAGAATCTAAGCGTCCGGGCGACGGTCATGTTGACCTGCGGGTTAGTTCCGCCATTTCTTGACCACCGCAAGCGCCCCGGACAGCGAGCTCGATACGCCGTGCGCGCTTTCGGGATTCTGCACCAAGGGAATGATCGACTCGCAGAGCTTCTTGCCGAGCTCCACACCCCACTGATCGAAAGCGTTATCGCCCCACACCACGCTTTGCACGAACACCTTGTGCTCGTACAGGGCGATGATCCGGCCGAGCGTGACCGGATCGGTCTGCTCGAAAAGCAGCAGGCTCAACGGCCGGTTGCCCTCGTGGATCTTGTGCGGCAGCAGCTGCGCGATCTGCGCCTCGGGCACTTTGGCCCTCGTCAGATCGGCCCTGACCGCCGCCGCATCCTGGCCGAACGCAAAAGCCTCCGCCTGCGCCAGGCAGTTGGCGATCGCCAGATCCTGCTGCGCTTGCACAGCGCAGGAGGATCGAATGGGCAGCAGGAAATCGAGCGCCGCGCGCTGCGTGCCCTGATGCAGCAGCTCGAAGAAAGAATGCTGCGCATTGTTGCCGGGTTCACCCCAGATCACCGCACCGGTGCCGAGTGTGATCGCGCGGCCGTCGAGCTGCACGCGCTTGCCGTTGCTCTCCATCTCGAGCTGCTGCAGGTAGGCCGGCAATCGCGCGAGCCGCGAGTCATACGGCAGCACCGCGAGTGTGGGCAGCCCGAGCAGATCGATATTCCAGACCGCGAGCATTCCGGCCAGCACCGGCAGATTCTGCTGCCACGGGGCACTGCGAAAGTGCTCGTCGATCTCGCGGCCGCCTGACAGGAACGCCTCGAAGCCCTGGCGGCCGATCGCGATCGCCAGCGATACTCCGATCGACGACCACAGCGAGTAGCGCCCGCCGACCCAGTCCCACATCGCAAATCGATACTCAGGATGCACGCCGAATTCATCCATCGCGTGGGCGTTGACCGATACGGCCGCAAAATGCTGCGGTACTGCCTTCTCACCCAGGCGCTGCTGGATCCAGCTGCGCGCCACCCGGGCATTGCTCAGGCTCTCGAGCGTCGTGAAGGTCTTCGAGCAGATGATGAACAGGGTGCGCGCCGGATCAGCGTTTTCGAGCACATCGGCGAGCTGGCAGCCATCGACGTTGGAGACGAAGGCGACCTGCGGCGCACCGTGCGCGAAAGGTTTGAGCGCCTGCACCGCCATGTCCGGGCCCAGATCCGATCCGCCGATGCCGATGTTCACCACCAGCGCGTAGCTCGCATCGCTGCTCGAGCGGATGCGGCCTTGCCGCACGCCTTCGGCGAACCCGAGCACGCGCTCGCGCTCGGCCCGCACCAGCGCATTCACGTCGGTCCCCTGGACCCGCAGCGGCCTCTGGCCGGAGCTGCGCAGCGCGGTGTGCAGCACCGCGCGGCCTTCGGTGATGTTGATCGGATCGCCCCGGAACATGGCCTCGATGCGCGCGCGCAGCTCGAGCTGATCGGCGAGCGCCGTGAACGCTTCGAGCACGCGCGCATCGAGGCGCTGGCGCGAATAGTCCAGCAGCAACCCGGCCGCCTCGGACGAAAAATGCTTGAAGCGCTGCGGATCTTGCGCAAACAGCTCGCGCGTGGCCGTGGTGCGCAGGCTCGGCGCCAGCGCTTCGAGCTCGCGCCAAGCCGGACAGTCAGTGCCAGAGCGATTAACGATCCTCATCAGCAATGCTCCGCATAGCGGCAGGGGAACGGCAATTCTAACGACCAAGACGTCATTGCGACCGATGCGTCGGTCGCACCGAAATTGTTTGGCTAGGGTCAGACCCGCCGAATTGAGCCTGGAGTTTGAGCCACCTCGACCGGCACGACAAGATCGGTCTATTCGATCGTTTCAGAGACCGCGGGCGCCGGCTCGAGCGTGCTCCAAACACAGCGGCCGCCGCTGGACTTCGCCAGCAGCGCCAGCAGTTCGGCGTGGGCGGCGCACTCAGCGGCGCTGGCGCGAATGACCACCAGCGGCTCGCCTGGCCGCGCCATGGGCGCGAGCTCGGCGGTGCTCGCCGCCGCATGCTCGCGGGCCGACTCATCCAGCGCCAGCAGGCTTTGCCCACCGCTCATCGCCAGATAAACGTCGGCGAGGATGCGTGCGTCGAGCAATGCGCCGTGCAGCTCACGGTGCGAATTGTCGACGCCGTAACGCTTGCACAAGGCATCCAGGCTGTTGCGCTGGCCCGGGTGGCGCTCGCGCGCCAGCGCGAGCGTATCGAGCACGCGACAGAGCTTGGCGATCAGCACCGGCGAGGGCAGCGCGAGCAGCGCGAATTCGCGCTCCAGGAATGCGACATCGAAGCCCGCGTTGTGGATGATCAGCTCGCTGCCTTCGATGAACTGCAGCAGCTCGCTCGCGATGTCGGCGAATCTGGGCGCCTGCGCGAGTCGCGCGCGCGTCAGACCGTGCACCGCATGTGCGCCCTGCTCGATATCACGCTCTGGGTTGAGGTAGCGGTGAAAATGGCGGCCGGTCGCACGCCGATTGAGCAGCTCCACGCAGCCGATCTCGATGATGCGATGCCCGAGCTCGACTTCCAGCCCGGTGGTTTCGGTATCGAGAACGACCTGTCGCATGTCCAGTCGCTTCGCTGTCAGATAGGCGAGTCTACTGCAAGCAGCGCATCGATGGCCGCATTGGCCAGGGCGTCGACGCGCTCGTTGCCCGCAACGCCGGAGTGTCCGCGGACCCAGTGCCATTCGATTCGATGCCGGCCCGCCTCGCGCTCGAGCAGCTCCCACAGGTCCTGGTTCTTGACCGGCTTCTTGTCGGCAGTCTTCCAACCGCGCGCTTTCCACTGCGGCAGCCATTCGAGCAGGCCGCGGCGTACGTACTGCGAATCAGTGTAGAGCCGCGCCTCGACTGGACGCTTGAGCGCCTGCAATGCCCCGATCACGGCCTGCAGCTCCATACGATTGTTGGTAGTCGGATTCTCAGCCCCGCAAATCTCTTTTTCCCGTCTGCCCATCGACAGCAGTGCCGCCCAGCCGCCCGGTCCCGGATTGCCGCGGCAGGCGCCGTCGGTGTAGATCTCGACCAGCTCGCTCACATGCTCGGCTCCGCCAGGCCGCCGAGCAGCGCCGGGCGTTCGCGCAGCCGGGGGCGGATGGGTGTGAGCGTATAGACGCGCTTGCGGGCCTTGATGACATAAGCGGCCGACGGCCATGGATAGCACCAGCCACGATGCAGCATCCGCGCTACAGTGGCCTCGAGCTCGGCGGTAGGTCGCCGCGGCAGGTGGTACAGGTAGGGCTTCAGACTCACGATCTCGTAGCTCAGCAGCCCCAGCCAGTCACGCACCCGGCCACTGGCGAGCCGGCGTCGCAGCCCGGGCGGATAGCCGCCGGGCGCGGCCGCCGAGCGCAGACCCCAAAAGCTCGCGGGCCGGAACCCGAGGACGATGAGCTGCCCCTCTGCGGCCAGAACCCGATCCGCCTCCCGCAGCACCGCGTAGGGGTCGGGAGCATATTCGAGCGTGTGCGGCAACAGCACGGCATCCACCGCGCCGCTGCTGATCGGCAGATGCGCCAGATTGGCCACCAGGTCTCCCGCGCCCACACTGGGGTGGGCCCCGGCCACCACGCTTTGGCGCCGGATTCGACTCTGCGCCAGCAGTTCCCGTCCCGAGCCCCAGGCACCGAGCTGCAGCAATTCCTGACCGAAAACATCGTCAAAGGTCGTGGCCAGTAAGCGCGCTTCCGCAGCGATGAGCGCGCCCCCCAGCGGATCGCTCTGCCATTGCTGCAAAACACAAGGAAATTCCGCCATGCGCAGACTGTGAGTTGGTACTGCCGAAAACTAGCAATTTTGTGAACTTACGGGTTAAATTCCGCTGGCCTGGCGCTGCGGCTATGGCATACCGTAACATGTTCCTCGATCCGCTACGGAGAGCCCACCGTTGAGCCCAGCGAAGCTGACCCGACTGCCGAGGCAATTCGTACTCTGGACCCTGGTGCTGGTGGCAGGCTGCGCGCACCAGCCTAAGCCCGACCAACCCGCACCCGCAACCGCCGTTCCTCCGAGCCCGCCCGCTGCAGAGGCTGCGCCGAGCATCGCGGCAGTGGCCGTGACCGCGCAGTCCGCTGCGGCAGATGCCACCGCGCTCTCGAGCGAGTCCAGCACGGCCACGGATGCGCTCGCCGCGCCGATGGACACGGCGATGGCGAATCTGGATGCCGAAGCTTTGCCCGGGCCTCCGGCCGATAGTGTCGTGATCCTCAAGCAGGCCGATCTCTGGGAGCGCCTGCGCGGCGGCTTCCAGCTCGACGATGTCGATGAAGCGGCAGTCGCCGCGCAGCTGAACTGGTTCGCCAACCACCCCGACTTTCTCGAGCGTACGTTCGGCCGCGCGGAGCTGTGGCTCTATTACATCGTCGGCCAGCTCGAGCAGCGCGACATGCCGCGCGAGCTCGCCTTGCTGCCGGTCATCGAGAGCGCCTTCGAGCCCTACGCTTATTCCAGAGCGCGCGCCTCCGGGCTCTGGCAGTTCATCTCGGACACGGGCCGCCGTTTCGGCCTGAAGCAGGACTGGTGGTATGACGGCCGGCGCGATCCGATCGAAGCCACCCGGGCCGCGCTCGATTATCTGCAGGCCCTGCACGATGAGTTCAACGGCGACTGGCTGCTCGCGATCGCCGCCTACAATTGCGGGGAGCTCGCCGTCAGCCGCGCGATCGAGCGCAATCAGCGCGCCGGCAAGCCGACGGATTTCTGGCATCTGAAGCTGCCGGCCGAGACGCGTGCCTACGTACCGGAGCTGCTGGCGATGCGCCGCCTGGTCGCCAATCCCGCACGCTATGGCCTGGAATTCAGCCGCATCGTCAACGAGCCGTACTTCGTACCGATCTCGACCGGCGGACAGATCGACCTGCAAGTCGTGGCGAACATCGCCGGCATCAGCACCGAGGACCTGTACACGCTCAATCCGGCGTTCCATCGCTGGGCTACCGATCCGACCGGCCCGCACCGACTGCTGGTGCCGGCCGACTCCGCCGAGGGCCTCGAGCAGACGCTGGCGCAATTGACCCCTGAGCAGCGCATGCGCATCGAGCACTACAGCGTGCAGCGCGGCGATACGGTCGCATCGATCGCGCGCCGATTTGCCACCAAGCCGGAGGTCATTCGCGAGCTCAACGAGCTCGGCTTGAGCGACCCGCTCGTGATCGAAACCGCCCTGCGTGTCCCCTCCAGCAACATCGTATTGCCGGAAAAGGCCGCCCGCGCCGCGATGCTGTTCGATTCCCCGGTGCGACTGCGGCGCCACCGCGGTGTTCGCCCGGATATCCGCGTCGTGCGGCGTGGCGACACCCTCTATGGCATCGCCCAGCGCCTCGGTACCGATGTGCAGACCCTGGCGGCGGCCAATGGCCTGCGGCCCGGCGACCGGCTGCACGCGGGCCAGAAGCTTCGAGTCGCCTCGAGCACGCCGGTCGCGTATTCGAGCTCAGCGGCTGGCAAATCGGCCTACCGCGCCAGCGCCTCGGCGCAGACGGTGGCATCGAGCGACAGCGCTCGCCGCGTTCTGTATCGGGTGCGTCGCGGCGACACGCTCTACAGCATTGCCCGATTGCTGCAGGTCACGGTCATCGACCTGGTTGGGTGGAACCGCATGTCGGGCGACCACAGCATCAAGCCTGGACAGACGCTGATCGCCTTCGTCCGATCACGCACCTGAGCGCCGTGGGCATCCTTGCGGGCAAGCGAGCGCTGATCGTCGGCGTCGCCACCGAGCGATCGATCGCCTGGGGCATTGCCGAGGCCATGCACGCCCAGGGCGCCGAGCTCGCTTTCTCCTACGCCAACGACAAGTTCCGGGAGCGGGTCGAGCCGCTTGCCACCTCGATCGGCTCGAAGCTGCTGATGCCGCTCGACGTGCAGTTCGACGATCAGATCGACGCAGCCTTCGAGCTGCTGCGACGCGAATGGGGCGCGCTCGATATCCTTGTGCACGCCGTAGCCTATGCGCCGCGCGAAGCCCTGAGCGGCAGCTTTTCCGCCAATACATCGCGCGAAGCCTTTCGCATCGCTCACGATGTATCGAGCTACAGCTTCACGGCGCTGGCCAGGGGCGCGGCCGCGCTCATGAGTGGCCGCGCCGGCGCGTTGTTGACGATGTCCTATCTCGGCGCGATGCGCTCACTGCCGAGCTACAACGTCATGGGTCTTGCCAAGGCGAGCCTCGAGGCCAATGTGCGATTCCTCGCCGCTGACCTGGGACCGCGCAACATTCGCGTCAATGCCATCTCGGCCGGGCCCATCAAGACACTGGCGGCCGCAGGCATCGGTGGATTTCGCAAAATGCTCGGCTACGTGGCGCGGGTGGCGCCGTTGCGACGCAATGTCACGACGCAGGATGTCGGCAATGCGGCGGCCTTCCTCTGTTCGGATATGGCCGCCGGTATCACCGGCGAGATTCTCTATGTCGACAACGGCTACAGCACGGTCGGCATGAGCTTCGAGGATGACGCCGGCGAGTAGCGCGCTCACGGCTACTGGAAGATGTTGGGGTTGCGCTTGACGCTGGCGCGATTCTGCAGCTCGAGCAGATAAGCGTTAAGGTCGCCCTCGCGATCACGGTTCTTGTACTGCATGGCCAGCTGCTCGTCGTTCTTCGGGTTGGCGCCGGCGGCGCCGGCGCGTACCGCGTTAATCATCAGCAGTGCCGCACCGCCATTATCAAGCGCCAACGCGCGATATTCCGGCTTAGCTGTAGGATGCGGCGCGACGAAGGCCGCTTCTCGCACCTGCGCCGGCAGCTGCGGATCGTCTCGGCTGACGAATGCGGCGGTCGCGGCCGTCACACCGAGACCTTTGACCACCGCGTCGAAATCGGCGCCGCCATCGAGCTGCTTGACGGCCTGATCAGCGGCTGATTTGGCCGCATTGGTGCTGGTCGTCTTGCGCACCGCCGCGATCACCTCATCGCGCACGTTCGCGAGCGGCTGGGGCGTCGGCGCGTGATGCTCGAGGTCCTTGAAGATCACGAGCCTGTCCTCGCCAAGTGCCACGGGTCCGCCGATACGATTGCCCGCGAGCGCCTCTTCGCTAAACACTGCCTGCGCCAGTTCCGGCTTGCCGCCGAGCGGCGCAGCGCCGGCGCGCGTGAACTCCTGGATCTCGCCGAGCTGCAGACCGAACTCGCTCGCGAGCGTCGGCAGATCGCTGGTCGAGCCCTGTTCGAGCTTCTGCTGCAGTTGCTCTTCGCGATCGCCGAATATTTCCGCTGCCTGGGCGCGACGGTAATCCGCCTCGATCTTGGCGCGGCCATCACTCAGCGACAGCACGTGCGCCGGTCGAATTTCATCGACCCTGATGATGTGATAGCCGTACTGCGTCTTGACCGGATCGCTGATCTGTCCGGGTTGCATTTGGAACAGGGCATCGGCAAACGGGGCCACGTAAGCATTCTGCTCGGCCCAGCCGAGATCCCCGCCCTGCGCCGCCGACCCTGGATCGGCCGAATACTTGCGCGCGAGTTCGCCGAAGTCCTTCCCGGCCTTGAGCTGCGCGAGCACCTGCTGCGCCTTGGCCAACGAGGCCGCATCCGACTTGGGGTCCTTGGCATCGTCGATCGATATCAGGATATGGTGCGCGTGGCGCTTTTCTTTCTCGGAGTAGCGGCTCTTGTTCTGCTCGTAGTAGGCCTGCAAATCCTCGTCCTTGACATTGACCTGCGCGGCGACCGCATCGAGCGAGAGCTGCGCATATTGCAGCCGCACCGACTCGGGGCTCATGTAGTCGCCGGGATGCGCTTCGTACCAGGCTTTGATCTGCGCATCGTCGATCTTGGCGGCGGCATAGCGCTCGACAGGCAGCAGCGCGAAGCGGATTTCACGTTGCTCGTTCTCGAGCGCATAGACGCGGTTAAGCTCCGCGCCCGTCAGGAAATCCGATAGCTGAATGCCCTCGGTCAGCTGCGAGATCTGCAGCGACTGGCGGCGCTCGGCCTCAAAGGCTTCGGGCGTCATTCCAACCTGCGCCAGCATGGTTCTGGCGGCCTGGGGACTGAACTTGCCGTCGACTTGAAACGCCCGCTCGCTCTGCCAGGCGGCAAGCAACTGCTCCTTGCTGGCGCGATAGCCCGACGCCTGTGCGCGCTGGCGCAGCGCGGTCTGACGGATGTATTCATCGATGAGCTGCTGCTGCAGGGCCCGGGTCTGCGTCGGACTCAAGGCAGCGCCTTTGAGCGCCTGCGCGTACTGCGCCTGGCGCTCCTGCCAGGCCCGGTTGAGCGCTTCGGTGCCGATGCGCTCGCCGTTGATCTTCAAGGCGTAATCCTGCGGCGCGAAACTGATATTGACGATGCCGTAGGCGCCCCATGCCGCGAAGATCAGCGCCAGCAGACCCAGCAGCAGGGTGGCCAGCCAGCGCTGGTTCTTCAGTTTGTCGCTAATATTCTGCAGCATGTGGGTAAATGGCGGAGCGGACGGGACTCGAACCCGCGACCCCCGGCGTGACAGGCCGGTATTCTAACCAGCTGAACTACCGCTCCGTTTGAGGCTTACGTCCCAACCGGGACTACCATGGCTTGAGGTTCAACAGCACTCAGTAGCAAGGGTTTCGATCGGCGTGCAATGCAAACAAATAGTATACGGGCTGGCAACAGGGCTTGCCACCGGCGGGAGGCTGGTGGGTGCTGAGGGACTCGAACCCCCGACATTCGCCGTGTAAAGGCGACGCTCTACCAACTGAGCTAAGCACCCGGCCGGTGTTCAGTGCGCCTGCACCTGCTTGCTACCACGCGCCTTGGAGCGCCGCCCGGGCTTGGCCGCTGGCGGCTCTTCGGCCGGCGTCTCGGGCCTGGGCACCGGTTGGCGCGTCAGCGCGATTTGCAGCACCTCGTCGATCCACCGCACCGGACGAATTTCAAGCTTGCCCTTGACGTTGTCCGGGATCTCCACGAGGTCCTTGCGGTTTTCCTCCGGAATTAGCACCAGATCGATGCCGCCGCGCTGCGCCGCTAACAGCTTCTCCTTGAGTCCGCCAATCGGCAGCACCTCGCCGCGCAGCGTAATCTCACCGGTCATCGCCACGTCGGATCGCACCGGAATGCGCGTGAGTGCGGACACCAGCGCCGTGCACATGCCGATACCCGCACTGGGGCCGTCCTTCGGGGTCGCGCCCTCAGGCATATGCAGGTGCACGTCGTGCTTCTGATAGAAATCCGCATCCAGCCCGAGCACAGCAGCACGGCTGCGTACCACCGACATCGCGGCCTGAATCGACTCCTGCATGACCTCGCCGAGTTGTCCGGTATGCAGCAGCTTGCCCTTTCCGGGCACCACCGCAGCTTCGATCGTCAGCAGCTCGCCGCCGACCTCGGTCCAGGCGAGCCCCGTGACCTGCCCGACGCGATCGAGCTCCTCGGCCTTGCCATAACGGAAACGCCGCACGCCGAGGTACTTGTCGAGATTGCGCGGCGTGATTGCCACGCTGGCGGCACTCTTGCCGGCCTTGTCGAGCAGCAGCTGCTTGACGGCTTTGCGGCTGATCTTGGCAATTTCCCGTTCCAGATTGCGCACGCCGGCCTCGCGCGTGTAGTGACGCACGATGTCCAGGATGGCAGCATCGGATACCTTGAGCTCGCCGTCCCTGAGCCCGTTCTGCTTGATCTGCTTGGGCACCAGATAGCGCCGCGCGATGTTGAGCTTTTCATCCTCGGTGTAGCCCGGCAGCCGGATGACTTCCATGCGATCGAGCAGCGGCGGCGGTATGTTGAGCGAGTTGGCCGTACAGACGAACATCACCTCGGACAGGTCGAAGTCCACTTCCAGGTAGTGATCGTTGAAGGTCGCATTCTGCTCCGGATCGAGCACCTCCAGCAGCGCCGAGGAAGGATCGCCGCGGAAGTCCATGGCCATCTTGTCGACTTCATCGAGCAGGAACAGCGGATTGTGCACGCCGGTCTTGGCGAGGTTCTGCACGATCTTGCCCGGCATCGAGCCAATATAGGTGCGGCGGTGGCCGCGAATTTCGGCCTCATCGCGCACGCCGCCCAGCGACATGCGCACAAACTTGCGATTGGTGGCGCGCGCCATGCTCTGACCCAAAGAGGTCTTGCCGACGCCCGGAGGACCGACGAGGCAGAGAATGGGTCCCTTGATCTTCTCGACCCGCTGCAGCACCGCCAGGTACTCGACGATGCGCTCCTTGACCTTTTCCAGCCCGTAGTGGTCTTCGTCCAGCACCTTCTGCGCATTGGCGATGTTCTTGTGCAGCCGCGTGCGCTTCTTCCACGGCACCTTCACTAGCCAGTCGACGTAGTTGCGCACGACGGTGGCCTCGGCTGACATCGGCGACATCATCTTTAGCTTGTTGATCTCAGCCGTAGCTTTGTCGCGCGCCTCTTTGGACATCCCGGCCTTGGCGATCTTCTGCTCGATCTCGGCGATTTCATTGGTGCCGTCCTCCATCTCGCCGAGCTCTTTCTGGATCGCCTTCATCTGCTCGTTGAGGTAGTACTCGCGCTGGCTCTTTTCCATCTGCGCCTTGACGCGGCCCCGAATGCGCTTCTCGATCTGCAGCACATCCATCTCGCCTTCGATGGCCACCAGCATGTGCTCGAGCCGTTTGCGCACATCGAGGATCTCGAGCACCTTCTGCTTCTCGGCCAGCTTGAGCGACATGTGCGCCGCAACCGTATCGGCGAGCCGTCCCGGCTGTTCGATGCCCGCGAGCGCGGTCAGCACTTCGGGGGGCACCTTCTTGTTGAGTTTGACGTACTGCTCGAACTGCGACACGACCGAACGCACCAGCACATCCATCTCGCGCTCGTCGTATTGATCCGTATCGACTTCGATGGCGATGGTCGCCGAATAGAACTCTCCCGGGTGCAGCTGCTCGACGCGCGCCCGATCGACGCCCTCGACCAGTACCTTCACGGTGCCATCGGGCAGCTTGAGCATCTGCAGGATGCTCGCCACGGTACCGAACCGGTGCAGATCCTCGAGCTTGGGGTCGTCGACATCGGCCTGGCGCTGCGCCACGAGCATGATGCGTTTGTCGGAGCGCATCGCGGCATCGAGCGCGTGAATCGATTTTTCCCGCCCGACGAACAGCGGGATCACCATGTGCGGGTACACCACCACATCGCGCAGCGGCAACACCGGCACGGCAACGGGCACCAGGGCGGAAGTTGAGGTCGGGGTTTGTTCGGTCACGTAGGCCTCGTGTCGCTGGATTGGACGCTCAGGTCAGATTTCGAAACAAATTGGGGCGCGCCGCCATATTTCAATGGCGCCGCGCCCCGCCTGCAACCAGGGCCGAAGCTGTCAATCAGCCGTGCAGCGAACCGCCCGCCCTCCTCGGCTCCTCGATGGCCGCCACGCGGCCCTCATCGGTGCGATACACGATGAAAGGCTTGGTAGTGCCTTCGATCACGCTGTCGTCTATCACTACCTTGGAGACGTTTCGCAACGAAGGCAGATCGTACATGGTATCCAGCAGCACCGTCTCGAGGATGGTACGCAGTCCGCGGGCGCCGGTTTTGCGGTTCATGGCCTTGCGCGACACGGCGCGCAGCGCCTCATCGCGAAATTCGAGCTCGGCACCCTCCATCTCGAACAGCTTCCGGTACTGCTTCGTCAGCGCGTTCTTCGGCTCCGTCAGGATCGACATCAAGGCGCCTTCGTCCAGCTCATCGAGCGTGGCAACGACCGGCAGGCGACCGACGAACTCCGGAATCAGGCCGAACTTGATGAGATCTTCCGGCTCGACGTCGTGAAACAGATCCGAGCCGTGCGGCTTGGAGTCGGCACCCCGCACCTCGGAAGTGAAGCCGATGCCGCTCTTCTGCGTGCGATTGAGAATGACCTTTTCCAGGCCGGCGAACGCGCCACCGCAGATGAACAGGATATTGGACGTATCCACCTGCAGAAACTCCTGCTGCGGATGCTTGCGCCCGCCCTGCGGGGGCACCGAGGCGATCGTGCCTTCGATGAGCTTGAGCAGCGCCTGCTGCACCCCTTCCCCCGAGACGTCGCGCGTAATCGAGGGGTTGTCGGATTTGCGAGAGATCTTGTCGATTTCGTCGATGTAGACGATGCCGGTTTGCGCCTTCTCGACGTCGTAGTCACACTTCTGCAGCAGCTTTTGAATGATGTTCTCGACATCCTCGCCGACGTAGCCCGCCTCCGTGAGCGTGGTGGCATCGGCGATCGTGAAGGGCACATTGAGCAGTCGCGCCAGAGTTTCCGCCAGCAGCGTCTTGCCGCAGCCGGTCGGTCCGATCAGCAGGATATTGCTCTTGGCGAGCTCAACCTCGTCCTTGGCGCGGGCACTGCCGCGCGTCTGCAGGCGCTTGTAGTGATTGTACACCGCCACCGCCAGCACCTTTTTGGCGCGATCCTGGCCGATGACATAATCATCGAGCACCTTGCGGATTTCGTGCGGCTTGGGCAGCTTGTCCCGGGCCCGGTCGGCCCGATCCTCGAGCTCCTCGCGAATGATGTCATTGCACAGCTCGACGCACTCGTCGCAGACGAACACCGACGGACCGGCAATGAGCTTGCGGACCTCGTGCTGGCTTTTGCCACAGAAGGAGCAGTAGAGCAGCTTGCCGTCATCGGTACGCCCGCGGGAATCATCACTCATTGGCACGCACCTCGCCGTTCATGCACCTTATATAGCATGGGCCCGACCGCTGAGGCAAAGAAGTGCGTCATCCGCAAGACATTGTTATTTAGCGTTTTTGCGCGCTCGTTCACGTCTTTGCGGGTACCGGCGGGACCTCGCCGCGCTTTTCGAGCACGCGGTCGATCAGGCCATAGGCGATCGCGGCTTGGCCATCCATGAAATTGTCCCGATCGGTATCGGTACGGATTTTGTCGACGCTCTGACCGGTGTGCTTGGCCAGAATGCGGTTGAGCCGATCGCGCGTGCCGAGCATCTCCTTGGCGTGAATTTCCATGTCGGCCGCCTGGCCCTGAAAGCCGCCCAGGGGCTGATGCACCATGATGCGCGAATGGGGCAACGCAAAGCGCTTACCGCCGGCGCCGCCGGTCAGCAGAATCGCTCCCATGCTGGCAGCCTGGCCGATGCAGATGGTGCTCACGTCGGGCTTGATGAACTGCATGGTGTCGTAAATGGCCAGTCCCGCGCTGACCACGCCACCGGGAGAGTTGATGTACAGCGCCACGTCCTTGTCAGGATTCTCTGATTCGAGAAACAGCAGCTGTGCGACCACCACATTGGCCATGTAGTCATCCACCGCCCCGACGATGAAGATGACCCGCTCCTTGAGCAGTCGCGAATAAATATCGTACGAGCGCTCGCCCCGCGAGGTTTGCTCGACGACGATCGGAACTAAATTCAAACCGCGTTCGTTCATAGTTTTAAGTCCTGTTCCAAATGGGTTCTACGATTGTTCAGCTCTTCTGACCGAAGCCGGTCAGCTCGCGGAACGTGGAGGGTTTGTCCACGACTTTGACCTGTGTGAGTGCCCAGTCGAGGGCCTGATCTTCCAGCGCCGAGGACTCGAGCTGCTCCATTGCTTCGCGGCTGGCCAGGTACTGGCGCCGCACCTCCTGCGGATCGGGATAGGCGGCGCTGATCGCCTCGAGCTTCTGTTCGACGCGCTCGCGCTCGACCTTGAAGTTCTGCTGGCGCACGATTTCGCCGATCAGCAGGCCCAGTGCGACGCGTCTGCGCGCACTCGGCTCGAGCGCTTCGCGCGGCGGAGCCTGGGCCGGATCGTGCGTGCCCGCGCGGCGCATGGCCTGCACCTGCAGCTCGCGAATCTGCGCCTCGAGCATGCTCTGCGGTACCTCGAGCGGATTGTTGCGATACAGCGCATCGAATAGCTGCTCGCGCACTCGGCCGCGAGAGGCCTCGGCGAGCTCGCGCTCCATGCTCCTGCGCACCTCGGCGCGCAGCTCGGGAACGCCGCCTTCCTGCACCCCAAAGACACGCGCGAACTCCTCATCGATCTGCGGCAGGCTGCGCTCCTCTATCTTGGTGACCTTGAGGTCAAACTCGGCGGCCTTGCCGGCAACCGAGGCGGCGGCGTAATCGGCGGGAAACTGAGCCGCAATGCGCTTGGCATCGCCGACGCTCATGCCCACCAGCGCCTGCTCGATCTCGGGCAGCACGCGGTGAGCGCCGATCGTGACCGACAACCCCTCGCCCTTGCCGCCGGGAAATACCGCTCCGTCCACGCGGCCCTCGTAGTCGATGGCCAGGCGATCACCGTCCTGCGCCGGACGCTGCATCGGCGTGAATATCGGACGCTGCGCTCGCATGCTCTCGAGCATCGCATCGATGTCCTGCTCGTTGACTTCGGCAGTCGGCCGCTCGACGGCAATGCCCTCGAGCGGATGCAACTTCACTTCGGGCAGAATTTCGAACACCGCCGCGTAGCGCAGTTCGTTGCCCGGGGCCACCGCGATCGGTTCGATGCGCGGCCCGCCCGCGGGCCGAAGTTTCTGCTGACTCACCGCTTCGGCAAAGGTGCTCTGCATCAGATCGTTGACGGCTTCGGCATGCACTTGTGTGCCGAACTGCTGTCGCACCACGGCATAGGGTACTTTGCCGGGCCGAAAGCCTTTGATACGCGCCGTGCGCGCGATGCGCTTGAGGCGCGCATCGACCTCGCCGGCCACACGCTCTCCGGGCACGGCCACTTCGAGCCGCCGCTCCAGACCTTTTGTCGTCGTCACCGAAATCTGCATCGTCTCGCCTGTCATCTTGAATTCTGTGCCGTTCGAGCGGTTTTGGTGCGAAAGGAGAGACTCGAACTCTCACGGGTTGCCCCACTGGCTCCTAAGGCCAGCGCGTCTACCATTCCGCCACTTTCGCGCCCTTGCGCCCGGCGCCGTCGGTGGGCCCGGTAGGATTTGGAATTATACCGAAGATCGGCATCGTCCGATGGCGCCTGGTTCTTAGATTCACAGCCTCGGGCTGGGCCCGCCCCTAGCCGCCGCAGGGCGTCGGGCCCATAATTCTTCGGCTTGCGTACCGCACCGTCAAACCGCACTGTTTGCAGCCGCCGCTGCGACCTCCCATGGCATGCCGCCGTGGCAACCCTCTGTGCCGTACTGCTGCTGAGCTCGAGCGGCTGCAGCGATTTGAGTTGGCCCTTCCATCGCGCCAGGCCATCCGACACCAGCAGCTCGACCGATAGCGAGGACAGCGCGGCCGAGTGCGCCGATATTCAGGGGCAAATCAGGCATAACGAGGAATCGCGGCGCGAGGCTCCCGCCAGCAGCGTCAATCCCGATATCGTCGATGCGGCACAAGCCAAGGCGGATAAACGCATCGATGATCTGCGCCAGCGCTACGTTTCGCTGGACTGCCCGGGCGATGCCTCACCGCGTCCCGCTCGTGTGCCGCCGCTACAGCCCGCACCCGGCGCGATCAATCGATGAGCCGTGCGTTCGTGCGCGAGGACGATACGGCCGCGGGCCCGACGCTGCCTGAGCGGCCCATCAGCCCGCATCCGAATTTCGTCACCCCGGCCGGAGAGCAGCTGATCGACCAGCGTCTCAACGAACTGCAGAGCGCGCGACTGCTGGCACGCGAACGCGGCGAGACCGAGGCACTTGCCGGCTTGGAACGCGAGTTGCGCTATTGGCGCGCACGCCGGGCCAGCGCCCGCGTAATCGCGCCAACGGCCCGGCCGCAGACCGTGCGCTTTGGTGTCACGGTAGCGCTGCGATTCGATGATGGCGCACAACGGCGGTTCCAGCTCGTCGGCGAAGATGAAGCCGATCCAGCACAGGGTCTGGTCAGCTGGACCTCCCCGGTGGGCAATGCCCTCATCGGCCGCGTCCCTGGCGATGCCGTGACCGTGCTGGGCCGGAAAGCGGTCATCGAGTCACTGCACGCCTGAACGGCGGGCGGCGCACCCAGGGGGCACTGCAAGCCGCTAGGCCGCCTTAAAAGCGTCCTTGACCGTGTACACGATCCCGGCCTCCTTGCACTCGTAGCCCGGCAACCCTGAGATCGCTTGGCGAAACGCCTCGCTGCGAAGAATCGACAGCACGCGCTTCATCGATTCCTGTTCCAGGAATTCCTTGCGACAGACAAAGAAATAGTCTTCGGTCACCAGCCGCACAAAATCGAGATCGAATTGCCGCGCGGCGGCCTCGACGCCGAAACTCGCATCCGCCATATCGCTCGCCACGTAGGCTGCGACCGCGGCATGCGTGAACTCGACCTGCCCGTAGCTGTTGATCTGTGTGCCATCGAGCCCCTGCTGCGCCAGCAGCTGATCGAACAGCCGGCGAGTCCCGGAGTCGGGATCGCGGTTGACGAATCTCACTGAGCTCTCGAGCAGTCGTTCGAGCGAGGTAATGCCGAGCGGATTGCCCCGTTTGACGATCAGTCCCATCTCCCGCGTTACGAAACCAATTACCCGATGAATGCTCGGGATCAACCAAGCTCTGCTCTCGGCGATGCTGCTCTCGCGCAACTCTCCTTGCGGCAGGTGCAGGCCCGCCAGGTCGCATGCGCCGTGCGCCAGCGAGGCCAGCGAGTACTGATTGCTGACGTAGCGCAGATCCACCTCGATATCGACCTCGCGGCTCAGCAGCTCCCGAAGTTTCGAAACCGCGAACCCATGGCTGGCATGCATGCGGATCGTCGAGGACGCGTGCGGCAGAAATTGGCTGATCTCGGTTTCGAGCTCCTGCGCGAGATTCTGCAGCAGCGGCCCCAGACGCGCGTGCAGGCGCTGGCCGGCCCAGACCAGCTTGCCGCCAAAGGGCGTCAGGCTCGTGCCGCGTCCCTGCTTGCGTTCGACCAGCGGCGCGCCAAAGAAATTCGACCATTTTTCGATGAGATTCCACGCGTGCCGATATGACACGCCGGCGCGCGCCGCGGCGCGCGTGATCTTGCCGGTGAGACGGATTTCGTTGAGCAAATCGATCATCACGTGGATGGGCTGCAGCTGCTCGTCGCGCTTGAAGCGCCAGACAGGGTCGATTTCGATGCGGATCATCGCTGCCTTTAATTCAGGGGCGACTGCCCCTACATATGCAACTTGATACATAATAATCGAATTCAGCGCCGGTAGCCACCCAACCGCTTTGAGCGATCTCAATAGGTGTGAGACCTCATATTTCCATGGAGTTAAAGCCGGCGCATAGTTGTGCCCAGTTGCTCACTCGCGGGTTTACATATGAATTCTGTTGCAATAGATGAGCTAGATTCGATCGACGTCGCATCCGCTCGCCGCGCGCTTCGGCTCAATGCGCGCTGGCGGGGCTCAGCTCAGGCGCCGAGCGTCGCGCCGACGGTGAGGCCTGCCTCGGTGCAGAATTGCGGCGCGGGGATTTTTTTCCCGGTGTCATAGCGGACGCGCATCAACTCGATCTCACCGCCTTGGGCGGCGACGAACAGACTCTGCTCCGTGATCGCCGTGACGGCGCCGATGCTGCCCTTGGACTGCGCAAAGGTGCGCGCGAGGTGCTTGCGGGCATCGAACGCATACAATTTTTTGCCGTTGAAAGTCGTCCATGCGCCGGGAGCCGGATTGCAGCCGCGGATCAGGTTGTAAGTCAGATCGATGTGGTTGTGCCAGTTGATCCCGGCTTCGGCCGAGCGGCACCAGCCGAGATAGCTTGCCTGCGATTCATCCTGCGCGATTGCGGCCGCGTTGCCCGCCAGCACGAGATCGGCTGCTTCCAGCAGCGCTGCGACCCCCATCGGAAACAGCCGATCGAAGTAAATGCTTCCGAGCGTATCGTCCGGGCCGATCGGAGTTTGCTTTTGCAGGATGATCGGCCCTTCGTCCAGGCCGTCGGTCGGCCGAAAGATCGTGAGTCCCGTGCGCTCATCCCCGCGGATGATCGGCCAGTTGATGGAGCTTGGACCGCGATAGCGCGGCAACAGCGACGGGTGGTACTGAATCATGCCGTACTTGGGCACGTTCACAAACGCTTGCGGCACGAACTGCAGCACGTATGCCATGACTGCGAGCTCGACCTGAAGGCCGCGCAGTACTTCGAGCGCCTCCGGTGCCTTGAGCGAGCGCAGCTGATAAACCGGTATGTGCCGCTGCTCGCTCGCCGTTCGTAGCGGATCGACCTTCTCGCCGGGTTTCTCCGGCGCACAGAATACCCCGGCAACCGTATCGCCGCGGCCGACCATGGCCTCGAGCACAGCCTTGCCGAAATCCTGTTGCCCCACTATGGCTACGCGCACACGCTCTCTCCTGAAACACGCCGTTGCCCCCACTGCCCGAGCGTCGGGGTTCGAGCGCCATTCATCTGCTGCAAATACTGCGTACGCTCCAGGCCAGGCAGCGCGCCATCGAGCGCGCCGGGGGCCACGGCCCGCACTCCCGCTAAGGTATCCGAATCCGTGAGCGCGCTACTGAGCATCTCGCGATCTGCACTGTGCGGCTTGGCCGAGACGATACGAAGATAGATCCGGCCGGTCGACTGTTCGGCAAAATTCACCTCGCGAAATCGCTCGATGCAGCGCTGCAGGAACGCGGTATTGTGCTCCGGCGCCAGCCGCGCGCGGTCCGGATAGAGCTGCTCAGCGCAGGTCGCTCCAACGTTGATGTGCCGGAAGCGCTCAATGTTCAGAATGCCGCCCACGTCCAGTACATTGAGCCTGTCGTTGTCGCCGAACGCCACGGTCCGCGGCGGCTCGCCCAGGCGTACGCTGTTGTCCAGGAACTCGAAATGCACCGACTTATCCGCGCGGCGAGCCCAGGTGAAGAACAGGTCCGGAATGCCGGCATACGCCTGGATGCTGTGCGCCAAGGTATCGCCGACTGCTTTATAACGGCCGAACTCGAGCCCACGATTCCAGGCCCGCTCCACCAGCGATTCCGGCGGCGCAATCAGGAAGAACAGGTACACGGTCTGGCCAAAGCGCGTCAGCAGGTTGCTTCCGGCCTCGTCTGAATTGAGAGCAAAGCTGTCGAATCGGAACCTGTCGATCAGCAGATGCGACATGTCACCGCGCTGGTATTTGCGCGCCATGTAGCGATCGAGCTTCACATCGATGATCTGCAGCTCGTCGGCAGTCAACGGGCCGGCGTACTTGTACGCGGGACCCAGAGTCTGGTAGTCCAGTAGCTGTTTGCGCCAAATATCCGGACTGATGAGCGCAAAATCGCTCCACTTCACACCGATCTCTCCCGCCAGCTGCCGCTGCAGCGGCCGCAAGCTGCTTTTTCCCGCGGCCGAAGGTCCCTTGGTGTTCATGATGACCGGCAGTTCCTGCGGCGGTAACCGATAGTAGCCCTCCACCGACGCCGCACGTTGCAGCAGCGGTTCGAGTAGCTGGCCGATTTGGTCGCTGCCCACTTCATTGCAAGCCAGATCGGTGACCAACGAGGCGATGAGGTTGCGAGATCCCCAGGCGCGGCCATGTCTATTGAACAGCGCCGACATGACGCGGGCCAGCGCCCGATAGGCGGCTCGGTCCAGTTCATCCGCAGCGCTGACGGCCTGACGCTCGTAGGTCGCAATCCGAGCGACTTCCCAGGTGTGGTCAGTGGCTGGCGGTGCCGCCTGCACGCGCCGCGTGGTGAAGCGCCTGAACAGGCCGCCCCGGTGCATACGCCCCGTCGAACTGGGCGCCACCCCGACGTACGGCTGCTGCGACAGCGCGCCGTGGATTACTTGCGCCAAGCGCTGTCGCACTCGATCGAACTCCGAGACGATGTCAGCCATTGCCGGCTCGATGTGATGCACGAGCAACTGGCGCGTCATCTGCCTGAAGTTGATGCCGAGGTCCTCGATGCGTGAACCGTCCGCGACCGAAAAGTCGGCGGTGATGCGGATCAGCAGCTCGTGCAGCGCCAGACGCTGCGGACGAAAGGCGACCAACTCGGTCGCAGCAATGCCCGTCAGGTCGTGCAGCTCATCGGCCGCCTGGATGCTCGTCGACACGTATTCGGGCCGGAATATCGTGGCTAGATGACGAAACTCGGCGGGAACCGGTGATTGGATGCCGGGATTCCACGGACCGGCATCGTCACTGGGTGTCAATTGCGCGACTCCTCCAGTGTCTTGGCCAACAGCTTGGTCAGCGCGTACACCGTGTCGAGGCAGGGGCTGAGCGTCTCGGTCAATCGCGCCAGCTCCACCACCGAGCCGAGCAGCGCATCGATTTCGAGGGCGCGCCCGGCTTCGACGTCCTGCAGCATCGAGGTCTTGTGGTGGCCGACGCGTTCCGCGCCGGCAACGCGTTTCTCGAGCGGCACGCGAAACGTGATGCCGAGTTTGTGGGCGATCGTTTGCGCCTCGGTCATCATCGCCACGGCCAGCGCCCGACTCGGCGGGTACTGGCAGATGCTCGCGAGCGTTGCCCGCGTCAGCGCGCTGATCGGGTTGAAAGTTGCATTGCCCCACAGCTTGAGCCAGATCTCCGCACGGATGTCGGCGAGTATCGGCGCCTGCAGACCGCCGCCGATGAAACACTGCGACACGCGCGTCACCCGGTCGCTGCTGCTGCCGTCAGGCTCACCGACCGGGAAGCGGTTGCCCTCGATGTGCCTGACGGCGCCCGGCGAGACCAGCTCGGCGGCCGGATACACCACGCAGCCGATCACGCGCTCGGCCGGAATCTGGCGGCCGATGAGGCCCGCCGGATCGACGCTCTTGAGGGAGGTGCCCTCGAGCCGCCCGCCATGGCGATGAAAGTACCAGTACGGGATGCCGTTCTGCATCGGCACCACGACCGTGTCGGGACCGAACAGCTTCGGCACATCGTTGGCGATCGCCTCGACCTGATGCGCTTTGATGGCGAGGATAACGATGTCCTGCGGCCCGAGCGCGCCGTAATCGCCGGTCGCCTTCACGTTGGAGGCGACTTCCTCGTGGCCGTCGGCCTTCAGGATCTTCACGCCGCGCGCGCGCAGCGCCTCGAGATTCGCTCCCCGGGCTATGAAAGTGACTTCCTCGCCCGCCAGCGCGAGCCGCGCGCCGACGTAAGCGCCGATGGCGCCCGCGCCGATGATCGCGACTTTCATGTTGGCTCCCTCATGGCGCACTCGCGCATTCGCCGCGGAGCACTGCGGCGCCGCTGTTATTGCTGGCCGACCCGGTCGCTCGCGACTTCGCTAGGACTCGTTTATAGCGTGCACAGGCATCGAATTCCAGCCGGATCCGCCGCGGTCGCGCGCATCGTTCGCGCCATTATGGCCGGGGAAACTCCGTCCGTTACACGCTGGCCCGAGAGTAGGCGGACGTTCCGTTCGCGTCTGTCGGTCGGCCGGCCCAACGGTCGGTGAGTCCGCGCCTACAGCGCGGTACCGAGGCACCGCAACGGCTGCCGCTAACGGCTCACGGGCGAATTGCCGATGCCCTCGCGCTCCAGTTCCATCTCGTTGACGACTTTAGTGACGCCGGGAGCCGACTCGGCGATCCGCTGGGCCTCGTACATGTCGAAATCGCTCCAGACGTAGCCGCCCAGATGCACCACGCCGTTATCGGCCTGCACCGTGATGTGCTGGCTGTAGATCGACTTGCTGGAGCTCAGAGCGCTTTGAACCGCCGCCGCCGTCTCCTTGTCGTTCAGCTGCTGCTCGGAGGTCTTGTACGGCGTCGTCGCGCATCCAATCACACCGACGAGCGCCGACACGGCCAGGGTCGTGAACAGCCCGTATCGAGTTAGTCGAATCATGAATTCCCACCTCCGGTGGCTACCGCTTGATGCGCACTACAGACTGTTCATCAACCGCATAAGTTCCAGATCACGGGCTCCCGGCGCATCGCCGGGAGTCCATTCGATCATGCAACCGATCAGAACTTGTAGGTCATGCCCGTGGAGAACCCCAGCTCATGACACCCGCCCCAGGTCGTCGGGCCCGCGCTGGTGAAATCCGTGAACACCGTGTTGGTGCCATCGTGGCAGTCGGTCTTGATGCCGTGGCCGCCAGCGCCGATGTCATAGTGGGCATTGCCGTCGTTGATGGTCTCCGCGCCGTCCAGGTACCAGGTCAGCTGCTTGTCGAGCTTGTGCCGGTACTGCAGCGAGTACGTATTCGCCTGGTTGTCACCATTGAGCTGGAACGACGCGTTGTAGTTGTGCTGCCCGGCAGGGTCACCCGGCGTTCTGCCGGCATGCGCCCAGCCCGCGGCGATCACATCGCCACCGTCGTTCAGGTCCTGTTCGAGGGCGAACCAGGTACCGAAGCGCTCACGCTCGTTCTGGAACTCCAGTACGGCGGGCAGGCTGCGGAACATGTGCTCATAGATCGCATCGACCGCAAGCCCGAACGGGAAGCGGTATTGCCCGCCGAACTTCCAGGCGTACTCATTGGCGATATCGTTCAGGTAGGGCGGTGTGGTGGCCGCCGCTGCGCCCGGAAACTCGGCGGCAAAGGCATTGTAAGTGCCAAAGTCGAGCTGGGGGCTGTTGGTCAGCAGCAGGTAGTTGTAGTACGGGCTGTTGGAACCGATGCCGTCGCTGTTGCGATTGACGCTGCGGTGCATCTCGTACGCGGCCGTCAGGTACAGGCCGCCCTTCTCGAACTTGATGTCGCCGCCGTAGGCATCGCCGAAGCCGCCGTCGTCGCAGTTCAGGAACAGATTGCCGCTGCCCGGCGAATTACTGCCCGAGCAGTCGGACGATCCGAGCGGAATCGTGACGTTGTTGTAGGTCACGTTCTGCCCTGGCGCGAGCATCACATCGAAACTCAGGCCTTCCCAGGTCGGCGAGGTATAGACGATGATGTGGTCGAATCGGGTACCGAATTCGACCCGGTTGTCGCCACCGGTGTTTCCCAAGATGGTGGAATAATTGCCCAGGCCGCTGCCGAACGGGTTCAACCGGTCGGTCGAGGTCTTGTACGGGCCAAACATGGTGCCGACCTTGAGCGTACCCCAGGTCTTGTTCTTCAAGCCGATGTACGTATCGCCCAGACCGATGGCGCCCGTGACGACGTTGGACGACTTGGTCCAGGTGTTGTTGAGGCCTGGCGCCGCCGCAATGTTGAGCGCCGTCGACACCTGGTAGATGAAGTCAACGTCCGACTTCCCGATCCTGTGCGAGCCGCGATAGCCGATGTTGGATCCATTGCTCGAGATCGCCGGAATGTATCCGACGCGCCCGGTAGCCGGACCTTTGTTGCCGCCCTGAACCAGGCCCGAGGCCGGATTCAGCGGGTCGGCGTAGTTCCAGTGGAAGGCCGATCCCTGGTCGATACCCTTGGTCGTATCGTCAAACGACACGTCCAGGGTGCCGAAGAAGCCCTTCATGAAGTTGTCGAACTTGGATTCCGGCGCGGCCTCTTTCTTGCCACCGGCCTTCGCGACCTCGGCACCTGCGCCCGATGGCGCAGCAGCAGGGGCTGCCGGCGCCGCGGCGGCCTTGGCCGCCTGTGCCTGCTGCTCCTTCTTCATGGCATCGAGCTGCTGGGCAAGATCATCGATGCGCTGCTGCAGGATGCGCATGCGGTCCTGCATGGATTGATCCTGCGCCGATTGCGCAGCACTCTGACCTGCATATGTGTAGATCATCAACCCGGAAGCCAGCAATGCGACCGGCAATCCGGGCACCTTCTTGATAGCCATGTAAGCCCCCCGTTCGTGTAGTGACGAAAACCGAACCCCGTCCGATCGAGTCAACATCCCTTTCGGGTCAACAAGCCTTCGTTCGAAACCCAGCGCTCAGGCCGGCGGAATCAGCCCGGCGCCGCGCGCCCACTGATATTTGGCACCCAATACGGCCACCGGAATCTCGGTCGA
Organism: Steroidobacteraceae bacterium; assembly: GCA_035605115.1. Lineage (GTDB taxonomy): Bacteria > Pseudomonadota > Gammaproteobacteria > Steroidobacterales > Steroidobacteraceae > FEN-1191. Next base: position 29,624 of record DATNHF010000050.1, on the reverse strand, counting down.
ATAAGCATAGGCCGGAATGCCGTGCTGATACAGATACTCCGCCGCCTCCTCGACTTCGATATCGCCGGCCAGCGAGGCCACGACGGCCTTTTCGACGCCCTTGGCGCGCATCTCTTGCACGACCTCCACCATCAGCCGCGCAAACACCATCGGCGGCGTGATGATGGTATGCCAGTAGCCGAGAATCAGCGCGTGAATCCGCGGATCCTCCAGGCCGAGCCGCACCGTGTTCTGATAGGTCGTCGGCGGCTCGCCACCGGTGATGTCCACCGGATTGCCGGCAGCGCCAAAGGGCGGGATGAATTTGCGAAAGGCCGCGTCCAGATCCGGCGGCATGGCCATCAATGACAGGCCATTGTCGACGCAGGCATCCGACAACAATACGCCCGAACCGCCGGCGCCGGTGATGATCACGACATTGTTGCCCTTCGGTGTGGGCAGCACCGGGATGCCGCGCGCGAACTCGAGCATGTCGCGCAGCGAGCGCGCCCGAATGACGCCCGCCTGCTTGAAGACGTCCTCATAGATCTTGTCGTTGCCGGCCAATGCACCGGTGTGTGAGCTCGCGGCGCGCGCGCCCATGCTGGTGCGTCCGGCCTTGAGCACGACGACGGGCTTCTTCTTCGACACCCTTTTTGCCACCTCGGCGAACGAGCGGCCATCCTTCAGATCCTCGCAGTGCTGCGCAATGATCTGCGTGTTGTTGTCCTGCTCGAAGAAGATCAGCAGGTCATCCTCATCGATGTCGGATTTGTTACCGAGTCCGACGATGGCTGAAACGCCCATCTTGGCGGAACGCGAGAAACCGATGATGGCCATGCCGATGCCACCGGACTGCGATGACAGCGCGGCGTTTCCCTTGACGTCATAAGCCGTACAGAACGTCGCGCAAAGATTCTTAGGGGTGTAGTAGAAGCCGTAGATGTTCGGGCCCATGAGGCGCGCGCCGTACTTGCGGCCGATCTCGACCAATTCCGCCTGCCCGGCGACGTTGCCCGTTTCGGCAAATCCCGAGGGGATCAGCACCGCGCCGGCAATCTTCTTCTCGCCGACCTCGATCAGCGCCTTGGCGACGATCTTGGCCGGTATCGCGAAGACAGCGACGTCGATCTCGCCGGGAACGTCCTTGACGCTCTTATAGGCCTTGCGGCCCAGGATCTCTTCAGCGCTCGGATGAATCGGATAAATCGCGCCCTGGTAGCCGCCATTGATGAGATTCTTCATGACCGAATGGCCGATCTTGCCGGCTTCGGACGATGCACCAATGACCGCCACCGCCTCGGGCTTCATGATGCGATTCATCTGCTGCACGATGAGCTCGTGAGTCGGGCGGTAGCGCGCCGGAGCGGGATTGAAATCGAGCACGATACGCACGTCGGCCGCGATCGCACTGCGTTCGCTCGCGAACACCGGATTCAGGTCCATCTCCGCAACTTCAGCAAAGTCGCTCACGAGCGCACCGACGCGCTCGATCATGGTCGCGAGCGCCTCGCGATCGACGGGCGGGGCGCCGCGCACACCGCGCAAAATCTCGGCCGCGGCAATACCGTCGAGCATCGACAGCGCGTCTTCGTGCGACGCGGGCGCCAGGCGGAACGTGATGTCCTTCAAGACCTCGACCAGAATGCCGCCAAGGCCAAAGGCCACCAGCTTGCCGAAGGCCGGGTCCGTGACCGCGCCAATGATCACTTCCTGTCCACCGAGCAGCATCTGCTGGATCTGCACGCCGAGGATCTCGGCCTTGGCGTTGTACTTGCGGGCGTTGGCGATGAGGGTCGCGAATCCCTGCGCCACCTGCTCGGCCGACTTCGGGCCCACCAGCACCCCCCCGGCCTCGGTCTTGTGCAGAATGTCCGGCGATACGATCTTCATGACAACCGGGTAGCCGATGCTGCTGGCCAGAGTGACCGCGCCTTCGGCAGTGGTCGCAACCCCCTCCGCCGGCAGTTTGATGCCGTAGGCCTCACAGACGCTGCGGGCTTCCGGTGCCGTCAAAGCCTGGCGCTTGGCCGCTCTGGCCTGATCGAAAACCTTGCGCACCGCGCTCTTGTCAGGTGATATCAAATCCAACTCCCCTACCCTCGCCCTTGCTCTGGGTGTGCTGGCTGCGCTCGTCACAGCTAAATCGCCTTCTGCGCGCGCAAAGCCACGATCTCCGCGGCGGCATAGCCGAGCTCGCCGAGCACCTGATCGGTATGCTCGCCGAGCAGCGGTGAACGCATCACATCGCTCGGACTGTCACTCAATTTGATGGGGTTGCCGACCGTGAGGTATTTACCGCGCGTCGGATGGTCGACTTCGACTACGGTGCCGGTGGCGCGCAATGACGGCTCGGCAGCCAGTTCTTCCATCGACAGGATCGGACCGCACGGGATCTCGTGCTTGTTCAACAGGTCCATGGCCTCGAACTTGGTCTTGGTGACAGTCCACGCCTCGACCGCAGCGAATACTTCTTTGAGCCTCGGCAGCCGCGCACTCGGGGTCGCATAGTCGGGATCCGTGATCCAATTCTCCTTGCCGATCACCGCGCAAATTTGCTTCCACACCGGCGCCTGCGCGATGAAGTATAGGTAAGCGTTCGGATCGCTCTCCCATCCTTTGCACTTGAGGATCGAACCCGGCTGGCCGCCACCGGAGGCGTTAGCAGCGCGCGGCACCGCGCTACCGAACTTGCCATGGGGATATTGCGGATATTCCTGCATGACACCGGTCCGTGCCAAGCGCTGCTGATCACGCAATTTCACGCGACACAGGTTCAGCACGCCGTCCTGCATCGCGGCCAATACCTTCTGGCCGCGTCCGCTGGACTTGCGCTGATATAGCGCGGCGACGATTCCGAGCGCCAGGTGCAGTCCCGTGCCGCTATCGCCGATCTGCGCGGCCGTCACCAGCGGCGGCCCGTCGTCGAAACCGGTGGTGGAGGCGGAGCCGCCGGCGCATTGCGCGACGTTCTCGTAGACCTTGCAGTCCTCGTACGGACCGGGACCGAACCCCTTGATCGAGGCCACGATCATGCGGGGATTGAGCTGTTGAATCCGTTCCCAGGTGAAACCCATGCGGTCGAGCGCACCGGGGGCGAAATTCTCGACCAGCACGTCACAGTGATTGATGAGCCGTTCCAGAATGCGCTTGCCCGGCTCACGCTTGGTATCGAGCGTGACCGAGCGCTTATTGTGATTGAGCATCGTGAAATAAAGACTGTCGACATCTGCAATGTCGCGCAGCTGCTCGCGCGTCACGTCGCCCGAACCGGGCCGCTCGACCTTGATGACATCGGCACCCAACCAGGCCAGAAGCTGCGTACAGGTTGGACCCGACTGCACATGCGTGAAATCGAGAATTCGAACCCCGTCCAATGCCTTAGCCATTCTGCTCTAGCCTCTCGCCTTATTTGTACATCGTCTGATTCTTGGTGCCCGGCGCATACTCACGCGGATCGACCCAGATATTGATGACCGCCGAGCGGCGCAAGCGCTGCACCGATTCGCGCGCACGCTGCAGGGCCGGGGCGATCTGCGCCGGCTCGCGCACCTCCTCGCCGTAGCCGCCGAGCATTTCGGCAAAGCGGCCGAACGGCACGTCGCCCAACAGGTTGCCGACATTGCCGCGCTGCTCGCCGTATTTCGCCAGCTGCCCGTAGCGGATCTGATTCATCGCCGAGTTATTGCCGACCACCGCGATGTAGGGCACGCCGAAACGGTTCGCGGTTTCCATGTCGAAGGCAGTCATGCCGAAGGAGCCGTCGCCGTAGTAAGACAGCACCTCTTTGGAGGGGTCCGCCAACCCGGCCGCAATTGCGAATCCGGTGCCGACCCCGAGCGATCCGAGCGCACCTGGATCCATCCACTGCCCGGGCCGCCGCGGCCGCACCGCCTGCGCCGAGATCGTGACCACATCGCCGCCATCGCCGATATACACGGTATTGTCGGCGAGGAATTCGTTGAGCTCGTAGGCCACGCGATACGGATGGATCGGCGTATTGTTCGATTTGAACAGCGGCATGAGCTTGTCCGTCGCCGCGGCTTCCGCAGCCGTGAGTTGCTGCATCCATTGCCGGCGTGATTGCCGCTGCGCGTCCTTGAGCCGCCCGCTGGCCGCCTGCAGCACCGCGCCCAGGATCGCGCCCGGATCGCCGACGAGTCCCAGCGAGATGTCGCGATTCTTGCCGACCGTGCGGTAATCCATGTCGATCTGCACGAGGTTGATACTCTTGCTGATGCGCTTGCCATAACCCATGCGGAAGTCGAAAGGCGTACCGACAATGACGATCACATCCGCGTTGGCGAAGGCCTCGCTGCGCGTGCGGTCGAAGTGGTGCGGATCGCCCGGGGGCAGCAGGCCGCGGCTGGCGCCGTTGAAATAGCCCGGAATGTCCAGGCCACGCAGCAGTGCGACCGCCTGCTGGTGGCCGCGTGCGGTCCAGACCTGCTGACCATACAGAATTGCTGGCCGCTCCGAGGCCACGAGCAGATCGGCGAGCCGCTCGATGTCGCGCGGATCGCCGATCGACTTGGTCGAGGCGCGATACTTGCCCGGCTGCGGAATGACCGCCTTGGCGATGTCGATCTCCCGGTCCAGGATGTCACGCGGGATCTCGAGATAGCACGGGCCCGGCGCACCGTTATAGGCCTCGCGCGCCGCCATTGAAATCATGTCGGCGACGCGCTCGGTCGCGGGCACGGTGGCGGCGAATTTGGTGATCGGGCTCATGATTTCGACGTGCGGCAGATCCTGCAGCGAGCCCATGCGGTGCTGGGTCAGGGCACCCTGGCCGCCAATATGCAGAACGGGGCTCTCCGAGCGAAACGCCGTTGCGATGCCCGTGACCGCGTTGGTGCAGCCCGGTCCCGCCGTCGTCACCACGCAGCCGAGCTTACCCGTCTGGCGCGCATAGCCATCGGCGGCGTGCGCCGCCACCTGCTCGTGGCGCACATCGATGATGCGAATGTCCTCATCGACACAGCCGTCGTAGATATCAATGATGTGGCCGCCGCAGAGCGTGAAGATCGTATCGACGCCCTCGTTTTTGAGCGCCTTGGCGACCAGGTGGCCGCCGGAGACGACGTTGCTGTCGCGGCTCTTCTGCTTCAGCGTGTCTACTGCGGTGGTTGTCTGCGGATCCGCAGCCTTAGGAGCGGTGCCTAGCATGTCTGCCTCCAACATTGAACCCAGTGATGCGATCTCGGCATTGCGGTGCTTCGCCTGCGCGAGGCTGCTCCATGCACGAGCCCACGAGAGTGAGAGTCATATCGCTGCAGCCTAGGGCGAACTTGGCCGTGACCTGGATCGCAGGTCGCGGCCGTTGCATTGGCGCAAAGGTCAGGTAGCGAGCTTTGGCGCACTCACCGAGGACGCCGTCTTGCTGGTGTATTGAGAGCGCATGGGTTTCAAGATCAACAGAGCCATGACCGCCGCGAGAATGTTGAGTGCTGCCGCTGTCATAAACACCGGATGCCAGCCAGACGCCTTGGCCCATATGCTCGTGTAGGGAATAACGAGGGCCGCGGTGCCTTTGGCGGTATAGAGGAGACCGGCGTTGACGGTTGCAAACTTGCTTCCGTACGTATCCGTACAGGTCGCCGGGAACAGGCTGTAGATCTCGCCCCAGCCGAAGAACACGATGCCGCTCAAGACCACGAACATCACAGGATTAGTTGCGAAAGTAGCGAGCAGGATGATACCGGCCGCTTCAAATGCAAACGCGATGAACATCGTATTCTCGCGGCCCAGATGATCCGACACCCAGCCGAAGAATGGGCGACACAGTCCATTGAGTACGCGATCAAGCGTCAGCGCAAAGCTCAGCGCCGGCAGCGTGAGTCCGATCAGACTGACCGGAACGTCGGCAATCTTGAAATCCTTGGCGATCGGCCCCAGCTGGGCGACAGCCATGAGACCACCCACTGCCATCATCACGAACATTGCGTACATGACCCAGAAGACCGGTGTCGTTAGCATTTCCTGCGGTGGGATGTGGCGCCGTCCGGCTCCTGGGGTCACCTTCGGCGCCAGTGCGAGCATGGCCGCAGCCGGTGCCAGGATCAGGAATCCCAATAGAAAGACCGTTATGCCCTGGAAGAGCCCGAACGTCAGGAACGTCTGCTCATAGCCGCTGCTCTTGATCATGTTGGCAATCGGCACGATCGTCAGTGCGGAACCCGCACCAAAGCCAGCAGCCGTGAGGCCGGCCGCGAGCCCGCGACGATCCGGGAACCACTTCAAAGCGTTACCGATGCACGTGCCGTACACGGCACCAGCGCCTAGACCGCCAATGGCGGCGGCGACGTACAGAACTGCGAGGGAATCCGCTTTCGAGTTGATTACCCAGGCGATGCCGCAGAGGGCGCCGCCGATGACGATCATCCAGCGCGGCCCGAACTTGTCGACCAGCCAGCCTTCCAGCGGGACGAGCCAGGTCTCAAGCAAAACAAAGATCGTGAAAGCAACCTGGATCGATGCTTTACCCCAATGGTACTTGTCGTTGATGGGATTGACGAAGAGCGTCCAACCGTACTGCAAGTTGGCGACCATGATCATGCAAACCACGCCAATCGCGAGTTGCACCCACGCATTAGCAAAGGGCGAGCTGGCCGCCCGTTCAGATGAATTCATAACGCCCCCGGACAGTCTGTGTTTTGACCCTGAACCTTCTGTTTAATAACGCGTCCGCGCCCATTTTGTGGCTACTGCAGCTTCAATAAAACGATATTTGATATATCAGCACTAGTCAACAGAGTAAAAAATCCAGCTCAAGCCTTTTAAGCGCTTTGGCCACAAATATTATGTAGGCCAAACTCTCGAAATCACATTAAAAATTTTTAGTATTAAGGCTTCGAACCATGCAGTTATGTGCGTAAAAGCAACATTCATCAGCCGATCCTATTTCAGTGTTCTGGAAATCTAATATATTTTGCTTTTCTTTCTAAAGTACCGATAGACTCGTTGGGCAGACAGCGAGGCCTGGTGATCTAACCCATTGGTTGGCCTTGGTAATCGGTTCACTGTGAACGCATCAAGCGCGGTCGCAGCCGTATATGCCAGGCGATCGCGCAGCTGATGCGCGGAGCAAGCGGTGATACAGACCACTCTAATAGACGCGCTCGTGGAAGGCCACGAGCGGCAGGTCATTGAACCGGTGGGGCCGATCGAGCAGCGACCGGAGCGAGCGATGCGTCTGGCGCTGGCGCCGCTCAATGCGACCAGCCTGCGCGATCAGGCTTACGCCCTGCTCAAAAGCGCCATCACCGATGCGGACATTTACGACCCAGCGCACAACCTGCGGCTGGATGAGCGTGAATTGATGAAGGCACTGGGCGTGAGCCGCACGCCGGTGCGCGAGGCGCTCTCGATTCTCGAGCAGGAAGGGTTCCTGCGCACCCTGCCCCGACGCGGCATCTTCATTGTCCGCAAGACCAAACGGCAGATCGTCGAGATGGTGCAGGTGTGGGCGGCGCTTGAGAGCATGGCGGCACGTCTGGCGACATTGCACGCGCCGGATGCGGAGATCGCGAAACTGCGCCATTTGTTCGATGAATTCACCAGCTCGCCGCCGGCAGAGCATCTGAACGAATATTCGGACGTGAATATCGCGTTTCATCAGGCTGTGATCCGTCTGGGCGGCTCGCAGCTCATCGAAGACCAGACCCGCAATCTGTTCCTGCACGTACGCGCGATTCGACGCGCGACCATTACGCAGAATGATCGCGCCGCGCGTTCGATCATCGATCATCTCAAGATTGTCGAAGCGCTCGAGCGTCGCGATACCGAGCTCGCCGAACGCCTGTCACGCCAGCATGCACTCGATCTTGCCGCTCACATCGAACGCTACTGTGACTTTCTGGAATGACCGACCGCTGAGGCAACTCCTCGCCGACCGCATGCATTGACCGGCGGTACACCGACATCGACGCTTATTGGAACTCCAGCCCCAGTATCCATTCAAGCAGGACACTCTCATGGCAGGACGTCACTTCCTGTTCGTACCCGGACCAACCAACGTACCTGATCGCATCTTGCGCGCGATGGGGGCACCGATGGAGGATCATCGCTCCAGCGCCTTTCCGGCGCTGGCACACGAGTGCCTCACAGGCCTCAAGAGCATCTTCAAGACGCAAAGCGGCGAGCCTTTCATCTTTCCGTCATCGGGCACGGGGTGCTGGGAAGCCGCGCTGACCAACTGTCTCAATCCGGGTGACCGGGTGCTGGCCTCGAACTTCGGTCAGTTCAGTTATCTCTGGATCGACATGTGCCGCCGTCTCGGGTTCGAGGTCGAGGCGCTCGAGGTCGAGTGGGGTGAGGGCGCCCCGGTGGATCGCTATCTGGCGGTGCTCGAGGCCGACAAGGCGCACGCGATCAAAGCCGCGTTGGTCTGCCAGAACGAGACCGCCACGGGCGTCACGAGCGACGTGGCCGCGATCCGCAAGGCACTCGATGCCGCGCGCCATCCGGCGCTGCTGTTCGTCGATGCGGTCAGCGCTCTGGCCAGCATTGATTTTCGCATGGACGACTGGCGCGTGGATGTCTGCGTCAGCGGCTCGCAGAAGGGGCTCATGCTGCCCGCCGGACTGGGAATCACCTGTGTGAGCCAGAAGGCGCTCGAAGCCGCCAAGACGGCCAAGGGATTGCGCTGCTATTTCGACTACGGCGACATGCTGAGCGCCAATGCCAGCGGCTACTTTCCCTATACGCCCTCGCTTCCGCTGCTGTACGGGCTGCGCGAGTCGCTGCGCATGCTCTGCGAGGAGGGTCTGGAAAACGTCATTGCGCGGCACGCTTATCTAGCCGCCGGCGTGCGCGCCGCGATTCAGTCCGGCTGGAAACTCCGGCTCTGCGCGGTCGAGCCCAAGTGGTATTCGGACACGGTCTCCGCCATCATGGTCCCTCAAGGCATCAATGGAGCGGACGTCATTGCGCGTGCCTTCAAGCGCTATAACCTGGCGCTCGGCGCGGGGCTTGCCCGAGTGGCGGGCCGTCTGTTCCGCATCGGCCATCTGGGCGATTGCAACGAGCTCATGCTCATGGCGGCCTTGACCGGAGCGGAGATGGCCATGGTCGACTGCGGCGTGAAAGTTGCGCCCGGCAGCGGCGCGGCGGCCGCCGCCGACTATTGGCAGCGCAACGCGACGCCGCGTGGCCTGAGCGCCCAATGAGCCACCGCATCGTCTTTCTCGATCGCGCTTCGCTCGATGCGAGCGTGCGTCGGCCGCGCTTCGAAGCCGCGTACGTCGAGCATGCGGCCACTGCGGCCGATCAGGTCGTCGAGCGTCTCACGGGTGCCAGCGTCGCGATCACCAATAAGGTGCCGTTGCGCGCCCAGACGCTGCGGCAGCTGCCCGAGCTGCGCATGATCGCGGTGGCTGCGACCGGATACGATGTCATCGACGTGCCGTACTGCAACGATCGTGGCATCGCCGTTGCCAATATCCGCAATTACGCCATCCATTCGGTGCCCGAGCACGCCTTTGCAATGATCTTGGCGCTACGGCGCAACATGCTTGCCTACCGCGACGATGTGCTCAATGGCGAGTGGCAGAAGGCCAAGCAGTTCTGCTTCTTCGGCCACGATATCCTCGATCTGCACGCTGCGACGCTCGGCATCGTCGGCGAAGGGGCCATCGGTCAGTCCATGGCCGCCCTCGGCAATGCCTTTGGCATGCGCTCCATCTACGCTGCGCACGCATATCAGCTCGATATTCCCGGTGAATTCGTCGCGCTGCCGGAGCTGCTCGCGACCTCCGACGTGGTGACGCTTCACTGCCCGCTGATGCCCGCGACACGCAATTTGATTGGCGCGGCTCAGCTGCGCGCTATGAAACCGACCGCGCTGCTGATCAACACGGCGCGCGGCGGCCTGGTGGATGAGCCGGCGCTGATCCAGGCGCTCGAACAAGGCTGGATCGCCGGAGCCGGATTTGACGTGCTGACCGTCGAGCCCCCGACCGGCGGCCATCCACTGCTCGAGGTGCGCCGACCCAACTTCATTCTGACGCCGCACGTCGCTTGGGCATCGTCCGGCGCCATGCAGATCCTGGCCGATCAGCTCATGGACAACATCGATGCCTGGGCTGCCGGAGCACCTCAGAACCTCGTCACCAGTCGTTAGCCGCCGCGCCGTGCCACCACGATGACGAGCTGGGTACGATTTCGATCGGCGGCAGGCAGCCCTGGGTTCGGCATGCGTTGCGGCGATCGGATCGTCGAATACTCGGGCGAGCTGTTCGGCGCCCCGCAGCCGACCGGCGTTGAGTTCGACATCGGCAACGTCACGCTGCGCTCACCCTGCGTACCGACCAAGATCATCGCGTTGTGGAACAACTTCCGTGCGCTGGCGGCGAAGCTCGGCAAAGCGGCGCCGACGCATCCATTGTATCTCATCAAACCAGGCACTTCGGTGATCGGCACGCAGCAGCCGATCCAGCGTCCGCTCGATTACAGCGGCAAGATCGCCTTCGAAGGCGAGCTCGGCATCGTGATCGCTCGCAGCTGCCATAACGTACCGGTCAATGACAGCAGCGGCTGCATTTTCGGTTACACCTGCGTCAATGACGTCACCGCCGTCGGCGTCATGAACGAAAACCCCGACTTCGTGCAGTGGTGCCGTGCCAAAGGCTACGACACGTTCGGCTGCCTCGGTCCGGCCATTGCGACCGAGCTCGACTGGCGCAGCGCCAGCGTCGTGACGCACCTGGACGGAGTCGAGCGTCAACGCTATCCACTGTCGGACATGATATTTTCACCTGCCGAGCTCGTGAGCCGCATATCGCTCGATATGACGCTGCTGCCCGGCGATGTGATTGCCTGTGGCACCTCGCTCGGCGTCGGCTCGATTGCGGACGGGGCGACCGTGGAGGTCACGATCGACGGCATCGGAACCCTGGCGAATAGCCTCGGGCCGGCCGCTCGCGCCGCGGTTCCAGCGTGACTCACAGCGCTGCTGCGCGCGATCTGCTGCGGCGCCTGTTCGACGCGGCGATCGATTCCGCGCAACCTGTGCATCACATCCAGTCTTTCCTGCCGCCACCGCCGCGCGGACGGCTGATCGTTGTCGGCGCGGGAAAAGCCTCGGCCGCCATGGCGCGCGCGTTCGAAGATCATTGGCATGCGCCCTTGTCGGGACTGGTGGTCACCCGCGCAGGCTATGCGCTGCCGTGCCAGCGCATCGAGATCATCGAGGGATCGCATCCGGTCCCGGATGCATCGAGTCTGCGGGCCGCCGAGCGCATTCGCGAGCGCGTTCAGGGTCTCACCGCTGAGGATCTGGTCCTGTGCCTGATGTCCGGTGGCGGCTCGGCGCTGCTGACGTTGCCACTGGATGGATTGACGCTGGGTGACAAGCAGGCGCTGAATCGCGCGCTGCTGAAGTCCGGGGCGACGATCAGCGAGATGAACTGCCTGCGCCGCCACCTCTCGGCCATCAAGGGTGGGCGGCTCGCGGCGGCGTGCTTCCCGGCAAAAGTCGTGACGCTGCTGATCTCGGACGTGCCGGGCGATGATCCCATCGACATCGCTTCCGGCCCCACGGTCGGCGATCCAACGACCTGCGCGGATGCCCTCGGCATCCTCGATCGCTATCGCATCGAGCTGTCTGCGCAGGTGCGCGCGGCGCTCACGAGCGGTCGAGGCGAATCAGTCAAACCGGCCGATCCGCGCCTGCGTGGCATCGAGACCCATCTGATCGCAACGCCGCAGATGGCGCTGGAGGCCGCCGCCGCGATTGCCCGCGCCCATGGCGTACAGCCGCTGATCCTGAGCGACCGGCTCGAGGGCGAGGCGCGCGACGTCGGCACGGTGCTCGCCGGCATCGCGTTGCAGATTGCCAGCCGCGGACAGCCGGCCGCTGCGCCCTGCGTGCTGCTGTCCGGTGGCGAGACCACGGTCACGGTGCGCGGCGATGGCCTTGGCGGCCGCAACGTCGAGTTCCTGCTGTCGCTCGGCGTAGCCCTCAACGGACACCCTCGAATCCATGCCATCGCGGGAGATACCGACGGCGTCGATGGATCGGCAGAGATTGCCGGGGCGTATCTGGCGCCCGACAGCCTCGAGCGTGCTCGCGCGCAGGGGATCAATCCGCGTTCGAGCCTGGAACGCAACGATGGTCATGGTTTCTTCAAGGCGATCGGAGACTCCGTCGTGACTGGGCCGACCTTCACCAACGTCAACGACTTCAGAGCGGTGCTGATCACTGATTGACGACAGCGGACTTCGCGCGCGCGGCCAGGGCGGTGTGCGAGATTGAAGCCTTACCGCGACGCATCTAAAGTATTCTTTTGGGTCAAACGACAGCGGCGGCCCCGAATCACGCAGGCGCAATCTGCGTTTAACTCGACAGTGGAGGGTTCGACAGTGCAATTTGCCCCGCTCTGGGGCCTCGATCCCTCGGTCACCTTTCTGAACCACGGATCGTTTGGCGCCTGTCCGTCCGCGGTGCTCGCAGTGCAATCCTCCCTGCGGCTGGAGATGGAGCGCGAGCCGGTGGATTTCCTGGCAGCGAGCCTACCCGCTCGCCTGAACGCCGCGCGGGAGTCGCTCGCGGCGTTTCTGGGCGCCGAGCCGCAAGATGTGGTGTTCGTGCAGAACGCCACGGCCGGCGTCAATGCGGTGCTGCGATCGCTGCTGTTCCAGCCCGGCGACGAGTTGCTGGTCACGAATCACACCTACGCCGCCTGTCGCAAAACGGTCGACTTTGTAGCTCAACGATCGGGCGCGCGCGTCATCGAGGCCTCGTTGCCGTTTCCGTGTCGCCACGAGCAGGACATTGTTACGGCGGTGCTCGGCTGTGTTTCGCCCAAGACGCGCCTGGCCCTGATCGACCACGTCACGAGTCCGACGGCGCTGGTGCTACCGCTTGCGCATCTTGTCGCTGAACTGCAAGCGCGCGGTATCGACACGCTGGTGGATGGCGCGCACGCCCCGGGCATGGTACCGCTCGCACTGTCGAAGCTCGGCGCCGCCTACTACACCGGCAACGCCCACAAATGGCTCTGTGCGCCCAAAGGAGCCGCCTTCCTGCATGTACGGCGCGATCGGCAGTCGCAGCTGCACCCGAATGTGATCAGCCACGGGTACACCGCGGGATTTCGAGCCGAATTCGACTGGACCGGCACGTCCGATCCGACGCCGTGGCTCTGCATTCCAGAATCGGTGCGCTTCATGGGCGCACTGCTGCCCGGCGGCTGGCCTGAACTCATGGCCACCAACCGCGCATTGGCGTTGCAGGCTCGCAGCCTGCTGCTCAAATCCTTGCGGATCGAAGCGCCCTGTCCGGAATCGATGATCGGCTCGATGGCATCCATGCCGCTGCCCGTGGCCGAGGTTGGCTCGACCGCAGAGCGTCTCGACTGCGACGGACTGCACGCCTGGTTCCGCGAGCGTAACGTCGAGACCGTGTTCCATCCAACGCCCGTGCGCGTGCTGCGCATCTCGGCACAGCTCTACAACACACTGGAACAATTCCGTCAGCTCGCAGGCCTGCTCGAGCAGGCGTGGCGTGCCGCCTGAGAACAACTCGCCGCAGATTCAGGCGCGGCTGTCGACCTTCGACACCGCGATGGTGGTGTTCAGTCTGGTTGTCGGCATTGGCATATTCCGCACGCCCGCCATCGTGGCTGGCGCGGCCGGCGACGCGTCATTATTTTTCACCGCTTGGATCGTCGGCGGGCTCGTCAGCCTGATCGGCGCTCTGACCTTTGCCGAGATCGGATCGCGCTATCCCCGCGCCGGAGGCTACTACCGCGTGGTCGCCGACTGCTACCACCCGACATTGGCGTTCATGTTGAATTGGTCACAGACGCTCATGCAGGGCGCCGGCGCCGCGGGCGTGGCCTTTATTGGCGCCGATTATCTGCTGCCGGTGCTGCTGCCGGCGTCCTGGCGCACGCCGCACGCCTCGCTCGCGCTGGCCTGCGGCACCATGCTGCTGCTGCTGCTACTGAACTATCGCGGCGTCAAACCAGGCGCGCGGGCACAGAACCTGCTCTCGACTCTGAAGATCGTCATGATCGTTGGCTTAGGCGTGCTCGGTCTTCTGCTCGCGCAGCGCGTGCAGCTAGCCGGAGCGGGCGCGACCACGAGCGCCGCACCGCGGCTGGCCTCGGCACTGATTCCGTGCTTCTACGCTTACGGCGGCTATCACATGACGATGAATCTGGGAGCCGACCTCAAGGATGCCCGGCGGCGCTTTCCGCTTGCCATCACCGCCGGAATGCTGACCGTGGTGGCGCTGTATCTGCTGCTCAACTTCGCCTATGAGCGTGTATTGGGCATCGGCGGCATAGCGCAGTCGAAATTGGTTGCGGCAGCGCTGTCGCATGCGACCTTCGGAGCTTCGGGCGAAGCCATCGTCTCAGTAGCCGTATTCCTGTCCGCCGCCGGATTCGTGAACGCGACCATCATCCAGATGCCGCGCAGTTTCTATGCCATGGCCCAGGATGGGGTCCTGCCCCGGGCGTTCCTGCGCGTCAATCCGATCACGCAGGTACAGCAGGTTGGTCTGCTGTTCTTCGGCGCCACAATGCTGCTGCCGGCGTTCGTGCTCGGATCATTTGAGAAACTGCTGAATTACGTCATTTTCACCGACACCCTGACGCTCGCGGTGGTCGCCTCGACGCTGTTCGTGCTGCGTCACCGCCGTGTCGGTGAGGATGGCTTTCGCATGCTGGGCTATCCGGTGCTGCCGGCCGTCTTCGTGATCTGTCTGCTGGGTGTCGCCGCCCGGGTCTTCATGCTCGAGCCCCATCTCGCCCTCGCCGGTATCCTCATCCTGCTCACCGGCTGGCCGCTGTTCCGGCTGGGACATCGGCTGTTCGGCGGCCGCGACCTCTCTGGAAACCGATTGCAATGACCGGTGCGATTTGCATGCGGTGATTTTCGGCATGGTATGCAATCAGCGTCGCGCAGTTCCTGCAATCGTCAGGACAGTCTCAGTCGCCGAGTCAGCCTGCAAGGCCGCGCGCGATTGGGGAATGAGCCTCAGGATCTTGTCGCTGGCGTAGCGAGCCTGGTCCGAGTAGTGGGGCTATTTCGGCCGCGTTTAGCACCGAAGAGACATCGGAGGTCTTCCCGGTGATCGGCGCGACTCCAATGCTGACGCTCACACCAATTGTCCACTCTGCCCAAATAAAGTGGACATCGTGAATAGCCTCGCAGATCGCCTCGGGCCGGCACGCCGATCAAGTTCTTCGGCGTGCCGCAGCCCGATGGCTCGCTGAGCGGCTACGTGCTCGTCTACTTCACGGGTACGCCGATGCCGGCCACCTGACGGTGGACCGATCGCAGGCATTACGCCGGTACGGCGCGGGGCCCTCTTCGGGCCCCGCGCTGTTCTTTCGGGCCCCCCGGTTTCTACGAATTGATGGCTCGGCGGGCGCTGAGTAAAAGGTGCAGATGACTCGCATTCTCAAGGTTGTAGCCGGAACTCTGAAAGGCGGTGCATGAGAGCGTCACGTAGGTTGTTGACGCTTGCGTTCGCGGTATTGGTGCTGAACGGCTGCGGCGGAAGCTCGTTCTATTCGATTGGCGGGACCGTCAGCGGGCTTGTCGGATCGCGGCTAACCCTGCAGAGCAACGGTTCAATCGTGACGTTAGAGCCGGCAGCCAATGGATTCCAGCCACTGTTCACGTATCTGCCGAACGGCGCCTCATACGACATTACGGTGGCAACCCAGCCGACGACTCCCTCGCAGACCTGTGTCGTAACCAACGGAAAGGGGACTATTGCCAGTGCGGACGTCATTGACATCTCGGTGAGCTGCACGACGACGCTCGCGCGTTTCCTCCTGGGTGAGGGCGCAGGCGCCTGCGTTTCGACCAGCGCCATCGACAGCACGAGTGGAACTCTGACCGCTACCAGCGGCTCACCGACGTGCATTGGCATGCTCTACTGGATGGGCGGAGGGCTGGGCGTGCCAGGGGGGCCGATGGTCGTTGACCCACAGGGAAGGTTCCTCTACATGACAATTTACGGGGGTCAGGCGGGCAACTTTATTCCCGAATTCGCTATTGACCGTAGCAGTGGCGCATTGACCTTCGTCGAGCCGCCAGCCTATGGGCCGCCGGGCACGAATGGTTTGGCGCTCGATCCTTCAGGGAGGTTTCTGTTTGCGACCGGCACCCACCGCCTTGTCCAGACTTATACGGTCGATTCCGCCAGCGGAGAGCTGACGGCAGGTAGCGTGGTGAACCCGCAGGGCCCACCAGACGCCGTGAGCGTAGACCCGCTCGACAGGTTTGTGTACGTGGAATATTTCGAAGAGACGACACCCTACACTGATATGGTGATCGCGTTCTCCCTCGATTCCACGAACGGCGCGCTGTCGCAGATCGCCTCGCCGGTCGCAACCGGCGCGGCTGGTGGCGCCGGGCTTTCGCTCATCTGGCTGGCTCCACATCCATCAGGCAAGTTCTTGTATGTCGGGTATAGCGCTTCGAACAGCATCGCCGCCTACAGCATCGATCCTGCCGATGGAACGCTGAATCCAATTAGCGGCTCGCCGTTCCCGGTTGGCAATGATCCCAGCGCGGCGGCGGTTGATCCCTCCGGCAAGTATCTTTACGTGACGAATTCCGGCTCGAACGACATCTCCGCCTACGCGATCGATTCCGACAGCGGAGTACTGACGCCCATCAACAGCTCGCCCTTCCCGACAGGCAGCGCACCTTCTTCAATTGCCGTCGAGCCTCTGGGCCACTTCGTCTACGTGTCAAACGCTCTTGGGGTCACCGCATACCAGATCGATCCCCTCAGTGGGGCACTGAGCCCCATTAGCGGCTCACCCTTTACGTTCGCGTATGGAGCGGTAATCAGCTACTAGGGCTAGTAGAACCATGCGGAGGTGACCAAAATCGGGTGCGTAACTTGCGCACTCCACTGAGCTCAGTGGCGTTGGGGCGCGATTGCAAAGCCGCCCACGTCCTCCCAGCTGGAGAGTTCCTGCGCCAGTAGTGCTGGCGAGGCCGCGCGAGACCGATCCAACGCCACTGCGCCAAATCTCCAGACGAATAACTGATCAGCGAAGGTTATCGTTAAACTCTCGCGCAACAGCTGATAGCCACGTGCTTCTGCAGCGGCTGCCAGCCGCTCGAAGCTAGGAGCGGTATCTACGCGAAAGGTGAGCGAGACATCCAAGGTTGTCCGTCCTGGCAGCTTCGCCTCCACGTCTCGGAGTAGGGACATCGAGAGCATGCATAACACCGCGAGTAGCACCGCCGCCCCATAGAAGCCCACGCCCAGCAATACGCCAATGGCGGCCACGGCCCAGATCGACGCTGCGGTGGTCAGGCCGCTGATGTTGAAACCGTCTTTCATGATAACGCCAGCACAAAGGAATCCGATGCCTGAGACAATCCCCTGCACGAGCCGAGTGGGGTCTGCGCTGACCTCGGTTGTACTGCCGCCGTACCAGAAGCGCGCGTAACCAACGAAGACGGTCAATGCGGCAGAGGCCATACAGACCAGTCCATAAACACGCATTCCAGCCGCGCGCCCCTTGTAGCTACGCTCGTAGCCGACAAGGATGCCGAGAAAGAGGGCCCCGAGAATATGCGCGCCCATACTCGCGTTCGCGGCCAAGATCTCTGGGGTCAAGTAAGGCTGAAAGATGTACATGGAATGCTAACCCTCGGGTTGACCGCATGCGACTGGGCAGGGCGCGACCTGCCAGATGTGCGCTGCATACTCCGCAATTGTCCGGTCGCTCGAAAACCGACCCGAGGCGGCGACGTTGAGGATCGCCGTATGGGCCCAAGCATCCGAATTGCGATACAGGTCCACGAGCCTGCCGTCCGCCTCGAGATAGGAGCGCAGGTCCGCGAGATGCATGTAATGATCACCACCGTTGAGGAGTATGTCCCGCAGGGGATCGAATACCCCAGGCTCGTTGTGGCTAAAGTGGTTCGAGAAGATGAGGTCCAGCGCCTCCCGTGTTTCCGGCTCGTTGTCGTAGTGCCACCGGGGGCTATACCAACCTCGGGTTTCGACCACCTGTGTCGCGGTCAGACCAAAGAGAAACATGTTCTCTTCACCGGCCGCCTGGGCCATCTCGATCGTCGCTCCATCGCGTGTTCCCAGAGTGAGGGCGCCGTTCAGCATGAATTTCATGTTGCTCGTGCCGCTGGCCTCATAGCCTGCGGTTGAGATCTGATTCGACACGTCGGCAGCGGCGATCAAGCCCTCGGCCAACGACACGTCGTACTCAGGCAAGAACAAGACTTTCATCTTACCGGCAACCGTGCGATCGCCATTGATGGTTGCGGCGACATTATTGATGAGCTTGATGACCAACTTCGCGACCCAGTAGGCCGGCGCAGCTTTACCGGCGAAGAAAAAAGCGCGTGGCACGACATCAAGTTCCGGATTCGCGCGTAGCCGGTTGTACAGCACAATGATACGCAGCACATTCAGGAGTTGGCGCTTGTACTCGTGGATGCGCTTGACTTGGCAATCGAACATGGTGTTCGCATCGACGATGATGCCGCCCGTCCGCTTGAGCCAGTGGGCCAAGTGTCCCTTGGCGGCCTGCTTCGCCCGCAGGAAAGCCTCGCGAAATGACGGGTCTGGCGCCAACGGACGGAGCTTCTCAAGCTGCTCGAGATCCGTGATCCAGCCCTTCCCTATCGCCTTCGAGATCGCAGAGCTCAGAGCAGGATTTGCCAGACCGAGCCATCGTCGGGGTGTCACGCCATTGGTCTTGTTATTGAAGCGCTCGGGAAAGATTTCCGCCAGATCCTTGACGGTAGTGGTTCGCAACAGCTCGGAGTGCAGCGCCGCCACGCCGTTAGTGCTATGCGAGCCGACGATCGCCAGGTTCGCCATGCGCACGTACTGTGCAGCGCCCTCTTCGACCAGGCTGACACGCGCCACCCGCTCCTCATCGCCCGGAAACCGTGCCCGGACGTCGGCCAGGAAATACCGGTTGATTTCCAGAATGATTTCGAGGTGCCGCGGCAACAGCAGTGCGAAGGATTCCAAAGGCCACTTTTCCAGCGCTTCAGGCAGCAAAGTATGGTTGGTGTAGGCGAGTGTTCGACGCGTGAGATTCCAGGCCTCATCCCAACCAAGGCGCGCCTCATCGAGCAGCAGCCGCATGAGTTCCGGCACCGCGAGCGCCGGGTGAGTGTCGTTAAGCTGGATCGCCACCTTCTCGGGCAACTGGCTCCAGTCCGCGTTCGTGAGGCGAAAGCGCCGGACCAGATCGGCGAGCGAGCAGGCCACCAGGAAATATTCCTGTACGAACCGCAGTCCGCGACCGCGCATCGTGGAATCATCCGGGTAGAGCACGCGCGTCAGCGATCCGGCCGCCAGAGTTTCCGTCAGCGCAGCTACAAAGTCCCCGGCGCTGAAGCGATGGAAATCAAACTCCTGCGGAGCAACCGCACTCCAGAGC
Source organism: Steroidobacteraceae bacterium (assembly GCA_035605115.1). Lineage (GTDB taxonomy): Bacteria > Pseudomonadota > Gammaproteobacteria > Steroidobacterales > Steroidobacteraceae > FEN-1191. Next base: position 10,245 of record DATNHF010000050.1, on the reverse strand, counting down.
CTCAGGGTGTTGATGTTCCGACCACCGTAACCCACGACCGGTCGGTCATAGGGCATACCAATGAGGGTGCATGGGCGCCCGGGCACCAGCTCGAGGTTGCCTTCCCGCAGCGTGAAGGAGCAGCCGAACTTCACCTCCACACGCTCATCGGGTCGCGCCACTTCCCAAGGGTCGGGATGTTGTAGCCAGCGATCCGGCCGTTCCTGCTGCCAGCCATTCTGAATCGACTGCGTGAACATGCCGTACTCGTAGCGCAGTCCGTAGCCCATGGCTGGCAGCTGCAGCGTCGCCATCGAGTCGAGGAAACATGCCGCAAGCCGTCCGAGACCGCCGTTGCCCAGCCCGGGATCGGGTTCCGATTCCAGCACGCTGAGCCAGTCGATCTCTTTCCGTATGACCGTGTCCTCTGCCACCGTTTGCAGCAACAGATTCATCACATTGTTCGCCAGCGACCGGCCGAGCAAATATTCCATGGAGAGGTAATAGATGCGCTTCGGATTCCGCTGCGCATAGGTGCGCGTCGTGAGCACCCAGCGCTGCGAGAGCACATCCCTGACCGATAAGGCAAAGATCTCGAATTGATCCCGCAACGTTGCGGCCGAGGGCTCGATGATCTTATCGAAGATCAGGCGGCGCTCATAGAATGTGTTGTCCGTGCCCGAGAACTGAATGGGCCCACAGCCGTATTGCGCCAGCGGGTCCAATACGGCCAGCGGTGGTTTGCGATCTGCCGTCGACATAAACTGTTTCTCCATTTGCATGCACTACCCCGAAACATCTGCCAGCGTGGATGTCGCGAGCGCACCCTGCTCATGGTGCTTGTGCTTCCAGGAGAGGCAAAGCGCTAGCGCATGCTCAAGTGAGTTTGCCGTGGGCTCTGCACTGGCATCGGTGAAGCGCTCGCCGGACACTGCGGTGACCCCGGGACAAAACACCCTGACCAGGTGGGCTCGAGGGAAGAGCTCCCGAACTTGATTGCTCAGAGCCTCGCAGCGTTCGCGTTCCGGACTCGGGAAGGCGCTGACCAGGTAGACGATGGACACCCCATCGGGGTCCGCGCCGGGGGGCAACCCACTTCCGATCTCTCCGGCGGAGAAATGCCGGGCGTCCAGCTTCTCGGCGCGCAACAGCCTCACCAGCAGCTCGGCGGCAAGATCGTCGGGGGATGAGCCCACGCCCAAGCAGAGTACGACAGAGCCCGCAGGGACGCCCAATGGACCCTGCCATCTCCCGCTCAGCTTTTCGCGCTGCTGCCGCAGCCACCGCCCGGCACTGACTTCATCGAGCACGGCGCCTCGATCCTGCCGCGGTTGCAGCCTGAGGCCGTTGCTGTTCAGGGCTGCCACGACCTCGACGATCACGCGGCGGATCCTGCGGTGCTGATCCTTCCCAGTTGCACTGCGTTCGGCGTCCAGCCGTGCCAGGTGCAAGGCGGGCAACAGAACCCGATCGCAATACCTCGCCAGCGAATTGCTCTTCAGGAATGTGCGCGCGTTGGCGATGACCTCGTGCGAGTCTCCGGCGAGCGCGCGCTGATATAAACCCTGGGGCAATGTCAGCGGTTGGACATCGCCCAGCAGCAGTTCCAGTGTCTCAAACGCCTTGATGTGTCGTCCGGCCACCAGAAGGCACAAAGTCAGCGGCGTCGACAGAACCAAGCCCACCGGCCCCCAGAGCGAGCTCCACAATATGGCTCCCACTACGACTGCGAGCGGCGACAAGCCCGTGGTGTGGCCGTATAGGCGCGGCTCCAGAAGTTGAGCCGCCACAATGTCGAGCAAGATGAAGAGCGCTAAGGTGCTCACGGCAAGTGACCATCCCGAATCGACCGCGAACGACAGCGCAGTTGCGAACAACGCTACGGTGGCAACGCCTACGTACGGCACGAAGCGCGTGAGGCCGGCCAACGTGCCCCACAGCATGGCTTGCGGGACGCCCAGAAGCTTCAGACCCGCCCAGATCGCGACGCCAAAGGCCAGGTTGACGCACGTTTGCGAGACGAAATACCGCGACAGTCGCTCGCTCGCATCGTTGAGCGCCAGGGTCATGGCGCGTATGTCGCTCGCCCCCGCGATGCGGATAAAGCGGTCGCGCAGCGATTCATGCTCCAGCAACACGAAAATGGTGACCAGCAGCACGATCCCCGTGCCCTGCAGCGGCGTCCAGACCGTGGTCAGCGCTTTGCCGATCAGATGCAGTGGCTGATCCGCAGCAGCATTGGGTCCTGAGGCGTTCAAAGCCAGTTCCCGTTCGGACTGCCCAGCATGCGCGGCGGCAGGCGCGATGGGCTCTGGATCGTGGATGGCGATCAGGCCGCTCGCCTCGGACGCGAGTACCCGCACCCTTCCCCAGGTGACCTCGTCCAACGTTTTGAGCTTGCGGTGTATCGTGTGTTCGTACTGAGGAAGACTCTCGGCGATTCGCAGCACCTGGGCTCCGAGTACCACGCCAATCATCAGGCAGGAGACGGCCAGCGTCAGCACGACAATGAGCACCGAAGAGGTGCGGCCGATGCCAATCCGCCGCAAGGCTCTCACCGCAGGCGCCATCAAGAGGCTGACCATGATCGCAAGCGCGAGTGGCATCAGCACGTGCCGACCAAAGTACAGCAGCGCAAGGACAGCGCCTGCAGTCAGGATGCGGCGGGTATAATCGCGTAGCCCCCGAGGCGCTGTCTCGAGACCCGGGCTCATCGCATTCCCGCTACAAACTTGGTGTCCCTCAGAGGGCACGCGACCGCCTGATTCAACGGCGGGGTCTGCTTCCAGACCGGCGCTGCGGCTGCGATCGTGTTGATCGTCTCGTCTAGTGTCGTCCATAGACGTCCGCTCTGTGCGCAGCGCGCACCGTAGTCAAAAAGCGCCCGCATGGTGGATGCCCGGAAGTCGGCCGACCCATATTTGGGATAGTCGAACGGCACGTAGGTTGATTGAACCGACATGCGGTACTTCTCGGCGAACTGATTGACCGCGATCATTTGCGCTCTGGACATGTGCTTTAAGGCCGCAGAGAATGTTCGCGAAACGATGGGTCCGAGCTGGTAGCGAGTCGTCTCGGGCGCATCGATTATCTGTCCGTTGATCAACACGTACACCCGTGCGCCGTCCAGGCTGCGTTGATCCAGTAGCGCAAAGTAGGCCGCCACGGGAGCGACAAACAGCGAGGTCGATGCGTTGCCATCCACATGCATCTCGTCATAAGACACACCCGCCTCCTGAACATGGATGAGTACGGGTGAGAAGACGCCCGGAATGCTGGCCGATGCCACCAGCACGTCCCGGAATAAGGTGCGAGCCGGCTCGCCGCCATGGTCCGCAATCGCTCCCAAATCCCAGATCACAGTCTCTTCCTTGTCCAGATCGGTTGTGGCGACCCAAAGAATCCGTCCCTTTGCAGCCTCCCTGGCGACAGCCTGAATAAGCTCAGGGGTGACGTAGTGGTCCACCAGCGCGGTGAGAGCGGCGCTCCGGCGCGAAGCGCCAAACGGTAGCTCGGTGAGTCCACGCAGACTCATCTGCTCACCTCGACCGCTCGTGAAGGCATCGGTGAGCTGTGAGTTCCACTCAGGCCCTAGAAATGCGAACGGAGCGATGAGCGCGCCGGCGCTCACGCCGGTGACCACATCATATTGAGGTCTGTCATGGGAGCGGCTGAGCCCGACCAGCGCCCCCGCCCCAAAGGCGCCGCCTGCGCCGCCACCCGAAATGACTAACGCGCGCACGATACCGTCCTTGGATGAGCTTCTTAAGCGTTGCAGACCGGCAGCGGATTTCGCTTCGACGCTGGCGCGATCCGTACTGAGGAATCGAACGTCCGCATCAAAACCCAACGGCGCTGCCGAACTGAACAGGGTGGGCGGTGCCTCACGACGTGGAAGTGCTGCACATCCGGCCAGTGCCAGGACACCTAACACGCACATCCAACGCGGAAGGCTCATCTGCCAGGACCGATGGACACTGCAGCGTGCCGGGTTCATGGTTCGACACCTTTTTGCGAAATTCCCACCGGACTCAATGCCCCACCGAGGCGGCATCGACCGCCCGAGCGGCCTTGGGCGCGAGCACGATCGAGACGGACGCGATAATGAAGACCGTGCCGATCACCATCATCAGGCCGTTGGTGGCGAGCATCAGGCTCTCTCTCGTCACGAGGTTGTTGAGCATCTCGCGCACGAACTGCCCATTGTTGCCGCTCGGGAGCATGGCGGCGACCTGCCCGCTCGGGTCAACGACGTCCGCCAACTCAGCGTGGGCGATGATGCTGCGGTTCTGCCAGGAGGTGGTCACCAGCGAGGTCGCAATGGCACCGGAGATCGTGCGCACGAAGTTCATGAGCCCGGCGGCCGAGGCTGTCTCCTCTTCATTCACCGACCCCATCGCGAGCCCCGTCAGCGGCACGTAGTACATCGGCATACCAACGCCCATGAAGAACAGCGGGATGCAGATCACCCAGTAGCTCATGTCGGAGGTGGCGATCGAGCGCCACAACACATCGAGGCCGAGCCACAGGCAGCCGATGAAGATGAGCAAGCGCGGATCAACGCGGTTTGCAAGTTTCGCCGCAATGGGTGAGAAGACCACCGACAAGAGGCCTCCCCAGGCGACCACCAGTCCCGCCCAAGTCGTTGTGTAACCCATGTTGTATTGCAGCCATTGCGGGGTCAGCACGTTGATGCCGAAGAAGGCACCGAAAGCGAGTGCGAGTACCAGCATGCAGGAGGCAAAACCGCGATGGCGAAAGACCCGCAGATCGACAATTGGATACTGCTCGGTCAGCTCCCAGATCAGGAAGGACAGAAAGCCAATCACGGCGACGATCGCGAGCACCCGGATCTCGATCGAGGAGAACCAGTCGAGGTCCTTGCCCTCATCGAGCATGATCTGCAATGCCGCCACCCAGATGACCAGCAACAGCATGCCGATCTTGTCGACCGGCTTGATGACCGCAGGGTCTTGGTAGCGCTTGAGCAGGACCCAGGCGATGAGTCCGAAGAGCAGTGCCATGGGTACGTTGATCAGGAACACCCACGACCAGGAGTAGTTGTCGCACAACCAGCCCCCGAGCACCGGCCCAACCACAGGGGCCAGCAGCGTCGTCATCGCCCAGAGCCCCATGGCCTGCATGGACTGCTCCTTGGGGAAGATCCGCAGCAGCAGGGTCTGAGAGAGCGCCAGCAGCGGGCCGCCCGCCATGCCCTGCAACACCCGCATGCCAAGCAGCATGGGCAGCGTCGTAGACATGCCGCAGAGGAGCGAGAAGAATCCGAAGAGCATGACGGAGATGCAAAACAGCCGGACCGCGCCAAAGCGCCCGGACAGCCATCCCGTCAGAGGCACGGTGATGGCCTCCGCCACGGCGTAGGAGGTAATCACCCAGGTTCCTTGGCTGGAGCCGGCGCCGAGCGCCCCGGCGATGTTCGGCACCGTCACGTTGGCGATCGTCATATTCAGCACCGCGACGAAGTTCGCCAACGCCAGCACAATGCCGCCTACCCACAGCATCGCGCCGCTTAGAGTGGACTCGCTCTTCAGAGTCATCGGAACGCTTGACATGGCATCACCTGATGAGTTGCTGCCTTGATGAGTTGCTGCGCAGCCTTATGAGTTGCTGCGCAGATCGACGGTCGCGTTCATCGACAGCCCGACCCGCAGTGGGTGGGCAGCGAGCTCCGCGGGATCCAGACGAATGCGCACCGGCAGGCGCTGCACCACCTTGATCCAGTTGCCGGTCGCGTTCTGCGCGGGAATCAGCGCAAAGGCTGCGCCCGTCCCACCCGAGAAGCCGTCCACGACGCCGTGGAAGACGACCTTGCCGTGGTAGAGATCAGAGACGAGTTCGACCTTCTGCCCATTTCGCACTTTAGAGAGCTGCACTTCCTTGAAATTGGCGTTGACATACAGCTCCTCGACTGGCACCACGGAAAGCAAGGGCGTGGAAGGCTGGACCCGCTCTCCGAGCTGGACCTGACGTCGAGCGACAACGCCGTCCACGGGCGAGCGAATCACCGTGCGGCCGAGGTCGACCTTGGCTTTGTCGACGCGTGCCTGTGCCAGCGCCACGGCTGCACGAGCAGCATTGAGCGCCGCTTCGGCGTCGCTGGCCCCGTTCTTGACATGGGTTAGCTCATCACCCGAGACGGATCCTGATTCGACCAGCGCCTCGCGCCGCTTCAGGTCGATGCCGGTGCGATCGACATCGGCTGCTGCCGCCGTGACCTGGGCCTGGGCACGGGCCATGTCTGCCTGCGCCTGTCGGAGCGCGAGTCTGGCATCCGTGTCATCGATCACCACCAGGATCTCGCCCCGCTTGACTTCCTGGCTGTCGACTACATTCACGGCCGCCACCGGTCCGTCGATTTCTGAGGTCACCATCGCGACCTCGGCGGCGGTATAGGCGTTGTCGGTCGACACATAGCGGGAACCGACCTGCTTCCAATAGACATAGGCTCCGCCGCCGGCTGCCGCTGCCGTCAGGGCAAGCACAGAAAACAGGACGGCTCGCCGTCGCGTGCGATTCTTGGCTTCAGTGTCATTCGCCGCCGGCATCGGGATGCTCGAAACGGACGCTTTCTTGGGCTGGTTCATGGCATTCTCCTCGTTGAGTCCTTAGGTTATTGATCAAGTCATTCCATGCTGCGTGGCGTGGCTGTCCGATGTGAAGCCGCCACCGAGTGCACGCACGAGCGCCACATCTAGAATCAAGGCGCGGGTTTCCAGTTCGGCCTCGGAACGCCGGGCCGAGATCAGTGCGTCTTCGGCCGTCAGCACATCGAGATAGGTCGCGAGCTCGCCCTGGTAGCGTTTGCTGACGATCTCGTGGGCCTCGGCGGCCGCGGCGACAGCCGCACGCGATGCAGCCAGTTCCCCTTCTAGAGACTTGCGGCTGGTCGCCGCATCGGCCACTTGCCGCAGTGCGTTCGAAAGTGTTGCGTTGTAGGTTGCGACGGAGGCGTCGTACTCAGCCCGCGCCCCGCGCAACTGGCCCTGCAGGCGCTGCGTATTGAAGATCGGCAGCGAAACCGCTGGGCCCGCACCACCGATCTCAGAGCCGGACTGGGCGAGATTGTGGATGCCGAGGGACTGCACGCCGATGAATGCGAGCAGGTTGACACTTGGGTAGAACCCGGCTTTTTTCTCATCGATCCGGCGGGCGGCCGCCTCGGTGCGCAATCGGGCGGCGACGATGTCGGGGCGCCGTCCGAGCAGCTCCAGCGCCAGGTTAGACGGCAACCCCTGGGACCCGGCAAACTGCGCTGTCGGACGCGCGATGGCCAGGCCCCGATCGGGACCCGCTCCCACGAGCGCTGCTATGGCATTCTTCTGCAGACTGATGCGCTCATCGAGCGCGAGCAGCTCACCTTGCGCCGCGGCCTGCCGAGCCTCCACCTGGCGCACGCTCGCCAGGGTCTCGAGACCGAATTCGTGCCGCTGACGGAACAGCGCCACCGTCTTATCGCGCAGATCCAACGTCTCGGCGGCGTTGTCCCGCAGCGTATACAGATCGACCAGACCGGCGTAGGCCGAAGCCACGGAGGTGGACAGGATCAGCCGGGTCTGGGCGATTTCAACCTCGGCCGCGCGTTGCTCCGAGAGGGCCGCCGCCAGCGCCGAGCGATTCTTGCCCCAGAAGTCCAGTTCCCAGCTCAGATTCAGCGTCGCGAGACCGTAATCGTTCCACCCATGTGGCAGCGCCTGAGGCGGGATCAGGTAGTTGTAGCTCTGTCTGCCCTCGTTGAGCAGCGCATTGCCCGTGACCTCAGGCATCCGTGTCGCACCGGAGAGCTGAGAGGCACCCATGGCAGCCGACAATCTCGCTTGCGCGAGATCGAGGTCCGGCGAGGCGCGTAATGCCTCCTCGATCAGGGCATCGAGCTGCGGGTCCTGATAGGCGTGCCACCATCCACCGTCCGGCCAGGCCGCGGCTGGGGCGGAGAAAGATTGTGCGCTCCCGAGCTGTGCAACCTCTTGGATGGCCGGAGACGCATGCACGTGAGGAAGCTGCGCACAGCCCCCGCTCGTAACCAAGCTCGCAGCGATCAGCGCCTTGACGAGGCGCTGGCAGGCGCTGGGGGATGAGATATTCGTCGCTTTCATCGTTGCCGCTCCCATGACCATATATGTACCGTACGGTTCAGTTTACTTGACTCGCGAGCGTTGTCAATAGAAACTGTACTGAACCGTTTAGTACTATTGGAATAGCGACATGCAAGTGAACAAAAGCGACATCAAGCGACAGGCCATACTCGAGACAGCCTATCGGCTGTTCCGCGTCCAGGGGTTTGACAAGACCTCCATGGACGAGATCACCGCGCAGGTCGGGGGCTCGAAGTCCACGGTCTACAGCCACTTCCCCTCGAAGGAAGGGCTATTCGTTGAATGCATGATGGCGGCGCTGGAAAACTACATGTCTGGCACCCTCAAGTATCTCGATGCCTCCCGAGCCGACCCACGTGCCGCCCTACTCAACTTCGGCAGCAGCGTGCTGAAATTCATCTGCTCACCCGAGCAGCTGGAGGTGCGGCGGCTGATCATTGCTGAGGCGGCGCGCTCGGGAACCGGAAAGCTGTTCTTCGGCAAGCTCAGCGCGCTGCGCGTGAAGCTGTCGGCATTCCTGGCCGAATGCATGGCATCCGGAAAGCTGCGCCACGACGACCCTGACCTCGCGGCCGAGCAGCTCGGTGCCATGCTCGAGGCCGAAATGCTCGAGCCGCTGCTGCTGCAAGTGCGCGAAGGTTCTCCGGATGAGCAGGAGATCGCGCTGGCGGCACAACGTGCTGTCGCCACCTTCCTGAGGGCTTATGCCCCGAACAGCCCGCAAGAGAGGCAATCGAGAAGCGGGCGCGCTGCGAAGAGCTCAGTTAGGAGCGCGGAATAAATTGGCGCGTTTATGTCCATGTTGTCCTAAACTGTACCCACCGGTTCTGTCATCCGCACACATGAAGACCAAAACCGAAGTTAAACGCCAAGCGATTCTCAACGCCGCCGCCGAAGTCTTCCGAGAAATGGGGTTCGAACGCGCCTCGATGTCTGACATTCGGGCGCGCACCGGCGGCTCCAAAGCAACCCTGTACAACTACTTCCCTTCAAAGGAGAAGCTATTTTTCGAAGTCATGCACAAAGCGAAAGCAGGCGAGTTGGAAGAGATAGTGGGCGGGCTCAACCCGGAGGCTGAGGACTTCAAGCAGCAGCTCTTGGATTTCGGTAAGAACCTCCTGGTCGTACTGTACTCACCGGAGGCGATGGCGATCCGGCACCTCACGATCGCTGAATCGCGGCACTCCGACATCGGCAAATTGTCCTTTGAACAGGCGGCCGCCCCTATTGAAAGTCGGGTCGCCGATTTTCTCCGAAGAGGCATGAAGCGCCGCGCGATTCGCACGGCCGATCCGAAGATTGCCGCCATGCATCTGCTCAGCCTCCTCGAATCCGAACTAATGCAACGGTTCCTGCTGGGAATGCTTGACCCGGTGAAGCCAGAGACCATTACGAGCGCAGTGCGTCGAGCAGTGGAGGTTTTTATCTCGGGCTATGCTCGCCGCTAGCATGAGTTCTATCGTGACAGTACATCTGCACGCTCACAAAGGCATCGAAGGCTTGAGATCATCAGTGGATCTTCTCGAACTCGTGTCCGGTAGCGCTTCTGATTCAAACCAGCTATAGCAAAATGGGAATGCGATCTGTGCCGCAGTAAGAATGGTCGAGCCTACCCGTGCGCATGGCGAAAGCGGCCAGCAGCGCGCCATTTGCCGCTCCTTCGAGGGCCAGCTTCAGGGGCGCCGCAGAGTGATCCGCGAGGCACTCGCAGAGGCAGCAAATGAACCGACACCTCCTCCGGCTGCAGACGATGAACATCTGATTCAATCGAAGGAACTGCGCCGAATCCTGAGCGGCGTTTCGGACATGTTCCTGTGGCGGCACTCGCGTCGGCCTACGCAGGCGAGCAGCGTCGCCGCTAAGGCGGCCCCATGAGCGCCGCGTTAGCCGGCCGCAAGTTCCTCGCGCAGGATTCTGCGCACTTCCGCCGCTGTCACGGGCCGCTCTGTAGCGGAAGTCTGCTGTGTCAGCGCTTCATTGATGAGCGTCTGATAGCCCTTCCCGGTGCGCTGCGACTCGGCTTTGAAGCGCTCGACGATTGCATCATCGAGATAGATGGTGATGCGCGTCTTGCCGCGCGCGGGCAGCACCGCGCCCCGCTTGCCGCGAGAGAAGTCGTATTCAGGCTTCATAGGCTTTCCTCTCCTTCGGC
>DATNHF010000049.1:0-54555 GCA_035605115.1 Steroidobacteraceae bacterium | reverse complement strand
ACGGTAGATCAACGACGTCTGGTCGATTACAGCCTGTCGATTGCGCAGATCCTGCAGGCGCTGTCCAACGCCAACATCAATGTCGGCGGCCAGACACTCAACATCGGTCCGCAGTCGGTCGTGGTGCGCGGCGTGGGCCTGATCAGCTCGATGGATGCGATCCGCCAGACGGTGATCTCGAGCAACAGCGGCGCGCCGGTCTATGTCCGCGACGTCGCGGATGTGCAGGTCGGGCATCTGCCGCGGCTCGGTATTGCCGGCAATGATGACGACGACGACATCGTACAGGGTATCGTGCTCATGCGTCGCGGTGCGCAGAGCATTCCGACTATCAAACGGGTCGAAGCCAAGGTCACCGAGATCAATGACTCCGGGGTGTTGCCGCCCGGAGTGCACATCGAGCGCATTTACGATCGCAGCGATCTGATCGCGATCACGACGCATACGGTTCTTCACAACATGATCCTCGGCATGCTGCTGATCTTCGTGCTGCAGTGGCTATTCCTCGGCAATCTGCGCAGTGCCGTGATCGTCGGCATGACGATTCCGTTTGCGTTGTCATTCGCGATCGGCCTCATGGTGATCCGCGGCGAGTCGGCCAACCTCCTGTCGGTCGGCGCCATAGATTTCGGCTTGGTCGTCGATGCGACAGTCATCATGGTCGAGAACATCTTCCGGCACCTGGCCGAGGCGGCTTCCGGGCAGCGCGGTGCCGGCGCCTCACGGCTCGACATCATGCGCGTACCGAGCGGGTTCAGCGGCCGTTATGCGGTCATTGCCCTGGCTGCGGCGGAAGTCAGCCGTTCGATCTTCTTCGCCGCGGCCATCATCATCGCCGGCTTCGTACCGCTGTTCACGCTGTCCGGCATCGAAGGCCACATCTTCGGCCCGATGGCCAAGACCTATGGCTACGCCATCGCGGGCGGCCTCATCGCAACCTTCACGATCGCGCCGGCACTGAGTGCGCTGCTGCTGCAGGGGAAGATCCGGGAAACCGAGACCGCTCTGATCCGCTGGCTGCGCAAGATATACGACCCCGTCGTGCAATTCGCGCTGACCAACCGCTATTTGACTCTCGGCGGCGGCGCGCTCGTGATCATCCTGGCACTGCTCAGCGTGCGCACGCTCGGATTGGAATTCCTGCCAAAGCTCGAGGAGGGTAACTTCTGGATTCGCGCCACACTTCCGACATCAATCTCAATCGAGGAAGGTAACGGCTACGTCAATCGTATGCGTCGGCTCATCCGTGCCTACCCCGAGGTCGAAACCGTCGTTTCGCAGCACGGGCGCCCCGACGATGGTACCGACGCCACGGGATTCTTCAATGCCGAATTTTTCGTGCCTCTGAAGCCCTTCGATGCCTGGCCTGGCGGTATGGACAAGGACAAGCTCACCGAGCAGATGACCGAGGCGCTGACCCAGCAATTTCCTGGCGTCGACTTCAACTTCTCGCAGTACATCGAAGACAACGTCGAGGAGGCTGCCTCCGGCGTCAAGGGGGAGAACTCCGTCAAGGTCTACGGCAACGATCTCGAGACCCTCGAGCACACGGCCAATCAGATTGCCAAAATCATGGCCGACGTGCCGGGCGTGACCGATCTGGCCGTACTGCGCTCGTTGGGTCAGCCCACCATCCGCATCGACGTCGATCGGACGCGCGCGGCGCGCTACGGTCTGGCACCCGGCGATGTCAATGCGGTCGTGCAGACCGCGATCGGCGGACAATCTCCAGGGGACCTGTACGAGCCCGGCAGTGACCGTCATTTTCCGATCATAGTTCGCCTGGCCGCACCGTACCGCCAAAGCCTCGATGCAATCAAACTCATACCCATCGCCGCGCAGAATCCGTCCGGCAACGGCACGATTCCGGTGACGCTCGCCGATCTGGCCGACATCAAGCTCGTCTCCGGCGCCTCGTTCATCTATCGGGAGCAGCAGGAGCGCTACGTACCCATCAAATTCAGCGTGCGCGGACGTGATCTGGGAACCACGGTACTGGACGCTCAGGAGCGCATCGCGCAGCAGATCAATCTGCCGGGCGGCTATCGGCTCGAATGGGTCGGCGAGTTCGGCAATCTGCAGGAGGCGCTGGGGCGCCTCGAGATCGTCGTGCCGATCGCGATACTGTTGATTTGCGTCCTGCTGTTCCTGAACTTCGGTCTGCTCAGCGATGTGCTGCTGGCTGCAAGCGTGATTCCGATGGCCCTGGTGGGCGGCATTTTCGCACTGTTCCTGACCGGCACAGCGTTCAGCGTGTCGGCGGCGATCGGGTTCGTGGCGCTGTTTGGCATCGCCGCGATGGACGGCATCCTGGTAATCTCCTATTACAATCTAAGTCTGGAGTACGGCGTCGAACGCCGCGAGGCTATTCGCGCGACCTGCCGTACGCAACTGCGCCCCGTAATGATGACCTGTATCGTTGCTTGCGTCGGATTGATCCCTGCGGCCATTTCGACCGGAATCGGCTCGCAGGTGCAACGCCCCTTGGCGCTGGTCGTGGTCGGCGGCATGCTGTTCGCGCCGGTGCTGATCCTGCTGGTATTGCCGGTGCTCATCGATACCTTCTCCAAGCGCACGCCCGTGCTCACCGACGAGTCGCGCGACATCGGCCCGGAGAGCGCGTGATGCCCCGAGTCACACCCCGCGCATGGGCGATCCTGGCCGGCGCAGCGCTGACCGGCTGCGCGGTGGGCCCAAATTTCCACCGCCCGGCCGCGCCCCAGACCGATCGCTATACCATGCAACCGCTGTCGGCGCCCGACTCCGCCACCGACGCCGCTGCGCAGAGCTTCGTGCGGGACCAGAACCCGCCCGCGGATTGGTGGAAGGCCTTTGGATCAAGCGAAGTCGATGCATTGGTGGCTCAGGCCCTGCACGCCAATCCCACGATGCAAGTCGCCGAAGCCACGTTGCGCCAGTCGCTGGAGAACGTCGCCGCGCAGCGAGGCGCCTACTTTCCCACCGTGCAGGCCGCCTTCAGCGCCAGCAAGAACCGCAATGCCGTGCAGGTGCTCGCGCCGACGCTGACCTCAGGCGTCGCCACCTTTGCGCTGTACACACCGCAACTCACGGTGTCTTACGTACCCGACCTCTTTGGCGGCAATCGACGACAGGTGGAATCGCTGCAGGCGCTGGCCGATGCGAACCGCTATGAGTACGACGCCGCCTACCTGACCCTGACCGCCAACGTCGTCAGCGCCGCAATCCAGGAAGCGGGCCTGCGCGCGCAGGTCGGAGCGACGCAGCAGGTGATCAGCTTGGAGCGCGAATCGCTGGCCGTCATGCGCAGGGAGCTCGAACTGGGTGCCATCGCGGAAGCCGACGTGCTGGCCCAGGATGCGGCCCTGGCACAGATCGAAGCCTCGCTGCCGCCGCTGCAGAAGAGCCTCGACCAGCAGCACAACATGCTTGCCGTGCTCACGGGGCAATTGCCCGGCGACGCACCGATCAGTCACGTCGAGCTCGATCAGCTGACCCTGCCGATGCAGATCCCGGTTGGGGTGCCCGCGCAACTGGTCGAGCGGCGACCGGATGTGCGCGCGGCCGAAGCGCAACTGCACGCCGCTACCGCGACCGTCGGCGTTGCCATTGCCAACATGCTGCCGCAGATCACGCTGAGCGGCGCGATCGGCAACGTGGCCACGGAAACCAGCGAGATCTTCTCGGGCATGAACGAGTTCTGGACCGTCGGGGCCTCCTTGAGCCAGACCTTGTTTGCGGGTGGCACTCTGTATCATCGCGAGCGCGCCGCACGGGCCGGAGTCGACATCGCCGGAGCGCAATATCGCCTGGCAGTGCTCACGGCATTTCAGAACGTCGCCGATGCGCTGCGCGCTCTCGCGGCGGATGGCGATGCAGTGCGCGCCGAGGAACGAGCCTATAGCGCCTCGATGGCGAGCCTCGCGATCACGCGCCAACAATTCGATCTGGGCGCAGTCAGCTACCTCGCGCTGTTGATTGCCCAGCAGACCTATCAGCAGGCGGTCATTGGCCGCGCGCAGGCGCTCATGAATCGCTACGTCGACTCGGCCGCGCTGTATCAGGCCCTCGGAGGCAACGCGCCACCGCCGCGACATTGATGCCCGGGGGTGCTCAGAAATCACTTTAAGTTAATGCGGCAGAGCCTTGCCATCAAATTAATCTATCCTTCATAGATCGGTTATGTGGATGTCATGGACTTTCGCCATGCTGTGTTCAGTCGCGGCAGCTCGAGGCAGTGCGAATGACCGGTACCTCCGGCTCCATCATCCACGTTCGCAGCGCCTTCATCTCAGACATACATCTCGGCTCGCGCGAATGCCGCGCCGATCTGGTGCTCGACTTCCTGCGCCACGTACAGATGGAACGGCTGTTCCTGGTCGGCGATATCGTCGACGTCTGGAGCCTGCGGCGCAGCTTCTACTGGCCGCAACTGCACAACGACGTGCTGCGCACGATACTCGGCAAGACCAAGCACGGAACTCGCGTGGTCTACGTGCCCGGCAATCACGATGAACAGCTGCGCGAGATCTGCGGCACGAGTTTCGGCAATCTCGAAGTTCATCGCGAGTACGTTCACACGACCTTGCGCGAGCTGAAGCTGCTGATAATGCACGGCGATGAATTCGACGCCGCCGTGCAATGCAGTCCCTGGCTCGCCGCGCTGGGATCGGGGCTGTACGACGTGACTCTGGGCGCGAACCGGATCGTCAACGCCTTGCGCCGCCGCTTTGGCTATCCCTACTGGTCGCTGGCCGGCTATCTCAAGCACCGCGTGGGCAATGCCATGAAGTACGTCCACGGCTTTGAGCAAGCTGCCGCGCAGGCAGCTCGCCGCCGCGGCGTGGACGGCATCGTCTGCGGTCATATCCACCGCCCGGAAATCGTCGAGCTCGACGGCACGCTCTACTGCAATGACGGCGATTGGGTCGACAGCTGCTCGGCATTGATCGAAGATCGCAGCGGCGAGCTCGAGCTGTGGCACTGGAACGACGTCGGCAGCGCATTGCGGCCCATCGTTTCACCCAGGGCACTGGCGCGCGCCGCTTAAATCCCCTTAAAGCGCCTGGAACCGCAAGCGGCGTGCAGGCCTCTAATCGAATTCGGTCGCGAGCGAGGCGTCGTTGTGATGCACGAACATGCGCGCGATCTGGGTGGGCGTGATTCGGCCCAAAGACAGCGGCGGCAAACCGTCCGGCGCGAAGAAGTCGACGGCGCTGGTTTCGAGGCTGCACCGCGCCTGTCCGCCGCAGAGCTCGCATAGAAAGAAGAGCTTATAGATAGAGTATGGGTGCGACCGGCGATGCCCCTGGCGTCGATAGTCATAGACGGCGGCGAGCTTGACCGCACGCGCCTCGAAGCCCGACTCCTCGCGTATTTCCCGTTCGACGCATTCCTTCGCCGATTGATCGACGTCGGCCCAGCCGCCCGGCAGCGTCCAGCCGCCGTCGCTGACCTCGCGCACCATGAGGATGCGACCATCGCGGAACACTGCCCCACGCACATCGACCTTGGGCGTCGGGTAGCCCAGATCCTGCTCGAACAGACCCGCAATGCGCTCGAGCGCAGTCCCGGAACCGTCGGCGAGCATGGCGGCGGCGATTGCGCGCACGCGACGGTACCGCTCCAGATCGTAGGCGTCGGTGCTGAAAGTCAGGCCGGTCTGCGCAATCGCCTGCAGTTCGCGCGCCCACAGTAACCACGCCGGCTCGTCCATCGAGTCCTCGGTAGAAATATCAGCCTCCCGGGTGCTGGCGGCTTGCGCGCAGGAGGCTGTACAGTGCCGCCCTCAGGGCGCGTTCAACCTTTGGAGTCTCCCATGAAGCAAACCGCATCGGCTATCTGGCATGGCGATCTCAAACACGGTTCTGGAGCACTGTCGACGCACAGCGGGGTGCTCAAGGAGACGCCGTACAGCTTTGCAACGCGTTTCGAAGGCGCCAAAGGCACTAATCCCGAAGAGCTGATTGCCGCGGCCCATGCCGGCTGTTTTACCATGGCGTTGTCGGCCAGCCTCGGCACCGCCGGCTTCAACCCAAAGCGTCTGGCGACTTCCGCCACGGTTTCGCTGGAGCTGGTGGCCGGCAACTGGAGCATCACCACCGTGCATCTGGAGAATGAGGCCTGGATTCCCGGCATTACCGCCGAGAAGTACGAGCAGATTGCCAGCGATGCCAAGGCGAATTGCCCGGTCTCCCGGCTGCTGCGCGCCGACATTTCGCTGCATGCCAAACTCATGGGCGCCGGCGGCTGAAGATTGCGCCGGGCGTTGCCTGGCAGTCTGCCGCCCAGGCAACGGCCCGGGCAAGGCGGTCAATGGCCGTGTCGACGGTGCCGGTGATGTCGATGATGGCCATGGTTTGCACCAATTTGCACCGAGATCGACGAGTCCCAGGCAGAGCCGCTATCGGTTGCAGTCGCATCGGCCGAAGCCATGATCGGTGCGCCGACAAGGGTTGCGGCCAGCAAGGCCAGAGCAGCCAGGTTGAGCTTCTTGGTCATCCTACATCCTTCAAGGTGGTGAATCGTATCCCGCAAGCAGGCAGCGCTAGTTTAGCGGCGCAGCTGCTGCGCGTGTGAGCAATACCAGTCGTAAGTCGTCGCCAGACCCTGCGCCAGTGCGATGTTCGGCCGCCAGCCCAGGGCCGTCAGCCGTGAGGTGTCGAGCAGCTTGCGCGGCGTGCCGTCGGGCTTGGACGCATCGAACTGCAGCGCTCCCTTGAAGCCGACCGTGGCAGCGATCAGCCGTGCGAGCTCGGCGATGCTGACATCTTCGCCCCACCCGACATTGATCGGGTCCTCGCTCGCGTAGTGCTGCATCAGATAGGCACAGGCATCGGCCAGATCGTCGACGTGCAGAAACTCCCGGCGAGGAGTGCCCGTGCCCCAGACCTCCACGGTCCTTGACCCCTGCTGCTTCGCTTCGTGGCATTTGCGCATCAGCGCCGGCAGCACGTGCGAGTGGCGCAGATCGAAATTATCCCCGGGTCCATACAGGTTGGTCGGCATGGCGCAGATCGCGTCGAACCCATATTCGCGCCGATAAGCCTGGCACATCTTGAGTCCGGCGATCTTTGCGATCGCATACCACTCGTTGGTGGATTCCAGCGGGCCGGTGAGTAGACACTCTTCGCGCATGGGCTGCGCCGCGTCCCGGGGATAGATGCAGCTCGAACCGAGGAACAGCAGTTTGTGCGCACCGTGCCGGTAGGCGGCATCTATGACGTTGGTCTGAATCAGCAGATTGTCGCGCAGGAACTGCGCTGGCTGGCTGCGGTTGGCCTCGATGCCGCCGACCTTCGCGGCGGCCAGAAACACATACCGGGGCCGCTGCTCGGCAAAGAATTGCTCGACCGCTGCAGCCGAGCGTAGATCGAGCTCGGCACGGGAGCGCAGCAACAGCTGTGCTGCCCCGGCGCAGCGCAGTCGGCGCACAATGGCCGAACCTACCAGACCGTTGTGTCCGGCGACAAAGATGGAAGTGTCGTACACCGACCGGTCATTCTCGAGATTGAAATACCTTGAAACCCTGGCGCATCATGAGCGCGTCGCGCTTGGCCAGCTCCAGATCCGCCGTTACCATCTCAGTCACCAGCCCCTGAAAGTCGATCTCTGGCTTCCAGCCAAGCTTCTCGCGGGCTTTGCTGGCATCTCCCAGCAGCGTCTCGACCTCAGTCGGCCGGAAATAGCGCGGGTCGATCCTGATGACGGTTCGGCCGCTCCTGACATCGATGCCGCGCTCCTCGATGCCGCGACCATGCCACTCCAAGCGCATACCCAGCACCGTCGCCGCGCGCTCCGCGAACTCGCGCACCGAGTGCTGCTCGCCCGTAGCGATAACGAAATCCTCGGCCTGCGGCTGCTGCAGCATGAGCCATTGGGCGCGCACATAGTCGCGTGCATGGCCCCAATCGCGCAGCGAGTCGAGATTGCCGAGAAACACGCACTCCTCCAGGTCCGCGTGCACGCGCGAGAGTCCGCGCGTGATCTTGCGCGTCACGAAGGTCTCACCGCGGACAGGAGATTCGTGATTGAACAGAATGCCGTTACAGGCATAGAGCCCATAGGCTTCGCGGTAGTTGACCGTGATCCAGTAGGCGTAAACCTTGGCTGCGCCATACGGCGAACGTGGATAGAACGGCGTCGTCTCCCGCTGCGGGACTTCCTGCACCTTGCCGAACATCTCCGAAGTCGAGGCCTGGTAGAAACGGCTCTTGTCGCCCAGTCCCAGAATGCGGATCGCCTCGAGCACACGCAGCGCGCCCAAGGCGTCGGAATTGGCGGTGTACTCGGGTGTCTCGAAGGACACCCCGACGTGGCTTTGAGCGGCGAGATTGTAGATCTCGTCAGGCTGAACCAACTGCACGATGCGGATCAGGTTGGTGGCATCGGTGAGATCACCGTAGTGCAGGTGCAATCGCACGCCGCGCTCGTGCGGATCCTGGTAGAGATGATCGATGCGATCGGTGTTGAACGAAGAGGCGCGGCGCTTGATGCCATGAACCTCATAGCCCTTGGCGAGCAGCAATTCCGCCAGGTAGGCACCGTCCTGGCCGGTGACGCCGGTAATCAAGGCTCGCTTCATGCATTGCGCCTGTTGAATATCAATCGATCACCCTAACGCGCTTTGGAGGCAGCCGCAATATCCATGCCGGCAGGCATGCAGCCATTGCGCGGCGCCCGCGCAGCGCCCGCGCGGGCTTGATCCCTCATCGCGTTACGGTGCCGGCAGCTATCCGGTCGGTCGCAGCACCGTAGCGTCGTGGATCGACGGCGGCTCTGCCGCATCGGCGGCCGGGCTCCTGGCCGGCGAATCCTGCTGCAGCACGATGACGGCTCGCAGGCCCGGTTTGTTGTCCTCGAACTGCAGCGAGCTGCCGTGCAGCCGCGCGACCGCAGCGACTAAACTTAATCCCAGGCCGACACCGGGGGTGCCGCGGCTCGCATCGCCGCGGTAGAAGCGCTCGATGGCTTTGGCCTTCTCCGCATCGGGAATCCCGGGACCGGTATCGGCTACGCTGACTCCGACTGAGTGTGCGGGGCCACGTCGCACTTCGACCGCGATACTGCCCCCCTCGGGCGTGTACTTGAGAGCATTGTCGATCAGGTTACCGAGCGCCTGCGCCAGCAGAACCGGATCACCGCGAATCGGTGCGGCACCATTGCTTGCCATCGTCAACGTACAATTCTTGAGCTCGGCAGCGGGCTGGTAGAACTCGACTGCGGCTGCGGCCACCTCGGCCATATCGAGCGCGACAAAGCCGGAGCGGCGCATGCCGCTGTCGATTTCGGCGAGCCGCAGCAATGCATTGAACAGACGAATTACCCGGTCCACGTCCGCCACCGCAGCCTCGAGTTCGCTAAAGGTCTGCTCCGGTGAAGGCTTCGTGAGCGACAGCTCTTCCAGTCGCGCCCGCAACTCCGCCAGCGGCGTGCGCAGATCATGTGCGATCGCGTTGGAAACGTTGCGCACGCCTTGGATCAATTGCTCGATTTGCTCGAGCATGCCGTTGATGGTCTGCGAGAGCGTATTGAGCTCGTCGCCGCTTCGATCGATGGCCAACCGGCGGCTTAAGTCGCCCTTGATGATCGCCGAAACGGTCTGCCGAATGCCATGGATGCGGCGCATGAGCGCGCGTCGTATGAGAATGCCGCCGATCGTGCCCAGGACCGACAGGATGCCGACGGCGCCGGCAAGCGCTCCCCAAAACCGGTGTTCCAGGGGCGTATAGCGCGCCAGATCGCGTCCGACCAGCAGGTTATAGCCACCCGGCAGAGCGACGTACACGAAGTCCGCGCTGGTCATGTGGCCGCCGATTTGGACTGGCAGTGTGTAGCTGCCGGAGTGCGGCGGCATCGTCGAGGGCCACGCACGCAGATTGCCCGCCAGGGGCGCGAGAGCGGCATCTGCCAGCAGTAGAAAGCGCTCGTTGGGAATGCGCATGCCGATGCGCGTATCGATGTAGCTCGTGAGCCCTGAAGCGCCGCCGCGCCGGAACACGTCCGTGAGAAGCTGCGCGTCGGCCTGCAGGATCTCGGTACGGCCTTCCTGAACGGTCACGCGCCAGGCATACCAAAGCGGCGTTGCGAACAGCGCCAAGGCGGCAAGTCCGAGGCTGATGTAGCCAACTGCCAGCGTGAGTGCGGATGAGCGCGCAAATGAGTACATGGATTCTCGATTAAACAGCAATCCGCTGCTCGCGCGCCAGTCGGGCCGACCGGCTCAATCGTGCGTCGTCATGGTATAGCCGGCGTTGCGCACGGTGCGCAGCAGCGGCCGCTCGAAGTCCGCGTCAATTTTCTGGCGCAGCTTGCTGATGTGCACATCGACGACGTTGGTCTGCGGGTCGAAGTGATAGTCCCAGACGTTCTCGAGCAGCATGGTGCGCGTCACGACCTGATCGGCGTGCCGCATCAGATATTCGAGCAGCTTGAACTCGCGTGGCTGCAGCACGATATTGCGATCGCCGCGCGTGACTTTCCGGGTCAGCAGATCCACGCGCAGGTCGCCCACCTCGAGCTTGGTTTGCGCGCCTTCGCCCTGGGCGCGCCGCGTCAGCGCATCGAGCCGCGCCAGCAGCTCGCCGAATGCAAATGGCTTGGTCAGGTAGTCGTCACCGCCGCTGCGCAAACCGCGAATGCGCTCATCGACATCGGACAGCGCGCTCAGGATCAATATCGGCGTGCGCTTGCCGGACTTGCGCAGCGCCTCGATGATCGCCAGTCCATCGATGTCCCCCGGCAGCATGCGATCCATGATGATGACGTCGTAGGGTTCGCTCGCCGCCAGAAACATGCCATCGCGGCCATTGGCCGCATGATCGGCCGTGTGACCCGACTCTCTGAGTCCCTTGACGACGAACTGCGTCACCCGCTCGTTGTCCTCGACCAGCAGTACTTTCACGACGCCCCCTTACGTCAGCCCCGGACCGCTCAGCTGCGAATCCGCAGTTGCCTGCACGGCTCCCGAGCCTACACGCGCTCCACGCACTCGTTGAGCGCGGCGCTCGTCGCTGAATCGATCCAGAGTTAGATAAATGACCGCAGTGCTGAACAAAGTCAGGGCTTGACTGAGCAGCAAGCCCCCCACCATGGTGAATCCGAGCGAGCGCCGCAGCTCCGAACCGGTGCCCTGGCCCAGCATCCACGGCAATGCAGCCAGCAGCGCTGCCGCCCGGTTGATTGCCGCCACCGCATCGCCCAGGGCGGCGCCGGGAGCGAGGTTGAATGAAAGCGTGACCGCCGGGAATTGTCCTTGGTGATTGATCGACAGGAACGTCACGTGTTGCGTATCGTACTTCACGAAGCTCGACAGCGGCACCATCTGCCCAGTAGTCAGCGAATTGATGTAGCGCTCAAGATGACCGGCACGCCCAATGCCCACCACGCGGGGCGGGCTGTGTCTCGCGTTGGCACCCGCCGATCGTAGGCTCACGGCAATTAACCTGGGGTGTGCGAAATATTAAAGGATGTTAATGCACGTATCGGTTGGGGAAACAGCCGGCGAATGACGGTCATCAAGGGCCCTGAGCCGTGCGCTCGAGCTGCCGCAACCACCGCTCCAGACGAGCGACGTCCACGGCCCCCATTCCGCGCAGCATCCGCGCCTCGTGCTCGAGCGCCAACGGTACGATATCGTGGTAGACGCGCCCGCCCGTGCGAGTCAGTGCCAGGCGGTGCGAGCGCCCATCGGCACGGTTCGGCAGCCGCCGCAGCAGCCCCCGGCGCACCAGTGCCTGCGCCGCGCGCATGACCGTGACCTTATCCATGAGGGTGCGCCCGCACAGCGACTGCTGCGTGAGCGGACCCTCGTCGGCGAGTACTGCAATCAGGCGCCACTGCGCGATCTTGAGGCCGAAGCGATCCTCGTAGGCGCGGGCGATGCGCCGCGAGACGGCATTGGCCGCCACCGACAGCCGATACGGCAGATAATCCTGCAGCCGCAGTCGGCGCTTGCGGTTACTCGGCATCGGGCTGTGCCGCCGGAGCGGCGCGCGCAAAAGCCGGCAAACGCACGCAGGCCTCATGGATGCGCAACAGCGTCGGGAACGCATCGAGCGTGCAGCTCACGCGCCGGGCATTAGCGATCTGCGGCACGAGACAACAATCGGCCAGCGATGGCGACTCCCCGTGGCAATAGCTGCCGGTGTCCGCGCTGGCGGCGAGCGCTCGCTCGATGGATTCGAAACCCTGCTCTATCCAGTGCCGGCACCAGCGCTCGCGCTGCGTCTCGTCGAGCTCGAAGGCCGATTTCAGAAAGCGCAACACGCGCAGATTGTTCAGCGGATGGATATCGCAGGCGATGCTGAGCGAGAGCGCACGCACGCGCGCACGCCCAAGCGCATCGGCCGGCAGCAATGGTGGCGTCGGATGGGTCTCCTCGAGGTATTCCATGATCGCAAGCGACTGCGTGAGGATGGCCGGGCCGTCTTCGAGCACCGGCACGAGACGCGCCGGGTTGAGCTCGGCGAATCCGCTGTCCTGCTGCTCGCCGCGCAGCAGATGAACCGGTACCGCCGAGTACTCCAGCCCTTTCAGATTGAGCGCGATGCGTACGCGGTAGGCCGCGGAGCTGCGGAAATAGGTATGCAGACGCAGGCTTGCCATCAGACTCTCACCCCTGCGCTGGCAGTACCTGACCGCGCGCCTCGCCAAACCCGATGCGGGCGGCACCGTCGCGCCTGCAATAGCCGCGCAGGACTATGGCATCGCCATCCTCGAGAAAACGGCGCTGCTCACCGTTGGGCAACCGCAATGGCTCACGCCCGCCGCGCGTGAGCTCGAGCAGTGAACCCGCCTCCTCGGGCGTCGGTCCCGACTGCGTGCCGGTGCCCAACAGGTCGCCGGACTGCAGATTGCAGCCGTTGACAGTGTGGTGCGCCAACATCTGGGCGATGCTCCAATAGGCATGTCGAAAGCTGGTATGCGACAGGCGGCAGGCGCCATGGCCGGCCGCTCGCATGGCGGCCGTCTCGATCCAGACCTCGAGCTGGATATCGATAGCGCCGGCTGCGCGCACCGATGCATCGTCAAGGTAGGGCAGCGGTGGCGGTTCGTCAGCGCCGCGCGACCACGGCAGACGATACGGCTCGAGCGCCTCGAGCGTGACGATCCAAGGCGATATCGTGGTCGCGAAGTTCTTGCCGAGGAAGGGTCCGAGCGGCTGATATTCCCACGCCTGCAGGTCGCGCGCCGACCAATCGTTGAGCAGGCAGAGACCGAACACATGCGATTCGGCCTGCTCAACGCTGATGCGCGTGCCGAGGGGATTGCCCTGACCGACGAAGACGGCGAGTTCGAGCTCGTAGTCGAGGCGCTCGCAACGGCCCAGCGTCGGCTGCGCGGCCGAGGCAGACAGGCGCTGGCCAAACGGGCGCGTAAACTCCTGACCCGAGACCGCGATGGAGGAACAGCGGCCGTGATAGCCCACCGGCAGCCAGCGATAGTTCGGCAGCAGCGGCTGCTCCGGACGAAACAGTCTGCCAACCGCAGTGGCGTGATAGATCGAGCTGTAGAAGTCCGTATAGTCGCCGATGCGAGCGGGCACGGCCTGTTCGGCCTGCGCCTGCGGCAGCAGCGCCGGTTCGAGTGCCGCCCGCTGCGAAGAGCCCCGGCGCAATGCGCGTGACAACGCCAGGCGCAGCGCCGCGCAGCTGCGATTGCCCGCCGCCATGAGATCGTTTAGCGCGGGTCGCGCCGCCAGTAGCGCCGCTTCGCGCGCCGCTGCGTCGAAGACCCCGCGTTCGCAGGCTGCGCCCAGATCGACGATGCACTCGCCGATGGCCACGCCGCCACGAAATACTTCAGCGCTGCCGGCGCGGCGAAAAACGCCGAAGGGCAGATTCTGAATGGGAAAGTCGTGGCCCGGAGCGTTCGCGGACTCGACCCAACTGCGCAGCAGCGGATCATGCGTCTCGTTCATCGTCGCCGAGGATCAAAATTTTTCTTGAGTCCCTGCCAGCATTGCCAGTAATCGCGCTGCCGTTGCGGGGAATCGAGCGCCGCGCGCGTCGGCTGAATCACCCAGCGCGTCTCGAACATGAAGGCCATCGTATCCACGAGCTGCTCTGGCGTGCGGGTGTCGGCGCGACTCGCCTTTTCGAAGGTTGCGGCATCGGGACCGTGCGCGCTCATGCAATTGTGGAGGGAGGCGCCGCCCGGCAGAAAGCCATCGCTTTTGGCATCGTAGAGGCCTTGAATGAGTCCCATGAACTCGCTGGCGACGTTGCGGTGATACCAGGGTGGCCGGAAGGTATCCTGCATCGCCAGCCAACGCGGCGGGAAGATCACGAAATCGATGCTATCCACGCCGGCAGTCTCGGTGATGGACTGCAGCACCAGAAAAATCGACGGATCGGGATGGTCGTAGCTCACCGAACCGATGGTATTGAAGCGGCGCAGATCGTATTTGTAAGGCGCGTAATTTCCGCGCCAGGCGACCACGTCGAACGGCGAATGATCCAGCGGCGTCGACCAAAGACGGCCCATGAACTTCGCCACCAGCTCGCAGCCTTCATCGCGCTGCTCGTAGCGGGCGACGGGGACCAGAAAGTCACGTTCGCAGGCCAGACCATTGGAGCCGATCGGCCCCAGATCCGGCAAGCGCAGCGGCGAGCCGAAATTCTCGCAAACGTAACCGCGCGCACTGCCCTCGGGCAACTCGACGCTGAAGCGCACACCACGAGGTATCACCGCGATTTCGAGCGGCTCGACCTGCAGAATCCCAAGCTCCGTCACCAGCAGCAGCGCACCCGACTGCGGCACGATCAGCAGCTCACCGTCGGCATCATAGAGCGCGCGCTGTCGCATCGACTGATTAGCGGCGTACAGATGGATGGCACAGCCGCTTTGCAGCTGCGGACCGCCATTGCCGCCCATGGTCAGCAGCCCGTCGAGGAAATCGGTCGGCGCCGAAGGTATAGGCAGCGGGCTCCAGCGCATCTGATCCGGCGGCGTGGCCGTCCCGTCGAACTGGTTGCACAGGCCGCCGTGAGATGTCGGCTCGAACGGCCCATGGCCCGCGGCCGGTCGGATCCGGTACAGCCAGGAGCGGCGATTGGACTCGCGTGGTGCCGTGAAGGCGGTACCCGACAGTTGTTCCGCGTACAGTCCATACGGGCAGCGTTGCGGCGAGTTTTGCTGCGGCAACGCCCCCGAGAGCGCCTCGGTCGCAAAATGATTGCCGAATCCGCTCTGGTATAGCAGCGGCGCGCCAGCGCCGCGCTCGACCTGGCGGTCGCCGGCGCTCGCCCCGGGGCGATGAGCAGCTCCGGTCGTCATGGATTCGAAGAGCCTTCGCCGAGCGAGAGCACGCCGCGCCGAACCTGATCGAGCTCCAGAGACTCGAACAATGCCTTGAAATTGCCCTCGCCGAAGCCTTCATTGCCCTTGCGCTGAATGATTTCAAAGAAGCACGGCCCGACCACGTTCTGAGTGAATATCTGCAGCAGTAGACCCTCACCGCGCGTCGGCGCGCCATCGATCAGGATGCGCCGCTCGCGCAGACGCGCCAGGTCTTCGCCATGGCCGGGAACGCGGGCATCGACCTGCGCGTAATAGGTGTCCGGCGTATCCTGGAATTTCACGCCGCAAGCGCGCATGCGATCGACAGTCTTGAAAATATCGTCGGTGCCGAGCGCCACGTGCTGAATGCCCTCGCCCCTGTAATCGTGCAGGAATTCTTCGATCTGCGATCGGTCGTCCTGGCTCTCATTGAGCGGAATGCGGATCTTGCCGTCCGGGCTGGTCATGGCCTTGGAGATGAGACCCGTGGCCTTGCCTTCGATATCGAAGTAGCGGATCTGGCGGAAGTTGAACACGCGCTCATAGAAGTCCGCCCAGGTCTGCATATTGCCGCGGCGCACGTTGTGCGTGAGGTGATCGATATAGGTGAGTCCGGCGCTGCGCTCGCGCTCGCGCTCGGCCGCGGTCTCGATCGGCACGAAGTCGACGTCGTAGATCTCATGCGCGCCATAGCGGTCGACCAGATACAGGTATGAGCCGCCGATGCCTTCTATGGCCGGGATATTGAGCTCCATGGGGCCGACCGCGCCGCGCACCTCGCGCGCACCTCTTTCGACCGCACGCCGGAGCGCGTTGCCGGCATCGCGTACTCGAAACGCCATGGCGTTGATGGAAGGGCCGTGCTGGCCGCGGAAATCGGCGGCCTGTCCGCGCGGCTCCATGTTGAGGATGAAGTCGATGTCGCCCTGTTTGTAGCGCAGCACGTTCTTCGAGCGATGGCGCGCGACGGCCGTGAACCCCATGGCCTCGAACACCCTGGCCAGCGCCTGCGGATCCGGACTGGTGAATTCCACGAACTCAAAGCCATCTGTGCCGAGCGGGTTATCAAACAGATCCTGTGGCATCGATGCTCTCCTGCGCTGCCCCTGGCGGCTCGACCAGCCGGCATTGTACATTAGTTTCATTTGTTACTATATCGAACCGAGCCAGCAACGGTTTCAGGCATCGAGCGGCAAGCCGGCGTTTTTGACCACCGAGCGCAGTACGAAGCTCGAATCCACGCGCGCGACACCCGGCAGTTTGGTCAAAACCTTGCTGTGCAGGCGCTCGAAGTCCTCGGCGCTGCGCGCGACCACCCGTAGCACGTAGTCCGATTCGCCGGTCGTGAGATCGCATTCGGTCACCTCCGGGACGCTCGCGACTGCCTGCTCGAAGGCCCCGAGATCTCGATCGGTCTGTCCCTTGAGCGTGATGCGGATGATGAAGCTGACCGTAACGCCGATCTTGCCGGCACTGAGTATGGCGGTGTAGCGCTCGATGACACCGGCCTGTTCGAGCAGCCTGACGCGGCGAAGACAGGCCGATTCGGACAGCCCGACTCGCGTCGCAAGCGCCGCGTTGGAAAGCCTGGCATTGAGCTGCAGCTCGCGAAGAATGCGCTGATCATGGCGATCAAGTTGCATAAAATGTCAAAAATGACCTTTTGGATGCAATATTCTGCTAATAATAAGCCATATGTTCAGCATTTTTGCAAACGGCTGCGATGGCAACCTTGCGACAATTCAAAGATAGGGTGCGAATGACTGCGCCCCAGCCACGGGAGGGTCGGAAGCTATGCGTATCGGCGTCCCCACGGAGATCAAGGTGCACGAGTATCGCGTCGGGCTCATTCCCGCGGCGGTGCGCGAACTCGTGGCGCGCGGTCATGAAGTGGCCATACAGTCGGGCGCGGGCCGCGGCATCGGCTGCAGCGACGACGATTACCGCGCCGCAGGCGCGCGCATCGCCCCGGATGTAGAGGCGGTCTTCAAAGACTCGCAGCTCATCGTCAAGGTCAAGGAGCCGCAGCCCGTCGAATTCGCTCGGCTGCGTCGCGATCAGGTGTTATTTACCTTCCTGCATCTGGCCGCAGATCGGGCCCAGGCGGAGGCGCTGCTCAAGTCCCAGTGCGTGGCGATCGCCTATGAAACCGTGACCGCGGCGGATGGGTCGCTGCCGTTGCTGACTCCCATGAGTGAAGTCGCGGGCCGCATGTCGGTGCAGGTCGGTGCGCAGTACCTGCAGCAGGCCACGGGCGGACGCGGCGTGCTGCTCGGCGGGGTAGCGGGCGTTGCGCCCGCCAAGGTGGTCGTCATCGGCGCCGGCGTCGCCGGCAGTAATGCCCTGCAAATGGCGCACGGGCTGCGCGCCGACGTTACCGCGATCGATCGTTCAATTCCGCGCCTGCGCGAACTGGATGCGCAGTTCCGCGGCACAGTGCACACGCTGTATTCAACTTCAGACGCGATCGAGCGCGCGGTGGCCGATGCCGATCTGGTGGTTGGCGCCGTTTTACTACCGGGCGCGGCCGCGCCAAAGCTCGTGAGCGCCGCGATGATCAAGCGCATGCGTGCCGGCTCGGTCGTGGTCGATATCGCGATCGACCAGGGTGGCTGCTTCCAGACCAGTCGTCCCACGACGCACGCCGCGCCGACCTATACGGTCGACGGCGTGATTCACTACTGCGTGACCAACATGCCCGCAGCGGTGCCCCGCACTTCGACCTTCGCGCTCAACAATGCGACCCTGCCCTACGTCCGGGCTCTGGCCGATAAAGGCTGGGAGCGCGCCACGACCGAGGATCACGGACTCGCTGCCGGCCTTAACGTACTGCGCGGCAGGATCGTGCATCCCGCGGTTGCGCTAGAGCTGGGTTATCCAACCGCTGCTTGAGCGGCGGGCGCGGCGCGGGAGCCGTTCATGGCTCAATGCCACCCATGCACAGGTATTTGAGATCGAAGTATTCATTCATGCCGTAGCGCGAGCCCTCGCGTCCCAGGCCCGACTGCTTGACGCCGCCGAACGGCGCGACCACGGTGGAGATGAGACCCGAATTGATACCGACCATGCCGCACTCGAGCGCCTCCGCAACGCGCCACACTCGGCCGATGTCACGCGAATAAAAATAGGCAGCCAGGCCGAACTCGGTATCGTTCGCAATGCGAATGGCCTCGGCCTCATCCTTGAAGCGCAATAGCGGCGCGACCGGACCGAATATCTCCTCCTGCGCCAGCAGCATGCTGGACTTGACGTCGGTCAGCACGGTCGGCTCATAGAACGTGCCGCCGAGTGCGTGGCGCCGGCCGCCGATCATGGCGCGCGCACCCCCCGCGAGCGCCTCGCCGACCAGCTGTTCCACCTTGGCCAGCGCCGCGGCATCGATCAGTGGCCCCTGCTCGACGCCGGCCTCGAGCCCGTTGCCGACTTTCAGGCGCGAGACCGCGGCGGCCAGCTTGCTGGCAAATGCCTCATAGACCCCGTCCTGCACCAGCAGACGGTTGGCGCATACGCAGGTCTGGCCGGTATTGCGATACTTGGAGGTCATCGCCCCTTTGACCGCGGCGTCCAGATCCGCGTCCTCGAAGACGATGAAAGGCGCGTTGCCACCCAGCTCGAGCGACATGCGCTTGAGCGTCGGCGCGCACTGCGCCGCGAGGGTGCGTCCCACCTGCGTCGAGCCCGTGAAGGTCACCTTGCGTACCCGCGGGTTGGAGGTGATCTCGCCGCCGATCGCGCGCGCATCGCCGGTCACCACGCTCAATACGCCCGCGGGAACACCGGCACGCTCAGCGAGCTCCGCCATCGCCAACGCCGACAACGGCGTCTGCATGGCCGGCTTGACGATGATCGTACAACCGGCGGCCAGTGCCGGCGCCACTTTGCGGGTAATCATTGCCGCCGGAAAATTCCAGGGCGTGATCGCGGCGCAGACGCCGACAGGCTCGCGGGTCACGACGATGCGCGCATCCGGCCACGGCGAGGGTATGGTATCCCCATAGCTCCGGCGCGCCTCCTCGGCGAACCACTCGATGAACGATGCGGCATAGACAATCTCGCCGCGCGCCTCAGTCAACGGCTTGCCCTGCTCGCTCGTCATTAGCTGCGCGAGATCGTCCTGGTGCGTCATCATGAGTTCGTACCAGCGCCGCAGCACGCGCGCACGCACTTCGGCAGTCCGCGTGCGCCAATTGGCAAAGGCACGACTCGCCCCCTCGATCGCCCGGCGGGTTTCGGCCGCCGCGCCATCGGGTACCGTGCTTACGATCTCGCCCGAGGCGGGATTGCGCACCGCTCGCTTGGCGCCATTGTCGGCATTGACCCATTGGCCGTCGATGTAGCACTGGCTCTTGAGCAAGCCGCTGTCTTTGAGATTCATGCGTCTCTCCGCCCGAGCATAGCGCGCTGCTCGGGCCTACGGCCCGCTGGCCCGGTTGCGCACCAGCAGAATTGCCAGTCCCGACAGCAGCGCAAAGCAGCCTGCGATCAGTGCGGCGCCGGCGGCGCGATGCTCTTCGCCGAGTGCGATCAGAATCGAGAATGCGGCGAATCCGGCCGCGGCGCAGGCAAAAATGGCGGCAGTGAAGCTCAGCGCAAACATGGTCGCAGCCCTGCGCACCTCGTTGCGCTCGAACGCAATGAGATCCGAAGCACGACTCGCGATGATTGCTGCGACCAGCGAGCCCACGCGGCTGAGCAGCGTCAGCAATGGCGACAGACGGTCATGGGTCTCGTTGGTGTGTTCGCCCGCCATGGCAAGATCTCCTGCCGCATCCGTACTACTTGCGGCGCGCTAGCAGCACGCCTATGAGGACGCCCGCGGCCGCGACCACGGCGATGGCGGCCCAGGTGTTGTCCCGCACGTAGTCATCGGCCACTCGTGCGCCATGCTTCAGATCCCGAACGATGCGTGCTTCGATCGAGGCCAGGCGATCGTGCGCCTGATCCAGACCGTCACGCACCTCGCCGGCCGTCTCATCGGTACGCTCGCCGAGCGCGGCACGCGCCAGACGCACGACCTTCTCGAACTCGCCCCACAATTGCTGCAGCTCCTGCAGGAGCTGAGCGGTCTCGTCGCGCATGGCAACTCCGTCGCGATTGCCTCGCGATCATAGAGCAGATTAGCCTCAGAAGCTCCTGGTGATGCCGATCGTCAGGCCATGCGGCAGAATTTGCACCGCGAACGGTGTTTCGTGCATCGTGCTCCAGTAACCGACCGCCGAACCCAGTGCCCATCCGGCGATGACATCGGTCTGCCAGTGAGCCTGATTCTTCAGCCGCGCGAGCCCCGTATAGATCGGCAGCGCCTCGAGCGACCACAGCCACGGGTCGCTGCGCGCGTAGCGCACGATGAACGGTGTCACGAAGCTTGCCTGTATGGTGACTTCGCCGCTTGGAAAGCTGTCGCAGCAGCCTCCCTGAAACCATTTGCTCGGATTGTCGCCCTGATTGGGACGCTGGCGGCTGAACGCGAGCTTGAGGATCTCGGCGCCGATCGAGGAGATCGCCGTGGAATCAACGCTTTGCCAGAATGTCAGTCCGAGCGGGTTGTCCTTGCCGAAATATATGCCGCCGCCCAGCTCGGCAGCGATCGCCCCGTATTCGAGGACGTTCTGAACCTTCTGCGCCCAGATGCCGCCGGTATCGAGCGCCCATTCGTGGTCGATGCCGAGCGCACCGCCGGCGCGGACGCGATCGGTCGCAAGCGCGCATAGCACGCACCACAGCAGCAGCGCAGCGCGTTGCGCACGGCTGGATTTACTTTGCATCGCAAAGTCCAGGAGCCAGAATATTCACGCACGCGCCATGGTTCTTGCAGCCACCGGGTCCGCCTGTTCGTCGACCGCTGCTGCTGCATCTAATATCACCTGTTCCAGCACGGACACGTAGTCGAGATAACGCTTACGGCCCCGGGCAGTCATGCGACAGACGGTTCTGACCCGATTGTGCTCGAATCCCTTGGAGATCTCGACCAGTTTGGCGGCCTGAAGCACCCGCAGATGCCGGCTCAAATTGCCGTCCGTCAACGCACATAACTGCTTCAGCTCGGCGAATGGCAGACCCTTGGGATAGGCGATCAGAGAGCTCAACACGCCCAGACGCGCACGCTCGTGAATGACCCGATCGAGGCCATCGTAAGCGAAGCGGCGATCGCGAGGCAGCCGCGGCCTACGTTGACTCATCGACATTCCGGTAGTTGTCTTGAAGCACCGCCGCCACCAGCAGCTGCCCGACGCCGAACGGCACGCCCATCATCCAGGGCGACAGGGTGCGTTGGCCGCCACCGAGCGACAGACAGATAAAGCCGGCGACCAGATACCAGATTCCAACCGCATACATGGGTCGTGGCAGAAAGCGGCACGAGGCAAATACTCCGAGGCTGAATACGATCTGCCACAGACCGGGAAGCATCCAGAGACTTTGGGGCGCAAAGCGCAGCAGCACCACGCTCAATGCCAGTCCGGCGACGATTGCGGGCAAAAACTGCTCGACCGCGGAGTGCAACATGGGGCCCGCCAGACCGACATGCAACCGCCGCGCGCGCAGCACGGTCTCGATGCTGATGATGAGCAGTGACACGGCCGCAGTGGTGATCCATATCGCCAGATAGCCCGTGATATCGCGCTCAGGCTCCTTGAGCCAGCTGCTCTGCGCGCCAGCTGCCAGAAGCGCCAGCAGTCCCGTAGCCGCCAGCGTCGAGGGTCCATAGCCGCGAAATTCCGCGCCACGGGCTAAGTGTCCACGGATCGCGCTGATCTCCGACAAGGCCTTTTGCAGTTCCGACATTGCGAGCGGCTCGTTGCTTTGCGATCGAACCTACATCGTAACGCAACTGCCCGGCAAGCCATTGACCTCGGCGCTGCAGTCAGGCGCGTCGAGTGTCCGGATTGATGGCTACGATAGTGGTCTTCGACCGATGTTGCTAGAATGCTACAAATTTCGCGTATTTCAGCTTCATGCGCTCCTTGTCGTCATGTTGATAATTTCTGCTGTCTTTTTATTGCGACAATTGTCGCTGCAGAGCATTGACTTGCGACTCGAGCGCATTGCCAGACCGCATAGCGCGCACGGCAGCCGTACAATGCAATGATGATCACTGAGCACTATCACGTACTGGTCTGGATCGATCACCGCGAAGCCAGAGTGTTCCAATTCGATGCGAGCGAGGTGGAGCGCACGCGGATTCGCAGCGACCATGCGCACCAGCACATTCACCATAAGGCCAATGCACGTGGCAGCGGCCATGCGGGCGCGGATAAGGATTTTCTGCAGCGGGTCACCGCGGCGCTGAGCCATGCCGGCTCGATCCTGGTCACGGGTCCCGCCAGCGCCAAGGCCGAGTTGGTGGAACACATCCGGCAATCGCAGCCGCGCCTGGCCGAGCGCATTACCGGCGTGGAAACGCTTGATCATCCGAGCGATGGTGAATTGCTGGCGTTGGGCCGTTCTTTCTTCAAGGCCGACGACCGGATGCACCCACAAACGCATCGCTGAGCCCGTCCAGCGCGACCCCGCTCGGGGCGCACCGCGCCGCAATGATCGGGCCGCCGGCTCGCGCGCGCGTCGCGCCTCTATAGATACGGCGAGATCAGCCAGCAGAGGCTGTTTCGAATGCGGGCCAGCGGCTGCACATGCTGCAGATCTGCCGGGCTGAGTGCCGCCGCCCGGTCTCGAACCTCGCAGATGAACTCGCCCAGCTGCCGGCACAACCTCGAATCGAACACCTCGACCGCGATCTCGAAATTCAGACGCAGACTGCGGGTATCGAGATTGACCGAGCCGATGTGGGCATATTCGCCGTCGATGACGAACAGCTTGGCATGCGAGAACGGCGGCGGCGGCAGATGCACACCCACGCCGCGCTCCACCAGCGCCGGCAGCCAGTGCAGTGTCGCCCAGTCGATATAGCGCAGATTGCTATGTCGCGGTATCACCAGCGAGACCTCGACGCCGCGCAGCGCCGCCCCTTGCAGGGCCGCCACCAGCTCAGGGGGCGGGATGAAATAGGGCGTCATGATGAGTATTTGCCGTTGCGCCACGGCAATCGCGTTCAGAATGACCAGCAGCAGCTTGTCGACACTTTCATCCGGGCCGCCAGTGATCACACGGCATTGGGTCTGGTCGACAGGGATTGGCGGGGCCGTGACCGGAAGCTGCTCGCCACACGCGAACTTCCAATCGCTGGCGAACACATCGGCCAGCTGCGCGACGATGGGCCCGCGCAGGCAGAAGTGAATGTCCGTCATGCGTCGACCCATCGAACCGCCCACTTCCCGGCCGCCGAGATTCATGCCGCCCATGAATGCCTGCTGAGCGTCAATCACCAGCAACTTGCGGTGATTGCGGCAGTTCAATGACACGTTCGGCGGAATCAGGCGCGGCGGCAGGAAGCGCTCGGCACGAATGGCCGCGCGGCGAAGCTGCGGCACGACGTGCGGCCAGTCGTACCATTCACCAATACCGTCGACCAGCACGCGAACCCCGACACCGCGTCCGACGGCAGCATGCAGCGCCGCGACAAACCTTTGGCCCACGGCGTCGGTTTGAAATATGTAGGTCGCGAGCCAGATCGTCTGCCGCGCTTCGGCGATCGCACGCAGCATGAGCGGAAATGCCACCTCGCCGTTATGCAGCGGCTCGAGGCTGTTACCTGCCAGCAGCGGCAAGCGAGTCAGCGCGTAACCGACGCGGCTCAGAGCGGCCAGCGCGCTGTTGCCCCCATCGGCTGCACGACCATAGTTGCGCTCAACCTCGTTCGGCAGCGCTTGCGCCGAGTGCGTGACCACCCGGTTGATTCCGAATAGCCAATACAGCAGCGAGCCACCGAGCGGAAACAGCCAGCACATGGCGATCCAGCCGATCGCACTGCGCGGATCAGATTTGGTGAGCAGCGCATGCAGCGCCGCTGCCACGGCGCCGCCGATGTAGATGACTACAAAAAGGCTGCCCACGAGCGCGCTGAGAGACAGGTGACTCAAAGCAGCAATGCAACACCTCGCGGGCGTCATCTTAGCCCAAAGCCCCTGCGTGATCGCGGGTTGACCTGGTCACGCGGCGCTTTCAGACTCGCTGCCGGGCCCCTAGGAGATAGACGTGAGCGGCGCAAGTATCATGCTGGTCGGGGACATCGGTGGCACACACGCCCGGTTCGCCACCGTGAATGTCTCAGCCAGCACGCCGTGGCGTCTGGAGAACCGCCAGGACTTCGCGGTGGATTTTCCGACCTTCGAACAGGCGTTGCAGCGCTACATCGAGCGCACTGGCCTCGCAAGCGTACCGACGGCGGCCACTATCGCGGTGGCGGGACCCGTGACAGCGGGACAGGCGCGGCTGACCAATCGCGATTGGTTGATCTCGGAGCAGGCGCTGCAGCGCTTCGGCTGCCACGCAGCGCTGCTGATCAACGACTTCGTAGCTCTGGCCTTCGCAGTCGAAACGCTTGCGGCGGCGGATCTGCGCATGCTGGGTCCCACGCTCAAAGGCCTGAGCGATGAGCCCATCTCCATCGTCGGCCCGGGAACCGGTTTTGGCGTCTCGTGCCTGGCGCGCTATCGCGGTCGCATGGTGCCGATGGCCACCGAAGGCGGGCACGTGGGCTTCGCCCCGACCAATGAGCAGGAAATTGCCGTGCTGCGTCAGATGCTGCCGCGATACGGCAGGGTGTCGGTCGAGCGCATCCTCTCGGGGCCTGGACTCGAGGGTTTATATCAGGCGTTGGAGGAAGTCTCAGGACGACGGCCGGCGAGCCTGTCGGCCGCGCAGGTGGTCGCCAACGCCACGAACGGCGATGCCGGCTGCACCGCAGCGCTGACGATGTTCTGCTCGATCTTCGGATCGGTCGCAGGCGACGTGGCGCTCGTCCATGGCGCCCGCGGCGGGGTCTACATCGCCGGCGGCATCGCGCAGAAAATCGAAGGCTTCCTGGCGCAAAGCCCGTTTCGCAGCAGGTTCGAGGACAAAGGCAGGCTCTCGCATTACGTGAAACCCATTCCGACTGCGCTGATTGCCAACAACGATGCGGCACTGCTCGGCGCCGCGCACGCCGGTTTCACCTTAAACTAGACGTGCTCCGATGCGATTATTCGCCAACCAAGCAATCGGTCTGAGCGGCAACCGATCAACGTTGTCATAGTGCATCACGATTTTGCTGCATCTCTATGGACCGGCGTGCATTCTTGTGACAGCCTAGTCTGCGCGGTATCCAATCCGCTGGAGTGGCAGCCGGGACGGTCATGGAACACCGTTGGGGCGAGCGCATCAAGGTCGACATCCAGGTAGAGGTGTCAGTCCCGCCGTTGATCATCGGCACCGGCAGGGTCCTCGACGTGAGCATCAGCGGCGCCTGGATCAGCGGCAAATTCCATCTGCCGCCACTGGCGCGGGCATTCGTCGTGTTCGATTTTACCGTGGCCGGCAGGCATGAACCGGTGCCCATCGCCTGCTTCGTCGCGCGTGTCCGCCCGGAGGGCATCGGCGTCGAGTGGCGCGAACTGGCGCCGCAGATCGTCAGCGATCTGATCTTGTTTGCCATCGATACTCAAGTGACACGGCAGCACCCACAGCCGGCGGCGGCCCTCGAGCAACCGGAGCGTCAGGCGGCAACCGCCGTCCAGAGTCGAATCGGCTGAAGACCGCTCTGGTCCGGCGCCATGGCTAGATTCGCGCACGGTATGATCGGCCAGCGCCGCCGCCAAAGCCTCCGCGCGCGCGCGCAGCTCGCCCACCGCGGTCGCCTCTCAATGCGCGGCACGCAGCATGGGACCGACATAGAACAGTCGGGTTGCGGTGCGGCCATCGGCAGCGACCAACGCGCCCTGAGCACCGGTGCGCAGTCCGAGCCCCAGAGAATCGGGCCCGCCGCAGGCGGCGGGCGAACCGCAAACACCTCGCCGCGTATGCGCTCCAAGTGCACGTGCAGCGGCGCAGCGCGCTGCGCCGAGTGCAGCAATTCGCGCAAATATTCCCCATAGAGCTGACGCGGCAGGTACGCTTCGCCATCCGCTCCAGGCACAGAGCGTCGCGCAAATTCGATCCATTGAGCCGGCTCGCAGGAAGTGGCCGACATCCGTGCAGCGGGGACATTCACCAGGCACGGGAACGCGCTCGGTCTATAAGCGACGCCACCGAGGCCGCGATGCCGCTCGATCAGCAGGATCCGCGTCGGACCCGCGGGCGGCCGTCGCAACAGATTTGCCGCCAGCACCGTGCCACAGAAGCCGCCGCCGATGATCGCTATGGTGGCCGTCGGCATGATCACCGCCGTAAGACTCAGAGCCCATTGCAAGCATAGGACGCGGGGCAGTCACAAGTCAGTCTCAGCTCAGTCTCATTGTGGTCAACCGCGCAGCTCCTGATGCGTTATCACGCTGACGGCACCCGATCGCCGCGGAGCCACTGTTGGCTCGGAGCGACGGCTAGGTCGGGAACTCAAGGCCTCAGCGCTGGGTCTGAGGGCAGTAGATCGTCGAGCGCGAACCACAAGGCGAGGACCTCATGAGCAGCAAACTGTTTTGGATCGGCGCCGGCTTGACGGCCAGCTTGGCAGCCACGGGCGCGATGGCGGCGGATTACGGCTACGGTGGCCCCGGCTACGGCAGCTCTGGCTACGGCAATTCCGGCTATGGCTACGGTGGCTATGGCGGCTTCTATTTCGGCGCCAGCGCCGGCGAAGCTTTCTACAACGAAGATGGCATTCCTCAACTGAACCCCACGGTCGCGATGTTCCGCCTCGGTGAGCAGTTCAGTCCCTATTTAGCGATCGAAGGCCGCATCGGCACGAGCATCGACGGCGGCCGCTCCGACGGTTTCCATGCCGACCTCAATGCCATTTATGCCGGCTATGTCAAAGGCATGCTGCCCGTGACACCCTGGTTCTCGCCGTACGTGATCGCCGGCATAGGCGGAGCGCAGATTCACCGCAACTATTACGATTTCAACACCAACGACGCCGGGCTATCATACGGCGTCGGCACGCAGTTCAACCTGGGCGGCGGCGCCTCGTTGGATGTGGAATGGGTGCGTCTGATCAACAACGGCAACAACGTTGGATACGACTTCAGTACCGACCTATTGACCTTCGGAGTCAACTGGCATCCCTACTTGTGGTGGTGAGCCGATGCAGCGGGGTTCATGCGCTTTGCAATCACCGCTACTGACCGGTATCTCGGCATTCTCGAGACTCTGGTCGAGCGCGGTTGGTCGCCGCTGAAGATATTCACCACGGCGGTCGACAACCGCGTTCACCCTAACAGTGCGCTGATCGAGTTTGCACAGCGCCTGAGCGCCGACGTTGCCGATCACTTCGAGGATCGCACAGCGCCCGCCTAGGGCGCAGGCGCCATTCAGCGCCCTGCAAGTCGTCATAGTATGATTGCGGCACCGGCGGTGGGGCAACGCAATGAGAAGAATATGAGTCGCTACGTGGTTCCCTTCAGTGAGCTTGGCCGCGGCGATGTGGAACTGGTCGGTGGTAAGAATTCCTCGTTGGGGGAAATGCTTCGCAGCCTGGCGAGCCTCGGCGTATCGGTTCCAGACGGCTATGCCACCACGGCGCAGGCGTATCGGGATTTCCTGAGCCAGGACGATCTTGCAAAGCGCATCTCCGCGGCCCTGGCCGGTCTGAATGTCGAGGATCTGGCGCAGCTGTCTCGCAC
Organism: Steroidobacteraceae bacterium; assembly: GCA_035605115.1. Taxonomy (GTDB): domain Bacteria; phylum Pseudomonadota; class Gammaproteobacteria; order Steroidobacterales; family Steroidobacteraceae; genus FEN-1191. Next base: position 26,644 of record DATNHF010000049.1, on the reverse strand, counting down.
CGGTGCGCAGATCCGGCGCTGGATACTCGAGACGCCGTTTCCACAGCAATTGCAGCAGGAAGCAATCGCCGCCTGGCAGCGCATGGATCAGGGACGCGGAATTGCCGTCGCCGTGCGCTCATCCGCCACTGCCGAGGATCTGCCGGAAGCGTCGTTCGCGGGTCAACAAGAGACGTTTCTGAATGTCCGCGGTGAGCAGGCGCTGCTGCAGAGCATGCACGAGGTGTTTGCTTCGCTGTTCAACGATCGGGCCATTGCCTATCGAATCCACCAGGGCTTCGATCACTCCCTGGTCGCGCTGTCGGTGGGCGTGCAGCATATGGTACGCAGCGACCTTGGCGTCAGCGGCGTGATGTTCACGCTCGATACCGAATCGGGCTTTCGCGATGTGGTGTTCATCACCGGCGCGTATGGCCTGGGTGAAACGGTCGTGCAGGGAGCGGTCAATCCGGATGAGTTCTACGTCTACAAGCCGGCGCTGCGCGCCGGCCGCAGGGCGTTAATTCGGCGCAATCTCGGCACCAAGGCCATCAAGATGGTGTATGCAGCGCCGAATTCCCAGCAACGGGTCGTCACAGTGGATGTGCCGCAATCCGACCGCAGCCGCTTCTGCCTCGACGTGGTGGAAGTCGAGTCGCTGGCGCGACAGGCGCTGACCATCGAGCAGCACTACGGCTGTCCCATGGACATCGAATGGGGCAAGGATGGCATCACGGGGCAGTTGTACATTCTGCAGGCCAGGCCGGAAACCGTGCAGAGTCGCTCCGGACGCAGCATCCAGCGCTTTACGCTCAAGTCGCGCTCACGCGTGCTGGTCGAAGGCCGCAGCATCGGTCAACGCATTGGTGCCGGACGCGCGCGCGTCATTCGCGACGCCGGCGAAATGCAGCGCGTGGGACCGGGCGACGTGCTGGTGGCCGATATGACCGACCCCGACTGGGAGCCGGTCATGAAACGCGCGGCCGGGATCGTCACCAACCGCGGCGGGCGTACCTGCCACGCCGCGATTATTGCCCGCGAGCTCGGCATTCCGGCGGTGGTCGGATGCCGCGAGGCGACCAGCGCGATTCACGACGGACAGGAGGTCACCGTCTCGTGTGCCGAGGGCGATACAGGCTACGTATTCGAGGGGCTGCTCGGCATCGAGCAGCAGCAGATCCAGCTCGATGCCCTGCCTATCCCGCCCGTGCACATCATGATGAACGTCGGCAATCCAGACCGGGCGTTCGCCTTCGCCACTCTGCCCCATCACGGCGTCGGGCTCGCGCGCCTGGAATTCATCATCAACCGCATGATCGGCGTGCATCCAAAGGCACTGCTCGAGTTCGATCGGCTCAGCGTCGAATTGCAGGCGCAGATTCGCTCGCAGATGGCAGGCTACCCCGATCCGATCAGTTTCTTCGTCGACAAACTCAGCGAGGGCATCGCGCAGATCGCCGCGGCATTTGCCCCGCAGCCGGTCATCGTGCGTCTGTCCGACTTCAAGTCCAACGAGTATGCCAACCTCATCGGCGGCCGCGCGTACGAGCCGCATGAGGAAAACCCCATGCTCGGATTCCGCGGTGCGGCGCGCTATATCGACCCGGGATTCCGACCCTGCTTCGAGCTTGAATGCCGGGCGCTGCGGCGGGTGCGCGAGGACATGGGACTGGTGAATGTGCAGATCATGGTGCCGTTCGTGCGTACGCTCAAGGAGGCACGGCAGGTCACCGAGCTGCTCGCTGCCAACGGCTTGAAGCGCGGGGTGAATGATCTGAAGCTCATCATGATGTGCGAGTTACCCACCAATGCCGTGCTGGCCGACCGCTACCTGGAATATTTCGACGGCATGTCGATCGGCTCCAATGACATGACGCAATTGACCCTGGGCGTGGATCGGGATTCGGCAGTGGTTGCCAAGTCGTTCGATGAGCGCGACGAGGCCGTCAAAGTCATGCTGAGCATGGCTATCAGCGCCTGTCGTCGACAACACAAGTACATCGGCATCTGCGGGCAGGGGCCCTCGGACCATCCGGACCTGGCACGCTGGCTGGTCGATCAGGGTATCGACAGCCTGTCGTTGAATCCGGATACGGTCGTGGAAACCTGGTTGTTCCTGTCGGGCGCCAAACTCTGAGCATTGCTGCGAGATGCGCACCATCTGCTTCGTCTCCGATCGAACCGGCGTCACGGCCGAGACGATGGGGCATAGCCTGCTGTCGCAGTTTGAAGGCCTGCGGTTTCGCACCGTCACGATGCCGTTCGTCAGCAGCGTCGAGCAAGCCCGGGGCGTCGTCGGGCGCATCAATACCATCGCACAGCAGGAGGGTTCGCGGCCTATCATCTTCTGCACCTTGGTGGACGATCAGGTGCGCGCCACCGTCAAGCGGGCCAACGGTCTGTTCCTGGATTTTTTCGCCGCCTTTCTCGGGCCTCTGGAAACGGAGCTGGCCATGGCATCCGCGCACGCCAGCGGTCGCGCCTTGCATGGCGCGAGCAGCGATCCGACCTATGCGGCGCGCATCAATGCCGTGAACTTCGCGCTCGCCAACGACGATGGAGCGGGAGCGCGCAACTATCGCAGCGCCGATGTGATCCTGATCGGCGTTTCGCGCTCCAGCAAGACGCCCACGTCGCTGTACATGGCACTGCAGTATGGCATTTTCGCCGCCAACTACCCGCTGGCGGAGGAAGATCTGGAATCCGGCGACTTGCCGTCGGTACTGCTGCCGCACCGAAGCAAGCTCTACGGCCTGACGATCAAGCCGGAACGGCTGCAGCAGATCCGCAGCGAACGACGACCCGGGAGTCGCTACGCCTCCGCCCAGCAGGTGCTGTATGAAGTGCGCAGCGCGGACAGCCTGCTGCAGCGGCTGAGTCTGCCTTTCATCGATGTCACGGATTGCAGCATCGAGGAAATCGCCAGCCGCATCCTCGATCAAATGGGCCTGGTGCGGCACGCTCGCATGTAAGGGCAGCTCCGGCGCCGACGAGCATGCGCCGGGTCACAGTTTCTGCGGCATACGCTCAAGATCGGACGCGCGGCGCCGTAACGCCGCTCACGCGGCGGCCATTGTACGATCTTCACGCCGCCCCGCGCCCAACGCACGACATAGGCTTGGCCCATCACGATGAGCGTCAAAGCGCCGGCCCCGGAGAGGGACAAGATCGTTGTCGGCAGGCCGCTGCCCTTCTCGGTATTCGGCGCCGGCGGTCAATTGCTGCTGGCGCAGGGCAGCGTCGTCGAGAGCGACCGTGCGCGGCAGATGTTGTTGCGAAACGGGGTCTATCGCGACGCCGCCCGCGGCGAAGAGCGCGCGCCCGGCACGGACGCTGCGGACGCAATCGCGCCGGCTCAGCCGCCATTGAGTGTTTTGCAGCGCGACTACGGTGCCGCCGGCGCCGGTCGTCGATTTGCGCTCAGCGTCGCTTGCTCGGATGCCGAGGAGGCGTTCAGCACCTGGGTCATCGGCGTGCACAACCAGAGCATCATTCTGACGGCGCCGAGGCGCTCCAACGGTGCGCTTGTCAGCGTGACGGTGGGGCAAAGCTGGGTTTGCCGTGCATTCCAAATGACCTCGGCCTTTCGCTTCCGCAGCAGCGTGCTCAAGGTGGTATTCGAGCCTTTTCCGCACGTGCACATTGAAGCGCCGCAGCATGTGGAGCGGCGGACGGTGCGTGGCCGCCCGCGGGCCGCGGTTTTCCTGCAGGCGAGCCTCGAGCAGCCGCTGGCTGCGCCGGCCGTGATGGTGGATTTGAGCATCAGCGGCGGTCGTCTGGCGGTCGAGCAAGGCGTCGTACTCGAACGCGGCCAGACGATTCGCGTGGCCACGAAGCTCGAACTCATCGATTCTCAGTTCGAGCTGTCGCTGCGCGGCAGTGTCATTGGCGTGTTCGGCGCGAGCGATGGCCGTCATCCGCAAGTGCTTTTCTACGGCATCAAATTTGATTCGCTGACCGAGGTCGAGCGGCTGGTGTTGCACAGCTTCGTCAGCGGACAGCTGGCGATGGAACTGAACTCGCTGTGGCAGATGCTGTCCACGGCCGTGCCGATGAACGCCGAGCTGACAAGCAAAAATACACAGTGAAATCAGCCGGGTGTGTTCGGCGCGCCCATCAAGGCCGGTGACGCTCGCGGCGAGCGGGACCTTTGGCGATAATGAACCTCCCCCGCGTCCATCGCGACGCACGCCTGAGACTGAAAGCGGCATGCACGAATCGATCGGCGTCATGCCGAGCGCCCCAGCCGATCGACCCGGACGCAATAGTCCGGTCGATCTGGCGCGCCAGCGTCAGATCGTGGCGGCGCTCAGGTGCGTGCTGCCCGAGACTTGCATACTGTTCCGCGAGGAAGACACGCGGCCGTACGAATGCGACGGTCTGACGCTCTATCGTCAGATACCGATGGCGGTCGTGCTGCCGGAGAGCGAAGCACAGGTTGCACAGATACTCAAACTCTGCCACGCCATGCAGGTACCGATCGTACCGCGCGGTGCCGGCACCGGCCTCTCAGGCAGTGCCCTGCCGCACGCAGGCGGCGTGCTGCTGTCGATGGCCAAGTTCAATCGCATTCTTGATATCGATCCGCGCTGCCGCACGGCAACGGTCCAGCCGGGCGTACGCAATCTGGCGATATCCGAAGCGGCGGCGGTGCATCGACTGTACTACGCGCCGGATCCGTCGAGTCAGATCGCCTGCACCATCGGCGGTAACGTTGCCGAAAATTCCGGCGGCGTCCACTGCCTGAAATACGGTCTGACGGTGCACAATGTCATGCGCGTGCGGGCGCTGACTGTCGAGGGCGAGGTGATCGAATTCGGTGGCCAGGCGCTCGATTCACCGGGGTTGGACCTGCTTGCCGTGGTTATCGGTTCAGAGGGAATGCTTGCGGTAAGCACTGAGGTCACCGTCCGACTCGTGCCGCTGCCGCTGCAGGCCCGCTGCATCATGGCGAGCTTCGCTCGCGTTACCGATGCTTGCCACGCGGTGGCGGCGTTGATTGCCGCCGGAATCATTCCAGCCGGACTCGAGATGCTCGATCAAGCGGCCGCGCAGCTGGTGGAGCCGTTTGCGAACGCCGGCTACGACCTGGATGCGGCCGCGGTGCTGTTGTGCGAATCGGATGGCACCGCCGAGGAAGTCAGCGACGAAATCGAACACATGAGCGCGGTATTGCGCGCCGAGCGCGCCACGCGCGTTCAAGTGTCCGCCGACGAGGCGGAGCGACTGCGCTTCTGGGCCGGACGCAAGAACGCATTTCCGGCAGCCGGTCGCGCAGCACCGGCCTATTACTGCATGGACGGCACCATTCCGCGGCGGCATCTGGCGCAGATGCTGCTGTCGATTCAATCCATGGAGCGCAAGTACGGACTGCGTTGCCCCAACGTGTTCCACGCCGGCGACGGCAATCTGCATCCGCTGATACTGTTCGATGACAACGATCCGGATTCGGTTGCGCGCGCTGAAAGCTTTGGCGTTGAAATTCTCGAGCGGACCGTGCAGCTGGGCGGCACTATCAGCGGGGAGCATGGCATCGGCGTCGAGAAGCTCGATCAGATGTGTACGCAATTCGACCGCGCGACATTGGATGCGTTCGCCGCGGTCAAACAGGCATTCGATCCGAGCGGACTGCTCAATCCCGGCAAGGTCGTGCCAACACTGCACCGTTGCGGTGAATACCATGGGCCGCGCGCGCGAGCTCTGGCCGCGCAATTTCCTGACCTGCCGCGCTTCTGATGGACGCGGCCATCGCCAACATCGCCGCGCAAATCCATGCAGCCGCGGCTGAACGCCAGCCGCTGCGGATACGTGCCGGCGGCAGCAAGGATTTTTATGGCAATACGCCCCGGGGCGCGGTGCTCGACCCGCGCGGGATCCGCGGTATCGTCAGCTATGAGCCGACGGAGCTCGCGCTCGCGGCGCGCTGCGGCACACCGCTGACGGAAATCGAGGCGGCGCTCGATGCGCACGGACAGATGCTGGCGTTCGAGCCGCCTCATTTCGGCGAGACCGCCACCATCGGTGGCTGCATTGCCAGCGGGCTCGCCGGGCCGCGGCGTGCTTGCGCCGGATACGCCTACGGCGGCGTCAGGGATTTCGTGCTCGGCGCCAAACTGCTCGATGGCCGCGCGCAGCTGCTGTCGTTCGGCGGCATGGTGATGAAAAATGTAGCCGGCTACGACGTGTCACGGCTGCTGGCCGGCTCGCTCGGCATACTGGGCGTGATCGTCGAGGTTTCGCTCAAGGTCGTGCCCAAGCCCAAGGCAGAGACCACGCTGCGATTCGAAGTGACAGAAACCGCGGCGCTGAACCAGCTCCATCAATGGGGCGCGCAGCCGCTGCCGATCTCAGCCTCGGCGTGGCGCGAGAATCTGCTGTTCTTGCGGCTGTCCGGATCCACCTCGGCAGTGGCAGCGGCCGCCGCACGGCTCGGCGGCGAGACGCTCGGTCCCCTGGATGCGCAGCGTCTGTGGCGCGCTCTGCGCGAGCACACCGATGCGTTCTTCGCCGGCGAGTTGCCGCTGTGGCGATTGTCGCTGCCCTGCTCGGCGGCACCGCTCGACGGCAGCGCTGCGCAGCTGATCGAATGGGGTGGCGCGTTGCGGTGGATTCGTTCGCTGCGCCCAGCTGCGGAAATACGCGCACGCGCGCGCGTGCTCGGCGGCCATGCCACGCTGTTTCGAGGCGGGGATCGCGCGCAAGGGGTATTCATGCCCTTGGCTTGCGGCATCGCGGCGATCCATCAACGCCTGCGCGCGCAATTCGATCCGGCGGGAATTTTCGACGCCGGCCGATTGTATGCAGACTTCGCACATGCAGATCACGCTCGCTGATTTTGTCCGCAACACCGCCGAGGGTGAGCAAGCCGAGGCCATCGTGCGCAAGTGCGTGCACTGCGGGTTTTGCACGGCGACCTGTCCGACCTACCAGCTGCTGGGCGATGAACTGGATGGACCACGGGGTCGCATTTATCTGATCAAGCAGCTGCTCGAAGGCAGCGAGCCGTCGGTGCGCACGCAGCAGCACCTCGACCGCTGCCTCACTTGCCTGAACTGCGAAACCGCCTGTCCGTCCGGCGTCCAATACGGCCGGCTGATCGATATCGGCCGTCAGCTGCTCGAGCCGCGCGTGCCGCGACCAATGCGCTCGCGCCTGTGGCGCGTACTGGTCAAAGAGCTGTGCGCAGGTCCGTGGTTCGCGCCGGCCATGCGGCTCGCTCGGGTGCTGCGCCCGCTGCTGCCGCAAGTGCTCAAGGATAAGATACTGCCGCGAAGCGCCCCTGGAGCGTGGCCCCGCCGCCATCACCCGCGCAAGATGCTGCTGCTCGCAGGCTGTGTGCAGCCGAGCATGGCTCCGAACATCAATGCCGCCACCGCCCGGGTTCTCGATACGATAGGCATTGAACTGCTGGTACCCGTCGCCGCCGGCTGCTGTGGCGCAATACGCCATCACATGAGCGATCAGGCGGGTGCCCTCAGAGACGCCAGAGGCAACATCGACGCCTGGTGGCCGCATATCGAGGCGGGGGCCGAGGCGCTGGTCATGAACGCATCGGGCTGTGGTGCGATGGTGCGCCAATATGCGCATCTGCTGCGGCACGATGCCGCTTACGCCGACAGGGCCGAGCGCATCAGCGCATTGACCTGCGATCTGGCGGAACTGCTGCCGCCGCTGTTGGCTCCGCGCTTGCCGCTTCTGGCTCGGACTGCAGCACAACGTGTCGTTTTTCATCCGCCCTGCACCTTGCAGCACGCCCAGCGTATTCGCGGCCTCGTCGAAGCGCTGCTGCGTTCGAGCGGCGCCGAAGTGTTGCCGTTCAAGGATCCGCACCTGTGCTGTGGCTCGGCCGGTACCTACGCCTTGTTGCAGCCGGAGCTGTCCAACAGCCTGCGCGATCGCAAGCTCCAAGCGCTCATGGATGCAGCCCCGGAGGTCATTCTGTCGGCCAATGTGGGCTGCATTGCGCATTTGGCTGCCAGAGCGCCGATTGCCGTGCAGCATTGGATCGAATGGCTCGATGCGCGACTCGCGAGCTCAACGAACAGCATATGACTATCTGATCATATCTTCTGGCGCGGTATGAACGTCGTTTCATGCGGCTATGGCTTGGATTTTGTTACAATTAGCCTGTCGGTAATGATTCCTCGAACGGGTGGTGATTTCTTGAGCTGTAGCAATGATCAGTCAAATACATAGCATCATCGAGCGTTTCCGCAGCGAGCCCGGCCCCCTTATTCTGGTACTGCATGCGATCCAGGCCGAGTTCGGCTATATCCCCGAGGAAGCCAAGGCGGTGGTCGCCGACGGTCTGAATCTATCGCGCGCCGAGGTGCACGGCGTAGTCAGCTTCTATCACTTCTTTCGTCACTCGCCGCCGGGCAGGCACGTCGTGCAGCTGTGCCGCGCGGAAGCGTGCCAGTCAATGCATGCCGACAAGCTCGCGACGCACGCTCAGCACAGGCTCGGAATCGGCTTTCATGAGACGACCGCCGATGGCGAATTCTCGCTCGAACCCGTGTACTGCCTCGGCAACTGCGCCTGCTCCCCTGCGATGATGGTGGATGGCCAGCTCTACGGCCGTATGAGCAATGAACGCTTCGACGAAGTGCTGGCCGAACAACAGCTCCCGCATCAACGGCCGGGATCATGAGCACCATCGTCTACATCCCCAAAGATGCCGCCGCACTATCGGTCGGCGCGGATGCGGTGGCGCAAGCGATCGCCGAGCAGGCCCGGGCGCGCTCGCTCACCGTTACCATCAAGCGCAACGGCTCTCGCGGCCTGCTGTGGCTCGAGCCGCTGATCGAGGTCGAAACCGCGACCGGCCGCGTGGCTTACGGACCGGTCTCGCTCGCGGACGTGCCCGGCCTGTTCGAGGCCAGTTTTCTGCAGGGCGGCGCGCACGCCTTGCATCACGGGCTCACCGAACAGATTCCTTATTTCAAGAACCAGCAACGCCTGACCTTCGCGCGCGTCGGTCTCATCGAACCGACCAATCTGCAGGACTACTGCGCTCACGACGGCTATCGCGGCTTGCGGCAAACGTTGCAGATGGGCCAGGCGCAGATTGTGCAGGCCGTTACCGACTCCGGGCTGCGCGGCCGCGGCGGCGCGGCATTTCCGACCGGCATCAAATGGAAGACGGTGCTGGATGCGCCCGCAGCTCAGAAATACGTGACCTGCAATGCGGATGAAGGCGACTCGGGCACCTTTGCCGACCGCATGCTCATGGAGGGCGATCCGTTCGCGCTCATAGAAGGCATGACGATCGCGGGCATCGCCGTCGGTGCGACGCGCGGCTTCATCTATTTGCGTGCCGAATACCCGCACGCCTACCGGACGTTGAACGAGGCGATTGCGGTCGCGACCAGCCAGGGTTATCTCGGCGCGAACGTCCTCGGCAGCGGCCATCGATTCGACCTGGAAGTGCGCCTCGGCGCCGGAGCCTATATCTGCGGCGAAGAGACCTCGATGCTCGAGAGCCTCGAAGGTCGTCGCGGCGAAGTGCGCGTTCGACCGCCGTTGCCGGCCATCAAGGGCCTGTTCGGCATGCCGACCATCGTCAACAACGTGATTTCCCTCGCCAGCGTACCGATCATTCTGGACAAGGGCGCGAGCTTCTATCGCGACTTTGGCACCGGCAAGTCGCGCGGCACACTGCCCATCCAGCTCGCAGGCAACCTCAAGCGCGGCGGTCTGGTAGAGCGCGCCTTCGGCGTCAGCCTGCGCGAGCTGCTGTACGACTATGCCGGAGGCTCCGCCTCCGGGCGGCCGATACGCACGGTGCAGATCGGCGGACCGCTGGGTGCCTATGTACCGGCAGCGCAGTTCGATACGCCGGTGGACTATGAAGCCCTGAGTGAAATCGGCGCGTTGCTGGGACATGGCGGCATCGTCGCATTCGATGACACCGTGGACATGGCGCACATGGCCCGCTACGCCATGGAGTTCTGCGCCATCGAGTCCTGCGGCAAATGCACACCGTGCCGCATCGGCTCGACTCGGGGCATGGAAGTCATTGATCGCATTATGGTTGGAGTCAACCCGCAACAGAATCTGACGCTTCTCGAAGAGTTATGCGACACGATGTTAAATGGATCGCTCTGCGGTCTGGGCGGCATGACGCCATTCCCCGTGCAAAGTGCCCTGAAGCATTTCAGGCAAGACTTTCTCAAATTTCGTAACCCCTAGCAGCCACCCCTATGTACTCACTGGACCATTACGATCTTGGAACGCCCCGCAGCGAAAGCATCGAGCAAGTGAGCGTCGAAATCGACGGCCATAGCGTCACGGTGCCGGCCGGCACGTCGATCATGCGCGCTGCCGCCATGCTCGGGGAGCAAATTCCAAAGCTGTGCGCCACCGACACGTTGCGCGCGTTCGGCTCATGCCGCTTGTGCCTGGTCGAAATCGAAGGACGCAAAGGCTATCCGGCCTCCTGCACGACGCAGGTCGCCGCAGGCATGAAGATCCGGACGCAAAGTGAACGGCTGTCGGCTCTGCGCCGCGGCGTCATGGAGCTGTATGTATCGGATCACCCGCCCGAGCTGCTCAACGGCCAATCCCACGCGCGCACCGAAATCCGCGAGATGGCACAGCGCCTCGGCGTGACGCAGACGCGCTACGGCTGGGATGGGGCCCGTCACAGCGGGCTCGCCAAGGATGAGAGCAATCCATACTTCACCTTCGATCCGAACGCCTGCATCGTCTGCTCGCGTTGCGTGCGCGCCTGCGACGAGGTGCAGGGCACTCTGGCGCTGACCGTTGAGAATCGCGGCTTCCAGTCGCGAGTGGTTGCAAGTCAGGACGAACCGTTCGTGCAATCCGAATGCGTGTCCTGCGGCGCTTGCGTCGAGGCCTGTCCCACGACCGCGCTCATGGAAAAGAGCCTGATCGCCGCCACGCCGCCGGACCACGCCGTGACGACGACCTGCGCCTACTGCGGCGTCGGCTGCTCCCTGAGGGCGGAAGTCAGCGCAGGCATAGTCGCACGCATGGTCCCAACCCGCGAGGGTCACGCCAACCACGGCCACGCCTGCATCAAGGGCCGCTTCGCCTACGGCTACGCGACCCATCAGGATCGCATCCTCAAGCCCATGATCCGCAAGAAGATCACCGATCCATGGCGCGAAGTGTCGTGGCATGAGGCGATCGGCTACGCTGCCGCCGAGTTCAAGCGCATCCAGAGCAAGTACGGCCGCGATGCGCTAGGTGGCATCACCTCCTCACGCTGCACCAACGAGGAGGCGTATCTGGTGCAGAAGCTCGTGCGCGCCGCCTTCGGCAACAATAACGTCGACACCTGCGCGCGCGTGTGCCATTCCCCCACCGGCTACGGGCTCAAGAACACCATGGGCGAGTCGGCGGGTACGCAGCAGTTCGACTCGGTCATGCAAGCGGATGCGATCATCCTGATCGGGGCGAATCCGACCGAAGGGCACCCGGTGTTCGGTTCGCAGCTCAAGCGTCGCCTGCGCCAGGGGGCGAAGCTGATCGTCGTCGATCCGCGCGTAATCGCGCTGGTGCGCACGCCGCACATCCAGGCTGATTACCACCTGCAGTTGCGTCCGGGCACCAACGTCGCGTTGCTGAACGCGCTCGCGCATGTGATCGTGACGGAAGGCCTGACGAAGGGATCGTTCGTCAAGCAGCGTTGCGAGGTCGATTCCTACGAACGCTGGCAGGCGTTTGTCGCCCATCCAGACCAATCGCCCGAAGCGACCGCAAGCGTCACGGGCGTGCCGGCGCAGATGGTGCGCGGCGCAGCGCGCATGTACGCCAGCGCCAATAACGGCGCCATCTACTACGGTCTGGGTGTCACCGAGCACAGCCAGGGTACGACCACCGTTATGGCGATCGCCAATCTGGCGATGGCCACCGGCAATATTGGTCGGGAAGGCGTTGGCGTCAACCCTCTGCGAGGGCAGAACAACGTGCAGGGCTCCTGCGACATGGGCTCATTCCCGCATGAGCTCACCGCTTACCGGCACATTTCCGACCCCGCGACGCGCGCGCTGTTCGAAGACGTGTGGAAGGTGAAGCTGGATCCCGAACCCGGACTGCGCATTCCGAATATGTTCGAGGCAGCCCTGGATGGCAGTTTCAAGGGCATCTATGTCGAAGGCGAGGACATGGCGCAATCCGATCCGAACACCCAGCATGTCACCGCGGCGTTCTCCGCGATGGAATGCGTGGTGGTTCAGGATCTGTTTTTGAACGAGACGGCGAAGTACGCGCATGTGTTCCTGCCGGGCTCCTCCTTTCTCGAAAAGGACGGCACCTTCACCAACGCCGAGCGGCGCATATCGCGCGTTCGCAAGATCATCGAGCCGCGCGCGGGCTATGCGGATTGGGAAGTCACTGTGCTGCTGTCGAACGCGCTTGGGTATCCGATGCACTACCAGCACCCCTCGGAAATCATGGAAGAGATTGCCGCTCTGACCCCGACCTTCACGGGCGTCAGCTACGAGAAGCTGGATCGGCTCGGCAGCATCCAGTGGCCGTGCAATGTCGGGGCACCCGAGGGCACGCCGACCATGCACGTCGAGCATTTTGTCCGCGGCAAGGGCAAATTCTTCGTCACCGAGTACGTGCCGACCAGCGAGCGCAGCACCAGCCGCTTCCCGCTGTTGCTGACCACCGGCCGCATCCTCAGCCAGTACAACGTCGGTGCGCAGACACGCCGCACCGCCAACGTCGTATGGCACGATGAGGATCGTCTGGAGATTCATCCCCACGATGCCGAGACCCGCGGCATTGCGAGCGGCGATTGGGTTGGCGTAGCAAGCCGCGCCGGCGAGACCGTGCTGCGCGCCATCGTGACCGACCGAGTGCAGCCGGGCGTGGTCTATACGACCTTCCACTTTCCGGAGTCGGGCGCCAACGTCATCACCACCGAGAACTCTGACTGGGCGACGAATTGCCCCGAATACAAGGTTACGGCCGTGCAGGCCGTCAAGGTCAACCAGCCTTCGGAATGGCAGCGGCGGCACCACGAACTGACCGAGCGGCAGCGCAAGATTGTGCGGGAGCACAGTGTCAGTACTACTACCTGAGCCTTCAATTGCACCGCCGGCCGCGGCACCACTGTATAGCGAAGTCCAGGTCGAGCGTTGGATAGACGGCAGGACTGAGCAGATCTTCGACCGCGTGGCCGAGGAAGAGCCCGTCGCGCTGACCTATCAGCGCACGCCGTATGTGGTCATGCTGACCACACCGGCTGACCTCGAGGATCTCGGCGTCGGCTTCACGCTCAGCGAGGCGGTGGTGCAACGTCTGGACGAAATAAAATCGGTGGAACTGGTGCACGAGGCGGGCAGTTTCGAAGTCCGCATCGGTATTGCGGGCGAGCGCTTCGCCGAGCTGCTGCAGCGGCAGCGCAACTTAAGCGGCCGCACCGGCTGTGGCTTGTGCGGCGCGGAGACCATCGAGCAGGCGATTCGCCATCCGGCGCCGGTGGGTCCGGGATCCGTTATTTCGCTCGCCGAGCTGCATCAGGCGCTCCGGGAGCTGCACGCGCGCCAGCCGCTCAATGCCCAAACCGGCAGTGTGCACGCCGCTGCCTGGGCCCTTCCGGGCAAAGGCATTCAACTGGTGCGCGAGGATGTCGGCCGCCACAATGCGCTCGACAAAGTCATCGGTGCGCTGACCCGATCGGGCATCGATTGCGCTGCCGGCTATCTAGTCATTACGAGCCGCGCGAGTTATGAGATGGTGCAAAAGGCCGCCACGGTCGGCATCACGCTGTTGGCGGCGGTGTCGGCCCCGACGGCGCTGGCCATCCGACTCGCACTCGAGACTCGATTGACTCTGGTGGGTTTTGCACGCGCGCACCGTCATGTGGTCTATGCTCATCCGCAGCGCCTGCAGGCCTGACTCCCATGCACATTGAACAGCTCGTCACCATGGCGAATGACATCGCCGCCTTTTTCCACGGCGCCAGCGAGCCGGATGCAGCGCCGCGCAGCATCGCGGATCACCTGCGCCGATTTTGGGACCCGCGCATGCGCAAGCAGATCATCGAGTATTACCGTGCGGGTGGCAGCGGCCTGAGCGAACTCGCGCGCGCCGCGGTGGCGTTGCTCGCAACGGCGCCGGTTGCGCCCGCGGGTTCCAGCATGGAGTCGGGCTGACGATTGCGCGTTCAGCGACTCAAGCACCCGAACTCGCGCAGCGCCGGCAGGAAATTGTCGTTGCTGTGACCCGGGCGAGTCAGTTTGATTAGCGCATAGCGTTGCAGTGGCGCCAGCCCTTGCCATTGGGCCAGGGACAGCGGCGCCAGCCCCTGCGCGTTGAAGTAGTCGCTGACCTGCGCTGGTACATGACTCTCCTCGATCCATGCCGGATGGGGATCCACTGCCACGCCTTGGGCCTTATCCCCCGTTTGCAGCTCGATCGCACCGACCAGATAATCCCGGTAGGTCTGCGTGTGCTGCGCTGTATCGCAGGGCCGCGCCAGCAGCTGATCGCGCTGCTCACGGCTCAAGCGGGTCCATTGTTTGAGCGACACCTTGACGCCGCAGTTGTCGAGCTTGAGCCGCACCGCCATCGGAATGCAGTACAGCGAGCCGGCGAAATCGGACTCGAACGCAAAAATGGAATCGCTAGCGCTCACGCAGGGCATTTTACCCGCTATTTCTGCACCGGCATATCGATGTAGCTGCTGCTATACCAGCGGATGTTGACAGCTTCCTGGCCGTCGTCGATCGACTCTGCGCTGACATCATCCCCGCCGCCGTAGTTGATCTGCTGCTCCGGGGTCTTGTTGACACCGAGCACCACGACCAGGCGACTGCCCGCCTGGAGCCTGCGGCTTGTCAGCCGCTCGACCGTAAAGGCCAGTTGCTGGCGCTCGCCGGCCTTGAGCAGGTGACGGTGGACGCGATCCTGGGCGTAGCTGGCGCGAAATGCATACGACGGGTCGAACAAGGCGAGATATTCGCCGCTCGGCAGCAGCTCATAGACGGCGATGCTCAGATCCACGTCCTGTTTGTTGACCGTGAAGTCGAGCCGGCCCGACATCAGGCCATTCAGATCCAGGGACTGCGGCAGCGGCTCGCCGACGAAGCTGAGCGCATTGTGCAGCGGCAGGTCCTTGCCGATGAGGTTGAATGGCGGTACCCATTTGGCGTCGCTGCGGTCGGTGAGGCTCACCGTCTGGCGAACGAAGGTCGCACGGGAGGGCTCTTGCTGCCTCAGCGCACGGCCATCGGCGGACGCGGCGTCCAGGAACAGTCGTAGCTTCGTGTTAGCCATCGCCTCGAGCGAGCCGGCGTGCCGCCACTCGTTCGCGCCCATAACCTCATAATTGACCCGATCCGCCAGCAGCGCCGGCTTGGGCGCGCCTTTGAACACGAAATCGAACCATTGATAGCGCAGCTCGCGCAGGTCCACCAGCGCAATCGGATCGACCGCGTAATCGCGCAGTACCGCCAACGGGGCGCGCTGCATCGCACCGTCGTCGTACGGACCGATCAGCAGGGTCTGATCGGCTTGCGGGTTATGGAGCTGATGCTGCGTGAAATAGTACAGCGCACCGGCCAGATCACCGCCGTAATAGCCCGCCGTGGTCAACACCGGGATGTTGATGGCTGCAAATTCATCGTGCGAGGGCACCAGCTGCTGCCAGAATCGATCGTAACTCGGATGGTGCAGCCAGCGATGAAAGAATCGATCGGGTTTGTCGTCGGTGTGATCGAACTCGAAGTAGGATTTGCCGCTTTGATACCACTGCTCCTCGAGCGAGCGCCAGCGGCTGTCGTTGTAGGTATCGTCCCAGCCTTTCCTGTTGGTGACGTTGTACACCCAGCGATAGGCGGAATTGCGAAAGATGTTGCCGCGCATGGGAAAATCAATTCCCGGCGCGTTGGGACTAGAGACCGCAATGGCC
Organism: Steroidobacteraceae bacterium; assembly: GCA_035605115.1. GTDB lineage: Bacteria > Pseudomonadota > Gammaproteobacteria > Steroidobacterales > Steroidobacteraceae > FEN-1191. The sequence goes on along the minus strand of DATNHF010000049.1, from coordinate 10,776 downwards.
TTGAGCGCCGGCGGCAGACGACGGGCCGCGGCCCACTGCGTAAAGCCGCTGTAACTGCCGCCATACATGCCGATGCGGCCGTCGCTCCAGGGTTGCCTGACAATCCAATCGATGACGGTGCGTCCATCGTCGCCGTCGTTCTGAAACGGAACGACCCGGTATGGACCGTCGTGCAATTCGCGCGTGTAGGCCACGACTCCGGCGTAACCATGCGCGGCGCACTCCTTGGCGTAGTTGGGCGAATTCACGTAGATGGTGAACTCGAGCAGTGCCGGCAGCGGCTTGGCCTCGCCCTTGGGGCGAACCAGCACAACGGCAATGCTGCCTCCTCCAGGGGTTTTGATCACGGCCCGCTCCTCAGGCGTATAGCGGCGCTGATCATCCTCGGCATCCAGCGCGCCGAGCAGCGGCCGGTAGCTGCGGGATGCATCGAAGGCCAGAAACGTGCGGATCAGTGCCACGGCATCTGCAACCGGAATGGCATTCTGCGCGCGCCGCTGATCGAAAGCAGTTTGCACCGCCTGGCGCAGCGCGGACAGCGGTGGGCCGCGCCAGGACGCAACCGCATAAGCGCTCTGATCGCTGAGCTGCGAGACGGTATCCCGAAAGGATTGCTGGAACGCCTGCGCGAAAGGCACCTTGGCCGCAGCTTCAGTCGCGCGCGCCTGAGCATAGACGTCAAACAGCACCGATCCTCCGTCCGGACGATCCGCGGCGCTGCTCGGCCGCCGTTCACGCAGCGTCTGGCGCGTGGCAGTCGCCGCCGCGTAGCTGCCCGCAACCAATTGCAGTGCGGACAGATTCTCCAGATAGCGCTCGGGGTTGTCTTCCTGGTAGACCGGTAGTATTCGCTCGGCCAGATCGCGCATGAGCGCTCCGGCCGCGGGATCGCTCGCAAGCGCCGGTGCGTGGAACTCAACGTCCTGGGCGCTGGCCCAGGCGCATGCAACGGCGAGCAATCCAGACAGGCACAATAGCCTGAGCGTTTTCATGCTTCGCCGCTGGTCGATTGCGTCTGGGGCTTGGCGCTTGGTACAGCGTCCGGGTCGACGGGCTTGCCGCGGGGGCTCGCCGGCCTTGCGGGAATCTTGATCAGATGCAGCACCCGCGAGAACATCGGATCGCGCGCCTGGGCCGCTCTGCCGATATGGATCACGCTGGTGCGCGCAAGCTCATGATTGAATACGTCGATCACGCGATCCAGCGCCTCATCATCGAGCGAACCGAGCGCGTCGTCGATCAGCACCCACGGCGGGGCCTGCAGCTGGATGCGTGCGAAGGCCAGGCCCAGTTGCTCGTCCTGGCTCAGATCGCGGTCCCAGCGCCGCGTCACATCGAGCAGTGGCGCCAGGCGCCCGACGCCGAGGCGCGCGAGCGCATGGGCATAGGCCTCTTCCGGAAAACTGTTGACCTCGAGCGGGTAGGCGAGAACTTCCCGCAGCGTGCCGCGCGGCAGATAAGGCGTACCGCGCGGCAGGAAGAATACTGCTTCATCCTTCGGCCGGGTGATGCGCCCCGAGCCCCACGGCCAGAGCCCCGCCAATGCTCGGAACAGCAAAGTCTTGCTGGTACCGGGCGCACCCACGATCAGCACGCGCTCACCCGAGCGCACGACCACGCTGCGCTCCTTGAGCATATCGCCGCCGACGGCAGAGGCGACTTGGAGATCGTCGATCGTCATGGTGCCGGGGGCGGCCTCACCGTAACTGATGCTGCTGTCGAAGTCGCGCACCACCGCGGCCGTGGTCAGCGCCTGGCGGAAGCTGGCGACCCGTAGCAGGGTCGCACGCCAATCAGCGATGGTGCTGAAGTTGTCGACGAACCAGCGCAGCGAGGACTGGGCCTGGGTGAATGCCGCAGCCGCCATCATGAGGCCGCCGAAGGTGATCTTGCCCGAAAAATACAGCGGTGCCGCCACCAGGATGGGCGCCACGGTCGTGATCCAGCCGAAGCCTGCGGTAATCCAAGTCAGATTGGTCAGACCGGTCACGAGCCGGCGCGTCGCGGCAAGCACGCTTGTCAAATGCATCTCGACCCGTCGCCGCTCGTCCTCCTCGCCTCCGGCCAGAGAAATGCCGTCGAGATGCTCGTTGATGCGCACCAGCGAGAAGCGCAGATCAGCCTCGCGCGCGTAGCGCTCCGCATTGCGATTGATGAGATTACCGCCGACCCAGTAGCTCAGCAGCGAACCGGCGCCGGCATACAGTACCGCGGCCCACAGCATGAAACCCGGCATCGCATAGTCGCGATGCGCAATCCGGAAAGTGAAGCTGCTCGAAAGCACCCATAGCACGCCTGCGAAGCTCGTGAACAGGATTGCGGCCTGCAGCAGCCCGCTGCCGAGATCAGCCGAAAGTTCGCACAGCTTGCGCGCATCCTCATGGATGCGCTGATCGGGATTGACCCCCATGGGTCCGGCGTTGGCGAGCCAGAAGGCCCGGCGCGGCATCAACCAATCCTTCAATAGATCGTGGACCAGCCCCTCGCGCAACTTCACTTTCAGGGTCTCGACCAGCCAGCGCTGCACCACGTTGAGCACCATCAGCGCACCGGCAATCAAAAAGAACACGCCGAGCTGGAACAGGAAGTCGCGGACGTCACGGCGTGACAGCGCATCAAAAAACGGCTTATTCCACAGGTTGAGGCGGATCTGTGCGTAAGCCGTGGCGAGCACGATCAGGAATATCGCGCCCGCCAGCACCAGCAGCGCTCGGCCAACCGGTGAGTTGCCGAGCGCGCGCAATATCATGCGCAGTTGCGGCACCAGGCCCGCATTGGTGTACTCGTCGAGCTCAGTTTCGGCGCCCGCGTCAGCTGGAGATCGGTCTGTCATCGTGTTCGGGCTTGCCTCGAATCGCAGCTCGGCGCCGCCCCGCAGGCCTGCGATATTGAACTATCCGCGTTGCAACTTCGACCCATTGCGCCCCCTAGCATGCCCGGCCCACCAGCGCGCGCCGCGCGCTGACACAGGAGATGAAACTCGCATAGCTCCAGGCAAGTTCCTTCGCCGAGGTCTGTGCACCGGTGCGCTGATCGAACTGTTCCGACATGGCACCATCCGGCGGTGTGTATCTGCGGACCGTTTGCAGAAATGCATCGCCACGCTCGAACCACTGCTGCTGGTCGCGGGCGCCGCGGGCCGCGCGGAAGCAGAATTCGGCCGCGCCCAAAGTCGAAAAGTAGTAAGCGCCGCCCGAATAGTAGACGTCTCCAGCGTAGCGTCCCATGGCCGGCCGCGTCTGCGCGGCACGCGCTCGATTGATCGGATAAGCGTCGTCGAACAGCGACTCTAGCTTGGAGAGCGTGGCGTGCATGCGCAGATCATGCACCGAGTGCGCACCGCTCTGCTCGGCATGAATGGCGGCAAGAATGACCGCAATGTCGAGCTCCTTGGTCGATGGGTCGCCGGAATCGAGCAGGCGCGAGCGGTAATAGCCCGCGTCGGGAAGCCAGAAACCATCAAGCATGAGCCGAATGAGGTTCGCCTGCGATCGGTAGGCCGCAGCTTTCTGTCCGTCCTCGCCCAGCTCGAGCCAACCGGCTCCCTCCTGCAGCGCCGCGGCAGCTACGCACAGCGTGTAATAGTGCAGCCCCTTCTCCTCTTCCCAGATGTCGAACGACGGCTCGCGCCAATATCGGGCGATGAACTCCAGATCCGCGCGGATCAGTGCCGAAAGATCGGCACGCAGTGGCGCCTCGAGCGGGGCCGAGCGCGCCCAGCGCATCAAGGTCAGCGCGCGCAACGCCGGCCCGTCGTGTTGCGGACGGGGCCAGCTGGAGATGTCGAGCGTGCCATCGGGATTGACGCGGGTTTCGGCCGTGATGGCAGCGCCGTGGACCGCTTGCAGATCGGCGTCGGTGCGCAAGAACTTGAGGAAATCCGCGGCCACCTGCGCGCGCCACGCCGTCGTGGCCGTGAGGCGGCGACCATCGAGCTGCGCCAGTGAGCCACTGAAGCGCACGAAATCCGCGACGTGCTCGAGCGCCGCGGCGCCGACTGCGCCCTCTTCGAACAGCAGGCGCAGCGCATCCATGACCACCGCAGAATCCCGGTACCAATGAAAGAAATAGTCCGGATCGGGGTCGTAACCGGCCAGGACCGGGGAGGCGACGACGGAGCCTTTGCACGGGCGCACGGTCTGGCCGAAGCCCGGACGTGTCTTAATGATCCCGACCGGGGAGATACTCCTCAGCATCGCAATGGCCGCACGACGATATTGTTTTTCGAGCCACTGCCCGAGCGTGTCCATCAATTCGTCCCATCCAGGTAGGGACTCGTGAAGCCGAGTCTGCGCAGCCCGGCCTGCACCTCCGGCACATTCATGAACAGCTTCCACAACAGCCCGGTGCGATGATTCTCCATCATCACGATGATCGGACCCTGGTCGATGGACAGGTAGCTCCGGGCGTACCAATCCCGCCCTTCACAGAAGGCGTCGAAGAATCCATAACGGCCCCAAACGCGCGTGCGGTATTCACTCAGGAAATGACGCAAGGTCTGCATGACCTCCCGTGGCGCGTAAGGCAGGCTCGACAAGGCCGCGGTGGGCGAGATGGTGCCGTTGTCGAGCGCCGGAGCGTGCGCCGCATAGCCGTCAGGGTCATCGCTCGCGGTCAAGCCCCAACAGGACGCGCCGTAGCCCTTATGGGCATTGGGGTTCGCAATGCAGTGGGCGCGATTGATTTGCACGTGCCGGACGTTCTGCTGCCAATAGTCGGCGTAGCGATCCTTCAGGCCGCGAGGATCGAGGCCGCAAAACGAGTAGTGCGCGAAGAACAGCGGCCCGCCGAAGTCCGGACCGAGCGGCAGCTCGATGTCGTAGTACCGTCTGCCATTGAGAAAGTTGCGGCCAGCCGCAAAACCGTGATGATAGACGATCGGCTCTATGGGATAGCGTCGCGAGGCTGCCGCCAGCACGTACGTGATCAGGCACTCGTTCCATCCCCTGATCTCGAGATTCATGGCCCAGCCATTGTTGGGACTCCAATGCCAGTAGAGCAGCTCGCGGCCGTCGCGCGTGTACCAACTCCACTCAACCTCTTCCCATATCCAGGTGATGCGATCACGCACGGCCTTTTCGAGAACGTCGTCACGCTGAAAATATTGGCGCGCGCACAGCAAACCCATGCATAGAAAGGACGTCTCCACCAGATCGCCGCCGTCGTCCTTGCGCGTGAAGGGAATAGTCGCGCCGGTGAGGCCGTGCATGAAATGCGGGTAGGCGCCGTGGTAGCAGGTCGCGCGAATCAACGAATCGAGCATGCGTCCCAGGCGATCCAGCGCCGCTTCGCGCGTAACCCAGCCCCGCTCCGCGGCAACGATGAGTGCCATGACACCGAAACCGGACCCGCCGACGGCAACCAGATCGTCCACATGATGGTTGCGCGTCGGACTACCATCGGGCGCCAGGCCGCTGCGGGAATGTGAGTCCTCCCAGAAGAGACGAAATGTCTGCCGTTGCACGAGCTCAATGAGCTCCTCATCAGGCAGGGAGGCCAGCGACGCCGGGCTGGGGTCTGTCGCCTCGAGCTCATGTTCCTTGTCGGGTCTACGCACGGGCGAGTCCCCCGGCACACGGCTTGAGCGTCATGATCCCTCCTAGCAAGTTCCAAGCTACGCTGTGATTGGCCATGGCGGCATTTAATCCGAAGCGCGCACGGCGGAACAGGACTTGAGTTCAACTCGTAACGATTCCAGCGCACCGCGGGCCCGATTCCGGGCCGCCGCCGACCCGGCGAATTCTGCGATGGGCTCTGTCATGATGGCAGCGCATTAGCGCACGAGGACTGCAGGCGATGCGCCGAATCGAGACGCTGATTGACGCCATGACGCTCGAGGAGAAGCTCGGACAGCTGACCATGACAGCGGCCGGCTACACCGTGACCGGCCCGGTCATCGCCGGCGATTCGACCGAGGCCATCAAGGCCGGGACTATCGGCAACCTGCTCAATATGCTCGGTTCCGGTCCGGTGCATGAGATGCAGCGTCTGGCAGTCGAGCACTCTCGCCTCGGTATTCCGCTGCTGATTGCGCTCGATATTATCCACGGACATCGGACGCTGTTTCCGATTCCCCTGGCCGAGGCCGGCTTGTTCGATCACGAAGCTTGGGCACTGAGTGCGCGTGAAGCGGCCCGGGAAGCGGCCGCGGATGGGCTTGCCATGACATTCGCGCCGATGTTGGACGTCGCGCGCGATCCCCGCTGGGGACGCATCGCCGAAGGCCCGGGAGAAGACCCATGGCTGGCGATGCGCATCGCCGAAGCCAAAGTCCGCGGCTTTCAGGGCGCTGATCTTTCTGCCGCGGACTCCCTCGCGGCCGTCGCCAAACACTTCTGCGCTTATGCTCCGGTGCTGGCAGGGCGTGAATACGCCTCGGTCGACATCTCCGAGCGCACGCTGCGCGAGGTGCATCTACCGCCATTTGTCGCGGCGATCGAGGCCGGCGTGGTCGCGGTCATGCCCGCCTTCACTGACCTGGCCGGCATTCCGATGACCGCGCACGTACCGCTATTGCGCCAATGCCTGCGCCAAGAGCTGGGATTCGAGGGCGTTGTGGTGAGCGACTATAACGCCGTCGCCGAGCTGGTTCGCCACGGTGTCGCCGCCGATCTGGCCGAGGCCGCGACGCTGGCGCTCAAGGCGGGCGTGGATATCGACATGATGGCGGGTGCCTATCGCCGAGGTCTGCCGATCGCTCTGCAACGCGGCCTCGTAGCTCTGCAGGACATTAATGAATCGGTCTGGCGCGTGCTGCGCCTCAAGCAGCGGCTCGGCCTGTTCGACGATCCGTATCGGCGAGGCTCCGCGGCCGAGACGCCGGCCGTCCTGACCGAGCGCCGGCGCTTGGCGCGCAGCATCGCCGCGCGCGCCATCGTGCTGCTGAAGAATGATCGGGATGCACTGCCGCTGCGAGCCGGCATTGGCCGCTTGGCCGTGATCGGTCCGCTGGCCGACGCCGCAGGTGAAATGCGCGGGCCCTGGTGGGCCGCCGGTGTGGCGGAGCAGCAGGTCAGCCTCGTCGCGGGTCTGCGCCAGGGTCTAACTCAGTGCGACATCCGCTATGCGCCCGGTGTGCCGATCGATGGCGAGGATGACACGGGCATGGCGCAGGCCCTGGCGCTCTGCGATGCGGCGGACGCGGTCCTGCTATGCCTCGGCGAGGCCGCCACGATGAGCGGCGAGGCGGCCAGCCGCGCCGATCCCGATCTTCCCGGCGGCCAGCGCGCGCTGGCGCAGGCCGTGTTCGAGCGCACTCGCGGCCGCCCGGTGCCAATCATCGCCATCCTGTTCTCCGGCAGGCCGCTGACGGTCTCATGGCTGGCCGCACAGGCGGATGCGGTGCTGGCGGCCTGGTTTCTGGGCAGTGAGGCAGGCAACGCCATCACCGACGTCCTGACGGGTCGCGTATCACCGAGTGGCCGCACGGCGGTCACCTGGCCGCGCGCCGTCGGACAGGTGCCGATATTCTTCGGTCAGCGTCCAGGCGGCAGACCTTTCGACCCCAAGGATCATTTCACCAGCAAGTATCTCGACCTGCCGAACGAGCCGCTGTACCCATTCGGCCACGGACTGACGTACACGCGCTTCCACCTGGCCAATCTGCGCGTGACGCCTGCCAGCGTGACCGAAACCGACACGATCGAGATCCGGGTCGAGGTCACCAACGCGGGCGCTTATGCAGCGGAGGAGACCGTGTTTCTGTTCACGCATGACCTGATTGCAAGCGTTGCGCGCCCGCTGCTCGAGCTCAAATCGGTCGCCAAAATTGCGCTGCGCCCCGGCGAAACCGGCGGCGTGGCGATGGCGTTGCCGGCATCGCAGCTGCGTTTCTTGGGGCAGGACCTGCGGCCGGTGTTCGAGCCTGGGGAAGTCGAGATACTCGTGGGTCCGTGCGCCGATAGAGCACGCCTGCTGATCGAGCGAGTCCAGCTGCGCTGCTAAGGCTCGGTGAACGCTGCGCGGCTGCGCGTCGGCTTCTCTTTTGCGCCGCGGCTATCTAAGGTAGCGGCGTGGTTCCGACGATCGCTGCTCTGTCGCTGCTCATCTGGCTGTATCTGCTGCTGGCACGCGGCGGCTTCTGGCGCGTCGCGTCCGATTCGGCAGGCGCGACACCGGCGCTGAATCTGACACGCCGCGTCGTCGCGATCATCCCTGCGCGTGACGAGGCCGCGGTCATCGGCAAGGCGGTCGGCTCCCTGCTGCAGCAGTCGTATGGCGGCTTGTTGCATGTGATCGTCGTCGACGACGGTAGTACCGACGGCACGGCCAGCGCAGCGCTGGAAGCCGCCGAGCGTATCGGCGCCGCGGCGCGCCTGACGGTCGTCGCGGGTGTGCCGCTCCGGCCGGGTTGGACCGGAAAGCTTTGGGCGATGTCGCAGGGCGTGGCCGCTGCGGTCGCGCTCGAGCCTGACTTCCTGCTATTGACCGATGCGGACATTTACCACCAGGCGACCAACGTCGAGAGTCTGGTCGCCAATGCCGAAACTCACCGCCGCGATCTGGTGTCCTATATGGTGGAATTGCGCGTAGCGACGCTCGCCGAGAAGCTGCTCATTCCAGCCTTCGTCTTTTTCTTCTTTCAGCTCTATCCGCCGAAATGGATCGCATCGCCTCATGCCACGACTGCCGCCGCCGCCGGGGGCTGCATGCTGCTGCGCCGGCAGATGCTCGCTCGAATCGGTGGCTTGGAGGCCATTCGCTCGCAGCTGATCGACGATTGTGCGCTGGCGCGGGCCACCAAGGCCGCGGGCGGCTCGGTCTGGCTGCAGACGACTCGAACCGCGCGCAGCCTGCGCCCCTACGGCTCATTCGCAGAAATCGGTCGCATGATATCGCGCTCGGCCTTCAATCAGCTGCGCCATTCCTACCTGCTCCTGGCCGCCACGGTCCTGGCGCTGAGCGTCACCTACATGTTGCCGCCGCTGCTGCTGTTCGCCGACCGGCCGCTGCCCATGGCGCTCGCCGCCGCATCGTGGGCCCTCATGAGTGGCTGCTATGCGCCGATGGTGCGCTTCTACCGTCTGTCGCCGCTTTGGAGTTTGTGCCTGCCCGCGATTGCGCTCTTTTATGCGGCGGCGACCGTGCACTCGGCGCTGCAATACAGCTTGCGCCGCGGAGGCGCCTGGAAGGGCCGTATTCAGGACCTGCGCACATGAAGTGCGCCGCGCAGCCGCTGTCCGGCGCGATCCGAACGAACGAGGACTGGCAAGCTTACTTCGGCGGTATCTGACCGCTGATGCCGTTTTCCTGCTGGTTTAGTACCGCCTGCTCGCGCTTGGTGATATGGCTGCCATTCTGGCTGGCCATATCGCGCTCTTCCTGACGAATCAGATGATCGTCCTGGTGCAGCGCGTGTGCCTGACGCTTGGTTAAGGTACCGTTCTTGACGTCTTGATTGATACGCCGGTTCTGGTTGGCGAGACGATTGTTTACCTGTTCACGACGCGGATGGTTCTGCTGCCAGGTCGTGTCGGCGGACGCGACCGCCGCAGTGCCTGCGAGTGCAACGGCAATCGCGCCGACACACAGAAATTTACTTGCAGTGCTTTTCATAGGGATCCCTCCATGACGTTGGCTACGGCGCGGCATTTGAATCGCAAACCTCGGCTGTTGTCCGCTAACAGCGTCCCAACGTCGGAAGGGTTTACGCATTGAATGCGCCCGGCATTACGTCAAAGGGACTTCGAGGTCGAAGACGACGGCCTGGAAGCTTCTGTGCGCCGTCGCTGGGCGATTATGTCCAGCGCAGTCTATGCGCTTAAATCTTGACGCCGTAGCGAAGCGCCATCGCGTCGTTCATCGACCACAACACATGCAGCTTGAACTGCAGGATCTCGAGCGCGCGCTCCTGCTGTGCCCGCGTGTTGAAATAATCGAGCGTGATCTTCAAGCCCTGCATGACGTCGCGCGGCGCCTGGGTGGTGCGATTGCGAAAGTACTGCAGCCCGCCGGAGTCGATCCAGGCGTAATGCTGCGGCCAGTTGGCGAGACGCTGCTGGTGGATCTCCGGCGCAAACAACTCCGTGAGCGAGGAGCACACGGCCTCTTGCCACGGAGCGCGGCGTGCAAAGTTGACGTAGGCATCCACTGCAAAGCGCACGCCTGGAACCAGATGCCGCAGGTCGATGATCTCCTCGCGCGTAAGTCCGGTCGCCAGTCCCAGGCGGATCCACGCCTCGATGCCGCCATCGTCGTGCAAGCCGCCGATATCGAAGCCGTCGTGGTCCAGGATACGTTGGACCCAGCCGCGCCGGACTTCGCGGTCCGGGCAGTTGGCGATGATCGCCGCATCCTTCACCGGTATCGATATCTGATAGTAGAACCGGTTGGCGACCCACCCTTGTATCTGCTCGCGCGATGCGCCGCCCGTGTTCAGCAGCACGTTCATGGGGTGGCGGATGTGGTAACCGCTGCCCTTAGCGCGCAGCTGGGTTTCGAATTGCTCGCGGCTCCACGCCGATTGGGTTGCGTTAGTGTCCATCTGAGGGCTCACAGTCTATCGGCATGCAACGGCAGTGTGCGCCGGCACGCCCCGGCAGCGGTATAGCGCAGACACGCCATCGGGTCTCATGATTTTCTGGGGACCGGACGGGCTGGTGGCCGAGGTCACCCATTAGGCGCGCCTTCGTCCCTCCCAGCGCCCGATTGCGCGCTACCTCAGGCAGCGGACATCGGCAGCATGATGATGATCATCATCAACCGCACCTGCGGTTTGCGACAAGGCTAGAGGTGCCTCCAAAGTTAAGCGATGATAAGCGACAAAACTAGCAATTT
>DATNHF010000048.1:0-56254 GCA_035605115.1 Steroidobacteraceae bacterium | reverse complement strand
TCGCGGCGAAGTTATAGACCAGCTGACCGCTGGGCGCATTGAGCGTCAGCACCCCGGTGTTGGTCTCGCGATTGACGCAGTTACTGGTGGAGAGCAGCGTCTCGGCCGGTGTCGTGCGATGCGGGTCCTTGTAATCCTGCTCGCCCGTGATCACCCCGGTACTGCTGATCGAAATCGCGCCGGTGTGCGTCGCGGGCCCGCCGCCGCGGAAGCCTGAAAAGAGCAAGCTATAGCGCCCGGACAGCACGCAGGCCGCCTGAGGGTTGATGACCATCGACAGTGCCACGCTCGCCACGTTGCTCAGCGTGTCGGTCGTCTGCAGCGTGAAGGTGTAGGTGCCTGCGGTGGTCGGCGTGCCTTCAATGTAAGTGGCCGATGAGGTGCTGCCGTTCAAGGCCAGCCCCGGCGGCAGGGCGCCGGACAGCACGACCCAGGTGAACGGCGCATCGCCTCCGGCGGCCGCGACCGGCGCCTGATAGGCGACATTCACATTGCCGGGGAAGAGCGTCAGGGGATTGATCTGCGGCGTGCCGAGCACGATCAGGGCCACCGAGGCGTACTGGGTGGGATTGGCTATCGAGGTCACCGTGATGAGCGCCGTGGCCGCACCGGTTATGGTGGCCGGTGCGACGAAGGTGGCCGATGTGGTCGTGATGGCAGTCAGCGATCCGGTCCCCGTCAGGCTCCAGCTGACGCCGTCCGCGTTGCTCGGGTGCTGGACCGAGGCACCGAGGGCCAGGGTCTGAGCGGTCAACAGCGCGGTCGCGCTGCCCGCGGTGGTCAGAGTCACACCGGTGTCGACGCCGACGGTCGCGGTGATGGGGCGATAGGCGCTGCTGTTGCAGCCCGCGAGGGCCAGTGCCGCGGTCAGCCACAACAGTGCCCGCGCAGGTCGAATGACGGTCAACGGCGTCTCCTTGGGAGCTCTAAGGGAGTGATTGGCGCGGGGCGTAGCGCCGGCGCATCAGTGCCACGGCGCTGAGCAGCGCCAAGATCAGCAGCTCGGGGCCGAACGATCCGCCGCCAGCGGCGCCGAATGCCGATTCGATGGTGGCCGTGCCCGAGGCAGTGTGGCCGCCGCTGTCGGTGATCGTGAGCTGCACCTGGAATGAACGAAAGCCGGGCATGACGAACGTGGCGATGGCCTGATTGGCGTTGAGGAGCTGATTGCTGGTGGGCGGGATCGTGGTCCATTGATACGAGACGATGGTGTCGCCCGTGGCGGCGGTGCTGCCGCTGCCATTGAGCGTGACGTGCTGTCCGGGGGAGGCGCTCGAATGCGAAGTCGTAATCTGCACGAAGATGCCCGAGGCGGCCTGTACGGCGCTGGCGGCATTGAGCATGCCGGCGCCGCAGGTGGCCGTGGTGCATACGCACTCGGCGTTCTGGCTCGTGTCGGTATAGTTGCCGTTGGCGTCGGTGGTCGTTGCCGCCAGCTGACACTGGGTCGAGGTGGTCGAGGACGAGGGCGGAAAGCTAAGCGCACTCGACTGCATGCGCGCGATCAGTTGCGAGGGCGTCATGGACGGCGTGTCGGCGAGCATCAGAGCCGCGACCCCCGAGGCCATCGGCGCCGCGAAGCTGGTGCCGACATTGGCGGCATTGTCGGCATTGCCACCGCCGTCGAGGTAGCTCGGGTTCAATAGCGCGTAGGTGTAGAAGCCGGGCGTGCTCGAGGGCGTCGTGGAGCCGGCATCGGAGGTGGTTTCGATCGAATACGCACACGGCTCGGTGCTCGTGGTGTTGACGCAATTGCCGGCCGGCGCGGCAATGCTGACGGCGGCGGCGGTGCTGCTGAGGCTGCTATAGCCGACTTTGGTGCCGGCTGCGCGCAAACCCGCGACCGACAGCACGCCGCTGCAGTTGGCGGGCGCGTTCACAGGGCCGCCGGCGTTGCCGGCCGCGGCGACCACCAGCACGTTGGCCGCGAGGGCGCCAGCGACCGCGTCCTGCTCGGTGGCCGAACAGGCGGTCGCGGCGCCGAGGCTCAGGTTAATGATGTTCGCCGGACTTGGATTCGTCGGCACGCCCGTGACGGCGCCCCCGTAAGCCCAGGTGATCGCCGCGGCGATGTCCGAGACGCGGCCGGTACAGACACCGATCGCGCGGATCGGCAGCAGCATGGTCGCGGGCGCGATGCCGGCGATGCCGATGCCATTGTTGGTGATCGCGCCGATGACGCCAGCGACTTTCGTGCCGTGCCAAGAGCTCGGTGCCGTGGTCGTACAGCCGGCATTCTGAAACAGCGACAGGGCGACATCGGCGGCACTGATCCAGTCGCCCGGATCCGAGGCATCGGCATGCCAGTCCTGGCCGTCGTTGGCGAAGTAATAGGTGGCCGCGGATCCGGCTGCGGAGCATTGTGCGCTGCCGGCGGTGTTGCCCTGATCACAGCTGACGAAGTCATAGCCGGGCAGCAGCTTGCTCGCGAGGTCTGGATGTGCGGTGATGATACCGGTGTCGATGACAGCGACGATGACACTGGATGCACCCGTGGTCGTGTGCCAGGCAGTCGTCGCCGAGATCGCCGAGGGCGTCGTGCTCGAGCTCGGCAGCAGATACCACTGCCCAAGCCAGCTGCCATTGGCGTCCGAGCCGGCCGAAAAGTGCGGGTCGTTCGGTAAGGTATCGAGTGTATTTTGCTCGATGAATCGCCAGCCGTCGGGCTCCGCATACTCGACCCCGGGATCGACCCGCAGCTGCGCCAGCAGCGGTCCCATCGCGTACGGCGTCATGGGCCGCTCGACCCGCAGCACGTCCACGCGGCCGTACAGGGTATGCACCGGCTGCACATCGGCGCCGCTGACCGCACGCAGTCGCGCCGCGCGCTGCTCGATCGAAGGCAGCTGTACTGCGGCGACGCCGCTGTCGCGCCATTTGACGATGACCTGATCGGTGGCGCTCGGATCCGCATGGCGAAACAGCACGCTGTCGGCCGCCAGCGACAGGGTGGGCCCTGCACCGCCAGCAATCCAACCCACCGCCAGCACCGTGGCTGCAAACCCAAATCTTGGCATCGGGGCATTAGACCACAGAGCGCGCGGGAGTTCGCCCGACCCAGGAGGTGCGCGGTTTGGGAAGTATTGAAAAGAGGATCGCGTGCAGATCCTGCCCGCAACTGGTGCGCGGCGGTTCTCTGCCGTACGCTAGGCGCAGGTTTGCCGCGGGCGTTCCCTGCATGAATCTTGCAGGGCCCACAGCTCCTGAATGCGTCCCGGCCGCGATGCCGGCAAGGGTCAAATAGTGGATTCAATAGTGCCGATAGCCCCGGCGGCGACGCCGGCACAGCAAGACGATCGGATTGCGATGACCAAGGACGCGCTCAAGCGCGCCTTTCTCGACAATCTTTACTACATGCAGGGCAAGTTTCCGACGCTTGCCACCGGCAATGACTACTACTTGGCGCTCGCGTACGCGGTGCGCGATCGCGTGTTGCAGCGCTGGATCAGCACGGCCGCGACCTACACGGCGCAGGGGTCGCGGACCGTCGCCTACATGTCGGCCGAATTTCTCATGGGGCCGCATCTGGCCAACAATCTGATCAATCTGGATATCTACGACGCCGCGCGCGAGGCGGTCGGCGAGCTCGGCCTGGATCTGGAAGATCTGTTGCGCTACGAGGATGAGCCTGGGCTCGGTAACGGCGGTCTCGGTCGGCTTGCGGCCTGTTTCATCGACTCCCTGGCCACGCTGCAGGTGCCCAGCTTAGGGTATGGCATCCGCTACGAGTACGGCATATTTCAGCAGGAGATTGTCGACGGCTGGCAGGTCGAGAAGACCGACAAGTGGCTGCGTTTTGGCAGTCCTTGGGATCTGGTGCGGCCGGAATGGGCGGTGGAAGTGAAGTTCGGCGGCCACACCGAACGCTACATCGACGAGCAGGGCCGACATCGCGTGCGCTGGGTGCCGGCGCGGGTGGTGCTCGGCGTACCGTACGACACACCGATCCTGGGCTATCAGGTCACCACCGCCAATACGCTGCGACTGTGGCGCGCCGAGGCGCCGGAGTCGTTCGATTTCTCGATCTTCAACCGCGGCGACTACTGGGGCGCGGTCAATCAGAAAATCACCTCGGAAAATATCACCAAGGTGCTGTACCCGAACGATGAGCAGGCGCGAGGCAAGGAGCTGCGGCTCGAACAGCAGTTTTTCTTCGTCAGCGCTTCATTGCAGGACATGCTGCGCATCATCCGCGTGCAGCGCATCCCGCCCGAGCGCTTTCACGAGAAGTTTGCCATTCAGCTCAACGATACCCATCCCTCGATCGCGGTGGCCGAGCTCATGCGGCTGCTAGTCGATGAGCTGACGATGGATTGGGATCGGGCCTGGGTAATCACCCGGCGCACCTTCGCCTATACCAATCACACGCTGTTGCCCGAGGCATTGGAGCGCTGGCCGATCGAATTGTTAGGGCGACTGCTGCCACGGCATCTGGAGATCATCTACGAAATCAACACCCGCTTCCTGGATGAGGTCCGCATCGCCTTCTTCGGCGACGAGCGACGCCTCGAGCGCATGTCGCTCATCGACGAAAGCGGCGAGCGGTTCGTACGCATGGCGCACCTTGCCACCGTCGGCAGTCATGCGGTCAACGGCGTCTCCAACCTGCATTCCGAGCTGCTCAAGAGCGATGTGCTGCGCGACTTCTACGAGCTGTGGCCCGAGAAATTCAGCAATCGCACCAACGGCGCGACCCCGCGGCGCTGGATGGTGCTGGCCAACCCGCGGCTCTCGCAGTTCATCACCAGCGCCATCGGCGCGGACTGGGTGCGCAATCTCTACGAGCTCAGGGGCCTCGAGCCGCTGATAGAGGATGCCGATTTTCGTGACGAGTGGCGCGCGATCAAGCGGGCCAACAAGACCGCGCTCGCCGCACTCATCCGCGAGCGCACCGGGGTAGTGGTCAATCCGGATGCGATCTTCGACGTGCAGGTCAAGCGCATCCACGAGTACAAGCGTCAGCACCTGAGCATGCTGTACGTCATCGGCCTGTACCATCGGCTCAAGACCGATCCGACGCTGCAGATAGAGCCGCGCGTGTTCATCTACGGCGGCAAGGCCGCGCCGGGCTATCACCTGGCAAAGCTCATGATCCGACTCATCACGGCCGTCGGCGAGATCATCAATCGTGACCCGGGTGTGCGCGACCTCATCAAAGTCGTCTTCCTGCCGAACTTCAATGTCACCAACGGCCAGCGCATCTATCCGGCGGCGGACCTGTCTGAACAGATCTCGACCGCGGGCAAGGAGGCCTCCGGTACCGGCAACATGAAGTTTCAGATGAATGGCGCCTTGACGATCGGCACGCTCGATGGCGCCAACATCGAGATCCGCGAGGAGGTCGGAGCCGAGAATTTCTTCCTGTTCGGGATGAGCGCCGAGCAAGTGCAGTGGCTGCGCTCCAGCGGCTATCGGCCGATGGATCTCTATAACAGCCAGCCTGAACTGCGGGTAGTCATCGATCTGATCAAGGACGGCTTCTTTTCGCGCGGCAACAGCGAGCTATTCCGCGACCTGGTCGGCAACCTGCTGCATCATGACCCGTACATGGTGCTGGCCGATTACAAGGCCTATGCGGAGTGCCAGCAACAGGTGGACGCGGCGTTTCGCGATCGGGAACGCTGGACGCGCATGTCGATCCTCAACACGGCTCGATCGGGCAAGTTCTCCTCCGACCGCGCGGTCCGCGAGTACTGCGTCGAGATCTGGCGCAGCAAGTCGGTGCCCGTGCCGGCGATCACGCAGGACGAGGTGCACGCCCGTCTGTCGCTGTGAAGGCTGCGGCCCGCGCGACATCCACGCTGGTGGCGTGCGGCTGCGGTCTGCTGGCCTTTTCGCTCGCCGGCGCACAACCGCGTGGACTCGCGCACCCGCCATTGTGGCCGCGAATGCACGGCGCGGGCCTGCTCGATGCGCGTACCGAGGAGTTCATAAGCGCTCTGATGGCGCGCATGAGCCTCGAAGAAAAAGTCGGGCAGGTCATTCAGGCAGACATCTCCAGCATCACACCCGCGGACCTGCGCCGCTATCCACTCGGCGCCGTGCTGGCCGGCGGTGATACCGCACCGCTCGATCGCGATACGCACGCCCCGGCACAGAGCTGGCTCGAGACGACGCGCGCCTTGCACGCCGTCGCAATGCAGGGCCGGCCGGGTCATGTGCCGATTCCGCTGCTGATCGGCATCGATGCGGTGCACGGCAATAGCCACATCCGCGGCGCGACCGTGTTTCCTCACAACATCGGCCTCGGCGCGATGCATGATCCGGAGCTGGTGCGTCGGATCGGGGAGGTCACGGCGCACGAGACGGTCGCGGTCGGCATCGACTGGGTATTCGCTCCAACGGTCGCGCTACCGCAGGATGCGCGCTGGGGACGCAGCTACGAGGGCTATGGGCAGGAACCCGAGCTCGTGCACCGCTACGCCGCCGAGCTGGTGCGCGGACTGCAGGGCGAACCGCAAGGCGCACAGGGAATTGCCAGCGGACATGTGGCCGCCACTGCCAAGCATTTCATAGGCGATGGCGCGACCCGCGAGGGCATCGATGAGGGCGATGCCGAGATCAGCGAGGGTGAGCTGATCGGCACCCAAGCGCAGGGTTTCCTGGCCGCCATCGAGGCTGGCGTCATGACGGTCATGGCCTCGTACTCGAGCTGGCAGGGGCAGAAGATGCACGCCAATGCCAGCCTGTTGACCGGCGTACTCAAGGGCCAGCTCGGTTTCGACGGCCTCGTAGTCGGCGATTGGAACGGCCACGCCCAAGTGCGAAGCTGCAGCGCTGGCAGCTGCGCGGCCGCTTTCGACGCCGGCTTGGACATGTTCATGGCGCCCGACAGTTGGCGCTCGCTGTTCGACAACACCGTGGCGCAGGTGCGCTCCGGCCGGATTCCCGAGCCTCGCCTGGACGATGCCGTGCGCCGGATTCTACGCGTCAAGGCCAAGCTCGGGCTGTTCGAGTCGATGCGACCCTGGGAGGGTCGTCTCGAACTGCTCGGTGCGGACGCGCACCGTGCACTGGCACGCGAGGCGGTTCGCAAATCCCTGGTGCTGCTGAAGAACGACGGTCACGTGCTGCCGATTCGTGCCGCGGCGCACGTGCTCGTCGCCGGTGTCGGCGCCGATGATATCGGCCAGCAGTGCGGCGGCTGGACGCTGTCTTGGCAGGGTGGCGTCGCACACAACAGCGACTTTCCCCACGCCGAATCGGTCTATGCCGGAATTGCTGCGGCCATCGAGGCCGGCGGCGGCAGCGTCGAATGGGCCCCCGACGCGCGCTATGCACACGAGCCCGACGTGGCCGTGGTCGTTTTCGGGGAGCAGCCCTATGCCGAGACCCGAGGTGACCGGCGCACACTGGCCTTCGAGGGTCGCGCGGCGCGCGATCTTAAGCTGCTGCAGCGGCTGCAGCGTGCGCATGTGCCGGTGGTGTCGGTTTTCCTGAGCGGGCGCCCGCTCTGGGTCAAGCGCGAGCTCGACGCCTCCGATGCCTTTGTTGCGGCGTGGCTGCCCGGCTCGGAAGGCGCCGGTGTGGCCGATGTGCTGATCGGCGACGCGAACGGACGGGTGAGCCACGATTTCAGCGGCACGCTGTCCTTCTCCTGGCCCTCGACGCCGCGCAGCGGCGGCAAAGCACTGTTTCCGATCGGCTATGGACTGCGCTATGGCGAGCAGGCCGAGCTGCCGGCAACTCCAGAGCCACGTGCCTCAAGGGATGTCATACAGCGCGAATGATTTGCCAACCCGCTGCACCGGCTGGAAGCGCAGCAGCCAGTCGTAGCCGGCTCTATTCTCCTGCAGCGTGAGCATCGTGATGGCGATCCAGCCTCTGGTCGGCTGATCGGGCCGGAGCAGCGTGTAAGGCGGCAGCGGTTCGAGCGTCAGGTCCGCGGTGCCCTTGTAGCCGATCGCGAGCGCTGTCACGTGACGCGCGGCGAGCACGCGCTCGAGACGCCGCAGGTCCTGGCCGCCCCAGTCCAAGTCGGAATCGACCAGTATCCTCTCGGGATGCTCGCCGGCGAGCACATTGAAGTAGGGCAGATAGTCCGGATAGGCGTAGATCAGCGTCGCCACCTGCCAGAGCAATAAGGCGATCAACGCCGCACGCAGCGCGCGAGCGCGCCACTGGGTCCAAGCGGCGATCCAGGCGTAGGCGGCGCCCATGGCCAACAGTGGATAGGCGATCAGCACGTGCCGCACACCGATGTTGATGTGGCTGTAGAGGCAGCAGAACACAAGGATCGATACAAAGCACGCGCTCGGCGCCAGCAGGTATAGGTCGGCGGCGCGTATGCCGCGCAACGCGAGCAATGTCAGACCCGCAAGCCCGAACAGCAGCAGCGGCAACGGGGTCTTGAACGTCAGCGCGACGATGTAGAAGTACCACCAGCCTCGACTCGCGACCTGCCCGAGCAGGAACGAGAGGTGGCCGTTTTCGTTGTGCCATTCGACGCCGAGGAAATTCAGCGGCACCATCTGAAATCCAAGCGGCAGCGGTACGCGCGCGGCGAAGCGGTAGGCGAGCTCGTGCAGGGTACCTTGGCTTCCGGCCAGGAAATTCAGCGCCTTGCTCGGCGCCAGGTCCGGGCTCGTCAGGTAGACGAGCGTGTCGCCGTAAACGCCGATGACCACGACGAGCGCCACAGCCGCGGCCGGCGCTGCGCTCGCGACGCGTTGACTCAATCGTGCTCGCAGTGGCGCCCGTTTTGGCACGGCCCAGGCCAAAGCCAGCCGCAGTGCGATCAGCGTCAGGGCCGCGATGCCGATGAAGGGCACGGCGGACATTTTGGTTGCCACCGCCAGTCCGGCTGCGAGGCCGAACGCCAAGCCTCGCGCGACGCTTGGCGTCTGCAACCATCGCAGCAGCAGGTAGAGGCTCGCTACCGTGAGGGCCGTGACCGGCACATCCAGCGCGACCACCGCGGCGTGACCCAGAATCACCGGACTGCTGATCAGGAATACGACCGCCAGCAGGGCTGCGGCATCGCCATGCCAGCGCCGCATCCAGCTCCAGGTCGCGATCAGCAACGTCAGCAGGAACGGCAGCATGCCCAGCCGCGCAAGCGTCAACAGCGTGTCGTAGCTGGCGCTCGAGTGGTAGAGGATCTCGCGACCCTGGGCTTCGCCGATCGGCAGCGGTTCGCCCTGAAAGCGCGCCCCGGCCAGATAGGGTCCGATCGCCGCGGCCAGGCGGGCCAGCGGTGGGTGCTGATTGTCATAGCGGTATTCGCCGCGATCGATCAGCACCAGCCCTGCCGCGATGTGCTCGGGCTCGTCCCAGAAGTTGCCGAACATCCGATAGGTCGAGATGCACAACGCGCAGGACAGCACCGCCAGTAGCGCCAGGACGGCCACAGACCGGCGTGTCGTCCAACGTCTTTGCAAGCATGCCTCGGATCGGTGAGGGCGGCATTGTAAGAGCCCACAGCACTGCTCGGCCAGCGCGAGGCGGCCTTGGCTTGCGGGTGCTCGGCGCGATGAGTAAAGTGGAAAAGTTTTTTTGTCGCGTAATGTAAGCAGGCGCGCGTGTCCGCAGAAATCCTGACGAAGGCTCCCGATAAGGCTCCCGGTCGCCGCGCCGACCCCTCGGCGTGGGTGGTGCACAAATTCGGCGGCTCCAGTGTGGCCGATGCGCGCTGTTTCGAACGCGTCGCCTCGATCGTCGAGTCGCCATCCCTGCTGTCGGCGACCGGCACATCCGACATGCGCTCCCGTGTCGCGGTGGTGCTCTCGGCCTGCAAAGGCGCGACCGACGAATTACTGGAGCTGGTGACGCTGGCTGAGCGGCAGGAGCCGAGCTGGCGGGCGCGTCTGGGGCAACTGCGCGATCGCCATGCGGGCATCGCCGCAGCCTTGCTCGCTGCAGGCGAGGCGCAGCAATACCTGGCCGAGTTCGACCGCGACAGCTCCGAATTGGCGGGCGTGTTGCAGACCACGAGCGTCATGCGCTCGGCCTCGCAAAGCGTGCGCGATTTGACCTCCGGGTTCGGTGAAATCTGGTCGACGCGATTGTTTTACCGCTATCTGCAGCAGCGCGGGGTGCGCACGGGCGTGCAGTGGCTCGATGCCCGCCGTTGCATCACGGTCGAGTGGGGGCCGCTCGGCCCGGCCGTGCAGTGGCAGCGCTCCGAGGTGCAACTGCAGGAACTGCTGGCCGCCGCCGCGCCCCCAGGCGCTGCGGCAACGCTGGTCATCACGGGCTTCATCGCCACCGACCCGCGCGGAGTGCAGACCACGCTTGGTCGCAACGGCAGTGATTTCTCCGCCTCGATATTCGGTGCGCTGCTGCATGCCGCCGAGATTCATATCTGGACCGACGTCGACGGCGTGCTGTCGGCCGATCCGCGGCGCGTTCCGGACGCGCAGGTCATCGACTCGCTGTCGTACAACGAGGCGATGGAATTGGCCTATTTCGGCGCCAAAGTCATTCACCCGCAAACCATGGCGCCGGCCGTGGGTCGCGACATCCCGATCTGGATCCGAAACACTTTCGCGCCGCACAAGAAAGGCACCCTGATCTGTGCCGCGCCGCGTTCGAACCTGCCGGTCAAGGGCATCACGAGCATCGAGAACGTGGCGCTGGTGAATCTCGAGGGCGCCGGCATGATCGGCGTACCGGGCACGGCGCACCGTCTGTTCGGCGCGCTGCGCGAGGAGGGGATCTCGGTCATTCTGATCTCTCAGGGCAGTTCCGAGCATTCGATCTGCTGCGCCATTCCGCAGTCGCAGGCCGAGCGCGCCAAGCGCGTGCTCGATGCCGCCTTCGGACGCGAGCTCGCCGAAGGTCAGATCCAGAACATCGATGTGACGCCCGACCTGGCGATCCTGGCCGTGGTCGGCGACGGCATGGCCGGCATGCCGGGTGTGTCGGGCAAAGTGTTCGGTGCACTCGGCAACGCTCAGATCAACGTTCGAGCGATCGCTCAGGGCGCCTCCGAGCGCAACATATCGGTCGTGGTCGATGGCCGCCACGCGACGCGCGCGCTGCGCGCTGCGCATGCGAGCTTTTATCTCTCGCCGCATACCCTGTCGATCGGCGTCATCGGGCCGGGCACGGTCGGCAGCGTGCTGCTCGACCAACTTAAGGGTCAACGCGAGCGGCTGGCGCGCGAGTTCAAGATCGACTTGCGCGTGCGCGCAATCCTCAGATCGCACGAGATGTGCCTGTCCGAGCAGGGAATTGCGCTCGAGCACTGGCGTGAGCAGCTCGCCTCGCACGCGCAACCGGGAGATCTGGAACGCTTCATCGAGCACGTGCGTGTCGATTATTTGCCGCATAGCGTGCTGATCGACTGCAGCGCCGACAGCCGGATTGCCCGGTGCTATCGCGACTGGCTCGCGGCCGGCGTTCACATCGTGACGCCGAATAAACGCGCCAACAGCATCGAGCTGTCGTACTACGAAAGTCTCAAGGCCGCGCGCCGCGAGAGCGGCGCCCACTATCTATACGAGACGACCGTCGGCGCCGGCTTGCCGATCATCCAGACATTGCGGGATCTGCGCGAGACTGGCGATGAGATCACGCGCATCGAGGGAATTTTTTCCGGTACCTTGGCCTATCTGTTCAATGTCTACGACGGCAGCGTGCCGTTTTCGGCCATCGTGCGCAAAGCCAAACAGCTCGGCTACACGGAACCGGATCCGCGCGATGATCTCTCGGGTACCGATGTCGCACGCAAGCTCATCATCCTCGGCCGGGAAATGGGCTTGAAGCTCGAGATGAGCGATGTCGAGATCGACAGTCTGGTGCCGTCGGATCTTGCGGCCGGAAGCAGCGAGGAGTTCCTGTCCGGCCTGTCGCGTTACGACGAGCCCATGAAGCGGCGTTACGAGCAGGCGCGTGCGCGCGGGCGCGTGCTGCGCTATGTCGGCGCAGTCTCGGCCGATGGCCGCGCCACCGTAGGTTTGACCGAACTCGAGGGCCGTCACGCATTCGCCAACATCGCCCTGACCGACAACGTGGTGCGCTTCGCGACGGCGCGCTATTGCGACAATCCGCTGATCGTGCAGGGGCCAGGGGCCGGGCCGGCGGTCACCGCCGGAGGTGTGTTTGCCGATCTGCTGCGCCTTGCGGCCTATCTGGGAGCGCGGCTGTGACTGCTCGTGCGGGCGATGCGCCGCGCACCTCGGCGCGGGCCTTTGCCCCGGCCTCGGTCGGCAATGTCGCAATCGGGTTCGACATCCTGGGCTTCTCGGTCGACGCCCTGGGCGACTGCGCCACGGTGCGGCGCGTACCGGGCCGGGCAGTCAGCGTCACGGCAGTCCACGGCGTGGTGCCGGATCTGCCGCGCGAGGCCGCGCACAACACGGCGGGACGCGCGCTCATGGCGATGCAGGAGGCGCTCGGACTGGACTTCGGCTTCGAGCTCGAGCTCGACAAAGGTATTCCGCTCTGCTCCGGTCTGGGCGGATCGGCGGCCTCGGCGGTTGCCGCAGTCGTGGCCGCCAACGCATTGCTGGCCGAAGCCCGCTCGCCGATCGAGCTGCTCAAGTTCGCGATGCATGGCGAGGCCGTCGCCAGCGGCTCGATGCACGTCGACAACATCGCGCCGTCGCTGTTCGGTGGCCTGGTTCTGACCGTCGGGATCGATCATCCACGCGTCAAGCAGATTCCGGTGCCGCCGGCGATCCGCGCGGTGATCGTGCACCCGCACATGTTCCTGTCGACGCGGGAAGCGCGGGCCATTCTGCGACACTCGGTCCAAATGGCCGATTTCGTCTGGCAGACAGCCAATCTGGCAGGCTTCATCTCCGGCTGTTACACCAACGACCTCGATATGGTGCGCGAATCCTTCCAGGATGTGGTGATCGAACCGCAGCGCGCGGCGCTGATCCCCGGCTTTGCCGATGTGCGACGATCGGCGTTGGCGGCCGGCGCACTTGGCTGCTCGATCTCAGGTGCCGGCCCGACGACCTTTGCCTGGTGCCTCGATACTCATGCGCCAGCGGTTTGCGCGGCCATGGTGCGGGAGTTCGCTCAGCATGGCCTCAAGGCCGATCACTGGATCACCTCGATCGCGCCGACGGGCGCGCGCGTGATCGGCTGATGCAGTTCGCGAGCACGCGCAATCGGCAGCCTCGGGTCGGCTTCAGCGAAGCGCTGGCGCAGGGGCTGGCCGCTGACGGTGGCCTGTACGTGCCGAGCGAGTGGCCGAGCCGCTTGCCCGCGGCACTTGCGGTGCCTGATAACCAGGAAGTGCTGGCGGATCTGGCACGCGAGGTCCTGCAGCCTTTCATCGCCGGCGACGCGCTCGAGCCTGAGCTCGGGTCGATGGCGCGCGAGGCATTCAACTTTCCTGCGCCGCAAAGCTGGCTCGACACCGAAGAGCGCTTCGGCGTGCTGGAGCTGTTTCACGGTCCGACGGCGGCATTCAAGGATTTCGGCGCGCGTTTCCTGGCCGCGGCGCTGCCACGGCTGCGCCGCGCTAGCGCCCGGCCGCTCATGGTGCTGGTCGCCACCTCGGGCGACACCGGCGGGGCGGTGGCGGCGGCGTTCCACGCCCACAGCGGCGTGCAAGTCGCGGTGCTCTACCCCAAGGGGCTGGTCTCTGCGACCCAGGAACAGCAACTGACGTGCTGGGGCGGCAACGTGCGTGCCTTCGCGGTGCGCGGCCGCTTCGACGATTGTCAACGGCTCGTCAAGCAGGCATTTGCCGATGCTGCGCTGCGCGAGCGATTCGAGCTGACCTCGGCCAACAGCATCAATCTGGGGCGTTTGCTGCCGCAGACGGTCTATTACTGGGCAGCGAGTCTGCGCGTCGAGCGCGCCTGCGGCGAAGCGGCCAGCTTCGTGATTCCGAGCGGCAATCTGGGTAACGCGACCGCCTGCGTCTGGGCACGCAGGCTCGGAGCACCGATCGACGCGATCGTGCTGGCGCACAACGCCAATCGTACGGTGCCGGATTTTCTGAGCGATGGTCTATTGCGGCCGCGCGCGAGCGTCGCAACGCTCTCCTCGGCAATGGACGTGGGCGATCCGAGCAATCTCGAGCGCTTGTGCGCGCTGTACCCGGATCTGGCAGCGCTGCGGTCCGTGGTGAGCGCCGTGTCGATCGACGATGAGGCCACGCGCGCTCGCATACGCGCCGATTTCGAGCGCTACGGGCGCGTCTGGTGTCCGCACACGGCAGTGGCGGCGGAAGCCTATGCCAGATTGACGGCGCAACAGCGCGCGCGCGCGCGCTGGCTGATCGTGGCGACTGCGCACGCGGCAAAATTTCGCGAAATCGTCGCGCCCCTGATTGGCGAAAGCGTACCGATGCCGGAAAATCTGGCACGGCTGTTCGATCGAGCTTCGAGCATGACAGAGATCGAGGCGGATATTGAGGCGCTGAAGCGCGCAATCTGAACATGGAGCCTTTGCCAACCGTAGATCTGCAACTGGTTGCCATCGTGGCCGCCGTAGCCGCGCTGGCAGCCGGCTTGTTTTTCGCATGGCGCTGGGATCAGCGGCGGCGCATGCGCGCGGTGCGCAGCTTTGCAGTGACCAGCTGCGGCTTCGACTACCTGCGCGACGTGCTGGTGCCCGATGGACAGGGCAGCGCACTGCATGTCGACTTTCTGTTGCTGACCGCTCGCGGCGTGATCGTGATCGATCTGCGCGACATCGCCGGCAACATATTCGGCGGCGATCAGATGAGCGCCTGGACCGTCATGCACCGCGCCCAGCGCTATACGTTCGTCAATCCACAAACCGGACTGTACGATCGAATCGCGGCGGTACGCGCGTTGGCGCAGGGTCTGCCGGTAGACGGGCGTATCGTATTCACGGCACGCGGCCGCTTCCCCAAGGGCCTGCCGCGCCACACGCTGATGCTGGACTCTCTACCCTCGGAGTTTCCAGTCGCGGACCGCGAAACCATGCGCTCCCTGCTGGAGCGTTGGATGCCAGCGTGGTCGGCGATCAAAAAGTCCGTGGCGCCCAGTCGGTTGGCCGCGCCCAAGGCTGCGATCTGACGGCGCTCAGGCCGGCGTCTGCAGTCTGAAGAGCGCTCGAGCATGCGCGCTGGTATGCGCGGCGCACTGCTCGGGGCTCTCGTTGCGGGCGCGCGCCACGGCGGCACCGATGTGCGGCAGGTGCATGGGTTCGTTACGACGGGCTGGCGGTTTTGGCCGCAGATCTCGCGGCAATAGATACGGCGCGTCGGTCTCGAGTAGCAGCCGCTGCACCGGGATGGCCGCCACCAGCGCGCGCAGATGTGCACCGCGCCGCTCATCGTTGAACCAGCCAGTGATGCCGATCGAGAGCCCGAGGTCCAGGTAGTCGTGCAGCTCGGCCGCGGTGCCCGTGAAGCAGTGCGCAACGCCCGCGCCCAGCGCGGCAGCCTGATTGCGCAGCGCCGCAATGAAATCCGCGTGGGCGTCGCGCTGATGCAGGAACACCGGCTTGCCGCATTCGGCCGCGAGCTGCAGCTGCCATTCGAAGGCGCGCAGCTGCGCGGCGCGCGGCGAATAATTGCGGTGGTAGTCGAGGCCGCACTCGCCAACAGCGACGATTTCGCGCTGCGCCAACAGCGCGCGCAGGGCCGACAGACCCTCTGGTTGCAACTGCGAGGCATGGTGCGGGTGCACTCCCGCGGTTGCGAACAGTACGCCTGGATGCGCGAGCGCCAGCGTCGCGGCAGCGGTGCTGCTCGCGAGGTCCGCGCCGGTGACGATCATCTGCATGACGCCGGCCGCGCGCGCACGTGCGATAACGGCCTCACGATCGCGACTGAAGCTGTCATGGGTCAGGTTGACGCCGATGTCGATCCATTGCATGCGGCTACTGTAATCTGAAGCGGCGATGCCTGATATGATGGCCACCGGCAGAATCGCCGGATTTTCATTGCACGCCTTTGTCCGACGCTGAGCACAAATCGCAGCAATTGTCGCTCTGGGCCGCGCAGAGCGGCGAACATAACTGGTCGGTGCGACAGAGTGCGCGTGCGCGGCGCTTGAGCGTGCGAGTATTTCGCCATGGCGGCGTCGAGATCGTGGTCCCCCCGCGTACTTCGCCGCAGCGGGTCAGTGCCTTCGTCAGCGAGCATCGCGAGTGGATCGAGCGCCAGCGTCGGCGCTCCGCGCCGCCCTTGTACTGGCCGCTGCCGCCAGCGGTGCTCGAGCTCTCGGCGCTCGGCCAGCGCTGGCATTGCAGCAGCAGTGCTGGCAGCGCTCGCGTGCGCGTACGTGAACTCATAAGCCAGCGGCTGCAGTTGATGGGCCGGCTCGATGACCTCGAGTCGTTGCGGCGCTCGCTCACCGGCTGGCTGACCCAGCATGCTCAGCGCAGTTTCGAAGCGCCACTGCGAGCGCTCGGGGCTCAAATGGGCGTCGAGCCGAACCGATTGCAGGTGCGCTGTCAGCGCACTCGCTGGGGCAGCTGCTCGCGCCTCGGTACCATCAGCCTGAATGTCTGCCTGCTGTTTCAGCCTCCGGAGGTGCTGCGCTATCTCATGATCCATGAGCTCTCGCACCTGCGGCACATGAATCATTCGCCGCGATTCTGGGCCGACGTCGCGCGGCACGAGCCGGACTGGCGCAGTCTCGACCGCGAGCTGCTGCAGGGCTGGCGGCGCGTGCCGTCGTGGATATTCAGATGAGCGCAGCGGCCTCGGGTCCGCCTGGCGCGGCGGCTCCCGACGCCGCGGCGGCCGACGCGGCGGCGCCCGCAGTCGATGCTTCCACACGCGTCGATCTGTCGGACGAGAGCGTTCACTGGGATCTCGGCAGCTCGCAGTCCTACAGCGAGTATCTGCGGCTCGACCGCCTGCTCGATGCGCAGCAGCCATTGTCCGCTGAGCACGATGAAATGCTCTTCATCGTCGTGCACCAGGTGTCGGAATTGTGGATGCGCCTCATGCTGCACGAACTGCACGGCGTCATGGAGTGTGTGCAGCGCGATCAGCTCGCTCACTCATTCAAGATGCTCGAGCGCGTCGGACGCGTGCAGGGTCAACTGCTGGCGGTGTGGGAGGTGCTGTCGAGCATGACGCCGTCGGACTACTCCTCATTCCGCAATGTGCTCGGACGATCCTCGGGATTCCAATCGCTGCAATACCGACTGCTGGAGTTCACTTTGGGCAACAAAAACGCCGACATGATCGAAGTGCACCGGCGCAACGAGCTCGAGTATCAGACCTTAGCGCGTGCGCTCGGGGCGCCGAGTCTGTACGATGAGGTGCTGCGACTGCTTTCACAGCGCGGCTACGGCGTACCGCCGGCAGCGCTGTCGCGCGATTTCTCCCAGCCCTATGTGCCCTCGAAGCAGGTCACGGCCGCCTGGCTTGCGGTCTATCACAACGCCGAGAAGGACTGGGATTTGTATGAGCTCGCGGAACGCCTGGTCGATCTCGATCACCGCTTCCAGCTCTGGCGCTTCCAGCACATGAAGACCGTCGAGCGGATCATCGGCTACAAGCCCGGGACGGGCGGCACGGCCGGCGTGAGTTACCTGGCCAAGGCGTTGCGCCTCAGACTTTTCCCCGAGCTTTGGGAGGTCCGCACCTCGATGTGAGGCGCTGCGCGCGTGCACTCGCGGCGGCGGCTGTGACGGCGGGCGCCCTGGCGCGCAGCCGCCGCCATGCTCGAAAGGCGAGCAGCGCAACCAAGATCGAGCCGTAGACCAGCGGTTCACGATACTCGTGCTTGAGCATCTTCCAGTAATGCAGCACCGTGAGCGGCGCGATCAGATAGATCAGTCGGTGCAATCGCTGCCAACGCCCGCGCAGCCGTCGCATCATCTTGTCGGTCGAAGTGACGGCGAGCGGCAGCAGCAGCAGCAGCGCCGCAAAGCCCATCGCCGTGAACGGCCGCTTGGCCAGATCCTTGCGAATCTCCGTCCAGCTGCCGGCCTCAAAGGGCCCGACATAGGTGAGGAAGTGCAGCAGCGCGTAGCTGAAGACGAACAGTCCGAGCATGCGTCGCAGACGCAGCAGCTGCACGTCGCCGCTGAGCTGCCGCAGCGGTGAGATCAGCAGCGTGAGGAACAACAGGTTCAGCGCGGTTTTGCCCAGCGTGTCGAGTACCCAGCGCACCGGATCGGTGCCCAGTTCGAAACCCGGCACAGAAGCGAGCCTGTTCGAGCGCAGTATGCCGCCGATACAGCCGAGCAGTGGCACCAGGCAGGCGATGAAGACCACCGGCTTGTAGAGGTAGCGGAAGCGCTGATCGAGCGTGCGGGAAACTGCGGTCACGAATGAGCTCAAGCGCGCATCTTCAGTAATAGCGGTGCAGGTTCATGCCCTGATAGAGACCCGCGACCTCATCCGCATAGCCATTGAACATCAGCGTTTTCTGCCGCGACGCGAAAAAACCGCCGCCGAGGCGGCGCTCGGTCGCCTGACTCCAGCGCGGATGATCGACCGCGGGATTGACGTTGGCGTAGAAGCCGTATTCGCTCGGTGAGGCCGTGTTCCAGCTGGTGCGCGGCTGGCCCTCGGTGAAGCGGATGCGCACGATCGACTTGCCATTCTTGAAGCCATATTTCCACGGCGCCATGCTGCGCAAGGGCGCGCCGTCCTGATTCGGCAGCTCGCGGCCATAGAGTCCAACCACCATGAAGGCGAGCGGGTGCATCGCCTCGTCGATGCGCAGCCCCTCCATGTACGGCCACGGCAGCACGTCGGAGCGCAGGCCGGGCATCTGTTTTGGATCCGCCAAACTGGTGAACTCGACGAATTTCGCCTTCGAGGTCGGGTTGAAGCGCTTGAGCAGATCGCCGAGCGGAAAGCCGATCCAGGGAATGACCATCGACCAGGCTTCCACGCAGCGCAGGCGGTAGATGCGCTCCTCGAGCGCGTGCGGCTTGAGGATGTCCTCGAGGTCGAAGCTGCCGGTCTTTTCCGCCTCGCCGCCGATCGTGACGCTCCAGGGCCTGGTGCGCAGCGACCCGGCGTGTCGTGCCGGATCGGTCTTGTCGGTGCCGAATTCGTAGAAATTGTTGTAGTTCGTGATTTCCTCATAGGTATTGGGCGCATCCGCGATCGAGTAGCGCGTACTGCGCGTGTACTGCAGCGTCGCTGCAGGCGGCGCCTGCTCGGCGCCGTGGGCGGCACGGACCGCGGCGCATGCGCCGCCGGCCAGCAGCTCGGCGAGCACCGTGCGGCGATTCAGATACAGCGCCTCGCTCGTGATCTGCGAGGGTCGGACGCCGGACGGCCTGCGAATCAGCATATTCACTCCTGCGGTTGGCCAGCGCCTCCTGCGCTAGGCGACACCGCGCCGCGACCACCGCAGCGCCTCGACGCTCGGACTGGAAGCGAGCAGCCGCGCCGGTGCATTGACGAGGTAACCCTTGTGCGCGAGCCGCAGGTGCGGCAGATCCGAGCCGCTGTTGCCGTAGGCATAGACGCAGCGCGGCGCCTCGCGTGCGATCAGCGCCTGCAGACAGCGCCGCTTCTCCTCGCCCCTGCAGTTGGCGGTGGCGAGGCGGCCGTCGAGCCGGCCGTCGCTGCGCCATTGCACCCGGCTGCAGAGCGTTTGCTCGAATCCCAGAGCGCGGCCGATGAGCGGCACGTACAGGTCGACACTGGCGGACATCAGCACCAGACGGTCGCCGCGCGAGCGATGCTCACCGATGGCTCGTAAAGCCTCGGCATACAGGCCGCTGCGCAGCACCTTGGGCACGAAACGTGCGGCCGAGCGCTCGAGATCGCGGCGTGTCAGGCCGCCGAGTGTCGCTCGGAGTAGGGCACCTTTGAAGCGGCCGCGGTCGCGATCGATCAGATAGCGCAACGCCGGCGACAGCGCCAATGCCAATCGTGGCAGCCGCCAGGGCATGCGCCAGAGGCAGCCGAGCACGAAGGGCATGAGCGTGTCATGGCGGGTAATGGTGCCGTCGAGATCGAATACCGCGAGGGCGGTGCCGACTGCAGCGTCATGCGGCACGGCTCTGGCCCGCGAGCTGCCGCAACACGTAATGCAGAATGCCGCCGTGACGGAAGTAGTCGCGCTCCTTCGGCGTATCGATGCGCACTCGCGCCTCGAAGCGGATCGGTGCGCCGCTGGCCGGCGTGGCTACCACGGCGGCAGCGCCGGCGCCGTTCTCGAAGCCCGAGATCGCATAGCGCTCCTGGCCCGTGAGTCCGAGCGAGGCGGCGCTCTGGCCGTCATTGAACTGCAGCGGCAGCACGCCCATGCCGATGAGATTGGAGCGATGGATTCGCTCGAAGCTCTCGGCGATCACGGCGCGTACGCCCAGCAGCATGGTGCCCTTCGCGGCCCAGTCGCGCGAGGAACCGGTGCCGTACTCCTTGCCGGCGATGATGATCAGCGGCGTTGCGTCGCTCTTGTAGCGCATGGCCGCATCGTAGATGCTCATCTGCTCGCCGCTCGGCCAATACACTGTGATGCCGCCCTCGGTGCCGGGCAGCAGCAAGTTGCGCAGCCGGATGTTGGCGAAGGTGCCGCGCATCATGACCTCATGATTGCCGCGGCGCGCGCCGTACTGATTGAAATCCGCCGGCTGCACGTGCTGCTCGAGCAGGTAGCGGGCCGCTGGACTGTTGCGGGCGATATTGCCCGCCGGCGAGATGTGGTCGGTCGTCACTGAATCGCCCAGCAGCGCCAGCACGCGCGCATCGCGGATTGCAGCCACCGCGGCCGGCTGCATAGTCATGCGTTCGAAATAAGGCGGATTCTTCACGTAGGTGGAATTCGCGTCCCAGGCGTAAATGTTACCGGCCGGCACGGCGATGCTCTGCCAGCGCTCATCGCCCGTGAACACCCCGCTGTAGCAGCGCCGGAACATTTCGGAGTTGATGTGACGCCGCACGGTATCGGCCACTTCGGCAGGCTCGGGCCAGACGTCGCGCAGATAAATGCTGCGGCCGCCCGTGCCAGCGCCGAGCGGTTCGCTCTGCAGATCCACGTCCAGTGAGCCCGCCAGCGCGTAAGCAACCACCAGCGGCGGCGAGGCCAGGAAGTTCATTTTGACCTCAGGGTGCACGCGGCCGTCGAAATTGCGGTTGCCCGACAGCACCGCACAGCCGATGAGATCAGCGGCCCTGATGGCCGCAGAGATCTCGGGCTTGAGCGGACCGGAATTGCCGATGCAGGTGGTACAGCCGTAGCCGACCAGATTGAAGCCGATGCTCGCGAGCTCATCGAGCAACGCCGCCTGCTGCAGATAATCGGTTACCACGCGCGAACCCGGCGCCAGACTGGTCTTGACCCAGGGCTTGGAACGCAGCCCGAGGCGATGCGCGTTGCGCGCCAGCAGCCCCGCGGCCATCAGCACATAGGGGTTGGAGGTATTGGTGCAGCTCGTGATCGCGGCGATCAGCACTGCGCCGTCGCGCAGCTCGAGGTCTTGACCCTCCAGACTCAACGTCGCGTGGCCCGTTGCCGCCGGGCTCTTGCGCGCGCGCTCCCCAGCCAGGCGCGCAAGGTGCTGCCGATAAACGCTCTTGGCCAGCCGCAGCGGCACACGGTCCTGCGGGCGGCTGGGACCGGCCAGGCTCGGCTCGACGCTGCTCAGATCGAGCTCGAGTACTTCGGTGTACTGCGCGGGTGCGGCGCCATTCGTGCGCCAAAGTCCCTGGGCGCGGGCATAGTCCTCCACCAGCCGGATCTGCGCGGCCGGGCGCCCTGAGAGCGCCAGGTAGCGCAGCGTCTCCTCGTCGATCGGAAAGATGGCGCAGGTGCTGCCGAACTCCGGCGACATGTTGCCGATCGTGGCGCGATCGGCGAGCGGCAGATGGGCCAATCCGTCGCCGAAAAACTCGACGAATTTGTCGACCACGCCTTGTTTGCGCAGCATCTCGGTCACCGTCAGCACCAGATCGGTGGCGGTGGCGCCTGGTTTGAGACTGCCGTTGAGCCTGACGCCGATAACCTGCGGAATCAGCATGGTCACGGGCTGGCCAAGCATCGCAGCCTCGGCTTCGATGCCGCCTACGCCCCAACCGAGTATGCCCAGGCCGTTGATCATCGTGGTATGCGAATCGGTGCCGACCAGGGTATCGGGATAGGCCTGAGGGGTCGAACCGCTGCTCTGCTGGAATACCACACGACCGAGGTATTCAAGGTTCACCTGATGCACGATGCCGGTGTTGGGCGGCACCACCTTGAAATTGCGAAAGGCCGACTGACCCCAACGCAGGAAGGCATAGCGCTCGCCATTGCGTTCGAACTCAATGCGGTTGTTGTCGGCCAGGGCATGCGCGGTGCCATAGCTGTCGACCTGCACCGAGTGGTCGATCACCAGCTCGGCCGGCGCCAGGGGATTGATCTCATCCGGATTGCCGCCGAGGCGCACCATGGCCTCGCGCATGGCCGCGAGATCGACCACAGCCGGCACGCCGGTGAAGTCCTGCATGATCACGCGCGCCGGAGTAAATGAGATCTCGTAAGAGGGCTTGGCGTTCGGGTCCCAGTGAAGGAGTGCCTCGATATCGGCGCGGGTGACGTTGACGCCGTCTTCGAAGCGCAGCAAATTTTCCAACAGTATTTTGAGCGAATAAGGCAGGCGGGCGATTTTTTCCGCGCCGAGAGCCGGAAGGCTGCGAATCTCGTAGGTTTGCGTGCCGGATTGCAGGGTCGTGCGCGTGTTGAAACTATCGGTCATGCATGGCTCCGGCCTGCCCGCGCACCGTGCGCAGCTTTAGTTAAGCGGCGGGATTATATCGGGCTTCCCCTGTCAGACGCACATGCTCGATCGCGCCGCCGCCCAGACATCGGCCCTGCTCGTAGATGACCGCGAACTGTCCCGGTGTGGCGGCGCGCTGCGCGTGCTCGAATTCGATGTGCGCCGCACCGTCGCCATCGACCTGTATGCTCGCCACCTGCAGCGCCTGGCGGTGGCGCAGCCTGACATGCGCGGCAAAAGCGCCACAGCGCGCTGCGCTCAGCCAATTGAGCGGTGCGGTGCGTACAGAAATCGCCTCGAGAATTTGCTGCTCGTGCCGCTGCACTACGATCAGCGCGTTGCGTGCCGGGTCCTTGAGCGCCACGTACCACGGCTCTTGGGCGCAGCCGCGCTCCCCGCCGATCGCGAGCCCGGCGCGCTGTCCGAGTGTGTAGAAGGGCAGGCCACGGTGCCGTCCGAGCACGCGGCCATCGCGATTCTCGATCGGGCCGGGCTGTGACTCGATGAAGCGGCTCAGGAAGGCGGCAAATGGCCGTTCGCCGATGAAGCAGATGCCGGTACTGTCGGGCTTGTCGTGCACTGCGAGCCCCGCGCTGCCGGCCCGCTCGCGCACCTGCGCCTTTTCGAGCTCTCCGAGCGGGAACAGCACCTTATCGAGGCAGTCGCGCGCGATGGCATGTAGAAAGTAGGTCTGGTCCTTGGCGGCGTCGCGCGCCTGGTAGAGCCCCGAGCCGTCGGCCGCATCGAGCCGCCGCGCGTAATGGCCGGTCGCGAACAGCGCGCCGCCGAGGCGTCTGGCGTAGCGCAGGCACAGGCCAAACTTGATGTGGCGGTTGCAGAGCACATCGGGATTGGGCGTGCGGCCGGCGCGATATTCCCGCAGCAGGTACTCGAATACTTGTGCCCGGTATTCGCGCGCAAAATTCACGCGATGCAGGACGATGCCGAGCTCGTGCGCCACGGCGCGCGCGTCCTGGTAATCCTGCGCGCCGGTGCAGTAGCCGTCGTCCGCATCCCAATTGGTCATGTACAGGCCCTGCACGTCGAAGCCGGCATCGCGCAGCAATAACGCCGCAACCGCGGAATCGACGCCGCCGGAGAGGCCCACAATGACACGGATCGAGCGCGAGACTGCCATAGCAGTCATTGTACAAAAAAACCCGGGCGGCTCGGCGGCGCTCAACCGCTCGCGTCTGCCAGCAGCGAACTCAGGGCATCGAGCGGCAGGCGTACACCGCGCTGGTAGTCATCGATACAACGCAGCACCAGCGGCGTGCGCAGTGCGCCCGCGCGCCCGAGGATTTCTGTGCGCGTAAGCCAATGGGTGGCGACGATCGGTGGATCGAGCGCGCGCGCGGCATCGAAATCGCGAACCGTGCCGCTGAAGGCAAGGCGCAAGGTCGAGTGTCCGCGGGGACTGCGCCAGAGGTACATGCCGAGCAGCCATTGCGGCACGAAAACCCACGCGGTCTCTTCCAGCACCTCGCGTATCACTGCCTCGAGCAGCGACTCAGCGTCTTCGAGGTGCCCGGCAGGCTGATTGAACACCAGGCGGCCGCGGATGCGCTCTTCCACCAGCAGGAATCGATCGTCGCGAACGATTACCGCCGCGACCGTCACGTCGGGCTTCCAGACCATGGCGCAGGATAGCGCGCGGCGGCGGCGCCGGCGATGCAGCTTCAGCGGCGGGCGATCCGAATCTCGCGCTCTTCGGGGGCGCTGGCCTGCCAGATCGCATCGAACTCCTGCAGATACTGGCGCGCGATCGGCGGATTGTCGAAGCCGGCGATGCCCTCGGCGCGATCGGCGCGCAACCGGTAGACGATGGCGCGATCATCGGCAATGCAATAGGCGGCCGTGAGCTCGCGATACTGCGGCGCGCGCAGCCGGATCTCGAGATAACTGGTGAGCCGGTGCGCCATGGCGATGAAGCGGTTGGCGCCATTGCCCATGCGTGCCTGGTCGCGCAGCAACACCCGCACTTTAGCGAAGCTGCGTCCGAGCACGAAGCGCTTGATGATTTCGAGAAAGGCGGCCTGATCGTAGATCTCAGGCTCCAGATCCGGCGTCATGATCGAGATCAGGCGCTGACCGCTTGCAGCCACGGTTTCGGTGGCCGTGCGAACCTCATCCATGGTGCTGAGCACATGCAGTGTTTCCGGCGGCGGCGAACGCTGCTGCAGCACGGCTTCGATCATCGGGCCATCCTCCAGCCCGAAGCTCGACAGTCGCGCGGAAGTGGTCGTGCGGTTTTCCCTGGATGTTGTCACGCCATCGCCTGCGTCGCGAGATCTGCTCGCAGCACGATGGTAGAGACAGCGCCTGCAGGCGCAGCGCCAACAGAGTCACGTTTCGGGGCTTGCGCTGTGTGAGCGGGCTAACGAATTTCGCGATCGAGGGCGAAGCGGCGCGCCAATTGCGCGGCCAATCCGACATAATCCGCCGGCCGCAGCGCCGCCAGTCGCTGCCGTTCGGCGCTCGGGAGCGGCAAAGTCGCGACGAAGGCGGCGAGGTCGGCGGCACCGACGTGTTGACCGCGCGTGAACTGCTTGAGCCGCTCGTAGCCGTTCGGCACGCCGGCTGCGCGCAGCACGCTCTGGATGGCTTCGCCCAGTACTTCGTAGGCAGCGTCGAGATCGGCCGCCATGCGCGCAGCGTCGGGGGTGAGCTTGGCCAGACCGCGCTGCAGCGCGCTCCAGCCGATGTAGCTGTGACCGATAGCAACGCCGAGGTTGCGCAGCACTGTCGAGTCGGTCAGATCGCGCTGCCAGCGCGAGATCGGCAGCTTGTCCGCAAAGAAGCGCAGCATCGCGTTCGCCATGCCGAAGTTGCCCTCGGCATTCTCGAAATCGATCGGGTTGATCTTGTGCGGCATGGTCGAGGAGCCGACCTCCGCGGGGTTCGGCCGCTGGCGCAGATAGCCGAGACTGATGTATCCCCAGAGGTCGCGACACAGATCGATCAGAATCACGTTGAGCGCAGCGCAGGCATCGCAGTACTCCGCGATCCAGTCGTGCGGCTCGATCTGGGTGCTGTACGGATTCCAGACCAGCTGTTGCGACTCGATGAATTCACGGCTTAGCTGCAGCCAGTCGAGGTCCGGCCGAGCGCTCTGGTGGGCGTTGAAATTCCCGACCGCGCCGTTCCATTTGGCGAGGATTTCCACCGCATCGAGCCGCCGCTGCGCGCGCGCGAGCCGCGCGCCGACATTGGCCATCTCCTTGCCGAAGGTGGTCGGGCTCGCGCTCTGTCCATGGGTGCGCGCGAGCATCGGCAGCTCCGCGTGTGCTGCGGCGAGTGCGCGCAGTGCCGCGTCGAGCGCTGAGAGCTCGGGCTGCAATACGCCGCGGCGCACGCTGCGCAGCAGGCGCGCGTAGCTCAAATTGTTGATGTCCTCGGAGGTACAGCCGAAGTGCACCAGCTCGAGCACGGCCGCGCTGGCGCCGGCCGCGGCCAGCGCTTCGCGCACGAAATACTCCACCGCCTTGACATCATGATTGATGCCCCGCTCGATCGTCTTGACTGCGCCGGCGGCCTCACGGCCGGGCGCCTGCGCCAGTTCGGCGGCGCGCGCGCGCACCGTGTCGGGCAGCCCCTCGCGCAGCAGCGGCGCAGGTGGCGCGGTCAGTTTGAGAAACCACAATGCCTCGACGCGGATGCGCTCGCGGATCAGCGCGGCTTCCGAGAAGTAGTCCCGCAAGGGTGCAACCGCTTCCGCATAGCGGCCGTCGATGGGCGAGAGCGCTGTGAGGGCGGGTGCTTCCATGCGATCGCGGCGTGTAATCGAAGTGCTAGACTAAACATCATAACGCATTGGGTGAACGCATGAGCTCGCCATCCTTTCGAATCGAGCGCGACAGCATGGGTGAACTGAAAGTACCCGCCGACGCGCTCTGGGGCGCGCAGACGCAGCGCGCGGTCGAGAATTTTCCGGTCAGCGGCCTGACACTGCCGCGTGGCTTCATTCGCGCCGTTGCGCTCATCAAGCGCGCTGCCGCCGCCGCCAACGCGCATCTGGGATTGCTGCCGGCCGATGCCGCCTCGGCCATCGAACGGGCCGCGCAGCAGGTGGCCGACGGCGCCCACGACGCACAGTTTCCGATCGATGTGTATCAGACCGGCTCCGGCACGAGCACCAACATGAACGCCAATGAGGTCATCGCGCATCTGGCTGCGCGTGCCGGCCACGCGGTGCATCCGAACGATCACGTCAACATGGGTCAGAGCAGCAACGATGTCATCCCGACCGCCATTCATGTCGGCGCGGCGTTGCTGTTGCGCGAGCAGCTGCTGCCGGCGTTGGCTCACCTGGCAGGCGTGCTCGCAGGCCGCGAGCGTGAGCTCGCGCAGGTCGTCAAGACCGGCCGCACTCATCTGATGGACGCGATGCCTATAACGCTCGGGCAGGAACTGTCGGGGTGGCGCACGCAAATCGAGCACGGCGCCGCACGGCTGCGGGCCGTGGAGCCGCGACTGCTGCAGCTGGCTCAGGGCGGTACCGCGGTGGGTAGTGGCATCAATGCCCATCCCGAATTCGCGGCCGCCTTCTGTCGCGAGCTCGCCGCGCTGACCGGCATCGGCTTCGGGCCGAGCGGCAACTTCTTCGAGGCGCTGTCGTCGCAGGATACTGCCGTCGAGCTATCGGGCCAGCTCAAGGTCGTGGCCGTCAGTCTGATGAAAATCGCCAACGATCTTCGCTGGATGAACAGCGGCCCACTCGCGGGATTGGGCGAAATCGCCCTGCCGGCGCTGCAGCCGGGCAGCAGCATCATGCCGGGCAAGGTCAACCCCGTTATTCCCGAGGCCACCGCCATGGTCGCCGCGCAGGTCATCGGCAATGATGTCACGATCTCGATCGCCGGCCAGTCGGGTAATTTTCAGCTCAACGTCATGCTGCCGTTGATCGCTCACAACCTGCTCGAAAGCATCCGTCTGCTGGCCAATGTCTCGCGGCTGCTGGCGGACCGGGCGATCGCGGGATTCGAGGTCAAGCGGGCGCGCCTGGCCGAAGCGCTCGATCGCAACCCGATCCTGGTGACGGCGCTCAATCCCGTGATCGGCTATGAAAAGGGCGCTGCGATCGCCAAGAAGGCTTATGCCGAGGGCAAGCCTATCCGCGAAGTGGCGGCCCGCGAGACTTCGCTGTCGCGCGAGCGGCTCGATGCACTGCTCGATCCGACCGAGCTCACGCGCGGCGGGATCAAGGGCGGCACCGGTGGCGGAGGATGATGGGAGCGATGGTCGCCCCGGCGCTGCCGACGCTGCCCGCGCTGCCGCACGACTGGTCTGAACGCCTGCGCAGCCGCCTGCTGCCCGCACCCGACCATCGGCTCGAGCGCAGCCGCGTCGGCACGCGAGCGGCCGCGCGCGAGGCTCTGCCCGAGAGGCTCACCGCGTCGGCCGTGCTGGTGCCGATCGTGCTGCACCCCGAGGCACCGGCACTGCTCATGACCGTGCGTGCCAGTCATCTGCGCTCGCATGCCGGACAGATCAGTTTCCCCGGCGGGCGGGTCGAACCCGCCGACGTCGATCTGGCCGCAGCTGCGCTGCGTGAAACGTGGGAGGAGATCGGCGTCGAAGAGGCCGCCATCGAACCGATAGGCTTTCTCGAGGACCAGATCGTTCGCACCGGCTACCGCATAACGCCGATGGTGGCGCTGCTCGAACCCGGCTTCAGTCTCAGGCCCAACGGTACCGAAGTGGCCGAGGTGTTCGAACTGCCTTTGGCCTATGCGTTGTGCGCTGCCAACTACCGCTCGCGCCCGGGTCGGGCGCGCGGCCTGGATTTCGAGATCTGGGAGCTGCCCTTCGGCGCGCGCAACATCTGGGGCGCGACCGCCGGCATCCTCGCCAATTTGCGCGAGCTGCTTGGCGAACCCAAGCTGTGAGTCGCGCCGCCGAGGTGGTCGATGCGCTGCTGGCGCTCATGCGCACCCTGCGCGATCCGCAACGCGGTTGTCCCTGGGATCGCCAGCAGACCTTCGAGACCCTTGCGCCCTACACCATCGAGGAAGCCTACGAAGTCGCGGACGCCGTCGCTCGCGGCGACCGCGACCGCTTGCGCGACGAACTCGGGGATTTGCTGTTCCAGGTCGTCTTTCATGCCCGCCTCGCCGAGGAACTCGGCCAGTTCGAGTTCGCCGATGTCGCGCAGGGTATCCGTGACAAGCTCGTGCGCCGGCATCCGCACGTATTCGCCGAACCCCAGGGGGTGGATCTGGCGCAATTGCAGCGCTCTTGGGAGGCGCAGAAGGCCGACGAGCGCTCGGCGCAAGGCTCACAAGGCGTGTTGGCCGACGTGCCGCGTGCACTGCCGGCGCTGCTGCGCGCTGCGAAGCTCGGCCGCCGCGCGAGTCGAATGGGATTCGATTGGCCCGACGCGGCTGGTGTGCGCATCAAGATCGATGAGGAACTGGCAGAGATCGATCAAGCGATTAAACTCAAGGCGCAAGAGCAGGTGGCCGAAGAGCTCGGCGATTTGCTCTTTACGATCGCCAATTGGGCGCGTCATCTCGAGCTCGATGCGGAAGAGAGCCTGCGGGCGGCGGCGCTGAAGTTCGAGCAGCGCTTCGAGGCCATGGAGCGAGCGGCCGAGCGCCAGGGCGTGGCGCTCACGACGCTGTCGGCGGCTCAGTGGGATGAGCTTTGGGTTGCTGCCAAGTCGCTGACTCACAAGGGATAAATTTCAATTCAGGCTGGGTTCATGGCGATCGCCATAATATCCGGCGCTTCTCAATGGAGCCGATGCGGGTTGGGAGCGGTGAGGCCATGCCACAGACGCTACTGAGCCTTGGGCTAGGGCGAAGCAGTCAGGTGCTATCGAGCCTGGTGGTGGCATTGGGTCTGCTGCTCGTGCCCATGAGCCGCGCTCATGCGGACGACCCCGCCGCGCCCGTAGCGGCACAGAGCGGCCACAGCGATCGAGCCGCGCAGGAACTCACGCGCACACAGGCGACGGCGCTCGTGCAGCGGCGCTACGCTGCGCGCGTGGTGCGCGCCGCCAGCGCTGAGGAGGCGGGGCGGCATCTTTACGTGTTCAGACTGCTGTCCACAGCCGGCAAGGTCTGGACGGTACGCATCGATGCGCATAGCGGCGCTGAAGTGCCCTGAGTCGGATTGAGCGCGCAATGCGAGTCTTGGTGGTCGAAGACGAAGCGGCGCTGCGCGAGGCCCTGAAGGCCGATCTAACCGCCGCTGGACACACGGTCGATGTCGCTGCCGACGGCGAAGAGGGTCTTTACGCCGCGACCGAGTATCCGATCGACGTCGCCATCATCGACTTAGGGCTGCCGAAACTTTCCGGTCTGGACCTCATCCGACAATTGCGTGCGCGCGGCAAGAGCTACGGTGTACTCATTCTAACGGCGCGCGACCGCTGGCAGGACAAGGTGGAGGGATTGAGTGCGGGCGCCGATGACTATGTGGCCAAGCCCTTCCACGTCGCCGAGGTACAGGCGCGTCTGGCCG
The DNA here is from genome assembly GCA_035605115.1 of Steroidobacteraceae bacterium. Taxonomy (GTDB): domain Bacteria; phylum Pseudomonadota; class Gammaproteobacteria; order Steroidobacterales; family Steroidobacteraceae; genus FEN-1191. The sequence continues at coordinate 26,224 of DATNHF010000048.1, read as the reverse complement.
CGCTGCTGCGACGAGTCGGCGGCTGGGCCAGTCCGCGGCTCGCCTGCGGACCCATCGAGCTTGACTCGCGGGCGCAAACCGTCAGCGTACGGGGCCGCGCGGTGGAACTCACGAGCTTCGAGTACCGAATTCTCGAGCATCTGATGCTGCGCGCTGGCGAAGTCCTCTCCAAGAGCGAGCTGACCGAGCGGCTCTATGCCCAGGACTTTGACCGCGACAGCAACGTCGTCGAAGTGCTGGTCGGCCGCCTGCGCCGCAAGCTCGACCCTGACGATACGCTCAAGCCGATCGAGACACTGCGGGGGCGCGGTTATCGTCTGAGCCTGCCGCGCAACAGCTCCGCAGCCGACAGCACGCGCTGATGGCGCGCGCACCGCCGTCCGTCAGCCGTCGCCTGCTGTTTGCGGTCGCCGTGCCGCTGGTACTTTTTTTTGCGCTCACCGTGGCTGTGCTCGACAGCGTATTTCGTCAACTCGCCGACGCGTCACTGCGCGAGCTGTTGGCCGAGCAGGTCGTGGCACTGGTGACCGCGGTCGATCTGAATCGCGAAGACGTCCTTGAGGTGAATCTGCTCGATCCGGAGTCGCGCCTCGATATGCCGGGTTCGGGACTGTACGCGGCAGTGCGCGATCAGAACGGCAAGCTGCTCTGGAGTTCGGCGTCCCTGAACGGCACCGGTCTGGAGCTCGGCGTGCCTCTGGCGGTCGGGGGCGTGGAGTTGCGCACGCTGCAGGCGCGCGATGGCACGCCAGTGGCCGAGCTCAGCCGCGGCTTGCAGTGGGTGTACGCGGCTGGCGTCTCGAAGAACCTCGTGTTCACGGCGGCCGACAGCACCGAGCCGCAACGGCAGCAGCTGTGGCGCTTCCGCCGGCAGATGGCCGGCTGGTTCGGCGGACTGGTGCTGGTGCTGCTGGCAACGATGGCCTGGATGATGCGGCGCGCACTCGCTCCGGTGCGGCGACTTGAGCAAGAAATCGCCGCGGTCGAGAGCGGCGCGGCTCAGGGCCTCGGGACGGCGTATCCGCGTGAGCTCGCCGGTGTCACCAAGGGACTCAATGCGCTGCTGCAGTCGGAGCGCAATCGCATTGCGCGCTACCGCGATACGCTCGGCAATCTGGCGCACAGCCTCAAGACGCCGCTGGCCGTGATTCGCGCCAGCCTTGGCACGGCCGAGTCGGCGAGTGCGCAGCGCGAGGCGATTCAACTCGAGATCGATCGCATGGCGCAGATCGTCGAACATCAGCTCAAGCGCGCCGCCGCAGGCGGCGGCGTGACCTTGGGTCAGGCGAGCGTCGCGGTGCTGCCGCGGGTGATCGAGTTGCGCGCAGCGCTCCTCAAAGTGCACGCCGACAAGGATCTGCGCATCGAGGTGGACGTGCCGGCGCAGATCGGCTTTCTCGGTGATGCCGGCGATGTGCTCGAGTTGCTCGGCAACGTGCTCGACAACGCTTGCAAATGGTGCCGCTCGCGCGTCGCGGTCAGCGCGCGGCTGGACGCTGCACGCTTGCCGTCACATCGGCTCTCGATCGTGGTCGAGGATGACGGGCCAGGAATCGCCGCCACCGACCGCCAGCGCGTCATCGAGCGCGGTGTGCGCGCCGACGAGCACGTGCCGGGTCACGGCTTGGGACTGGCGATGGTGCGCGAGACGGTCGCGCTCTACGGTGGGGAGCTGCTCATTGATGGCTCGCCGAGCTTGAACGGGGCGCGCGTGGAGCTGCAGCTGCCTGGCCGGTGAGGCCGGAGCGCATCGCGGCGTCGTAGTGCGCTGCGCTACGGGGCGATATCGAATTCGATCCCCTGCGCCAGCGGCAGGGCCGAGCTCCAGTTGATGGTGTTGGTCTGGCGGCGCATATAGGCCTTCCAGGCATCCGAGCCGGCCTCGCGACCACCGCCGGTGTCCTTCTCGCCACCAAAGGCGCCGCCGATCTCGGCGCCAGAGGTGCCGATGTTGATGTTGGCGATACCGCAGTCGCTGCCGCAGTGACTCAAATACAGCTCAGCATTGGCGAGCCGTGTCGTGAACAAAGCCGAGGATAGTCCGTAGGCCGATGCGTTCTGTAGCGCAATGGCCTCATCGAGCGAATCGACCGGGATCAGGTACAGAATCGGCGCGAAGGTTTCACGGCGGACGATCTCCCAGTCGTTCTGTGCCAGTACGATCGTCGGTTCCACATAGTGCCCCGGACGCTGCAGCACCTTGCCGCCGACCAGCACCGTGCCGCCCGCAGCGCGCGCGGCGGCGATTGCACGCTCGAAATTGTGTACCGCCCGGGCATCGATGACTGGGCCGACCAGCGTAGCGGGATCGAGCGGATCGCCGATCGGTGCCTGCCTGTAGGCGTGCACCAGGCGCCGCTGCAGATCAGGCAGGCGTGAGCGCTGCACCAGCACGCGCCGCGTCGTAGTGCAGCGCTGTCCGGCGGTGCCGAGTGCGCCAAACACGATGGCGCGCGCGGCCAGATCCAGATCGGCGGTGTCATCGACGATGATCGCATTGTTGCCGCCCAGCTCGAGCAGCGATTTGCCCAGCCTGGCTGCCACGGCCTGACCGATCTGGCGGCCGACCTGCGTCGAGCCCGTGAAGGACAGCAGCGCGACACGCGGATCGGCCACCAGCCGCTGGCCATGTTCGCTGCCAGGGTCGAGCAGCAGCTGAAAAATCGGCGGTGCCTGCTGCCGCTCGAGCACTCGCCGGCACAACTGCTGTACCGCCAGCGAGCACAACGGCGTCTTCGGCGAGGGCTTCCAGATGCAGGCATTGCCGCAGATCGCCGCGATCAGCGCATTCCAGGACCACACCGCGACCGGAAAATTGAAGGCCGTGATGATGCCAACCACGCCGAGCGGATGCCATTGCTCGTACATGCGATGCTGCACTCGCTCGGAGTGCATCGTACGGCCGTAGAGCATGCGCGACTGCCCCACGGCGAACTCGGCGATGTCGATCATCTCCTGCACTTCACCGAGTGCTTCGGCCAGGATCTTGCCGTTTTCGAGCGCGACCAGCGTCGCGAGCTCCTGCTTGTGGGCTCGCAGCTCATCGGCGATCTGGCGCACCAGCCGCCCGCGCGCGGGCGCGGGCACGGCGGCCCAGCTGCGAGCGGCCGCCAGCGCGCGTGCGAGCACGGCGTCGTACTCATCGGCGCTGCTGATGGGCACGCGCGCGATCAATGCGCCGTCGGCGGGACTGAAGGATTCCAGCGCCGCAGTGGCCGCAGCGTGGCCTATCGGGGCAATGTCGAAATGCGCCAGCAGCGCGGCAATGTTGGCGCTCATCGCGCGGCTCAGACGCGCAGCGCCCGCTGCCGGCCCGGGGCGCCGCTCAAGACCACGTCGCCGGAAATGTCCTTGCTGCTGCCGGCGGCGAGGTGGCGGCCGAAACGGTTGTCGAGTATGTCCGGTAAACGGAAGGACTCCTGCGTCACGAGACCGTGATGGCGCTCGGGATGGGACAGCACCAGATCCAGTACTGCGCACAGACCCGAGGCGGTGCTCACCTGTATGGCCGACCACAGGCGGCCGGCAATCATCTGCGGATAGATCTTGCTGACATAGTTTTCCTCGCGCAGCTCGCCGTTCTGCAGTCCGGTCACGGCGGCGTACACGATGACCACGTCCTGCAAAGTCTGGGGCACGGCATTCTCGAGTATGCGCTTGAGCGTGGCGCGATCCTGGTTGAGCTTCAGATCGTTCATGAGCAGACGCATCTGGGCGCAATGCCCAGGGTAACGGATGGTCTTGTAGTCCATGCTCTCGCAGCGTGCGCCGCAGGTCTGCGCCAGCGATCCTAAGCCGCCCGAGGTGTTGAAAGCCTCGTAGAGCGTGCCGTCGATTTCGATCTCTTCGAGTCCCTCGAGCGGGCGGATCTCGAGCAGCCGGCCGTCTGCGATCGCTTCGCAGGGATTACCGTACTCATTGATGAGTCCCTCGGTCGACCATGTCAGGGAGTACTTCAGTACGTTGTGGGGATGCTGCGGCAATGCGCCGACGCGCAGACGCACACTCCGCAAGCTGTCGAAATGACGGATCAGCTCGCCGCCGGCGATGCTGATGAAACCGGGCGCGAGCCCACATTGCGGCACGAACGCCTGTTGCGCAGCGCGCGCGAGCGCGCCGATACGTCGCGTGACTTCGACGTCCTCGGTCAGATCGAAGTAGTGCACCCCGGCCGCACGCGCCGCGGCGCCGACCAACGGGTTGCAGTGGTAGGGCAGGCTTGAAACCACGGCGTCGACGGGCTGGGTCTGCAGCTGGGTGGCGAGCGCGGCCGCATCGGTCGCATCGAGTCTTACGGCACGCACAGCGGGCAGGCCATGCGCACGCGCGACGCCGGCCGCCGCCGTCTCGTCCACGTCAGCCAGCTGCACCTGATAGGCAGCCGATTCTGCCAGCAGCCCGGATATCAATGCGCCGATCTTGCCGGCCCCCAAAACCAGCACTTTATGCATGCAATCCCCCCGGCAAAGTGTGCATGTTAGCATTGCACCATGCGCTCCACCGATAGCAATTCCTGGCATCCGGCCAGCTGGCAGTCACGCAAGGCGACGCAGCAGCCGAGCTACGAAGACCCGGAAGCACTGGGCAGCGTCGTGGCCGAACTGGCCCGACTGCCACCGATCGTGGTGTCCTGGGAAGTCGACAATCTGCGGGAGCGGCTCGCCGGCGTGCAACGCGGCGAGGGCTTCCTGTTGCAGGGTGGGGACTGTGCCGAGAGCTTCGTCGAGTGCGAGTCGGATCGCATCGCCAAACAGCTCAAGGTGCTGCTGCAGATGAGCCTGGTGCTGCTGTCGGGCATGAAGCGGCCGGTCGTGCGCATCGGCCGCATGGCGGGCCAATATGCCAAGCCGCGTTCAGCCGACATGGAAACCCGCGACGGCCTGACGTTGCCGGCCTATCGGGGCGATCTCGTCAATCGACCGCAGTTCAGTGCCGAGGCACGCCGCGCCGATCCGCAATTGTTGCTTCGAGGCTATGAGCGCGCGGCGCTGACGCTGAACTTCGTGCGGGCGCTGGTCGACGGCGGTTTCGCCGACCTGCATCATCCAGAGTACTGGGATCTCGGATTCGTGCGGCACGCGCAGCTGCGCGAGGCCTACGAGCGTACCGCGCGCTCGATCGGTGATGCGCTGGATTTCTTCGAATCCTTGAGCGGTAAGCGGGTGCACGAGGCCACGCGCGTGGATTTCTTCGCCAGCCACGAAGGCCTGCATCTGCTGTACGAGCAGGCGCAGACGCGTTACATCGCGCGGCAGAACCGCTGGTACAACCTCTCGACCCACATGCCCTGGATCGGCATGCGCACCGCGCAGATCGAGGGGGCGCACGTCGAATACTTCCGTGGCATCGCCAATCCGATCGGCATCAAGATCGGCGCGGCCATGAGCGATCAATGGCTGCAGCAGCTCGTGACGGTGCTCGATCCGCAGAATCAGCCCGGCCGGCTGACGCTGATTCACCGCTATGGCGCCAAGGACATCGAAAAATCGCTGCCGGCGGCGATCGCAGCCGTGCAGCGCATCGGTCACACGGTGCTGTGGTGCTGCGATCCGATGCACGGCAACACCGAAACCACCACCGGCGGCTTCAAGACGCGCCGCTTCGAGAACATTCTCAAGGAACTCGATCTGGCCTTCCGCATTCACGCCGATTCCGGCTCCTACCTGGGGGGCGCCCACATCGAGCTCACGGGCGAGGACGTCACGGAATGCACCGGTGGTGCCCGTGGCCTGACCGATTCCGATCTGCAGCGCGCTTATCGCTCGCAGGTCGATCCGCGACTGAACTACGAGCAGGCGCTCGAGCTTGCGATGCTGATCGCCGAGCGCAGCAAACGGCAACCATGAGGGTGCTCGGCAAGCGCGGTGGGATCCGACCCGCTCACTGAGCGGCCCGCGGCCGACGCCGCCATGAGCGAACGCGAATTCGATGCCAGGGATTACGTGGCGACGCTACCGCAGCGTCCCGGCGTGTACCGCATGTATGCCGCCGACGGTGAATTGCTCTATGTCGGCAAGGCCGCGCGTCTGCGCGATCGGGTCGGCAGCTACTTCGCCAGCCGCGTGCTGGCGCCGAAGGTGGCGGCGCTCGTGGCTCGAATCGCGCGCATCGAGGTCACGGTCGTCAATACCGAAACCGAGGCGCTGCTGCTCGAGAGCAATCTCATCAAAGCCCAACGCCCGCGCTACAACATCATTCTGCGCGACGACAAATCCTTTCCCTACATCCTCTGTCCCGCCGGTCACGAGTATCCGCGACTGGTGTTCTATCGCGGACCCCGCCAGCGCAGCAGCCGGCAGTTCGGCCCGTTCCCGAGCGCCTCGGCGGTCAAGGAGGTATTGCAGCATTTGCAGAAGGTATTTCGCATCCGCAACTGTCGCGACGCCTTCTTCGCCAACCGCAGCCGCCCTTGTCTGCAGTACCAGATCGGCCGCTGCTCGGCGCCCTGCGTCGGTCTGATCGATCGCGACAGCTACGCGCGCGACCTCGAAGCGGCGATCGGGGTACTCGAGGGGCGCAACCTCGAAGTGGTTGCCGAGCTGCAGCGGCGCATGGAGGCAGCCGCCGCGGCACTGCAGTTCGAAGACGCGGCGCGGCTGCGCGATCAGCTGCGAGAACTGCAGGAAATCCGTGCGCAGCAGAGCGCCAACGCCCAGCGTCCGGCGGACATTGACGTCGTGGCGATCGCCGGGGAGCCGGGTCAATATGCGATTTGCGTGTTGCCCGTGCGCCAGGGACAGAATCTCGGCACTGCGAGCTATTTTCCGGGCAGCGCGCTCAGCGAACCGGCGGAAACGCTGGCGGATTTTCTGCTGCTTTACTACGGCCGCGAGCCGCCGCCGCCGGATGTGCTCATCAACCTGGAGTTGCCGGATCGCGAAGCGCTCATGGAGGCGCTGGTACGCGCCGTCGGCCGGCCGCTGCAATTGCGTGTGCCACAGCGCGGTCTCGGTCTCAAGTGGGTCGAACTCGCGCAGGAAAACGCCCGCAACGCGCTGCGCATGCGCCGCGCGCAGGCCGAGCTTGCGGCGCAGGGCATGCAGATTCTCTGCGGGGTTTTGCGGCTGCCCGCCGCGCCGCAGCGCGTCGAGTGCTTCGATGTCAGCCACACGGCGGGCGAGGGTACGGTCGCCGCCTGCGTCGTATTCGGTCCGGACGGGGCGCACAAGCGCGACTACCGCCGCTACAACATCGAAGGGGTCACGGCGGGAGACGATTACGCCGCCATGCACCAGGCGCTGCGCCGACATGGCGCGCGCATCGCCAGCGGTGATCGTGCCCGTCCGGATCTGCTGCTCATCGACGGCGGCCCCGGCCAGGTCGATGCCGCCGTGCGTGCGCTGGCGCAGGCCGGGGTGCAAGGTTTGTCGGTCGTGGGGGTGGCTAAGGGCGCCGACCGCCGGCCGGGGCAGGAGCGGCTGCACCTGCCGGGCGATCCGACGCCGATCACGCTCGAGCCCGATAGCGCGGCGCTGCATTTTATCCAGCGTGTGCGTGATGAAGCCCATCGCTTCGCAATCACGGGCCACCGCCGGCGGCGGGCGAGACGCTATCGCGAATCGATTCTCGAGACCGTGCCGGGGCTCGGCCCGGCGCGGCGGCGCGCCCTATTGACCCACTTCGGCGGCCTGCAGGGTGTAATGCGTGCCGCGGTCGCAGATTTGGAAAATGTGGCTGGCGTCGGCGCCGCGATGGCACGTTCGATTTATGATCATCTGCACCCGGGGGCGTGATGATTTGGAATCTGCCGAACATACTGACGTGGCTGCGCATTTTGGCGATTCCGCTGATCGTGCTGCTGTTCTTCTTCGCTGGCCACGTGCCCGATAACCTGGCCGATCCGCTCGCCGGATTGGTGTTTGCAGGGGCGGCCATTACCGATTCGCTCGACGGCTATCTCGCACGCCGGCTCGGTCAGACCACGCGCCTCGGAGCGTTTCTTGATCCGGTGGCCGATAAGCTCATCGTCGCGGTGGCGCTGGTGTTGATCGTGAGCCGCGATCCGCGCGCCGTGATGGTGTTGACGGCGGCCGTGATCATCGGCCGCGAAATCGCCATCTCGGCATTGCGGGAATGGATGGCGGGCATCGGGCAGCGCACGGCGGTGGCGGTCTCGCGCATCGGCAAATATAAAACTATCCTGCAGATGGTCGGACTGAGCATGCTGCTGTTTCGCCATCCGCTGCTCGGCCTGCCGATCTATGCTCTCGGCCAATGGCTCACGGTGATCGCCGCCGCGCTGACACTGATTTCAATGGCCTTGTACCTGCGTTCGGCGTGGCCCTATCTGGCAGCCCCGCACTAGCGATGCCCGACAGCGACGGCGTCGCCATGAGCGCGGAGGAATCCTCGGCCGTGCTCGCCATGGCGCTGCAGCTCGTGCGGACGCAACGCGCCGCACTTTCGCGCCGCTGGGTCGACTGCTTCCTGCAGCAATACGGCATTCAAACCGCTGAAGGCCTGGCTTTGCTGCGGCTCGCGGAGGCGTATCTGCGTGTGCCCGATGCGGCGACGGGCGCGAAGCTCATTGCCGAAAAGCTGCTCGAGGGCGATTGGCGAGTGCACCGCGGCGCCTCGCGTTCGGCTCGCGTCAACGCGATTACGCACGGCCTCATGCTGGCGCGAGCACTGGTCAGTGCGCTACCGCCGGCGGCGCGGCTGTTGCGTCCCTGGGTCGGGCTCGGGATGCAGATACTCGGCAGGCAGTTCGTTTTTGAGCGCGATATCGAGCGCTCGCTGCGCCGGGCGGCTCGCCCCGAGCTGCGGGCCTTTAGTTTCTCTTATGACATGCTCGGCGAATCGGCGCGTACCGACGCCGACGCACAACGCTACCGCGCGGCCTATCACGAGGCCATCGTGGCGGTTGGACGGCGCGCCGACCGGCGTGTCGACAGCGCGCGCAATGACGGCGTATCGGTCAAGCTGTCGGCGCTGAACTGCCGCTATGAGCCGTTGCAGCGCGAGCATGCGGTCGCGGAACTGATCGGCACCGTGAGCGCACTGGCGCTGGCGGCGCGTGAGCACAACATTGGACTCACCATCGATGCCGAGGAGAGCGAGCGGCTGGATATGTCGCTGGCCGTGATTGCCGCCGTGGCCTGCGATCGGCGGCTGCAGGGATGGGACGGCTTCGGCCTGGCGGTGCAGGCGTATCAGCCGCGTGCGCCGGCCGTGATCGAGTGGGCCGCGCAGCTGGCGCGCCGCTGCGGCCTGCGCCTCACGCTGAGGCTGGTCAAAGGCGCTTATTGGGACGTCGAGATCCAGCGCGCCCAGCAGTTGAGTCTCGCGGGATTTCCGGTCTACACGCGCAAGTGCGCCACCGACGTGAGCTACCTCGCCTGTGCCCGCCGGCTGCTGCAGGCCCGGGAACTCTTGCCGGCCTTCGCCACCCACAACGCGAGGAGCGTGGCGAGCATACTGCGCTGGTCGGATGGCCGCCGCGATTTCGAGTTCCAACGCCTGCATGGAATGGGCGCAGGACTCTATGAGCGCCTGATCGGTGAGGCGGCGGCACGCTGCCGCGTCTATGCTCCCGTGGGGGGTTACGCCGAACTGCTGCCTTATCTGGTGCGCCGCCTGCTCGAGAACGGCGCCAACGCCGGCTTCGTCTACCAATTGGCGAGTCAGAACATCGACGATGACCGCCTGCTGCTCGATCCGGTCGTGCAGCTGCAACGCGCGCCGTCCCAGGCAAATGAGGCAATCGTGGCACCGAAGGATCTTTTCCCCGACCGCAGCAACTCCGCCGGCATCGATCTGTCCGATCCGGTAGCAGCCAGCGAGCTGCTGGCGCGTCTGCAGTGCGCCTGGCAACAGCAGCGGCATGCCGCAGCGATCGTCGACGGGGTGCAGAGCGAGGGCAGCGGCCAGCCGGTGCGCGATCCGGCGCGTGTCGCACGCGTGATCGGCACGATCGTGCCGGCCAGTCCCGCGCAGCTCTCGCAGGCACTGCAGCGCGCACGAGCCGCACAGCCCCGGTGGGCCGCGCTCGAGGTGGACGCCCGTGCGGACTGCCTGCTGCGCACCGCCGACCTGCTCGAGCGCGAGCGCGATGCACTCATGGCTCTGGCGGTGCAGGAGGCGGGCAAGAGCGTTGCTGATGCCCTGGGCGAAGTGCGCGAGGCCGTCGACTTCTGCCGCTACTATGCAGTTCAGGCGCGGCGCCTGATGCAGACGGTGGAGCTGCCCGGGCCGACCGGCGAGCGCAATGAGTTGAGCTGGGCGCCACGCGGTACCTTTGCCTGCATCAGTCCGTGGAATTTCCCGCTGTCGATATTTCTTGGGCAGGTGGTGGCCGCGCTGGTCACCGGCAACGCCGCAATGGCCAAACCGGCGCCGCAGACGCCGCTGATCGCTCATCTGGCGGTGCGGCTGCTGCTCGAAGCCGGGGTACCCTCCGGGGTCATTGGATTCCTGCCCGGGGAGGATGCGCTGGGCGCGGCGCTGATCGCCGATCGTCGCCTCGATGGCGTGGTTTTCACCGGTTCGAACGGCACTGCTCGAAGCATCGCGCAGGCGCTGCTGGCCGATGAGACGCGCCCGATCGTGCCGCTGATCGCCGAGACCGGCGGCTTGAACGCGATGATCGTGGACTCCACGGCGCTGCTCGAACAGGTGGTCGGTGACGTGCTGAGCTCGGCATTCCAGAGTGCCGGGCAGCGCTGCTCGGCGCTGCGACTGCTGTGTGTGCAGCACGAGGTAGCCCCGGCCCTGCTGCAGATGCTCACGGGCGCCATGGCGAGGCTGCGTATCGGCGATCCGGCCGATTTCGACACCGATGTGGGACCGGTCATCGATGCCAATGCACAGCACGGCCTCGAGAGCTATGTCGCATCGCTCGCACCGCAGCAGATCCTGTATCGCTGTCCGCTGCCGCCGGGTTTGGACGCGGGTCACTTTGTCGCCCCGACGCTGGTGCGCCTGCATCAGATCGAGGATCTGCGCCGGGAGGTGTTCGGTCCCGTGCTGCATGTGGTGACCTGGCGTGCGGGCGAGCTGGGGCGTACCGTCGATCGCATCAACGCCAGCGGCTATGGTCTGACCATGGGCCTGCAGACTCGCCTGACGCAGCATACCGATGAGGTCCGACGGCGAGCGCGCGTCGGCAACCTCTATGTCAACCGCTCCATGATCGGCGCCGTAGTCGGCTCACAGCCCTTCGGCGGCGAAGGTCTATCGGGCACCGGACCGAAGGCGGGAGGACCGCAGTATCTGACGCGCTTCATGACCGAGCGTGCGCTCAGCATCGACACCACCGCGGCCGGCGGCAATGTGCAACTCATGCGCGACGCCGATTAACCCACGCCGATAAGCCCCCGATCGGTTCGCGTCGCCTGATACTCGCGTTGCGCGTTGCGCGTTGCGCGTTGCGCAAGCACGAATTACGTGACGCGACGCACACTGTGCGGACAGCTCGGCGGCCGCAGTTAAACCCGGGCTCGGATGCGCCGATAACCCTATCGAGCACCGGCCGCGCATCGGCGGCCGAGGCGGCTTTGATCCCATCCACAACGGAGCGGGCTGAATGTCCAAGCGAATTCTCGCGGTCGATGACTCGGCGTCGATTCGACACCTGGTCGGCGTCACGCTGCGCGCGGCCGGGTACGAGGTAGCTGAGGCCGCCGACGGGCAGGAAGCATTGGAATATGCGCGAGAGCATTCGGTGGATCTGGTGCTTGCGGACGTGAATATGCCGCGCATGGACGGCATCACGCTGGTAGCGCAGCTGCGCTCGCTGCCGAATTATCGCCTGACGCCGCTGTTGCTGCTCACCACCGAGTCGAGCTCGCAAAGCAAACAGCAAGGCAAACAGGCCGGCGCCACCGGCTGGATCGTCAAGCCGTTTCATCCGGAGCAGCTGCTGGCAACACTCGAGCGCGTGCTGAGCGGATCGGCGCGCTCGGCCTCGGCACCTGCGGCCGCTCGAGGTCGGTGAAAATGAATTCGAGAAGTGAAGAGCTCCCGGGAGCAGCCCGCCAGTCGCCCGATGCACTGAGCAGTGCGCTCGCGATCGCTCGCGGCCTGCATCAGTTCCTGAATTTGGGCGTGGCGCAGCTCGACGCCGCGCTGCGTGAGAGCGACGCTCAGGTCGACAAGATCGCCCAGTGCCTGGCGGCGCTGTCGAGCGATGTGCAACAGCTCGAATCGCGGGTGCAGAGCGAGCCCGGGGCCAAGTGCGCGGACCTGGCCACATCGCTGCGCGACTCGCTGCAGTCCGCGATCAAGGCATTACAGTTCTACGACAAGCTCATTCAGCGGCTGACTCACGTGCGTGCCGGCCTGGCTATTCCCGCCGACGCTACCACCGATCCGGCGGCGCCGGCGACCATCGACTGGAACAGTATCCTCGATCAGGTGCGCGGGCGTTACAGCATGGTCGAGGAGCGGGTGCTGTTTGATTTCATGATGCGCGGCCTGCGCGCCGAGCAGATGCTCAGGGCGCTGCAGAGCCTGCGCGACGCCTCAGCCCCGGGCGAGCTGGAACTATTCTAGTCACGGCGCGCGCACGTCACGCCGCTGCTGAGGGCTTGACGGCGAATATCTTGGCGATCTTTTCCTTGAGGGTGGCGGCGGTAAACGGCTTGATCACATACCCGCTCACGCCGGCCTGCGCGGCTTCGACGATTTGATCGCGCTTGGCCTCCGCGGTCAGCATCAACACGGGAAGTTTCTTGAGGCGCTCATCGGCGCGCACCTGGCGCAGCAATTCAACGCCATGCATGCCGGGCATGTTCCAGTCGGTGATCAGCAGGTCGAAGTTGCCGGCCTTGAGCAGCGGCAGCGCGGTCAGGCCGTCGTCGGCTTCGGTGATGTTGGAAAAGCCCAGATCCTGGAGCAGACCCTTGATGATGCGTCGCATGGTCGAGAAATCATCAACCACCAGAATGCTCATGCCCGGTTGTGCGCTCACTCTCGCCTCCATATGACCATTGCGCGGGGTGCGTGAACTGCATTAAGTCGATATTGGCCCGGACAGTGTGTTGCTTGAGCGGCGGAGGCGCCAGATGTAACTGCTGCTGTTGTTAGCGCGGTCACAAAACAGGCGCCTGCGGGTGCGCAAAGTCAGCCCTCGCCGGCCGATCGTGCGGCGAGCATCACTCCAGCCCTGGCGGCGCGTGCGCCATTCGAGAATGTGATCGAAGTCCCATCAAGTATTGGTCCCGGACAGCCGTAACAGCCTTATAGAACCTGCCGAGCCGGCGGCAACCGAGTTTTGAAATCAAAGATGGCAAAGGACGCACAACCGACCGTCGATGATGCGCTCGCCGAGCCCCGAGGACGTGTCATATTGGGCGCCAGCTGCACCATCCACGAGGGTGCCGCGATCAAGGCTCATATGCTCGAGCAGCTGGCGCGGGCCGGTCCCTACGAGATCGACGGCAGCGCCGTCGAGCGCGTCGACGCCGCCGGCGTGCAGCTCATCGTCGCGTTCGCTCTGGATTGCCTCGAGCGCGGGCTGGAGTACGTCTGGAAGGGCCGATCTGAGACGCTCGAACACGCGATCGAGCTTCTGAGCGTCGGCGCGCTGCTCGAAAGCCCCGGTGCGGCCGGGCCGCCGGGTGCGCAATAGACGTCCATGACGCTGGACCTCGCACAGTTTCACGAGACCTTCTTCGAGGAGGGCTTCGAGGCGCTCGGTTCGATGGAGACCGCGCTACTCAAGCTCAGCGCCGGCGAGCCCGATGCCGAACTCATCAACACAATATTCCGCGTGGCGCATTCGATCAAAGGCGGCAGTGCCACTTTTGGCTTTGCGGATGTGGCCGCATTCACGCACACGCTCGAGACTCTGCTCGATCAGTTGCGCAGCGGGCAGCGCCACGTCCACTCGAACATCGTCGACGTTCTGCTGCGTTCAGTCGATGTGCTGCGGGAGATGCTGTCGTCGACTCAGCGCAAGCAGCCCGTTGCTTCCGCATTCACAGCAGGATTGCACGCGCAGCTGCAGGCGATCGTGAAGAGCTCCGCGGATGGCGGTGCATCTGCACCGCCGGTGGCGGCCGCCATAGCAGTCGCTGCCGGCTCGCCGGCCGCCGCCGGCGAGCCGGCCGTGCCGGGTTGGCACATCAGGCTCATTCCGGGCCCGCTGATGATGGAGCACGGCAACGATCCGCTGCGCATGCTGCGCGAGCTGGCCTCTCTGGGCACCCTGGTAACGCGTGTGGACGCGGGCAAGGTACCGACGCTGGCGGAGCTCGATCCGGAAGAATGCGTGCTGTCCTGGCAGATGGAGCTTCGCAGCGACGCCGAGCGCGCGGCCATTGATCAGATATTCGAGTGGGCGGAGGGAGAATGCACCCTATCCATAGAGCCAATGTCGCCGGTCGTCTCGACGCAGGCTGCTGCGTCGAACGCTGCGCCAGCGCCGGCGGGGACGGCGACGGCCCCCGCGGCGAGCGCAGCGGCAGTGACCGCGGCTGCGGCAGCTGCGGCGCCGGACGCGCCGGTAACCCCGGCCGTGGCCTCACGCGCAGCGGCAGCAGCCAAGCTACCGAGCGCGCCGGAAGCTGTTCGATCCGCTGCCAGCGAAGGCGGTTCGATTCGCGTCAGCATTGAAAAGATCGATGAGTTGCTCAACTCGGTCGGCGAGCTGGTGATCACGCAATCGGTGTGCAGCCAGTTGGCCGCGCTACTGGAAGGCCGTCAGGCCGACGAACTGCGCAACGCGCTGGTGCAGTTCGAGCGGCATATGCGCTCGCTGCAGGAAAGCGTCATGCGCGTGCGCATGCTGCCGATCGCGTCGATATTCAATCGCTTTCCTCGCATGATCCGCGACCTCGGCCAGCGGCTCGGCAAGAAGGTCGAGCTCAAGATGAGCGGCGATCAGACCGAGCTCGACAAGACCGTGCTCGAGAAGATCGGCGATCCGCTGGTACATCTGGTGCGCAACGCGGTGGATCACGGCATCGAGATGCCCGACCAGCGCCGCGCGGCCGGTAAGGACGAACAGGGGAAGATCTCGCTGCACGCCTATCACAAGGGCGGCAACGTCATCGTCGAGGTCTCCGATGACGGCGCGGGACTGCAGCGCGACAAGATATTGGCCAAGGCCCGGGAGCGTGGGCTGGTCGGCGCCGATGAGGAGCTGCCGGACGACAAGATCCTGAACCTCATCTTCGCGCCCGGCTTCTCGACCGTCGAGGTCCTCAGCGATGTGTCGGGTCGCGGTGTCGGCATGGATGTCGTGCGGCGCAACATCAACCAGATCGGCGGTCACGTGCAGCTTCACTCGACGCCGGGCAAGGGCAGCACGGTGCGTATCCGCTTGCCGCTGACTCTGGCGATTCTCGATGGCCAGCTGGCGCGCGTTGGCCGCGAGATCTACATCGTGCCGATCGTATCAATCGTCGAAACGATCCAGATAAAGCGCGATCAGATCAACTCGCTGGCCGGCAAGGCCGAGCTGTTCCGCCTGCGCGATGAGTACATTCCCATCATCCGCCTGTACGAGTTGTTCGGCATTCAGGCCGATAACACCGATCTGCTCAACGGCCTGCTGATGATCGTCGAGGCGGATGGCAAGCGCGTCGGCCTGTTCGTCGATGAGCTGCTGTCGCAGCAGCAGGTCGTGATCAAAAGTCTCGAGACCAATTTCAGGCAGGTCACGGCCTTGGCCGGGGCCACCATGCTGGGTGATGGCCGCGTGGCGTTGATACTCGATATCCCGGGGGTGATCGTGCGCTACATGGATCAGCCCTGCCGCGCCGAACCTGCCAAGGAGGCGGCATGAGCCGCAACGCGGCCAGCGCGCAGCAGGTCCTTACCTTCAAGCTGGCCGGCGAGGAATACGGCCTCGGCATTCTGGCGGTGCAGGAAATCCGCGGCTGGTCCGCGGTCACGACCATCCCGCATGCGCCCGAGTGGGTGCTCGGCGTGATGGATCTGCGTGGTGTCACCGTTCCGGTCATCGACCTGCGTCGGCGCTTCGAGTTGGAGCCGGCGCAATTCGGACCCGCCACGGTGGTGATCGTCATTCGCGTACCCAGCGGTGAGCAGGAACGCACGCTCGGGCTCGTGGTCGATGCGGTCTCGGAAGTCTACGACCTCGCTGCGTCCGACTGCCACAGCCTGCCCGATCTCGGCAGCGCGGCCGCGAGCGAGCTCGTGCAGGGGCTGGCGCAAAGGGAAGGCAAGACCCTCATTCTGCTGGATGTGGCGCGGCTCGCGATGAGCGTGGTGCACTGACAGAGCTATCACAGCGGTGGCCACGGTGACCAATCGCGACATTAATTCAACTTAGGACGCAGCGCATGGGACGGACTACTGGCGAGACGACGCGCAAGCGAGGCGAGGGCGGCAAGGCAGCGGCCGCCGCGCCCGAGTTCGAAGCATTGCGCGCGCAGATCACCCCGTGCGCGCGGGAACTGCGCGAGCAGCGGCTGCGCATCGGGGAGTACGAGGCGCAACTGACCGCGAGCACTAAGGCGCGGGCGGCGATGGCGAGCGATCGCGCGTGGCAGGAGTTCCGAGGAACAGTGCGATGACGCCGACCATGAGTGCTGAGGCTGAAGCCACCGCCGCCGCGAGCGGTGCCCAGTATCTGAGCTTCGTCTGTGGCGGCGAAGAGTACGGCGTCGATATCCTGCGCGTACAGGAGATCAAAGGCTGGGATCACGTTACGCGCGTGCCTTACACGCCGCCGTACGTGCTCGGCGTCATGAATCTGCGCGGCATGATCGTACCGGTGATCGACCTGCGCACCCGGCTCAATCTCGCAAGACGCAGTTTCGATGCCTCGACCGTGGTGATCGTCGTGCGTGTTCAGAGCTCGCGCGGGGAAAAAACCGTCGGCATCGTGGTCGACGGCGTTTCCGAGGTCTACAGCGTGCAGGCCGAGGAGATCAAGCCGGTACCGAATCTGGGCGGCGTCGCCGACGGTAGCTGCGTCAAGGGGATCGCTACGGTCGACGGCAAGATGGTCATGCTGCTCGATATCAATGCACTCGTGGCTGCGTGCGTCGAGACCGACGTGCCGCGGCAGGCTCCTGCCTGAAGGCGCAAGAGGCTACGCGTCGATGAATCAGGCGACGATCATGGCGATGAATATAAACACGGCGAGCGAGTTCGTGCTCACCGATGCCGCGTTCAACCGCATCCGCGAGCTGGTGCGCGCACACACCGGCATCACACTGACCAAGGCCAAGCGCCAGATGGTCTATGGCCGGCTCGCGCGTCGACTTCGGGCGCTCAAAATGTCCGGATTTACCGAGTATGTGGCGCTGCTCGAACGCGCGGATCCGATCGAACTGCAGGAATTCACCAACGCCATCACCACCAATCTGACCTCGTTCTTCCGCGAGCCGCATCACTTCGAGTATCTCGCCGAGCAGGTGCTGCCGGATATCGCGGCGCGCACGCAGGCGAGTGGACGGCTGCGCATCTGGTCGTGCGCCTGTTCGACCGGTGAGGAGCCCTACAGCATCGCCATGGTGCTGCGCGAACAGCAGCGCGTGCTGCGCGGCAAGGATATCAAGATTCTGGCGACGGATCTGGACTCGAGCGTGCTGGCGACCGGCGCCGCCGGCGTGTACCCGGTCGAACGACTGCGGGGCGTTTCCAAGTCGAGAGCGGCAGAATTCTTCAACGCGGGCACGGGAGCGCAACCGGGCACGGTGAAAGTTGCCGGCGCATTGCGGCAATTGATCACCTTCAAACAGCTCAATCTCATGGACGAATGGCCAATGCGCGGACAGTTCGAGGTGATTTTCTGCCGCAACGTCGTGATCTATTTCGACGCCGACACCAAGCGCGCGCTATTCGCGCGCATGGCGCAGCTGCAGCCGCCCGGATCAATCCTGTTTCTGGGGCATTCCGAGAGCCTGTATCGGGTGAGCGATCAGTACGAGCTCATCGGTCGCACGATCTATCGGCGCACGGGATCGTAGCATGAGCAGAAAAATCCGCGTGCTGATCATCGATGATTCCTCGCTGGTGCGGCAAATGCTCAGCGACATTCTCAACGAGTGTCCGGACCTGGAGGTCGTCGGCGTGGCGGGCGATCCGTTGATCGCGCGCGAGCGCATCAAAGCGCTCAATCCCGACGTGCTGACGCTCGATGTCGAAATGCCGCGCATGGACGGACTGACGTTTCTGTCCAATCTGATGCGTTTGCGCCCGATGCCGGTCGTCATGGTGTCCTCGCTCACCGAGCGCGGCGCGCACACGACGCTACGGGCGTTGGAGCTCGGTGCGGTGGATTTCGTCTCAAAGCCCAAGGCGGATCTGGCTGGCACGCTGCGCGACTTTTCCGACGAGATCTGCAGTAAGGTGCGATGCGCGGCACGCGCGCGCGTGCGCGCGGGCGCCGATACGGCCACAGCCATGCGGGTGGCCCCGAAATATTCAGCCGATGCGGTGCTGCCGGCCTTGGCCGGGCTGCGCACCTTGCGCACCACCGAGCGGATCATTGCCATCGGCGCCTCCACGGGCGGCACCGAGGCCATTCGGGCCGTGCTGCAGGCCTTGCCCGCCGATGGTCCGGCGGTGGTGATTGCACAGCACATTCCGGCGGCGTTCAGCGGTGCTTTTACGCAGCGCATGGACTCGGTGAGCCCGATGTCGGTTTGCGAGCCGCGTGACGGTCAGCAGATCGTGCCGGGACATGCTTACGTCGCGCCGGGTGATCAGCACCTGCTGGTCGAGCGCGACGGTGCGCGCTATCTGTGCCGGCTCAGCGCCGGGCCGCCCGTCAACCGCCATCGACCCAGTGTCGATGTGCTGTTTCGATCCGTAGCGCAGAACGTGGGGCATAACGCCGTCGGAGCGATTCTGACCGGCATGGGCGACGACGGCGCCAGAGGGCTCAGGGAAATGCACGACGCCGGGGCGGCGACGGTAGCGCAGGACGAGGCCAGCAGTGTCGTATGGGGTATGCCTGGGGCCGCGGTCAAACACGGCGGCGTCCGGGAGGTGCTGCCGCTGGAGCGGATTGCCGAGGCCGTGCTGCATCTGGCGCGCAACGCCGATCACGCGCCCGATAACGCGGCACGGTTGGGCGCGGCCAGATGATGCCGTCGTCTCTTGAACAGATCACATAAGGGCAGGAAGTCATGAAGCGAACACGCAGCAAGACAGTGCGCCAGCGAGCGCCGCGCAAGGTCACGATCGATGCTCTCACGCTCAATGAGCTGCAGGGCGCGTGCGCGGCGAGCGCCAGCGAGCTGGCTCGCGTCGAGCAGGAACGGGATGCCGAGCGCAAGCGCAGCGCCATGCTCGAGAGCGAAATCAACGCCATCCGCAGAGTGCGCGCGATGATCGAGATCGAACTCGACGGCACCATCCGCATGGCCAACCCGAACTTTCTCAAATTGTTCGACTACACGCTCGAGGAGCTGGCCGGCAAGCATCACTCGATGCTGGTCAGTCCGGCGTACCGCGACAGCGCTGAATACCGCGAGCTGTGGAACAAGCTACGCCGTGGCGAATATCAGGCGGGTGAATACCTCTGCATCGGCAAGAACGGCAAGGAAGTCTGGCTGCAGGGCTACTACAGTCCAACCCTGGATGCGTCTGGCAAACCGATAACGGTCGTGAGCTATAACACCAATGTGACCGCGCAGGTGCTCACGTCGCAGCAACTACAGGCGACCGTGCAGCAGACGCAGGCGGCGGTCAAGGCGGCGCTGAATGGGGACCTCTCGCAGCGCATCTCACTCGAAGGCAAAACCGGACAGATCGAGGCGCTGAGCCGCGGCGTCAACGAGCTGTTCGATACGATTGGCGCCGTCGTCGACGATGTCAATGTCGTGGTCGAATGCGCCAAGCAGCGCGACCTGAGCGCGCGCGTCGACAGCATCGGCAAGTCCGGTGCGTTCGGCAAGCTCGCCTCCGGCGTCAATGCGCTAATCGGCAATATGATGACCCTGGTGCGGCAGATCAAAGCCTCCGCTGCCGAGGTCAAGATCGGCGCCGAAGAGATTTCCAAGGGCAATCTGAATCTCTCGCAGCGCACCGAAGAGCAGGCCTCGAGTCTGGAGGAGACGGCCTCGTCGATGGAGCAGATGACTTCGACCGTCCGGCAGACGGCGGATAACGCCGGCCAGGCCAATCAACTGGCGTTGGCGGCGCGCCGGCAGGCGGAAAAAGGCGGCACGGTCGTCGGGTCCGCGGTCGCCTCGATGGCGGGCATCAACGCGGCCTCGAAGAAGATCGCCGATATCATCGGCGTCATCGATGAGATCGCCTTCCAGACGAATCTGCTGGCATTGAACGCCGCCGTGGAGGCCGCCCGCGCCGGCGAGCAGGGCCGCGGCTTTGCCGTGGTCGCCACCGAGGTGCGCAATCTCGCCGGACGCAGCGCCACCGCGGCCAAGGAGATCAAGGCGCTGATTCAGGACAGCGTTACACGCGTTGGTGAAGGCAGCAAACTGGTGGATGAATCGGGCAAGACGCTCGAGGAAATCCAGGCCGCGGTCAAGAAGGTGACCGAGATCGTGGCCGAGATCGCCGCGGCCAGTCGCGAACAGTCCACCGGCATTGAGCAGGTCAACAAGGCCGTCATGCAGATGGATCAGTCGACGCAGCAGAATGCCTCGTTGGTCGAGCAGGCGGCCGCAGCCAGCCAGGCGATCGTGGAGCAGGCGCACGCGCTCAACCAGATGATCTGCGGCTACCGGGTTGGAGAGCAGCGCGCTGCCGAATCCGAGCCGGTCGAGCGGCGCTCCAGCGAGCGCCCCTGGGCCCTGCACAGCACGGCCCGATAACATAAAAGTACACGGAGCAGCATCATGGCGCAATTGATCATGACGGTGGATGATTCGGCATCGATGCGAGAGATGGTGCGCGCGACCCTGCAGTCCGCGGGTTATGAGGTGATCGAGGCCATCGATGGGCAGGAGGCCCTCGAGTATGCCCGTGAAAATACCTGCGACCTCGTGATTGCCGACGTCAACATGCCGCGCATGGATGGCATCACGCTGGTCAGCGAGCTGCGCGCTCTGCCGCATTATCGGCTGACTCCGCTGCTGCTGCTGACCACCGAGTCGAGTCAGGAGAAGAAGCTTGAAGGCAAGCGTGCCGGGGCGACGGGCTGGATCGTCAAGCCATTCAATCCGGAGCGGCTGCTGGCAACCATGGCGCGCGTGCTATAGCGCGCAGGTTGCACGATGAGTTCACATAAACGCCATGCTGCTGCCGACAGGGACAGGGACAGGGACAGGGACAGGGACAGGGGCAGCGACGGCGAACTGGGGCCACACGGGGCTGTGCCGCCGACACTGCCGCACTTTGCGCACATCACGCGCTATTGGGATCGCGTACATCGCAGGTTCGCGGCCAAGCTGTTGCCGGGCGAGTACTACGTGACGACGGCCGGCGAGCAGATTGTGACCGTTCTGGGCTCGTGCGTGTCGGCCTGCGTGCGCGATCGGCGCCTAGGGATCGGCGGCATGAACCACTTCATGCTGCCGCTGGCTGCTTCAAAAGGAGCCAGTAGCTGGGGCACGGCGGTCAGCGCTGCGACCCGCTACGGCAGTGAGGCGATGGAACGGCTCATCAACGACATTTTGAAATTGGGCGGTCGTCGGGAGAGCCTCGAGTTCAAGCTGGTCGGCGGTGGCAAGGTGCTCGCAGGCATAGCCATCGACATTGGTGTGCGCAACATCGAATTCGTGCGCAAGTACGTCGCCGATGAGGGCTTCTCGGTCGCTGGTCAGGACCTCGGGGATATCTATCCGCGCAAGGTCCATTATTCGCCCGATACCGGTAAATTGCGGGTACAGAAGCTCACTGCAGTGCGCAACAAGACCTTGTTCGAGCGCGAGCGTCATTACCTCGAAGTTCTTGACAGCGAGACCGTGGGCAATGATATCGAGCTGTTTTGACCCCATGGATGTGACTCAAGTTAACCAGTTTTCGGCCGATAAGGGCGCAGGTGCCGCGTCGCGCGCTGCGACGGCCGATTGAGGCGGATATATATGGCGTTGCCAGAACAGCAGCAGACTGCGGAATCGACGAGCCCCGCGCAGCGCGACGCCAGCACTGCCGCGTTCGAGTTCGTGCGCGAACTGTCGGTGGAGCTGTCCGCCAGTACCATCGAACTGCCGAGCTTTCCCAAAGTGGCGGCCCGTGTGCAGAAGGTACTGTCGGAGGAGAACTGCAGCAGCGAGCGCGTCGTGCGCGTCATCGGCGCGGAGCCGATGCTCGCGACCCGCGTGTTGTCGATGGCGAATTCCGCGGCGCTCAACCCCAGCGGTAAAGCGGTCTGTGAGCTGCGTACCGCGGTCACGCGCCTGGGCTTCGATGCGTTGCGGGCCGCCACCGTAAGTTTCGCCCTGTCGCAGCTGCGATCGGCGGCGGCTTTCAAGAGTCTGCAGCACTATCTCGATGCGCTCTGGCATCAAAGCGTGCTGGTCGCCTCGCTTTGTTTCGTGGTGGCGCGTCGCGTCGGCAAGGTCAATTCCGATACTGCCATGCTCACCGGGCTGGTGCATGGCGTCGGCAAGCTCTACATCCTGACGCGCTCGGTACGCCATCCGGCGCTGTTCGCCGACCAGGATATGTATCAGCACATCGTCAATGATTGGCACGGCTCAATCGCCAAGGTGCTGCTCGAGAACTGGCAGATGGCCGAGGACATCATTACCGCGGTGTACACATACCATGACGATACGCGACCGACGCGCGGCCTGAGCTCGATGCTGACGGATGTGCTGGAGGTAGCCATCACGCTGGCGCTGTGCAAGCAGTTGCCCGAACAGCTCGGTGAGCGCATCGGTGCTCTGAAATCGGCTGCACGCCTGGAACTCAATGCCGAAATCTGCCAGTCGCTGCAGGTCGAGTCTGCCGAGGAACTGGCCGCGCTGCGCACCGCATTGGGTCACTGAGCGCTGGCCGCAGCGGCGCTGGCGCCCCTCGACGGCATGCTGAGCGGGGCGCGCTCAGCGATGCGTTCAGCGGAAATCCCGCGAGTCCCGAGTCAACCCCGAGAGCCACGCGGACGCATCGTGCAGCCGCCGCGCCACTACATGGGCGACGCGGTCGCGTCTCTGCAAAGCACCATCGACCACCAGCAGACTCGATTCGAGCGCGCAACGCCTCTGGGCGGCGAACACCTTGGGCCAAAGAATTACATTGACTATGCCGGTTTCATCCTCGAGCGAGGCGAATACCACGCCCGAGGCGGTCGATGGCTGCTGCATGTGCGTGATCAATCCGCCGACGCGCACCTCGATCCCATCCGGTAGCAGCGAGAGCTCGCGGCTGCTGCGAAATCCCTGGCGCGAGAGTCTTGGGCGCAGCAGCGCCAGCGGATGACGCCCGGTCGTGAGGCCGAGATGGCGATAATCGGCGAGGATATTCTGACTTTCGCTCGGCGCAGGAAGTGCCGCCGGCGCTTCCCGCGCCGACAATCCTTCGATGAGTCCCGGCAGCCGTTCCACCCCGAGCGCACGCCAATGGGCCTCGTGCCGATGCACGCTCAAGGCACTGAGCGCGCCGGCGGCGGCCAGGGACTGGAGCGCGCGCCGCGACAGTTGTGCGCGTGCGCCGAGCTCATCGATGCCGCTGAAAGGCCGCTCAGTCCGTGCGCTCACGATGCGCTCGGCTTGCGTTTCGGGCAGCCCGCGCACCAGGCAGAGGCCAAGCCGCAGTGCCGGGCCATGCTGCTGGTGCTCGAGCGTACAATGCCAGGCGCTTAACGTAACATCGACCGGCAATACCGTCACGCCGCTGCGGCGCAGATCCTGCGTGATCTGGGCTGGTGCGTAAAAGCCCATTGGCTGGCTGTTGATCAGCGCCGCGGCGAAGGCCGCGGGCTCGTGGCATTTGAGCCAGCAGGAGATATAGGTCAACAGTGCGAACGAGGCCGCGTGCGATTCGGGAAAGCCATATTCGCCAAAACCCAGGATCTGCTTGTAGATCTGTTCGGCAAATTCGCTCGGATAGCCGTTCTTTGCCATACCGCTGAGCAGCCGCTCGCGATAGGGCGTGAGTCCCCCGCGGCGTTTCCAGGCCGCCATGGCGCGGCGCAGCCCATCGGCCTCGCCGGGGGTGAAGCCCGCGGCGACGATCGCGATCTGCATGACCTGTTCCTGGAAGATCGGCACGCCGAGCGTGCGCTGCAGCACGGCCTTGAGAGCCTCGCTCGGGTAGGTGACGGCCTGCGGATTCTCGCGCCGCTGCAGATAGGGATGCACCATGTCGCCCTGGATCGGGCCGGGCCGCACGATCGCGACCTCGATCACGAGATCGTAGAAGCAGCGCGGCCGCAGCTGCGGCAGCATGCTCATCTGGGCGCGCGATTCGATCTGGAATACGCCCACGGTTTCAGCGCGGCAGATCATGTCGAAGGTGGCGGTGTCCTGCGGCGGAATGTCCTGCATCGAGAGCTTGCCGCCGCGATAGTTGTCGATGAGGTTGAAACAGCGGCGTAACGCCGTGAGCATGCCGAGCGCCAGCACGTCGACCTTCAACAGTCCCAGCGACTCCAGATCGTCTTTATCCCATTGGATTACGGTGCGTTCCGCCATGGCGGCATTCTCGATCGGTACCAGGGTGCTTAGCGGTTCGCCGGAGATCACGAAGCCCCCGACATGCTGCGACAGGTGGCGTGGAAAGCCGACCAGCTCGCGCACCAGCTGCGCGAGCAGCTTTAGCCGTGACAGTTCGATATCGAGCCCACAGCGGCCGAGCGCCTGCTGCAGCTGGCTTGCCGGCTCCCACCACATCTGCAGGCGCGTCAGGCGATCGATATCGTCATCGCCGATGCCGAGGGCACGTGCCACGTCGCGAATGGCGCTGCGCGTGCGATAGCAGATAACAGTCGCGGCGAGCGCGGCGCGCTCGCGGCCGTACTTGCGATAGATGTATTGGATGACTTCCTCGCGCCGCTCGTGCTCGAAGTCGACATCGATATCCGGTGGCTCGTTGCGCTCGCGGCTGATGAAACGCTCGAAAAGCAATTGTGTGCGTGCCGGATCGATTTCGGTGATGCCGAGCGCATAGCAGACCGCGGAGTTGGCGGCCGAGCCTCGACCCTGGCAGAGGATGTTCTCGTGGCGCGCATACTCCACCAGGTCGTGCACCGTCAGGAAGAAATGCTCGTAGCGCAGCTCGGCGATCAAAGCCAGCTCCTTCCCGAGCAGCTCGCGCACTGAGGTCGGTACGCCGTGCGGCCAGCGGCGTCGCAGGCCGGTCTCGGTCAGGGCACGTAAGTGCTCGCTGGCCGTGAGACCGGCGGGCACGAGCTCCGGCGGGTACTCGTAGTGCAGCTGCGTGAGCGAGAAAGTGCAGCGCTCGGCGATCGCCAGGCTCTGATCGAGCAGCGCGCGCGGATAGAGGGCGCGCAATTGCGACAATGAGCGCAGATGCCGCTCGGCATTCGGATACAGCCGCCAGCCGGCCGCCTCAACGGTGCAGCGGTGACGCACAGCCGTGAGTACATCCTGCAGAGCGCGGCGCGAGCGTACGTGCATGTGCACATCGCCGGCAGCGACCGCGGGCACACCGCAGCGCTCGGCCAGCGCGCACAACTGTGCGAGCTGTGTGCTGTCATCGGCACCGCGATGCAGTTCCACGGCCAACCAGCCGCGCTCGCCGAAGAAATCCCGCAACCACACCGCCTGTGCTTCGCTTGCCCGAGCCTCACTCGCCGGCACTGCGCCCGCCTGCGTCGCCGGCACCCACAGCGCCAGGCAGTCGTTCAGGCCGGTTTCGAAATCTGCCCGGGTCAGTCGATACTCGCCTTTTTTCGAGCGGCGGCGGCCGAGCGTGATGAGCCGGCAGATTTGCCCGTAGGCCTCACGCTGCGGCGCGAGCAACACCAGCTTCAGGCCGCAGACCGTGCTGAATTCTGCGCCGATGATGAGCTTGAAGTCCGAGTTCGCGCTGGCGTTGATATTCGTGTCCGCGTCCGCATCCGCGGCAGTCTGCAGTGCCTGCATGGCCTCGTGCGCGCGCACCACGCCGGCGAGCGAGCACTCATCGGTCAGCGCCAGCGCGCGATAGCCGAGCGCATGCGCTCGGGCGAGCAGTTCGGCCGGGTACGAAGCGCCGCGCAGAAAGCTGAAGTTGCTCAAGGCATGCAATTCGGCGTAACCGCTCATGCCCACAGCCCCTGCAGAAACCATTCGCCGCCGCACCGGTCATGAAACACCCAGAGCTGCGAACCCTGGCCGCTGCGCGCGAGATAGTAGTCGCGTCGCACATCGTTGCCGTCCCACCAGCCGCTCTCGATGCGCTCGGGACCGCGCAGCAGTTGCGCGGGTGCCTCGATGCGTACCGGCTC
>DATNHF010000047.1:0-118722 GCA_035605115.1 Steroidobacteraceae bacterium | reverse complement strand
GGGCGCCGCCGTGACCGACCACGATCACGCGATCGCCCACGGCGAGTGCGCTGGTCGAGCCGCGCTCGATCGGCGGCGCGTCGAGCGCTCCCAGGGGTTGTACCAGACCGAAGCCGCTGGCCGGATCGAAGGCGAGCGGATAGGCCTCGACCACTCTGCCTTCGTAGTCGGTGAGCCAGATCGATTCGGCTTCGGTAATCAAGTAGCCGATCGTGAGCACCAGGCGGCGATCGGCGTGGCGAATCACGACGCCGTGGCCTATGCGGTCGGTGCCCAGGATCGAGGCGGTGTAGGCATCCTCGCTGATCTCGGTATGCAGCAGCACGACCGAGCGATATACGGCCTGCAGATCGAATGGCAGGCTCTCGGGTCGCGGACGCAGCGCCTGCGGCAGTTCCCAATCTTCGCTGGTAGCCATGAGGCTAATGCTAAGGGAGAGCGGTTGGTTCGATCCACACTTGTAATACTTTCCAAAACACCCGGGTGCCGCCGCCGCCGGCTCCGGCGCCGTGATACGCCTAGAATTCGAGCTCGGTAGCAAAGACGATTACGGCCTCGCCGATGATGCTCACTGAGCGCAGTATGCCTTGCTCGAGTCGCAATGCCACGCTCACGCGGCCGGGCCGACCGAGAAAATCACCCTGGGCGCCGCTGAATTCGACCGTCTCGGACTGCGTGGACCGGACCGCCGCCGGTGCAATCAAACCGTGATGCAATAGATAGGCACCGAGCAACGCGTGCGCATTGCCGCTGACCGGGTCTTCATCGATGCCGAGCGCCGGGCAGAACATGCGCGACTCACTGAGCACACCGGGCCGCGAGGGCTGCAGCGTGAACAGAAAGTAGCCGGGAGCGCCGAGCTGCGCCGACAGCGCTCGCAGGCGCGGCAGGTCCGGGCGTACCCGGCCCAGCACTTCGCCCGCGGCCACGCCAAGCAGCAGTCGCGTACTGCCGTGACCGGCGATCATTGCCGGGCAGCGCGCATCCAGATCAGCTCGTTCCAGTGCCAGGGCGTCGAGCAGGGCATCGAGTTGCTGCGGCTCGATCCGGCGACCGAGGCTCGGCGCCGCCTGCCGAATCGAGATGCGCGGCGGGGCACTGTCCAGCGTATCGACTTCGACTACGCCGGATTTCTGCTTCTGTCGCCGGCGCGGCTCGAGCCGCAGCGCCGCCAACACCGCGTGCGCCGCCAGCGTGGCATGCCCGACGAACGCTGCCTCCGTGCGCGGCGTGAAGAATCTGACACGCAGGTCGTGATCGGCCGCGTCTGGTCGCAGCAGGAATGCCGTGTCGCCGTTGTTGAGCTCACGAGAGAGCGCTTGCATGTCATGGTCCGACAGCGCGTCGGCCTCGAGCACGACGCCGGCGGGGTTGCCGCAAAAGCGCTGCCTCGTGAAGGCGTCGACCTGGAACACGCGCACCCTCTGGCTCATGGCTGCGCCGCTAGGGCCGCTCGCGCGGCAGATCGTAATTGACGGTAAGGCCGACCTGCCGTGGATCGCCCAGCTGCAAAAACGACTGGTTCGGAAAATTCGGCGGTATCAGCCCGAAATAGAAGCCCTGCTGGGCGTAACGGCTGTCGAATAGATTGCGAACCCAGAGACTCGCCGTCCAGGCACCGTGCCGATTGCCCAGCCGCAGATTCTCCAGATGATAGGAGCGCGAAGTCTGCGCATCGCTCGTGTAGTAGTAGAAGCTGTCGAGCGCGTGCGAATCCAACCGCGCAAACCAACCGCCGGGTGCGTGGTATTCGATCGCAGCCGAGACTTCATAGCCGGGAGCGAATGGTTGCGCGCGCCCATCGATTCCAAGGTTGGTGAACACGCCGCTGACGCCTAGATAACGCGTGCGCAGCAGCGCGCCGCTGCCTGAGATCTGCCATGCCGGCCCGAGGCGATAGCTGCCTTCCGATTCAAGCCCGAAGTTCTCGCCATTGGCCGCATTTTGCGTGAAGAACACGTAGTCGAGCGGATTGTTCTGCTGCAGCTGTTCGGAGAGGTAGACCTGCATGTGCTGCCGGCGCATGTAGAACACATCCGCCTGCAATTGCAATGGATCCTCCGGGCGCGCGTGCTTCAGGCCGCTCTCCAGACTCCAGAGCGATTCCGGAGCGAAACTGCGCTGCTCGGAGAGAATCTCGGAGCCGATGTTGAAGCCACCACCCTTGTAGCCGCGGGCAAGAGTCAGATACAGGTGCTGACCGTTGCCGGCATTATGCGTCAAGGACAGATTGCCGCCGACCATGTCGTTGGTTTGTTCCGGAAAGGGCGTGGCGGCATCGGCGCTGTCGACGTAGTTGGCGTCGCGCCGCTCGATGCGCAGCCCGCCCGAGAGGCTGGTGCGGGTGCCGAGATCGGCCTCCAGGGATCCATACAGCGCCACATTGGTCGCTCCGTATTGGCTGTCGAGCGTGCTGCTGCCGGCGCCGGCGGCGCCTCCCGGGCCGGCGTCGAACGCGTCCCATGCGTACCGCTCATTATCGGACTCGGTCAATCGCAACGCATACGCACCCACCAACCAGCGCAACCGTCCGAACAGCGCGCGCGACGGATCGCCGGTGAGCCGCAGGTCCTCAGCCAGAGTGCGGCGGTCGCGATTATCGCTTTGAAAATAATCGTAAGGCGCATAGCCGGTGGTGGCGAGCCAGAATGCGTCGTTACCCCAGTCGCCGTCGAACGAATAGACGATGGCCGAGTCAGCGGCGCTGGTCACACTGCGCAGCTCGCCGAGCCCATCGATCGTATCGACTAGGCGCAGCGCGACACCGTTGGAGCGCTGCTCATCGCGTCCCGGCTGGTTCGAATAGGTCGTATAGGTATTGTAGATCGACCAGGCATCGTAGCCATTGTTGATGTTGACGTGCATCAGCGTCAGATCGGCCTGCAGGGCGTCGTTGAACTGCCAGTGCAGTTTGCCGCGCAGCGTTCCCTCATCGTAGCCGTTGGTGGTGTTCATGTCGTAGAAGGCGTCGTGACGAAAGCCATCGCTCAGGTACTGCTGCGCCACCAGACGCCAGCCGCCCTGGCCCGCGTCCAAGCCATCGCCGATGGCGATGCCCGCCGAGCGGGTGTCGTAAGATCCGACGCTGGCCTCGGCGTGCAGCTCAAACTCCTTGCCCGGATCGGCCGTGCGCACGCTGATCAATCCGGCCAAGGCGTTGGCGCCGTAGGTCGTGCCCTGCGGCCCGCGCAGCACCTCGATCTGCTGTGTATCGAACAGCGTCGCGGGCATGCCGACGCCGGAGAAATCGATGTCGTCGATAAGGAAGCCGACCGACGGGTTGGGTGCCCCCTGATACTGCTCAACCTCGCCGATCCCGCGCAGTTGGAAAAAGCGCGGTCGCGACGTGCCGGCCGCCCAATTCAGGTCGGGAATCAGGCCGAGTACATCCTCGAAATGCTGTACGCCCGCCGTGCGCAGCGTCTCGGCATCGAGCACGGTGGCGCTTTGGGGTAGATTGGCGACGCTGCTGGGACGCAGGCTTGCCGTGACGACGACCTCGTCGAGGGTATCGACCTGCGCCAGCGCGCGGGCGCTCAGCAGGCACCAAATGGCCGTCAGTCCTAAGTATCGCCGGTGAATTTTCATGCACCTGCTCCCTACGCCGGTACTAACCGGATCAGGTTCAACGGGTTCGCCGGCTCTCCGGCATCTCAGGTCCGCACGGGACCACCCCAAGGTTTGCGACTCGAACTATCAAGCAAGCGCGCAGCCAATGCAAGCTCGCCAGCTCGCCAGCTCGCCAGCTCGCCGCTGCCGCCACTCGTCTAGAATGCGGCGCATGGTCGGCCGCAGCGTGCGCAGGAGTAATCCCATGGACATCGGCGTCGAGATCAGCCTCTATCCCCTGCACCAACACTATCTGGCGCCGATCGAAGATTTTATCGCGCGCGTGAACCGCGACGGCGCATTGCGGGTCATCACCAACAGCATGAGCACGCAGATTTTCGGCGACTACGACGCGCTCATGCAGCGGCTGGTGCGCGAGCTGCGCAGCAGTTTCGAGCAGGAGCACAAAGCGGTGTTCGTTCTGAAGATACTCGGACCGCTCGCGACGTGATCGATGCATTGGCGCGCGAGCTGCGTGCGACCAGCCATGTGGAGATCCTTGCCGTCGCACTCGGCTTGATCTATGTGCTGCTGATCTACCGGCGCCAACGGCTCGGCTGGATTGCCGGCGCGGCAAGCTCGATCATCTACGTCTACTTGGCTGCGCGGGCGCATTTACCCATGCAGTCATTGCTGCAGTTCTACTATGTGGTCATGAGTGTGTACGGCTGGTGCAACTGGACGCGTACCGAGGGTCAGCTCGGCGGTGGCATCGAGCGTTGGCCGTTGCGCCATCACCTGCTCGCCGGGCTTGCAATTGCACTGCTGAGCGTGCTGACCGCTCAGGTGCTGCGCCGGGAGACGCATGCGGCCTGGCCTTATCTGGACTCCTTGACCACCTGGACCAGTCTGTTCGCGACCTGGCTGGTCGCGCGCCTGAAGCTCGAGAACTGGCTGTATTGGATTGCGGCCGACTCGATCATGGTGTATCTGTTCGCGGCCCAGGGCTATCCATTTTCCGCGGCACTGTTTTTGAGCTACGTGACCATCGCCGTGTTCGGCTTTCGCGCATGGCTGCGCCGATACCGGCTGCAGCTCGCCTGAGCGCCCCTCCGCCCTGGGCGCTCGGCCGCGTGCCTGGACTCACGCGCGGCGAGCGGCCGCTTGCGCTCGCGCGGCTCGATGGCGGCAGTGTCAACGAGGTATTCCGCGTCGACAGCGGCTGCGGCAGTTTCGTGCTGCGTCTGAATGGTCCCGCCTGGCGACGTCCCGGGGTCGATCGCGATCGCGAGCTACTGCTGCATGGCGCCGCCGCCGCCGCCGGCATAGCCCCCGGGATCGTGCATGCCGAACCCGACCGGGAGGGATTGCTGATCACCGATTACCATGCAGGGCGCCTCTGGTGCGAGCAGGACTACGCGCAGGTGCCTGCCTTGCATCGTCTCGGCGCGCGTCTGCAGCAGCTGCATGCGCTGCCGGCGCCGGACATCGCTCAGTTCGATCCGTGGCCGGTTGCGGGAGCGTATCTGCGGCAGATCGAGGCGGCGCCGCCGGCCTGGCTGCTTCCGCAGCAGCTTGCCGCGCCGCTCGCGCGGCTCGAGCGCAGCTGCGCGGCCCTTGACCTGAGCTCATCACCGAGCTGCATCGTGCATGGGGACCTCGCTCAGAATAATCTGCTCGAGGGCTCGCGGCTGTGGTTGCTGGACTGGGAGTATGCGCAGCGCAGTCACCCGCTGATGGATGTGGCCTGTGTACTGGCCTACTACCCGTCGGCGCAGCGCCACGGCGCCGAACTGGCCTCGGCGGCCGGATTGGGCGCCGTCGGGCCGAGGGACGAAGAGCTCGCCGAGCGCGTCTATGTCTACCGGGCGCTGGCCTGGCTTTGGCATTTGGCGCGCGCAGAGCGCGCGACGGCACCGTGAGCGGCGCTTTCGGGGGACTGGCATCCGGGCGGTCGGGCCGGCAAACTAGCGCGCCTTCGAATTGCAGGAGTGATCATGCCGACGGTGCGAGTGATCGATCGCGACAACGTGGAACGAGCCGTAGAGGCACCGAGCGGCGCTACGCTCATGGAGCCGCTGCGCGATATGGACGATGGCGTGGCGGCCATCTGCGGCGGCATGTGTTCGTGCGCCACCTGTCACGTCTACGTCGATCCGGAATGGTTGCCTAAATTGCCGTCACCGATGTCCGATGAGGGCGATATGCTCGGCGATCTGACCAGCCGTCAGCCCAATTCGCGGCTCTCGTGCCAGATCGTTCTGACGGACGCGCTGTCGGGTCTGAAGGTCACGATCGCGCCCGAGGAATGATCGCAGGCGCGCACTGCGATCTGCGTATCCGCCATGACCTGGACCATTCTGATACTGATCGGCGCGGCCTTGCTGGCCGTGGTGCGCATCATTGTCGCCGTGCGCCGCCATCGCGCCCAGCCGCAGGATGACTGGGACGCACGGCTGGTACAGAACCTGCGCGCCGCCGGGGGCAATGCCTTTACGCCCTACGAGGTCGACTTCTTCTTCAACCTGCCGGATGAAGCGGCCTGCGCAGCGCTGCGCGGCGTGCTCGAGCCCGAGGGCTTCGCGATCGACTCGCGCATCATGGGAGGAGAGGCCGCCAGCGGCTATTCGCTGCATGCGCGCAAGCCGGTGCGGGTTTCGATAACGCAAATGCAGGAATACTCGCAGCGCTTCCGGGCGCTGGCCGAGCAGCATGGCGGCCACTACGACGGCTGGATGACCGATCCGGGAGGCAAGTGAAGGCGATGCTCAGTTGCGCTTCGCGGTCTGTTGCTTGACCGCTTCGGCTGCGGCACGAATGGCTTCGGCATCGCCGAGGTAGCGGCTGCTGCGCGGCTTGAGCGCATCGTCGAGCTCGTAGAGCAGCGGCACGCCAGTCGGAATGTTGAGCTCGACGATAGCCTGCTCGGACAGACCATCGAGCATCTTGACGAGCGCGCGCAGGCTGTTGCCGTGCGCTACCAGCAGCACCACGCGGTCGCCCTCGAGCTGCGGTGCGATGCGCTGCGTCCAATAGGGCTCGACCCGAGCCAGCGTGTCCTTGAGTGATTCCGTGGCCGGCAGATCGGCTGCCGCTACGTCGCGATAGCGCGGATCGAAGCGCGGATGGCGCTGGTCGTCCAAATCCAGAGGCGGCGGCGGCACGTCATAACTGCGTCGCCACAGTTGCACCTGTGCCTCGCCGTGACGCTCGACCGTCTGTGCTTTGTTGAGGCCCTGCAGCGCCCCGTAGTGCCGCTCGTTGAGCCGCCAGTGGCGCTCAACCGGCAGCCAGAGCAGATCGAGTTCATCGAGCATGAGCCATTGGGTTCTGATGGCGCGTTTCAGCACCGAGGTGAACACCAGATCAGGCACCAGGCCTTGGCGCTTGAGCTCGCGCCCGGCCTGCAGCGCTTCCTCGCAACCCTCAGGGGTCAAGTCCACATCGGTCCACCCCGTGAAAAGGTTCTCCAGATTCCAGAGGCTCTGTCCATGACGCACCATCACCAGTTTTCCCGCCACGGCCTGCTCCCGCTTTGTTGCTCGATGGACGGGCTTTATAGCAGACCCGAACGGCTACGGCTGGCGCGCGGCTGCCTTGCTCGAGGCGAGCGCCTCGAGCTCCTGGACTGCAACGGTCAGGGCCGCCAGGTCGGGCGTGGCCAGCGCGCGCAGATCGCGCAGCACCTGCTCCCAGCGCTCGAGCGCGCCGCGCGCCGCGCCGCCGTGGCTGCGGCCGCCGCCGCGGGAGCTCGCGGCCGGCAGCAGAGCCGAGGCGCTCAGTCGCAGGTGTGCCGCCAGACTGGCGTTCTGCAGGCGCGCGCGCGCCGCACCCGCCCAGCTGCCGCTCACCGGCAGCTGGTCGATGGCCGCGTGCAGCCAGTCGAGACTCAAGCGAGCGCCGAGTCCGAAATGCGCACGCGCGACGGCGCGCGCACTGGCACCCGATCCGTGCATGAGCTGCACCAGATCGGGCGCCACCTGTAGTGGCGGCAGCGCGGCGAGACTCTCAGCCAACCGCTGGGGCAGGCCCATCTGGCGGTAGGCGGTGCAGCGCTCGAGATAGCGCGCGCGATCGAGGCCCTCGAGCGCGGCCGGCGTGACCTGCGCCAGTTCGCGCAGCAGCGGTTGCAGCCTCGCCACGGCGGCGCCGACCTCGCCGTAGTCGCGCCGATGTACCAGCAGCCAGCGTGTCAGATGATGCAGATAAGCGCTGGTCTCGAGCAGCGCCCGATATTGATCTGCGGCTTTGATGCGGCCGTCGAGCGCTTCCAGTTCGGCCCATAATCGGCGCAGATCCGCGCTGTCGCGGCCGATGGTGTAGGCGCGGGCAACTGCCGCGGCATCGGCCGCTACGGCATGGGCCGCTGCGCCATGGGCCGGCGCGGCATCGGCCGGCGCGGCATCGGCGATGCCGTCCTGCGCGCAGTGCATGAGCAGAGCCGGTCCGATGCGGTTGACGATGCTGTTGGTAGTCGCGGTAGTGATGATCTGCCGGCGCAGCCGGTGGCGTTTGATGCGCGCGGCGAAGCGGCGCCGAAAAGCCTGCGGGAAGTAGCGCTCGAGCTCGCGCGCCAAATACGGATCGCTGGCGCTGCCGCTGTCGGACAGCGCGTGGTTGAGCGCAATCTTGCCGTACGACAGCAACAGTGCCAGCTCGGGGCGCGTCAAGCCGCGGCCTTCGCGCCGGCGCTGCTCGATTTCCTCATCGTCGGGCAGGAATTCCACCGCGCGATCGAGCTCGCCGTGGCGCTCGAGCCAGCGCAGCAATTGCTGATGCTCGGTCAGATCCTCGACCGCGCGCCGCTCCATGAGGCTGATCGCCTGACTCTGCAGATAGTTGTTGCGCAATACCAGCGCCGCAACCTCATCGGTGGCCGCGCGGAGCAGCCGATTGCGGCGGCTGCGCCTGATCTCGGTGCCGCCATCTGGTGCATCCAGCAGAATCTTGAGATTGACCTCGACGTCGGAAGTGTTGACGCCGGCCGAATTGTCAATGAAATCGGCGTTGATACGGCCGCCCCGCGCGGCGTACTCAATGCGCCCGCGCTGCGAGAAGCCGAGGTTGCCGCCTTCCCCCACCACGCGTGCGCGCACCTGCATGCCATCGACCCGCAAGGCGTCATTGGCGCGGTCGCCGATCTCGCCGTGGCGCTCATCGGCGGCCTTGACATAGGTACCGATGCCGCCGCTCCACAGCAGGTCGACCCGCATGCACAGGATCGCCCG
This sequence comes from Steroidobacteraceae bacterium, assembly GCA_035605115.1. GTDB lineage: Bacteria > Pseudomonadota > Gammaproteobacteria > Steroidobacterales > Steroidobacteraceae > FEN-1191. The sequence continues at coordinate 109,945 of DATNHF010000047.1, read as the reverse complement.
CATGATCTCTACCGGCGTGGCACGCGGCTGCGGCAGATCGAGCAATGCGCGTATTTCGGCCGAGAGCGTGACGCTCTTGGCGGAACGCTCGAATACCGCGCCGCCGCGCGAGAGCAGCCGCCGGTCATAGTCGTTCCAGCCCGAGCGCGGCAGCCTGAACAGCCGCTGGCGTTCGCGCAAGCCCGTCGCCGGATCCGGAGCCGGGTCGATGAAGATATGCTGGTGGTTGAAGGCGGCCACGAGCCGGATTTGCGGCGATTGCAGCAAGCCGTTGCCGAACACGTCGCCTGACATGTCGCCGATGCCGGCCACCGACAGGGGGTCGCGCTGGATGTCGCGGCCGAGCTCGCGAAAATGCCGCTTGACGCACTCCCAGGCGCCGCGGGCCGTAATGCCCATCTTCTTGTGGTCGTAGCCGGCGGAGCCGCCGGAAGCGAACGCGTCGCCCAGCCAGAAGCCGTATTCGGCCGCGATCGCGTTGGCGATGTCGGAGAAGGTGGCGGTGCCTTTATCGGCTGCAACCACCAGATAGGGATCATCGCCATCGAGCCTGCGCACCTGGCTCGGCGCCGTGATGCGACCCTCGACGATGTTGTCGGTGAGATCGAGCAAGCCACGGATGAAGCTTTGATAACACTCGATCACTTCGCGTTGTTGCAGCTCGCGCGGCGCGCGCGGCGCGAGCCGCCGCGCGACGAAGCCGCCTTTGGCTCCCACGGGCACGATGACCGTGTTCTTGACGTGCTGCGCCTTCATGAGCCCGAGGATCTCGGTGCGAAAGTCCTCGGGCCTTTCCGACCAGCGAATGCCGCCGCGAGCGATCTGGCCCTTGCGCAGGTGCACGCCTTCGAAGCGCGGACTGTGCACGAAGATCTCGAACGCCGGACGCGGCGCCGGCAGACCGGGAATCTGCCGCGGGTCGAGCTTCAGCGACAGCCATGGCCGGGGCAGGCCGGCGGCATCGCGTCGGAAATAGTTGGTCCGCAGGGTCGAGCGGATCACGGCAAGGAATGCGCGCAGAATGCGATCCTCGTCCGGGCTCACCACCGATTCGATCGCGCGCCGCACGCGCTTCTCGAGCAGCGCGGCGCGCAATTGCACCGCGCGCGAAGCTGCCGGCGTCAGCCGCTGCTCGAACAGCAGGCACAGCGCGCGTGCCGTCTGTGCGTGCGATGCCAGCACGCGCTCCATGTAGCTTTGACTGAAGGGAATGCCGGTTTGCAGCAGGTAGCGACAGCAGGTGCGCAGCACCGTGACCTGGCGCATGCCGAGTTCGCAGGCGATCAGCAGACGATTGAATCCGTCATCGTCGAGTTCGCCGGCGCGCACCGCCCGGAAGGCGGCGATGAGCTCGGCGGCGACACGCGCGACCATGAATCGCTGCAATGCATAGTGCTCGAGCTCGAAATCCTGGATCCATACCGCGCCGTCATCGGCGAACTCGAGGCGGTACGGCCGTTCGGCGATGACGCGCAATCCGAAATGCTCGAAAGTCGGCAGCACGTCCGAGACTGAGAGCGCCTCGCCGCGACGGATGATCGACAGGTGCACGCGATGCGGCTGCTGCAGCGGCGGGCGATAGAGCCGCAGCTGCATTCTCTCGGGCGCCCGGTCCAGCCCCTCGAGGTCGAGAATATCCTCGACCGCTTGCGCGGCCCCGACGTCCTGCCGATACGAGGCCGGGAAACACGATTCGTAACGCCGCTCGAGCGCGTGTGCCCGCGTCTCCTCAAAGCGGGCGCGCAGCGCCGCGCGTAATCGGTCCCGCCATGCAACCAATGCCTCGGCGATGTCGCGCTCGAGGCGCTCGACCTGCGGCCGCGGCCGGCTCAATGGATCGACTCGCACCAGAATATGCAGCTGCGCCAGCGGTTCATCGCCGATCGTAAGGCTCGAGTCGAATTCACTGCCTTGCAGTGCGGATCGCAGCAACTGCTCGATGCGCGCCTGCGCTTCGGCGTCGCAGCGCTCGCGCGGCAGATACACCAGGCAGGACCAGAAGCGGCGGAATTCGTCGCGTCGCAGAATCAAGCGCACGCGCGAGCGTTCTTGCAACACCAGCACGGCTCGGGCACAGCGGATCAGATCCGGCACGCGCGCCTGAAACAGCTCATCGCGCGGCAGCGTCTGCAGGATATGCTGCAGACGCTTGCCATCGTGGCTGTTGGGTGCGAACGGAAAGTGTTCGATGACCCGCTTGAGCTTGTGACGCAACCACGGCACCTGACGCGGATCGGCGCGATAGGCACTCGAATTCCACAGGCCGAGGATGCGAGCCTCGCCGATCGGTCGGCCGCGGCTATCAAAGCGCTTGATGCCGATGTAATCCAGATAGGCTGCGCGATGCACGGTCGAGCGCAGATTCGCCTTTGTGATCACCAGCAGCTCATTGGAGCGCAGCGCCTGCTCGATGTTGGCAGCGATCACGCCGCTGTCGCGCGTATGCCTGCGCCGGCGCCGCAGCAGGCCAAGACCCGTGCCAGGTACCGGCAGCAGCTCGAGCGTACGGCCGCGCCGATGCAGCACGTTCTCGCGATAGCCCAGGAAGGTGAAATGATGCGCCTCCATGTACTGCAGGAGCGCGCGACTCTCGGCGATAACGTCCGCCCGCAGCGGCGGCGGATTGCGAGAGATGTCCGCGCACAGTCGCAGCACCTCGTTGCGCATTCGCATCCAGTCCCTGCACGCTCGGCGCACGTCGGCCATCGCGGCCAGCAGGCGCCGTTGCAGCTGCGCGCACTCGGCTGCATCGACCATCCGATCGATGCGCACGTATTGCCACGATTCGTGGCGTCCGCCGTCGGCCTGCAGATCCTGGTCGAGCGAGCGCAGCCGCCCGGCGGCATCGCGCTGCACCCGCAGGATCGGATGAATGATGGTTTGTGCCGATACGCCGGCCTGCGCCAGCGTCATGCTCAATGTATCGACGAGAAACGGCATGTCGTCGGTGACCAGCAGCACCACCGAGTGACTGGCCGCGGCCGGCGCGCCCAATACACGCAGCAGCGTCTCGTGGCGCCGCCGGCGCCGGCCCAAGGCGAGCTGCACGGCACAATCCGCGCGCAGTTCAGCCTGATCGAGTCGGTCCCATTCCTCCTGCGGTACCGAGCTGTGCCAGGCGTGCAGCAGCGCCGCCGTCGTTTGCGTCAGGCGCCGAGAGGGCCGCGCCCTGCCGCCGTCGCTCATTCGGCTTGCTCGAGATCGATGATCAGGGCGCCGAGAAAGCGCACGGCTTCACCGCCGGTCACCACGCGATGGTCGAACGTCAGCGACAGTGGCAAGCGCGGGTGTGCCTCGATGCCGTCTGCGACCGCGAGCACGTCCCGGCGCACACGACCGGTGCCGAGAATGGCCACCGCCGGAGGAACCACGACAGGAGTGGCATAGCGCCCAGCCATGGTGCCGAAGTTGGAGAGCATAAAGGTGAAGTTGCGCAACTCCTCGCTCTTGACGGTGCGTTCCCGGGCCGCCGTTTTGAGCCGATCCAGCTCAGCACGCAGCTGCATCGCCGTGAGCTCATCGACGTGGCGGATCACGGGCACCAACAGTCCATCCGCCGTGTCCACCGCCAGTCCGACATCGAGGTGCGCGAACACCGCGCGCGTCTGGGTCTGGGCGTTGTACCAGGCATTGAGCCCCGGCTCGGCGCGCATCCCGGCCACGAGCGCCCGTAGCACCCGCGCCGAGTAGTCGCCGCCGTTGCGCCAGCGATGCAGATCGGCGTCGTCGAACACGGTGCAGGCTGCAACATTGTCGCGCGCGGCGGTCATGCTCTGCGCCATCGCCCGCCGCAGGCTGCGCAGTTCCTGCAGCTCCGCGCTCGCATCGTCCGGTACGCGCCACGCCGCCGGCGCGCTCGTCGCCGCCGAGCCGCCGTGAGCACGCATCAGATCCGCCTTGGCCATCACGTCTTCGATCGTGATCAGACCGTCGCGGCCCGAGCCGCTCATGCCGCCCAAATCGAGCCCCAGGCTGCGCGCCAAAGCACGCGCGGCGGGCACGGCGCGCGCGCGCGGCGCGGTGACGGCAGTGGCCGTCTCGAGCGCGATGCTGCTGGCGTATTCGTCCGCGGCGGATGGCATATGACCCACGACCGTACCTGAGTCCGCCGCGGCCGCCGCTTCGACCGCAGCGGCGGACTGCGCGGCCTGTTGCGCCGGGGTTTGCAGCACTGCCCCCTCCACGCTGAACTCGACCAGCGGCGCGCCGATTTCAATACGATCTCCGGGCTGCGCGTGCAAGGCCGTGATCGTGCCGCTGACCGGCGAGGGCACTTCAACCACGGCTTTGGCGGTTTCGACGGCCAGCATCGGTGCGTCGACTTCGATGCGATCGCCCACCTGGACGTGCCAGCGCAGGACCTCGGCTTCGGACAAGCCTTCGCCCAGATCAGGTAACTTGAACACCGTCATGAGTGCATGCCTCAATCCGCCAATGTGGCGCGAATGCCATCCAAGATGCGAGCAACGCCTGGGATGTAGTCGTACTCGAGCCGATAGAGCGGCATGATCGTGTCATAGCCGGTCACGCGTCGAATCGGCGCCAGCAGATCGTACAGCGCCTCTTCGGCGACGGTGGCGGCGATCTCGGCACCGAGCCCGACGGTGCGCGCCGCTTCGTGCACGATCAACAGCCGCCCGGTCTTGACCACCGAGTCGAGGATGGTTTCGAAGTCGATCGGTGCCAGAGTGGCCACATCGATCACCTCGCAACTCACGCCCTCGGCGGCAATCTGCTCCGCGGCCTTGAGGCTATCGATCGTCATGGCGCCCCAGGTCACGAGCGTGAGGTCACTGCCCTCGCGCAGCACGAAGCAGTTGCCGATCGGCAAGGCCTGGCCGTCGTCGGCGACTTCCTGCTTGGCAAAACGGTACAGCCGCACGGGCTCGAGGAAGATGATCGGATCGGGATCGCGGATCGCCGCCAGCAACAGCCCGTAGGCGCGGGCCGGGGAGGAGGGACAGAGCACCCGCAGGCCCGCATGATGGCACAGCAGCGCCTCGAGACTTTCGGAATGATGCTCCGGCGCGTGGATGCCGCCGCCGTGCGGCATGCGCAACACCAGCGGGCAGGTCAGGCGGCCGCGTGTGCGATTGCGCAGGCGCGCCATGTGGCTTGCGATTTGATCCAACGCCGGATAAATGAACCCCATGAACTGTATTTCGGCGACCGGTTTGAGTCCCTGCGCCGCCAGGCCGATGGCCGCCCCGGCAATGAGCCCCTCGGCAAGCGGTGTATCCTGCACCCGCGTCGTGCCGAAGCGCTGCTGCAGTCCCGCGGTCGCCCGGAATACACCGCCGTTCGTGCCGACGTCTTCCCCGAGCACGATCACCGACGGGTCCTGCGCCATCTCCCACGCGTGCGCCATGTTGATGGCCTCGACCATCGTCATCTTGCCCATCGGGCCGTCCTTTTCTGTTTTCTAAGGCCTGAGCGCCGCGTAGCGGCGGGCGTCCTCGCGCTGCGCCCGCAGCCGCGGAGGCAGCTGCGCGTAAAGATAGTCGAACATCGAGTCGGTCGATTGCTTGGGTGTTGCCAGATACTGCTTCACCGCGGCCTCAACCGCCTCGCCGCACTCGCGGCGCAGCGATTGTTCGGCCGCCTCGCTCCAGCGCCCCTGCGCCTCTAGAAACGCGCGCATGCGTCCAATCGGTTCGATACGCTGCGCAGCCTCGACTTCCGCGGCGCTGCGATAGCGCGTGGCGTCGTCGGAGGTCGTATGGTCGCTGAGTCGATAGGTCAACGCTTCGATGACGCTCGGGCCGCCGCCGCGGCGTGCCCGCTCGAGCGCCTCGCTGACCGTCTCGCGCACCATCAGTACGTCGTTGCCGTCGACCTGCAGACCTGGGATGCCCGCCGCTATGGCCTTTTGTGCCAGCGTCTGCGCGGCAGTCTGAGCGCTGACCGGCACCGAGATGGCCCAGCGGTTGTTGACCACGACGCACACCAGCGGCAGGGACCTGGCGCCGGCGAGGTTCAGTGCCTCATAGAACGCGCCCTGCGAGGTGCCGCCATCGCCGATGTAAACCAGCACGCAGCGTGGTTCACCGCGAATCTGAAACGCCAGTGCGGCTCCGGCCGCCTGCGGCATCTGCGAGCCGATCGGCACGCAGAAGGGGAAGTCGTGCGGGGTGCGTCGATAGTTGGTGCCACGCTCATCGCCGCCCCAGTACAGCAGAATGTCCAGCATGTCGACGCCGCGCCAGAATTTGGTGCCGATTTCTCGATAAACCGTGAACAGCACGTCCTCGGCACGCATCGCCGAGCCGACGCCCACGTGCGTGGCCTCGTGTCCGAGACAGGAAGGGTAGGTGCCGAGCTTGCCGGTGCGTTGCAGATTGACGGCTTTGGTATCGAAGACACGCGCGCGCACCATGAATCGGTAGAGCCGCAGCAGCAGCTCGCTGTCATGGGCGAAGGCGGGCAGGGGGCTGCAGAGCGTGCCGTCGGTTGCCAGACAGACCCGATAGGGGATCTCGAAGCGCGCGGCGACCTGGCTTGAGCTCATGAATAGAATCGTAGCATTGAACGCCTGGCGGCATTAACGGCGGGTCGGAGCGGTCCGATCGAGCTGCAGCGCCAGGGCGCGCAATTGCTCGAGCAGCTGCTGCCGTTGCGTTTGCGGCATCGGATCGAACAGCGCCTGGATGTGCGCGACCATATGCGGCAGTAACGCCAGCGCCAGCGCTTCGCCCGCCGGCGTAATGTGCAGAATCGTGCGGCGGCGGTCCTGATCGCTGGCCACACGCGTGATCAGCCCGCGCTCGCATAGGCTGTCGGCGACCCGCGTCATGTTGGCGGGGCTCTGGGCGACCGATGCGCACAGCTCTCCCGGGTGTGCCACGCCATCGGGTTGGGAAAACAAGATCATCAAGGTGCGCCAATCGGTCTCATTCAGGTGGTTCGGCCGCAGCGCCTGCTCGAGCATGGCCGATACCTCGCGGCCAAGCAGTACCAGCAGCCGCAAGACCACCGTCTCGACGATCGGCAGCTCACTGCAGCGCGCCGCGGTACGGCGCACCGCGGCTTCGATCTCTGCCGTACGCTGCTCCAGGCGCCCTGCGGGAAGTGACGGGTCTGCGTTCACGGGCGGTATTTTATCGTCGAAATTTTCATTGCGTAATGTTTCCGTGGACAAATATCCGCGGGATGGCCGTATTCAGCCGCGCGGTGGCCGGGCCAGGTAGCTGGCGGTCTGCATTTCAACCAGGCGGCTCATCGTGCGTTGAAACTCGACCTGTAGACGTCCGCCGCGGTACAGCTCGAAGGGTTGGGCCGCAGCCGACAGGATCAGCTTGGTACCCTGGTCATAGAATTCGTCCACCAGCGCGATGAAGCGTCGCGCGGCGTCGTCCTGTTCCGGCGCAGAAAATACCGGTACGTTGCTAAGCATGACGGTGCGAAATTCCTGCGCCAGCTCGACGTAGTCGATCTGGCTGCGCGCGCCGGCGCAGATTTCGTCGAATTCGAACCAGACCAGATCCGCCAGGCAGCGCACGGCGCGAATCGTGCGACCGAGAATGCGCACTTCGGTGCGAAAACCGGCGACGGTCGTGCCCATTTCGGCGAACAACTGCTGCAAGCGGGCGTTGCTGTCGGGCTCGTGGCTGTCAAGGTAGATCGGCGCGCGCTGCAGCTGTCGCAGCCGATAGTCCGTGCCGCGGCCGAGCCAGCATTGCTCGAGCTCGCGCTCCAGCAGGGCGATCGTCGGCAGGAAGCGCGCGCGCTGCAGTCCGCCCCGATAGAGCTCTTGTGGCGCGAAATTGGAAGTGATCACGAGCAGCACGTCCCGACGCAGCAGCGACTCGAACAGGCCGCCCAGGATCATCGCATCGGCAATGTCACTGACGTACAGCTCATCGAGACACAGCACGCGGCTGCGCGCTGCCAGCTCGCGTGCGAGCGCGTGCAGCGGCGCTCGCCGCGCGCGCAACTGCCCAAGCTGCTCGTGCACCTCGCGCATGAAGTGATGGAAGTGGCTGCGTTGACGTTGCGACAACGGCAAGCTGTCGTAGAACAGATCCATCAGCATGGTCTTGCCGCGTCCAACGCCACCGTGCAGATAGATGCCACGCCGTCCAGGCGCCGCTGCCTCGGCTCGCCACGGCCGCAGCAGCCGCTGCCAGAGCCCGCCGTGATTGCGCTGCGTCTGCCGCACGCGCAGTGCCTCAAGTCGCTCGAGCGCTGCGCGCTGGGCGCTGTCGGGGTCGTAGCCGTGAGCACGCGACTCGCGCTCGTAGCGTTGCTGCAGCGTCGGGCCGGCGGCGCGCACGCGCTTAGGCGCCGAGACCTGAATCGGCACCGACGTCGACTCTCGGACGGCCAGATCCGGTTCGCCCAGTGCCGTGAGCAAAGCTGCGCGCGCTGCGTTGCGCAGCGCCGTAGCGCGATCGGCGACTCCGGTGCCCGCCTGCGCCGAGCGCGCCACGGCCGGCAGAACTTCCACCTCGATCGAACCGGGGCGCGGCAGCAGATGTCCCGGCGCAAGGCGCTCACGAGTGCCGCGGATCGCAACCGGAAAGACCGTCAGATCGGCGCGCGAGGCAGCCGTGAAGGCCCCCATGTGGAAACGCAACAGGCCAATCTCGGCGCTGAACGTGCCTTCGGGGAAGAACACCAGCGCCTGCCCGTGCGCTGCCTGCCGCAGCAGCCGGCGGGCATCGCGCGCACCGCGGCGCCGATCCTGTCGCTCGACGAACTCCGCACCGATTCGCCGCAGCAACGTGCCGGCCAGAGGCACCGATGACATCTCACGCTTGATGACAAAACCGAAACTCGACGGTAGAACGCCCGCGAGCACCACGCCGTCCAGATAGCTGGTGTGGTTCGCGACCACGACGCACGGTGTCTGCACCCGGTCCAATCCGCTGACCCGCACACGCATGCCGATCAGTCGCAGCGCGTTGCGCGCAAGCGCTCGTACGAGGGCGCGGCGCTGCGAGAGCTTTGGGGTTAGCAGCAGAACCGGCACTGCCGCCGCCCCAAGGACTATGAACATCGTCCAGGCGTACAGTCCGTATGCCAGCCGCAGCAGGGCACTGCCCCCGAGCGTCGCGTGGGCTTGATCGGGCGTGATTTGCTGCAGATCTGCCATTGGATGGGATCTTTGGATGTGATGCAGTTCTCTTTATGTTAACGGTCCGCGCCGCCTGTGAGGATCATCACATCGAAGCGCAACCGAAGCTCAGCATACTGCTGCGGCCACACCAGCACCGCTATCCAGGATGATTCATTGACCAGACAGGCAACAGTGACAGTCGCGAGCGCCAGCAAGGATTCGGTCGATCCGCTCATCACGCGCTTTCTCGACGCCGTATGGATGGAACGTGGATTATCCTCCAATACGCTTGCCGCCTATCGTGCCGATCTGGTCGCCCTCGCGCGCTGGCTGTCCGCACGTCATGTGACGCTGCCGAAGACCGGCCGCGCCGATCTGATGGATTTCATAGCGGCGCGAGTGCACGGCGGAGCCCGACCGCGCTCCACCGCCCGGCAGCTGTCCTCGTTTCGTCGCTTCTTTCGATATCTGATGCGCGAAGGCCTGATTGCCGAGGATCCGACCGCGCAGATCGCCATGCCGAAGATCGGGCGTTCGCTGCCGCGCTCGCTCAGCGAAGCGGAAGTCGAAGCGCTGCTGGCCGCGCCCGCGGTCAGCGAGCCGCTCGGTCATCGCGACCGCTGCATGCTGGAGGTGCTGTATGCCACGGGCCTGCGGGTCTCGGAGCTCGTGCATCTCAAACTCGGTCAGGTCAATCTCAATCAGGGCGTGATCCGAGTGCTCGGCAAGGGCAATCGTGAACGTCTGATTCCGCTCGGTGAAGAGGCGGTGCGCTGGCTCAACAGCTTCATCGAAGGTGCGCGTGCCGACATACTGCTCGACCGCAGTACCGATTTCCTATTTCCGACGCGTCGCGGCGACCGCATGACGCGCCAGGCCTTCTGGCACATCATCAAGCGCTACGCACGCAAGGCCAGCGTCAATCGCGAGCTCTCGCCGCATACGCTGCGGCATGCCTTTGCCACTCATCTGCTCAACCACGGAGCCGATCTGCGCGTCGTGCAAATGCTGCTCGGGCACAGCGATCTGTCGACCACTCAGATCTACACGCACGTGGCCCGCGAGCGCCTCAAAGAGCTGCACTCGAGCCATCATCCGCGCGGTTGACCGCGCCTGCCACAGCACCCTATTTCTGACCGTATGCGGCGTCGGCGTGGTATATTTCATTGCATGATGCGCATGCGTGCGGCCACCCTTGTGAGCCGGTTGATGATGCTCGCGGCCTTGAGTCTGGCGGCGGTCAGCGGCCGCGCCGCGGATGTGCCCAATGCGGCACAGTCGAGCGCCTCGCCGGGCGCCAAAGCGCCCGCAACCCAGGCGCCGACCATCAACCCCTCGGCCATCAACCTCGATGTGGCCGCGAACGCGGATGCGGCTGCAGCCAGCATTCCAGGGATCAAGAAGGAGGACGTGCGCCCGACGCCCGTGGCCGGTGTATTCGAAGTGCGCCGCGGCGCCGACATCGTCTACATGAGCACCGATGGTCAGTACGTGTTTACCGGCGATCTTTACAACATTCCGACCCACAGCAATCTCACCGAGGCGCATCGCCGGGTCCTGCGCCAGAAGCTCATCGATGCGATACCCGAAGCGGAAATGGTGATCTTCTCGCCGCCGCAGCCGAAATACACGGTGACGGTATTTACCGATGTCGACTGCGCCTACTGCCGCGAGCTGCACCGTCAGATCGCCGAATACAACCGCCTGGGTGTGCGCGTACGCTACATATTTTATCCTCGCACCGGCCCAAATACGGAGTCGTGGCACAAGGCCGAACAGGTCTGGTGCTCCGCGGATCGCAAATCGGCATTGACGCGTGCCAAGCTCGGGCAGCCGCTCGATGCCAAGCCCTGTGGTGCAACGCCGGTGGCGCGCCAATACGCGCTGGGCAAGGCGATCGGCCTGGAGGGCACGCCCGGTATCGTGGCCTCAAACGGCGCCATGGTGGGCGGTTATCTGCCGCCGCAGGCCTTGGTCGAAGAGCTGGCGCAGCAAACCACGCTGCAATAGGCCGTCTAAAGCGCCGGCGGCAGCGCAGTGTGCCTAGGCTGCTCAGCGCTCGAGCAGTTTGACTTTATCCGGCTTGCCTTCCCACTGTTTGGCGTCCGCCGGAGCCGTGCCCTTCTCGGTAATGGCGGGCCACTGCTTGGCCAGTTCGGCGTTGAGCTGCTTGAACGGCTCCTGGCCCGACGGCAATTCTTCCTCGGAGTAGATCGCCTCGACCGGGCACTCCGGTTCGCACAGCGTGCAGTCAATGCATTCGTCCGGATCAATGACCAGGAAATTAGGCCCTTCTCTGAAGCAGTCGACAGGGCAAACCTCCACGCAATCCATGTACTTGCATTTGATGCAGCTTTCGGTCACTACAAAGGTCATTGGCGCTCCGAGGCCCGGGGGGCCGCCTATTGTGCCAAAGCGTACCCGGCGCTTAAAGCGCCGGCTCAGCTGGAGAGCGGACGCAGGATGTCGTTGAAGTGCACCGTCTCCAGCGCGGCGCGCCGATCTTGGAAGTAGCAGCGTAACGCGAACTTTATGCTTGGAAAGGCGATATCGTCCCAGGGGATCTGCGATTCCTCGTAAAGGCCGCACTCGAGGCTTTCGGCGCCGACGCCGAAATGACCGTCAATGAGCCGGGCGCGGAAAGTCACGTGCACCTGGGCGGCGTGCAGCACATGCGAAATCGCCAGCAGCGAGCCGATTTCGACGCGCGCTTCGGCTTCCTCCAGCGACTCGCGAGCGGCGGCGGTCTGCAAGGATTCGCCGTTTTCCAGGAAGCCTGCGGGGGTCGTCCAGTAGCCGCGCCGCGGCATAATGGCGCGGCGACACAGCAGGATGCGACCCTGCCACTCGGGCGCGCAACCGACGATCACGCGCGGATTCTCGTAGTGAATGGCGCCGCACGCGCTGCACACCGCTCGCGGCAGATTGTCGCCGGCGGGTATGCGGCGCTGCACCGACTGGCCGCAGTCTGGACAGAATTTCATGGTCGATTGAGGTATCGTACCCGCACCGAGGGACGCTCTGCAGCGAAATAGGCGCGTTCGCCGCACAGCGGACTTGCTCGCGGCCTCGTGGCGGAACTGGTAGACGCAGTCGACTCAAAATCGACCGGGCTTGCCCATCTCGGTTCGACTCCGAGCGAGGCCACCACCCATGAGCGCGCTCAAGCGCAGCGACTTCGATTACCAGCTACCTGCCGAATTGATCGCCCAGGCGCCGTTGCCGCGACGTTCCTCGAGCCGGCTGCTGCTGCTCGACGGCGCGCACGCCCATTGGGAAGACCATCGCATCGATGAGCTGCCAGCGCTGCTGCAGCCAGGCGACCTGCTGGTTTTCAACGATACGCGCGTGCTGCCGGCGCGGCTGGCGGCGCGCAAAGCCAGTGGTGGACGCATCGAAATCTTGCTCGAGCGTGCATTAGCGGCCGGAAGGGCGCTGGTGCAGCTGCGCGACAGCAAGTCCGTGCGGCCGGGGATGGTGCTCAGCAGCGTCGGTGGCGAGGTTCGGATTCACGCGCGCCGGGGGGAATTGTGGGAAATCGAGCTGCCGACGGCGACGATCGAGTTCTTCGAGTGCCACGGGCAGGTGCCGTTGCCGCCGTATATCCGCCGGCCACTGCAGCCGTCCGATCGCGAACGCTACCAGAGTCTCTGGGCGCGGGTTCCGGGGGCCGTCGCGGCGCCGACTGCGAGTCTGCACTTCGACGCCGGCCTGCTGCAGGCGCTCGCGGCGCGCGCCATCGAGCACACGTGGCTGACTCTGCACGTCGGGGCGGGAACGTTTGCGCCGGTACGCACCGATGATCTGGCGGCTCACCGACTGCACAGCGAATACTATGCGCTCGGCTCGGAGGCGGTGGAATCGATCGAGCGCGCACGGCGGCGCGGTGCTCGCATCATTGCGGTCGGAACGTCCGTGACGCGCGCATTGGAGTCGGCCGCGCTGCTCGCCCCGAGGCTGCAAGCTGCCTGCGGCGAGACCGTCCTTTTCATCAGACCGGGATTTCGCTTCCGCGTGATCGATGCCTTGTTGACCAATTTTCATCTGCCGCAGTCGAGTCTGCTGATGCTGGTGGCCGCGTTCGCAGGCCGCGAGAGCGTGCTGCATGCCTATGCCCACGCGGTTGCCCAGCGGTACCGATTTTTCAGCTATGGCGATGCCATGCTGGTATTTCCACAGCCGCAGGCGCGCGCTCAGCCATGAGCGGCGCGCAGATCCGCCTGCACTTTGAGCTCCTGGCGCTCGACGGTGCGGCGCGTGCAGGCCGCCTCAGACTGCCGCATGGCACGGTCGACACTCCGGTCTTTATGCCGGTCGGCACCTACGGCACGGTCAAGGCCATGACGCCGGAGGAGCTCGAGGCGTTGGACGCGCAGATCGTGCTGGCCAATACGTTCCATCTGATGCTGCGCCCGGGCGCTGAAATCATCGGCCTGCACCGCGACGCGCTGCACGGCTTCATGGGTTGGCAGCGGCCCATTCTGACCGATTCCGGCGGCTTTCAGGTCTTCAGTCTCTCGAAGCTGCGTCATATCGACGAGCAGGGCGTGCGCTTCCGCTCGCCGGTGGACGGCGCAAGCGTGCACCTGAGCCCGGAGGACGCGATGGAGGTCCAGCGTGCTCTGGGCTCGGACATCGCCATGGCCTTTGATGACTGCACGGCCTATCCGGCCAGTGAGGATCAGGCGCGCGAGTCGATGCAGCGCTCGATGCGCTGGGCCATGCGCAGCTACGATCATTACTACCAGGCAGGCGCGCCCGGCAATCTGTTTGCGATCGTTCAGGGCGGCATGTACGAGCAGCTGCGTCACGAATCGGTCGAGTCACTCGCGCAACGCGATTTCCCCGGTTATGCGCTCGGTGGTCTGGCCGTGGGTGAGTCCGAGGCCGAGCGGCTGCGAATCCTCGAGGGCGTGGTGCCCCGGCTGCCCTCGGCGCGGCCGCGCTATCTGATGGGCGTGGGCTATCCGCAGGATATTGTCGCGGCGGTGGCGCGCGGCGTCGACATGTTCGATTGCGTGATGCCGACCCGACATGCGCGCAACGGCCACCTGTTCACCAGCGCGGGCATTATCAACATCCGTAACGCCATTCATCAGCGCGACACCGGTCCGGTCGATCCCGCCTGCGCCTGCTCGACCTGCCGGCGCTATTCGCGCGCCTATCTGCGGCATCTGGACCGCTGCAACGAGATTCTCGGCGTGCGGCTCGCGACGCTGCACAATCTGCACTTTTTTCTGCAGCTCATGCGAGACATCCGCAGCGCCATCTGCGAGCGGCGGTTTAGCGCGTTCGCGGCGCAGATCCTAGCCGTTCCCCGGCGTTTGACGGTGCCTGTGGCATAATGCCGCCCCTTTGCGGCCCCCAGGGAAGCCACTTGGGCGGCGCACAGGATAGCAGCGGCTCGTCCGCAGACATGAGGAAAGCATGAGTTTACTGCTCAGCGATGCATACGCGCAGACGACCGGCGGCGCCATGGGCGGCGGTGGCCTCGGCCAGATCATCCTTCTGGTGGCCTTCGTCGGGGTGTTTTACTTTCTGCTGATCCGTCCGCAGCAAAAGCGCATGAAGGATCAGCAGGCCATGCTCTCGCGGCTGGCCACGGGCGATGAGGTGGTGACGAGCGGTGGCATCCTCGGGCGCATTACCGAGGTCAACGACACCTTCGTGACACTGGAGATCGCCGAGGGCGTGCGCATCAAGGTGCAGAAGGCCCAGATCACCCAGTTGATGCCCAAAGGTACGCTCAAGAGCGCCTGAACGCGCCAGAGCCGATCGCATGCTGGAGTTTCCGCGCTGGAAGTATCTGCTGGTGGCGCTGGTGATGCTCGTCGCCGGGCTGTTTGCGCTGCCAAACGTGTTCGGAGCAGACCCGGCATTGCAGGTGGAGCGGAAAGATCGCGCGCCGATGGATGATCAAGCGCGCCAGTCGATCGAGGAGCTGTTGCGCAAGCAGCAGATCGTGATCAAGCGTGATTACATCGACAGCGGCCGATTGATCCTGGCCTTCAACGATGTGGCCGCGCAGCTCAAGGCACGCGACACCGTGGATGCGACAGTGTCGGACGTGGACCGCTCCGCCCTATCGAATGCCACGCGCACTCCGGCCTGGATGCGCCAGCTCGGGCTCAAGGCCATGCCGCTGGGATTGGACCTGCGCGGCGGTCTCTACCTGCTCTATCAGGTGGACGTGGCGGGTGCCGTGAGCCAGCTGCTCGAGAGCTACGAGCAAAGCTTTCAACGTGCGCTCAACGAGGCCAAGCTGCCGTTCGTAGATGTCGCGAGCTTCAGCTCGGGCGCGAGCGCCATGACCGACGGGCTGCGGGTGACCTTGCCGCCCGGCAGCGACAGCGGTGCGGTCATCGAGGCGCTCAAAAAAGTCGACAACACGCTGACGTTCCGCACCGCGAGCAGTGGCAGCGGCAGCGGTCCGGCGGTCGAGATGGTGCTGACTGCGGTGCAGATCAAGGCGCGCGAGGACTATGCGCTCGAGCAGAACCGCACCACGCTCATGAATCGGGTCAACGAGCTCGGGGTATCCGAGCCCATCGTGCAGCGCCAGGGGCTCGATCGCATCAACGTTCAATTACCCGGCGTGCAGAACTCGGCCGAGGTCAAGGATCTGCTCGGCAAGGTGGCAACGCTCGAGTTCCGGCTGGTGGATACCCAAGACAGCCCGGTCCAGGCCGAGCAGAGTGGTCACGCGCCGCTCGGTGCCAAGCTCTACAAACGCAAGGACGGCTCGCCGATCCTGCTCAAACGCGACGTCATCGTCACCGGCGATGAGCTCACGCAGGCGACCTCCACGACCAGCCAGGAAGGCCCGGCGGTTTCGATCAAGCTCGATGCCCGCGGCGCTGAATCGATGCAGCGCACCACACGTCTGAATGTCGGTAAGCCGATGGCCGTGGTCTACATCGAGAAAAGCCGGCGGCAAGTCGAGCTCAACGGGCAGAAGGTCGAGCGCGAAACCACCACGGCAACCGTGATCAATGTGGCCACCATTCGCGGCGTGTTCGGGCCGCAATTCCAGGTCACCGGCCTGACGATAGGCGAGGCGCGCGATCTGTCCTTGCTGCTGCGGTCCGGCTCGCTGGCCGCTCCGGTCGACGTGGTCGAGGAACGCGCCATCGGCCCGAGCCTGGGTCAGGAGAACATCGACAAGGGCGTCCGGGCACTCGAGCTCGGCATGCTGGCGGTGTTCGTGTTCATGGCGCTCTACTATCACGCCTTCGGTCTGGTCGCCGACGCCGTGCTGCTGGCGAACGTGATCCTGCTGACGGCACTGTTATCGTTATTGCGCGCATCGCTGTCGCTGCCCGGCATTGCCGGCATCATTCTGACGGTTGGTATTGCGGTCGACGCCAATGTGCTCATCTATGAGCGCATCCGCGAGGAGCTGCGCAACGCGGTCTCGCCGCAGGCGGCCATTCGCGCCGGCTTCGACAAGGCGTTCTCGGCCATCGCTGACTCGAACGTGACCGCACTGATCGCGGGCTTGGCGCTTTGGGTCATCGGCACCGGCGCGATCCGCGGATTTGCGATCGTGCTGACGCTCGGCATTGCGACTTCTATGTTCACTTCGCTTCTAGGCAGCCGTGCGCTCATTTCGCTGATGTACGGGGGCCGCGGTAAGGTCGCCCGGCTCTCGATCGGTTGAAGCGGCTACGAGGGACTCGCCGTGGAATTTTTTCATCGCGCAACGAACTTCCCGTTCATGTCCACCCGCAAGGTGTGGTACGGACTATCGGCGGTTCTGATCCTGATTTCGCTGCTATCGCTGTTTACGCGCGGACTGAACCTCGGGGTCGATTTCACCGGCGGCGTGACCGTGCAGGCGAGCTTCCCGACGGCGGCCAGCCGCGATGCCGTCAGCAGCGCGCTGGTGCGTGCTGGCTATGCCGATCCACAGGTCACGATCTTCGGCACCTCGCGCGACATCGCGATCCGACTGCCGCCGACCAAGGAAACCACCGACGCGGTGCGCACGAAGATCGAACAGATTCTGCGCGGCATCGATGCAGGCGCTGAAATACGCCAGGTGGAGGTCATCGGACCGCAGGTCGGCGGCGAACTGCAGCGCAGCGCCGTGCAGGCTCTGCTGGCGACGCTGCTGCTGATCTTCGGCTATATCGCGCTGCGCTTTCACACCTGGCGGCTGTCGTTGGGAGCCATCCTGGCGGTGCTGCACGATCCGATTCTGGTGCTCGGTACGTTTTCACTGACGCGGACCCCATTTGATCTGACCGTGGTCGCCGCGATGCTGGCGGTGATCGGCTACTCGCTCAACGACACGGTGGTGGTGTTCGATCGGATTCGAGAGCGATTTCATGGCAGCCGCCGGTTGCAGCCGGTGGTGGTGCTCGATCAGTCCATCAATCAGACCCTGTCACGTACGATCATGACTAAAGTCGTCACGTTAATCGTTGTAGTCGCGTTGTACGTTCTGGGAGGGCCGGTGCTGCGCGGGTTTTCCGAGGCGCTGATCATCGGCATCGTGGCCGGCACCTACTCCTCGATCTACATATCCAGCGCCGTGGCCCTGGACTGCGGCCTCAAGGCCGAGCACCTGTTGCCATCCTCGGTCAAACGTCCGGTGGACAGCATGCCCTGACGGCGCCGCGCGCCGCTGTGCCGTTGCTGCCCTCGACGCTGATGCACACCGATAGTGCGCTGGCATTTACCACGCTGGCGCTGCTCGAGATCGTGCTCGGCATCGATAACCTCGTGGTATTGTCGCTGCTGGTCGGCCATCTGCCGCGCCCCCGCCAGCGCACCGCGCGGCTGCTGGGACTGTCGCTCGCCATGCTGACGCGCCTGGCATTGCTGTTTTCGATCCTCTGGCTCACGCACCTGCAATCGCCGCTGTTCGCAGCCCTGGGGCATGTGTTCTCGCTGCGCGATCTGGTCCTGGGAGCCGGCGGCCTGATCCTGCTCTCGCAGAGCGTGACCGAGATCCACGCGACACTCGAGAGCACCGCGACGCCGCCGAGTGCCCGTAAGCGACCTGGCCTGGCGGCGACCGTGTTCCAGATCGCACTCATCGACGTGGTGTTCTCGCTCGACTCGGTGTTCACGGCGGTAGGGCTTGCGCGGCCCGACCAGGTAGCGATCATGGCGGGGGCGATTGTGCTGTCGATCCTGATCATGATGTGGGCGTCGGGGCCCGTGACCGCGCTGATCGAGCGCCATCCGACCGTAAAGGTGCTGGCGCTCGCGTTTCTGGTGCTGATCGGCTCGGCGTTGATCGGGCAAGCCCTCGGCTTCGAGGTGCCGAAAGGCTATCTGTATTTTGCGATGGGCTTTGCGGTGGCCGTCGAGCTAATCAACATCCGAGTGCGACGAGCGCCCAGATCGCGCGACTAGGCTAGTCGGGCGAGAAGGCCGAGTGCGGTTCGCCGCCGGAAGATTGTGACGCTGAACCCACGACCTCGTTGCGGCGCAGCCGACTGTGCCTGTAGCCGTAGAAGAAATAGAGCGCGAATCCCACCAGGCTCCAGACCACCAGCCGCACCCAGGTCGCGTTCGGCAATGAATAGGCCATCATGCTGCAGAACAGGACACCCATGCCGCCGACGAGCCAGACGCCCCGCACTTTGAAGGGTCGCGGCAGGTCCGGCCGCGTATAGCGCAAGACTATGACACCGATGCACACCACGATGAAGGCCACCAGCGTGCCGATGGATACCAGCTCGCCGAGGATGCCGATGGGCAGCAGGCCCGCGAAGGTTGCCGCTAGCACGCCGGTGATCGCAGTGGAGATATGTGGCGTGCGAAAGCGCGGGTGCACGGCGCCGAAGATTTTCGGCAGCAGGCCGTCCTGCGACATCGTCAACCAGATGCGCGACTGCGGAATGATCATCGTGATGATGACCGAGGTCAGGCCGGCCAGTGCGCCGACGATGACCCAGAATTTCAGCCATTGCAGTTGTGGGTGGGGCTGCAATGCGGCTACGACCGGAGCCGCATCGTTGAGTTGCGCAATCGGCACCAGGCCTGTCATGACACTCGACATCAGGATGTACAGCAACGTGCAGATGCCGAGGCTTCCCAGCATGCCCAGCGGCATGCCGCGCGCCGGGTTCTTGGCTTCCTGCGCGACGGTGGAGACGCCGTCGAAACCGATGTAGGCGAAGAAGATGATGGCCGCGGCCTGGAAGATACCGCTCCAGCCGAATTGGCCGAAGGTGCCGGTATTCGGCGGAATGTAGGGGACCCAATTGGCCGGGTTGACATAGAAGGCGCCGAACACGATCACGGCGATCACGATGCTGACTTTGATGGCCACGATGATGGTGTTGACGAAGGCCGATTCCTTGATGCCCTTGTAACAGAGCGCCGCGGCGGCGGCGACGATCAGGATGGCGGGCAGATTGAGAAAGGCGCCGGTGCCACTGATCGCGAAGCCCGATTCTGCCGCAGCGAACGGTGCGCTGGTCAGTGCCTCCGGCAAGTGAACATGAAACACATCGAGGAACGCAACGAAGTAGCGGCTCCAGCCGACCGCGACCGTGGAGCAGGCCATCATGTATTCGAGCACGAGATTCCAGCCCACGAACCAGGCGATGATCTCGCCCAGGGTGGCGTAGCTGTAGGCGTAGGCGCTGCCGCAGACCGGCACCATCGCCGCAAATTCCGAGTAGCACAGGCCGGCGAACATGCAGCCGATTCCGGCAATGATGAACGAGATGACGATCGCCGGGCCGGCGTGTTGCGCCGCAGCCAAGCCCGTGAGGACGAAGATGCCCGTGCCGATGATGCCGCCGATGCCGAAGGCAATCAGGGCCGGCACGCCCAATGCCCGAACCAGGTGTTTGCTCGAGGCCTCCAGCTGATAGTCGTGGATCGGCTTGGTGGCGAAGAGTCCCTTCTTGCTCATGAAAGTTCCTGCGCGGCAGCTCGTCCTGATCCCACTGTACACCCTCGAGTTAATTTAGATCTGCTAAACGTCTCGCAGTGCCGCGGGCAGGTGCGGTGCCAGGGCTTCGATCATTGCCTCGTACACTTTTGGCGCACCGGCGACGATGTTTGCCCCAAGTTGATATTCATGACCTGCGAGCGTGCCGACCCGGCCGCCGGCCTCGACGATCAGCAGCGTGCCTGCCGCGGTGTCCCAGGGTTTGAGGCCGAGCTCCCAGAAGCCATCGACCCGACCGGCCGCGACATAAGCCAGATCCAGGGCCGCCGCGCCCGGACGGCGGATGCCGGCGGCCACATTCGCCAGGGCCCGAAGCATTGCATAGTAGTTGTCGCCATAAGGCTCCTCCTGGCGGAAGGGAAAGCCGGTGGCCAGCAGCGCGCCTTCGAGCGTGCGCTGCTTGCTCACGCGCATGCGACGATTCTCGAGGTGCGCGCCCGCGCCGCGGGTGGCGGTGAACACCTCCTGCCGCATTGGGTCGTAGACCACGGCAACTTCGAGCCGGCCGCGCTGTTCGACCGCGATCGAGACCGCGAATACCGGAAAGCCATGCAGAAAGTTGGTGGTGCCATCGAGCGGATCGATGATCCAGACCGTGTCGTTCTCGCCGCTGCGGCCGCTTTCCTCCGCCAGGATCGCGTGCTCGGGGTAGTGCTTGTGCACAATTTCGATGATCTCGCGCTCCGCGGCGCGGTCGATCTCGCTGACGAAATCATTGCGACCCTTGGATGTAACCTCGAGGCTCTCGAGCCGAACCAGGCTGCGGACAATGATCTCGCCGGCGCGGCGGGCGGCCCGCACCGCGATATTGAGCAGAGGATGCATGACTGCGTGACTTCAGAGCTTGGAAGCGAATATGGCATTAGGATATCAGGTCGTGTCAGGCTCAATTCGCATCGTGCTGGTGGCCACCTCCCATCCGGGCAATATCGGAGCGGCCGCGCGCGCGCTCAAGAACATGGGGCTCGACGAGCTGGTATTGGTGCGGCCGCGGGAATTTCCGCACCCCGAGGCGAGCGCACGCGCCTCCGGCGCCGAGGATGTGCTCGCGCGCACGCGCGTGGTGCCTGATCTCGCCTCGGCAGTGCGCGACTGCGGCCTGGTGCTGGCGAGCACCGCACGCGAGCGTGATCAGAATTTCCGGGTGCTGGATGCGCGCACGGCCGCGCAGCGACTGGTTGAGGCGGCCACGCAGCAGGCCGTGGCGGTCGTGTTCGGTGCCGAGCGCAGCGGTCTGACCAACGAGGAGCTCAACTCGGCGCACGCCTTGCTGCGCGTCCCGGCCAACCCGGCCTACGCCGCGCTCAATTTGGCCATGGCGGTGCAGATCGTCTGCTATGAGATCCTGTGCGCTCGCCGTGACTCGCCGCCGCCGGCGGCTACCAGAACCGATCCGCTCGCCACGGCGCAGGACATGGAACGTCTGTACGCGCATCTGGCCACGGTGCTCGAGCAGATTGATTTCCGCGATCGTACGCAACGCGGCACGCATCTCATGAACCGGCTGCGCAGGCTCCTGCAACGCGCCGAGCTCGACGCCAATGAGGTCAACATCCTGCGCGGCATTCTGACGGCGGTGCAGCAGCAGCGGCGCCGCGCCGGGGAGCGGGCATGAGCTCGCCGCAGACGGAGCCGGTGTACCTGGACTATGCGGCGACCGCACCGGTCGATCCACGCGTGGCCACGGCGATGAGCGGCTGCCTGACGCGAACCGGGGTGTTTGGCAATCCGGCCTCGCAGCACCATTTTGGCCGCCTCGCGCGTGCGCGCGTGGAGCAGGCGCGCGCGCAGGTCGCGTGCCTGATCGGCGCTGCGCCAGCGCAGATCATCTGGACCTCAGGCGCTACCGAATCGAACAATCTGGCCATCTTCGGCACGGCGCGCGCCGCGGCCAAAGCCGGCCACATCGTCACGGCGCGCACCGAGCACAAGGCCGTCCTCGACCCTTGCCGGCGGCTCGAGCAGGAGGGCTGGCGCGTGACTTATCTGACGCCGGACCGCGATGGAATCATCGAGCCGTTGCAGGTTCACGAGGCCATCGGCGCCGACACCGTGCTGGTTTCCATCATGCACGCCAACAATGAGATCGGGGTCATTCAGGACATTGAGGCCATAGCGCGCGTGTGCCATGAGCGCGACCTGCCGCTGCATGTGGATGCGGCGCAGAGCGCCGGCAAGCTTGAGATCGATCTGCGGCGCTGTGCGGTGGATCTGCTGTCTCTGACCGCGCACAAGCTGTATGGACCCAAGGGCATCGGTGCGCTGTATGTCAGTCCGCAGCGCCGCGCGAGATTGCGGCCCCTGATCTACGGTGGCGGCCACGAACGCGGGCTGCGCTCCGGCACGCTCGCGGTGCACCAGATCGTCGGCTTCGGCCTCGCTTGCGAGCTATGCGTTCGCGAGCGAGGCGAGGATGCCCAACGTATCGAGGCACTGCGCATGCGGTTGTGGGAGGGCTTGCGCAGCATCGAGGGTGCGTTGCTCAATGGTCACCCGACGCGTCGCGTGGCGGGCATCCTCAACGTGTCTTTTCCAGGCGTCGAAGGCGAAAGCCTGCTGCTGGGGCTGCCCGAGCTCGCGCTCTCGACCGGCTCGGCCTGCAATTCCGACAGCGATGAGCCCTCCTATGTGCTGCGCGCGCTGGGCCGCGATATTGAGCTTGCTCAAAGCTCACTGCGTTTCAGCCTCGGGCGTTTCAGCTGCGAGCGCGATGTCGAGGTGGCGCTCGGCGCTGTGCGACGTGAGGTGCAGCGACTGCGTGCGGTGGCGCCGTGAGCCGGGCGGCCGATACCGCGGATCAGCTCGCGCCGCGTATACGCGCACTGTTCTCGGCACTGGATCATGCCGGAGAATTCGTCGCTCACGAGGCCGACGGCGCGGCGCATCGCGCCCACGGCGAGGCCGGACGCGAGGAGCTCGGCACGCGGGTGCAATTCAGTCTGGCGATCGCCGGACAGCGGCTCGTCGGGGTACGCTACCGCGCCTATGGCTGCCCGCACACGCTCGCGACCTGCGAGTGGCTCGCTCGCTCGCTCGAGGGTCGCCGGCTCGATAGCCTCGCGATCGGCGATCCCCTGGAATGGGCGCAGCGCCTGGACGTGCCAGCGGCTAAACTGGGCCGATTGCTCGTTATTGAGGATGCGCTGCGGGCAGCGCTGACACGGTCATGACAAAAGCGTAGTAAAATTAACGGCCTGGAGAGTTTGATTATGACAATTTCCTTAAGCGAGTCGGCCGCTGAGCGCGTGCGCAGTCGCCTGGCCAGTCGCGGGCACGGCCTGGGGCTGCGTGTGGGCGTCAAGCCGAGCGGCTGTTCGGGATACAGCTACGTCGTGGACTACGCGGATGAGGCGCGCGCGGACGATCGGATCTTCGAGTCGCGCGGCGTCAAATTGTTCGTCGACGGTGCCAGCCTGGCCGCGATCGAGGGCACGCACATCGATTTCGTGCGCCAGGGGATCAACGAGAGCTTCCGGTTCAACAACCCGAACGTGCGCGCCGAATGCGGTTGTGGCGAAAGTTTCACCGTCTGAAAAGCCTTAAAACACGGGCACTTCCGCGCATCAATGGATTGCCCGGCGAGCCTCGCAACGCCTATACTGCCGGCCATTTTTCGGCACGGAGCTTCTCATGGCGCTCGAGCGCACCCTGTCCATCGTCAAGCCCGACGGCGTGGCCCGCAACCTCATCGGTGAGGTCTATCGTCGCTTCGAGAGCCAGGGACTGAAGATCATCGCGGCCCGCATGCTCCAGCTCTCGCAGGCGCAAGCGCAGCTGTTCTATGCGGTGCACCGCGAGCGGCCGTTCTACCAGGACCTGGTCCGCTACATGACTTCCGGCCCCGTAGTGGCACAGGTACTCGAGGGGGAGAATGCGGTGGCCCGCAATCGCCAGATCATGGGCGCCACCGACCCGAAGCAAGCCGAACCCGGCACGATCCGCGCGGATCTGGCGCTGAGCATCGAGGCCAATGTCGTGCACGGCTCGGATGCGGCCGAGACGGCGGCGCGGGAGATCGGGTTCTTCTTCAGCACGACGGAGATCTGTCCGCGCAACTGATCCGAGCGGCACGGGATGCGCATGAACGAGGTTGGTTTGACAGCTCCGGCGACGACTCGCCTCAATCTGCTCGGTCTGCCACGGCCGCAGCTCGAAGCCTGGTGCCAGGGCCTCGGCTCGAGGCCGTTTCGTGCCCGCCAGCTCATGCACTGGCTCTACAAGCGTGGTTGCGAGCGCTTCGAGGATATGAGCGATCTGGCGAAGGATTTCCGCGCCAAGCTCAACTTGCACGGCCACATCGGCTTGCCTGAGGTGCTGAGCGTGCAGCAGGCGAGCGACGGCACGCGCAAATGGCTGCTGCGTGCCGACTCCAGTCAGGCGTTCGAAATGGTCTACATTCCGGAGAGCGATCGGGGCACGCTGTGCATCTCATCGCAGGTCGGCTGCGCGCTCGACTGCGCCTTCTGCGCGACCGCGCAGCAGGGCTTCAATCGCAATCTGACCACCGCCGAAATCGTCGGCCAGGTATGGCTCGCCAACCGTGAGCTCGGCTTCAGACCCGGGGGTGAGCGTATCGTCACGAACGTCGTGCTCATGGGCATGGGCGAACCGCTCGCCAACTTCCGCAACGTCGTGCCTGCCCTGCACATTTTTCTGGATGATCTGGGCTTTGATCTCTCGCGCCGGCGAGTGACCCTGTCGACCGCCGGACTGGTACCACAGATCTACAAGCTCGCGCAGCAGACCAACGTAGCGCTGGCGGTTTCACTGCATGCGCCGGACGATGCCTTGCGCAGCCGCCTGGTGCCGATCAACCGCCTGCATCCGATCGCCGAGCTGCTCGAGGCCTGCTGGCACTACATCGATGAGCGCAACGGCCGCAGCGTGACCTTCGAGTACGTGATGCTCGCCGGCGTCAACGATTCAGCCGCGCAGGCGCGCGCCCTGGCCGCGCTGCTCGTCGGACATCCCGCCAAGGTCAATCTGATCCCGTTCAACCCTTTCCCGGGAACCCCTTTCCGCCGCTCGAGCGACCGCACGGTGGCACGGTTTCGTGACGAACTGCTGCGCGCCGGCGTGCTGGTCACTGTGCGCCGCACGCGCGGTGAGGATATCGATGCGGCCTGCGGTCAGCTCGTGGGTCGCGTGATCGATCGGACGGTCGTACGGTTGGGTGAGCGCGCGGCAGCAGCCGACGCGCGCGCCCAGGCGGCGCGGGTGGGTGCATGACTGCGCGGCGCCGTGCACGTGCAGTGCGCTCTCGCCGGGCGGCGCGGCTCGCGTTCGGCGCGATGGCAGCCTGTGCTCTGACGGCCTGTCAAAGCAATTCTGCGGTTCCGAAATACACCGAAACCCAGCGCGCCAAGGCTGCGCAGGCCAACCTGCAGCTCGGCATGGGGTATCTGCAGCAGGGCAATCTGGCACTCGCCAAGACCAAACTCGAGCGCGCCGAAATCGAAGATCCGCACAGTGCCGAGATTCACTCCGCGCTCGGGTTGCTCGATGAGCGGCTCGGCAAGGACAAGGAGGCCGATAAAGAATATCGCACGGCGCTGTCGATCACGCCTGGCGATCCAGCGCTGCTCAATAACTATGCCGTGTACCTCTGCAGCCACGGGCGCGCAGTCGAAGGCGTGCACAATTTCGAAGCCGCTGCAGGCAATCCGCTGTATCGCTCGCCGTGGGCGGCCTATACCAACGCCGGCGTCTGTTTGCGCCAGGCGCATCACGAGAGCGATGCGGCGCAGCTGTTTGTGCGGGCCCTGCAGTCCAACCCGAGTTACGCCGAGGCCATATTCCAGGCCTCCGACCTCGATCTGTCGCAGCAGAAATACGCGGCGGCGCGGCTGCGGGTCGATTTCTTCATGACCAACAACTCGGCCACGCCCGACCTGCTGTTGTTGGGGTGGCGCATCGCGCAGGTGCAGAACGACGGCGCCGGCGCGGCGCGCTACGCCCAGCGCCTGGCTAAGGAGTTTCCGGGCTCAGAACAGTCTCGCGCCATCTCGGCGAGTGCAGACCAATCCGGGCTGAGCGGTACGCATTGACTCCATTTCCGGAGGCCCCTTGACCAATCCGATCCAGCCGGTGCGCGGCATGAACGACGTTTTGCCCGCAGAGATCGCCGCCTGGCAGCACCTCGAAAGCGTGGCGCGCGGCATTTTCGAGGCCTATGGCTACGAGGAGATCCGGGTGCCGCTGCTCGAGCACACGGAGCTGTTCAAACGCTCGATCGGCGAGTTCACCGATATCGTCGAGAAGGAGATGTACACCTTCGATGACATCGGCGGCGACAGCCTGACGCTGCGCCCGGAAGCTACCGCGGGCATCGTGCGTGCTGCGATCTCCAACGGCTTGCTGCGCGGCCAGCGCCACAAGCTCTGGTGCAGCGGCGCGATGTTCCGGCATGA
The DNA here is from genome assembly GCA_035605115.1 of Steroidobacteraceae bacterium. Classification (GTDB taxonomy): domain Bacteria; phylum Pseudomonadota; class Gammaproteobacteria; order Steroidobacterales; family Steroidobacteraceae; genus FEN-1191. Next base: position 83,559 of record DATNHF010000047.1, on the reverse strand, counting down.
GCGGCCGCAGAAGGGCCGCTACCGCCAGTTCTATCAGCTTGACGTCGAGGCGCTCGGCTTCCCCGGCCCGGACGTCGATGCCGAGTTGATTGCGCTGAGCGCGCGTTTGTGGCGCGCACTGAACTTGAGCCGCGTTCGCCTGACGATCAACTCGCTCGGCACGCCGGCCTCGCGTCAGATATATCGCGAGCGGCTGGTACAGTACCTGCGCGCACACGAGCATGCGCTCGATGAGGACAGTCGCCGCCGGCTCGGCGGCAATCCGCTGCGCATCCTCGACAGCAAGAATCCCGACATGCGTGCGCTCATCGATGGTGCGCCGCTACTGAGCGATCATCTGGACGAGGAATCGTGCCTGCACTTCGCGGCGCTGCGCAGCTCACTCGAGGCCATGGGCATCGCCTACGAAGTCGACCCGCGCTTGGTTCGCGGGCTGGACTATTATTCGCGCACCGTCTTCGAGTGGGTCACCGATGCCCTTGGGGCTCAGGACGCGGTGTGTTCGGGGGGCCGCTACGATGGGCTGATTGCACAGCTCGGCGGGGAGCCGACCCCGGCCATCGGTTTTGCTGCCGGCATCGAGCGGGTCGTGGCATTGCTGCAGCAGGCCGGCAGTGCGCCTGCATCCAAGGCGCCCGATATCTACCTGGTCGCGAGCGGCGATCGAGCCGAGCGCGCCGCTTTGAGTCTGGCCGAACAATTGCGCGATGCCTTGCCAGGCCGCGCTGTCCTGCTCAACCTCGGCGGCGGCAATTTCAAGACACAGTTTCGCCGCGCTGATCGCAGCGGCGCCCGGCTGGCGCTGATCCTCGGAGAGGAGGAACTCGAGCGCGGCATGGCTGCGGTGAAACCTTTGCGCCGTGAGGGTGGTCAGATCGACTGTCCTCTGGCGCAGCTGCCCGAGCGCCTGGCGATGCTGCTGTAGAAAAGAAGGGAGATCGATCCAGTGGACGAGTATCTGAACGAGAAGGAGCAGTGGGAGCGGCTGTTGGCGGGGCTGCGCGAGCAGGCGCCGTGGATGCTCGCCGGCGTGGCGGTGATGCTGGCGGCGTTCGGCGGCTGGCGCTACTGGCAGGCGCGCACCGAGCGCAAGGAGCTCGAAGCGTCCGCGCTCTACGGCCAAGCGCTCGATGCTTTCACGCGCAACGATCTGAGCGGCGGCATCAGGATTGCCGATGATCTGGTCAGGAACTTCGGTGACACGGCGTATGGCGAGCAGGTAAATCTGGCGGCAGCGCGCGTGCAGGTCGAGAACCAGCAACTCGAGCCTGCCGCAGCGCGGCTGACGCAGGTCATGCAAACCTCGCGCGACCATGCGCTGACACTGGTCGCGCGATTGCGCCTGGCGCGCGTGCAGCTGGCCGAAGGCAAGCCCGACGAGGCCATCAAGACGCTCGATGCGGTCGACGCCGGCGCATTCGCTGCGCGATTTGCAGAACTGCGCGGTGATGCCTTGCTCGCCAAGGGCGATCGAGATGGCGCCTTGAAGCAATACCGAGCCGCGCGCGACAGCGGCACCGATACGGTCGACGTCGAGCTGCTGGATCTGAAGATCAACGAGCTGGCTCACTCGTGAATGCCCTCAAGCGCGTCTTCTGTCTGGGGCTGTGCGCCACGGCGGTACTTGTCGGCTGCAGCAAGGACAAGGCCGATAAGCCCGCGGTGCTCGTGCCGCTGGTCAATCGCATCGACATCAAGCGCGTCTGGCATGACAAGCTGAGCGGCGAGAGACCCATCCTGCGGCTGGGCTTGGGAGTCGCCGTCGAGGACCAGCGCGCGTTTGCGGCCAGTTACAAGGGCACGGTCGTAGCCTACGAGTCGGCCAGCGGCAAAGAGCTCTGGCAGCGCTCGGTGCACTCGCCGCTGTCGGCCGGGCCGGCGGTCGCCAATGGCTTGCTGGTCGTTGGCAGTTCAAAAGGCGATGTGATCGCGCTGTCGCCGCAGGACGGCGCGCCGCGCTGGCGTGTGCGCATCAATGCAGAGATTCTATCCGCCGCCGCCATCGGCGCTGGACTGGTGGTGGTGCGCGGGGTCGATGGCAAGCTGCACGGACTGTCGGCCAAGGACGGCAGCGAGAACTGGGTGGTCGATCAACAGGTGCCGCGCCTGTCGCTGCGCGGGACCAGCCGGCCCATCCTGGTCGGAGATCTCATCGTCTGCGGATTCGATAACGGCCGAGTCGTGGGCGTGGCGGCCGGCAACGGCAGTACCGCCTGGGAGACGAGCGTCGGGCAGTCCCACGGCAGTACCGAGCTGCAGCGCCTCATCGATGTCGATGCCTCGGTCGTGGTCGAAGGCGATGATCTGTTCGCCGTCGCCTATCAGGGACGCGTGGCGCGCCTGTCGCGCGAAAACGGCCAGATCGTCTGGGCGCGCGACCTGTCGAGTTTTCGCGGTCTGACCGTCGATGCCAACGCGGTCTACGTAGCGACCGCCGAGGGAGATCTGGTACGCCTGGACCGGCGCACCGGCACGGAGCAGTGGCGTCAGAAGAGCTTGCAGCGCCGTCAGCTGTCGCAGCCGATCCTCTATCGCGGGCGTATCGTGGTTGCGGATCTGGCGGGGTTCGTGCATTGGTTCGATGCCGCTACCGGCGATCCGATCGCGCGCGTATCGATCGGCAAGAAGCAGCGTATCAGCACGCCGCTGGTGGTGGCCGGAGATCTGCTGCTCATATTCAGCGATGAAGGCGAGCTCACCGCATTGCGCGCCCCGGGGCTCGAGGCAAAGTGATCATTGCCGATGCTTCCCATTGTCGCCATCGTTGGTCGGCCTAATGCCGGCAAGTCGACCCTTTTCAATGCACTGACGCGCACGCGTTCGGCAATCGTCGCCGATGTTCCCGGGGTGACGCGCGATCGCCAATACGGCTATGCGCGCATCGGCAGCGTGCCGTGCGTGCTCATCGACACCGGCGGTCTCATCGAGCAGGCCAAGGGTCTGGATGCGCAGATGCGCATTCAGACCGAGAAGGCCGTAGCCGAGGCCGATCGCATCATCATGCTCGCCGATGCGCGCGCTGGACTCAGCACGCAGGATCAATTCATAGCGCGCGAGCTGCGCCGCACGGGCAAGCCCGTGGTGCTGGCGCTCAACAAGGCCGAAGGGCTGGATGCGGATCTCATCGCCGCGGATTTCCATGCGCTTGCTCTAGGCGAGCCGGTGGCTGTCGCGGCCGCTCATGGCCAGGGGCTGCTCGAACTGCTCGACGCCGCGCTCAGCGGGCTCGAGCCGCAGGGGCTCGCTGCTGAGGACGGTGCGGCGATTCGCGTCGCGGTCATCGGCAGGCCCAATGTCGGCAAGTCAACGCTGGTCAATCGTCTGATCGGCGAGGAGCGCGTAATCGCGAGCGAGCAGCCCGGCACCACGCGCGACAGCATCCTCGTACCCTTTCGGCGCGATGAACGCGATTTCGTCCTGGTCGACACGGCCGGGGTGCGCCGCCGGGCCCGTGTCGAGGACGCGGTCGAGCGTGCCAGCGTGGCTAAGACACTGCAGGCGATCGCCGAGGCGCACGTGGTCATCATGACGCTCGATGCGCACGACAGCGTCGGCGAGCAGGACGCCAGTGTGCTCGGACAGGCGCTCGAGCGCGGCCGCGTGCTGCTGATCGCGGTCAACAAATGGGACGGCATCGCACCCGAGCAGCGCGAGGAAATTCGCCGCCAACTCTCATTGAAGCTCGATTTCGTGCCATTCGCGCCGCTGCATTTCATTTCGGCGCGTCACGGCACCGGCGTCGGCGAGCTGATCCGCGACGCCATTCGCGGCTACGATGCCGCGATGCGCGAGCTGCCGACCCCGGCGCTGACCCGCACGCTCGAGCGCGCCCTCGAAGCGCACCAGCCGCCGCTGGTACGAGGCCGGCGCATCAAGCTGCGCTATGCCCATCAGGGCGGCCGCAATCCGCCGCGCATCGTCATCCACGGCAATCAGACCACCTCGGTGCCCGAGGCGTATCGGCGTTACCTGGCCAACGTCTACCGCGAATGTTTCGATCTGTTTGCGACCCCCGTGGCGATCGAGTTTCGCACCGACCAGAATCCCTATGACCGTCTCAAGGCGGGGAAGGGGCCGTCTCGGCGGCGGGCAGGAACAATGCCGGGTCGACGAATTCGCGGTTGAGCGCGACTGCGAAATGCAAGTGCGGACCGGTGACGCGGCCGGTGGCGCCGACCCGACCGATGCGCGCGCCGCGGTGAACGAGCTCGCCGATCACGACGCCGATCGCCGACAAATGACAGTACATCGTGATCAGACCCTGGCCGTGGTCGATCAGCACGGTGTTGCCGTTGAAGAAGTAGTTGCCGGTGTCGATGACCTTGCCGTCAGCGGCGGCGCGAATCGGTGTACCGCTCGCGGCGGCGATGTCCATGCCGGAATGCGGCGCGCGCGCCTCGTTGTTGAATATGCGACGTCGGCCGAAGGAACTGGTCCGCACGCCCTCCACGGGCGGCAGCAGACGCAGCGTCGCCGGAGGCTGTTCGGCAAAGCTCGCCAGCGCGGCGTGCAGCCGCACAGCCTCACGCTGGTAGCGCTCCAGGTCCTTTTTCGACAGATCGACCTTCGCCGCCGGCACCGTCAGCCGCTGCTCCTCGTACTGCTTGGGTGCGATGTCGAACTTCAGAGTCTGCGCAGTCGCCTGCGCGCCGCCTCGGACCGTAATCGCGGCCTCGCCCGGTGTCGCGCTCAGTGGAATGCCGATGACCGCCAGCCAATGGTCGGCGTTGCTGAGCACCATGACGCGTTTGCCTTCATAGCTCGCGAGCGGTGCCGGCGCGCCTGCGCCGGCATCGCCGGGAATCTCCAGCAGCGCCACGCCTCCGGGTACCAGACTCGGCTGCGGCAATGTCAGCGCGGCGGTGCTCGCCGCGCCGTCCTTGGCCTCGAGCGCGGCCGCGCTGAGCGAGAGCAGCAGCAGCGCCACAGCCCGGAGTCTCACGAGCGACGCTCGAGCACCAAAGCGCGCAGGCTCCCTTGCGCCAGCCTTGCATCGAACGTCTCGCCGATCGCGAGTTGCTCGGCGGCCGTGATGAGTGAGCCATCGGCGCTGCGCGTAACAACCGCAAATCCTCGACCCAAGGTCGAGAGCGGGCTGACCGACTGCAGGGCGCGGGCGGCACCGTCGAGCCGCGCGGCGAGCGCGGCGAGGCGTGTGTGCAGCGAGCGGCGCAGTCGCGCTTCGAGCTCGTCGAGACGCTGGCTGTGCTGCAAGAGCCGCGCGCCGGGGTGCGCCAGCTGCAGTCGGTGCAGCAACGTATCCAGGCGCGCCTCCTCTGTCTTGAGGGCTCGACCTGCGGCCGCGGCAAAGCGCGCCGAAAGTTGCGCGAGCCGATGCCGCCAGACGGCGGCGTCGGGTGCGACCAGCTGTGCGGCGGCTGACGGTGTCGGGGCGCGCAGATCCGCCACGAAGTCGGCGATCGTGAAATCGATCTCGTGGCCGATTCCGGTCACCAGCGGAATCGGACAGCGCAGCATCGCCCGGGCGAGGCGCTCGTCGTTGAAGGCCCAGAGATCCTCGAGCGAACCGCCGCCCCGCGCCAGGATCAACACGTCGCATTCGGCCCTGGCGGCCGCCAGCTCGATGGCGGCCACCAGGGCCGCAGCCGCGGCGGCGCCTTGAACCGGGGAGGGGTAGATCAGCACCTGCGCGGCCGGGAAGCGACGCCGGAGGACATGCAGGATATCGCGAATGGCGGCGCCGCTCGGTGAGGTGATGACGCCGATGCGACGCGGCGCGCTCGGCAACGCCCGTTTGCGCTCTGGAGCAAACAGCCCCTCGGCCGCCAGGCGAGCCTTGAGCTCCTCGAACGCCCGCTGCAGGGCGCCGAGGCCGGCGTCTTCCATGAGCTCCACGAGCAACTGGTAGTCACCACGGGGCTCGTACAGACTGACACGGCCATAGGCGAGGACCAGCTGACCCTCCCTGGGCGCGAAGCGCGCCAGCGCATTGCGCGCTCGAAACATGGCGCAGCGCACTTGCGCGTCGTGGTCCTTGAGAGAGAAGTACCAATGGCCGGAGGCAGGCCGCGACAGGTTCGAGATCTCTCCCTGCACCCAGAGACTGCCGAGACCTGACTCGAGCACCGTCCGGACCTCTCGATTCAGCCGCGAGACCGAGTAAACGGCCCGCCCCGGCGGCCCGGTGCTGGAGTCCGGCAGCAGGCTGCCGGTGCCGCGGTCGGCAAGGCGCGTCTTCATCGGCTCGAGTCTCGGTATTGGGTGCGCGCAGCCGCTGCGGCCCGGCTGCAAAGTCTACCGTAAATGGGCCTGACGCCGTACAATGGTGCGCTTCTTCTCGAAGTTCCAGAGGCTCAATGCGAATTCTCGAAGAGGCGCTCACCTTTGACGACGTCCTGCTCGTTCCTGCGCGCTCCGACGTTCTGCCTCGCGAAGTCGATCTCTCTACCCGGCTGACACGCAAGATAAAACTCGGTCTGCCGGTGCTATCGGCGGCCATGGATACGGTCACCGAAGCGCGCCTAGCGATCACGATGGCGCAGGAGGGCGGGATCGGCATTGTGCACAAGAACATGCCGATCGGCAGTCAGGCGCGCGAAGTGGCACGCGTGAAAAAATTCGAGAGCGGCGTGATCGTCGATCCGATCACCGTTCCCCCGGACACGACCATTCGCCAAGTCATCGAGCTCACGCGTGCGCGTGGCATCTCGGGCGTGCCCGTGGTCAGCGGCAGCAAAGTCGTCGGCATCGTCACCCACCGCGACCTGCGCTTCGAGCGGGCACTCGATGCCCCGGTCAGCTCGGTCATGACGCCCAAAGCGCGCCTCATCACGGTGCGTGAAAATGCGCCCAAAGAGGAAGTGCAGCGACTGCTGCACAAGCACCGCATCGAGAAAGTCCTGGTCGTCAATGGCGACGACGAGCTCAAGGGCATGATCACGGTCAAGGATTTTCAGAAGGCCACGGAATTTCCGCGAGCCAGCAAGGATGTGGGTGGGCGCCTGCGCGTCGGGGCGGCGATCGGCACGACGCCGGATACCCTCGAGCGCGTCGAGGCGCTGCGCGAAGCAGGGGTCGACGTGATCGTACTGGACACCTCGCATGGGCATTCGCAGGGCGTGCTCGAAATGATTGCGCGACTCAAATCACGCTGGGGCGATCTGGAGCTCATCGCCGGCAACATCGTGACGCGCGAAGCCGCACTGGATCTGGTTGCCGCCGGTGCCGATGCCGTCAAAGTGGGGATCGGCCCAGGCTCGATCTGTACCACGCGCGTGGTGGCCGGCGTCGGTGTGCCACAGATCTCAGCGGTCGCCAATGTGGCCGAGGCGCTCAAGGGTACGGATGTGCCGTTGATCGCCGACGGCGGCATTCGCTACTCCGGCGACCTCGCCAAGGCGATCGTGGCCGGCGCACACGCCGTCATGATCGGCGGCATGTTCGCCGGTACCGAGGAGTCCCCGGGCGACGTCGAGCTCTACCAGGGAGCCTCTTACAAGGCCTATCGCGGCATGGGCTCGCTCGGGGCGATGTCGGATCGGCACGGTTCGGCCGACCGCTATTTCCAGGACACCTCCACCGAGCTCGAGAAGCTCGTGCCCGAGGGCATCGAGGGACGCGTGCCGTATAAGGGCAGTCTGGTGACGATCCTCTATCAGCTCGCCGGCGGCTTGCGCGCCGCCATGGGCTACACCGGCAGCAACAGCATCGAGGAGATGCGCACGCGTCCATGGTTCGTGCGTATCACGACGGCCGGGGTGCGCGAGAGTCACGTCCATGACGTGACGATCACGAAGGAGGCGCCGAATTATAGCGTCTCCTGAACGGTTGGTCGTGGCGGCGAGCGACGGTGCGGCGCCGAGCCCCGATATCCATGCGCATCGCATTCTGATCCTTGATTTCGGCGCGCAATACACTCAGCTCATCGCCCGCAGGGTGCGCGAACTCGGGGTTTACTGCGAGATTCATCCCTGGGACCTCAGCGATTCGGAGGTGCGCGCCTTTGGCGCGCGCGGCGTGATCCTGTCCGGTGGTCCTGAGTCGGTGACCGATGCGACACCGCCCAAGGCGCCGGAGGCCGTATTCACGCTCGACGTGCCGCTGCTCGGCATCTGCTATGGCATGCAGACCATGGCGCAGCAATTGGGCGGGCGCGTTGCGGGCGCACACACCCGCGAGTTCGGCTACGCCGAGGTCGCGGTGCAGGCGCCGTGCCGGCTGCTCGATGGCATCGTCGATCGCGAGCGCCATGGTCACGCGCTGCTCGATGTCTGGATGAGCCACGGCGATCGCGTCGAGCTGTTGCCCCCGGGCTTCCAGGCCGTGGCCAGCACGCACAATGCCCCGTACGCGGCCATGGCCGACGAGCGCCGCCGCTACTACGGCGTGCAGTTCCACCCCGAGGTCACGCACACCCGCCAGGGTGCGACCATTCTCGAGCGCTTCGTGCGCGAAATCTGCGGCTGCGAAGCGCGCTGGACCGCCGGCAACATCATCGAGGATCTGATCGCCCGTGTTCGCGCTCAGGTCGGTAGCGAGCGCGTGCTGCTCGCGCTCTCGGGCGGCGTCGACTCCTCGGTCGTGGCGGCGCTGCTGCAACGGGCGATCGGTGAGCAATTGACCTGCGTGTTCGTCGATCACGGACTGCTGCGCTTGGGTGAGGGCGATCAGGTGATGCAGATCTTCGCCGAGCGTCTGCGCGTGCGTGTGATCCGGGTACAGGCGGAAGGGCGGTTTCTCGGGGCCTTGCGCGGGCACAGCGAGCCGGAATCCAAGCGCAAGATCATCGGCCGGCAGTTCATCGAAGTGTTCGAGGAACAGGCGCGCAAGCTGCATGACGCGAGGTTTCTCGCGCAGGGCACGATCTATCCCGACGTGATCGAGTCGGCCGGCGTGCGTGGCGGTAAGGCGCAGGTGATCAAATCGCACCACAACGTCGGCGGGCTGCCGCCGGATCTGAAGTTTCAGCTGATCGAGCCGTTACGCGAACTCTTCAAGGACGAAGTTCGGCGCATCGGCCTCGAGCTCGGGCTGCCACACGAGCTGGTGTACCGCCACCCGTTCCCCGGTCCCGGACTCGGCGTGCGCATACTCGGCGAAGTGACCTCCGAGTACGCGCAATTGCTGCGCCGTGCCGACCATATCTTCATCGAGGAACTGCGCCGCCATGAGCTCTATGAGCGCACCAGTCAGGCGTTCGCGGTGTTTCTGCCGGTGCGCTCGGTCGGTGTCATGGGCGATCAGCGCCGCTACGAGCACGTGATCGCCCTGCGCGCGGTCGAGACCATCGATTTCATGACGGCCCACTGGGCGCATCTGCCCTATGAGTTTCTCGATCATGTCTCGCGCCGCATCGTCAACGAGGTGCCCGGGATCTCGCGCGTCGTGTATGACATCACGGGCAAGCCGCCGGCGACCATCGAGTGGGAGTGAGTGGTTTTTTTTTCAGAAGCGAATCTTGACTGGCTATATCAAGGCTGCAGGTCCCCGTCCCAGGGCCGAGTAAAATATTCGGTGAATGGCTCTTCGGTGCCGCGCACGCAAGAATTCTTGCCTCATCTGGAAGTGCTGCCCGCTGCGCAGAGGAAACTCTGGACTGAGCTGTCGGCTGTACCGGATGAATTCATGCTGTATCGTGGGACCGCGCTGGCACTTCATCTGGGCCATCGTTACTCGATTGACTTCGACTTTTTCGGTAACCGGCCGCTCGACCTGTCAGCGCTCGAGGCTGGCATACCGTTCTTGTCCGGTGCCCGCGTTGTCCAGCGCGAAAAGAACACACTCAGTGCGATAGTCGATCGTGGCGGTCGCGTGAAAGTATCCTTCTTTGGCGTGCCAAATCTGCCGCGCCTAGCGCCGCCACATGTCGCCAAGGACAACGGTCTGCAGGTCGCATCTTTGATCGACCTAGCCGGTACCAAGGCGTCGGTACTGCAACTGCGTGCGGAGGCCAGAGACTACGTCGATATCGATGCGCTGATGAGACTGGGTAAGGTTGGTTTGCCCGCTGCATTGGTGGCGGCCCAGAAGCTTTACGGATCGACCTTCAATCCGGAGATCACGCTCAAGGCGCTGTCGTTCTTCGATGACGGAGATCTGCGTGCTCTGCCCGAGGAGATGAAACAGCGCCTAGTTGTCGCTGCGCGCGAAGTCGATCTGGAGCATCTTCCAGACATCGACTACGCCTTCACTCGAGGAGCTCGAGATCATGGATATGAGCTATGAAGCCCTTTCCCGTCACACCGCAGACCCTGGGTATTGCGCGCAACATCATCTGGTTCGAGCCCCCTGAAAAAGCCCTCGCGGACCCGATACGCTTCGTCGCCTACGCCATGACTTACGCACTTCCCGAGGACATGCGCGTCATTCGTCAATACGTCTCCGATGAGGATTTTCGGGAAGCACTTGACCATGCACCTGCCGGAATTATCGACCCGCGCTCCTGGGCGTACTGGAATTCCAAGATGGGCCGGTACCCGCCGCCGCCGCTACCTGTACGGCGGTTTGGCATCGTTACTGATCCAGAAGAGTTGGGTCCGAGGCAAAGATCCAGGAGCAACAACGCCGAGGCCGCGCGAAAGCTCATGCCTGCAAATCGGCAGCAGGACGGCAGAATGGCTTGGCAGCAAACGAGACAGCAAGCGGCTTCGATGTTCGATCTCGATGAGGTTCGGCGTCGAGCTCGTGAAGAGTGGCGAGCCAAATACGGTCCCAAAGACAAAACATGAAACCTAAGACAAACGCGTGAGCCTAAGGCTGCTTCGCAGCCTGAGTATCCTTTGCCGCAGGCAACCGGATGTTCGCGAGTAGGACCCGCGCGATTGTAGCGCCTGGCGCGGCGCTAATATACCGAGCAATACGTAGATTTCCCGATGGACACCGTGCACTAACGAGCTACAAGCAGCCTGTATGAAGCGTAATCCGCAAATCGTGGCGTTCATGACTGCGTTCCCGTATTCGATCGAGGTCGAGGCGCCGCTCGAAGACGCGCACAAGCTCATGCGCAAGCATCATTTTCGTCATCTTCCGGTGACTTGCGACGGGGCAATTGTGGGCATGTTGACGGATCGGGACATCAAGCTGATTCTGGGGCCTGACTTTGGCCGCCCGGAGGAACGGGAGCTCAAGGTGCGCGACGCGTACGTTGAAAATCCTTGCGTCGTGCCCGCATCGATGCCGGTTGCAAGCGTTGCCCGTACCATGGCGGACAAGCACATCGGCTCAGCTATTGTGACCAAGAACGATAAGCTCGTCGGCATATTCACGGTGACCGACGCCTGTCGCGCGCTCGCCCAAGTCCTCGGTGAGCCCGAGAACGGAGCCGACGAGCTGGCCTGAGGGCGCACTTTCGGACAGCTGCGAGGCCGCTGCGACGGGGCCAGGACTCTGAGCGCCACCGGCTTGCACAGCCGCTATGATGAGGCCCAGCAGAGCCACGCTTCGCGGGGAGCGTCATGTGATCGCACCCGAACAGATTCGATCGACCCATGCGCTGATTGCGCCGCATGTCCGCCGCACGCCGGTGATCGAACTCGAGGCGGCGGACTTCGGTGTGCAGGCCGCTGCCCTCATCTTCAAATTGGAATCACTGCAACACGCGGGCTCATTCAAGGCGCGAGGCGCGTTCGCGAACCTCATGACCCGCAAAGTTCCCGCTGTCGGCGTCGCGGCCGCCTCGGGCGGCAATCACGGCGCAGCCGTGGCGTTCGCGGCCATGAAGCTGAAGGTGCCGGCAAGAATCTTCGTGCCGAGCGTGGCTTCGCCGACGAAGATCAAGCACATCACCGATTACGGTGCGCAGCTCGTGGTCGCGGGCGAACGCTATGCCGATGCTCTGAGCGCCAGCGAATCGTGGGTGGCGCAGTCAGGCGCCCTGGCTGTGCACGCCTTTGATCAGCTCGAGACGATCCTTGGTCAGGCCAGCGTGGCACTCGAGCTCGAGCAGCAGACGCGTGAGCTCGATACTCTGCTGGTGGCGGTGGGCGGTGGCGGTCTGATCGCCGGCATTGCCGCCTGGTACCAGGGCCGCATCAAAGTGGTGGGCATCGAGCCGGAGCGGGCCCCGACGCTGACACGCGCCTTCGAGGCGGGACGGCCCGTGGATGCGCAGGCCGGCGGCATTGCGGCCGACTCGCTGGCACCGCGCCGAGTGGGGGAACTGGTGTTTCCGATCGTGCAGCAATTCGTCAGCGGGACGGTGCTGGTCAGCGACGATGCGATCCGCGATGCGCAGCGACTGCTCTGGCAGCGCCTGCGGATCGTGGCCGAGCCGGGCGGCGCTGCGGCGCTCGCGGCGCTGTCCTCGGGCCGCTACGAGCCGCGCGCCGATGAACGAGTCGCCGTACTGATTTGCGGCGGCAATACGGCTGCCGTCGACTTCAATCGCTGAGCGCTCAGAGCGATGCGTAGCTGGGTGCCAACGCCGAGGCTACGGCCTCATCGCTGAGCGCTGCCATAAGCGCGGCGACATCGCCGATTCGCATGCCCAGCTGCGCCGGCACAATCTCGCAGGCCGCTGCCGCCGACGGCAGCGCCTCTCGCGCCACCACCTGGCGCGCTGGTCCAAGCACCCGTTCGCCGAGCAGCACGGCCAGCGATCCCAGTACGATGAGCTGCGGATTGAGCGCATCGACCAGCAACGCCAGCCCCTGGCCCATTCTCTTGCCGGCGGCGGCGGCCAGCTCCAATGCATCGGGTTCGTCGTTCAACATGGCGTCGATGAGCTCTCGGATGGCGGTCTCGGCACCCCAACGATGCGGAAACAGCCGCCGTGCCAGCTGCACCAGCCCCGCACCCGAAGCAAAGGCCTCCCACGAGCCGCGTTTGCCGTAGCCGACGGGACCTCGCCGGGCGAGCCGCCAGTGACCGATCTCGCCGGCGGTATCGCAGGCGCCGTGCAAAATCCGGCCATTGACTATGAACCCGGCCCCCAGCCCGGTACCAAAGGTCAGAAAGACGAGATGTTGCACGGCGGGCCGGGTACTGCCAGCACCGAAGCGCAATTCCGCCAGCGCTCCGGCGTTGCCGTCATGCTCGACGAACACCGGCAAGGCTGGAAATGCCTGCGCCAGTCGCTGCTTGAGCCGGACGTTGTGCCAGCCGGGCAGGTGCGGTGGATCGTGCAGAATGCCCTGTTCGATCTGCAGCGGTCCTCCGACCGATACGCTCAGAGCGATGACCTCACGTCCGGCAGCGCGCGCTGCGGCTAATTGTCCTCGCACCGCATCCAACAAGGCGGGAAATGTCTGCTCAAAGGGTATCTCGGCGTATGTCGGCAGCTCGAGACGTTGCAGAATCGCTGCGCCGTGGCTGCCCTCGACACAGGCGATCTTCGTGCCACCGATGTCCAGACCGATCAGCGAGCGCTTGCAGAATGACATGCACGCAAAGGTAGCACCTCCGGTCGGCCCCGAATTACTCTGCGCACAATGATCCGCGCAGACAATTCCGATACGGGTGGTCCCGCAGGAGCGCTGCCATGAGCGCCGCGGGCGCCATGCAGTCCAATGCGCGCAGCGATGTCGACTACATGCGTTGCGCGCTGGAACAGGCGCGGCACGCCCGGGATTCGGGCGAAGTGCCCGTCGGGGCTGTGCTCGTCAGCGACGATCGGATCATTGCCACCGGGGCGAATTGTCCAATCGGCAGCACCGATCCGACCGCCCATGCCGAGATCGTGGCGTTGCGCGCCGCTGCGCGCGCGCTCGGCAATTACCGGCTCAACGGCAGTGTGCTGTACGTGACGCTCGAGCCCTGCCTGATGTGCGCGGCGGCGCTGGTGCAGGCGCGTGTGCGCCGGCTCGTGTTCGGTGCCTGGGATGCGCAGTTCGGGGCGGCCGGAAGCCTGCTGGACGTGTTTCGACTACGCGGTCTGAGTCATCGCGTGGACACGTTCGGCGGGGTACTGGCGCCGGAATGCGGTGCCCTGCTGCATGCGTTCTTCGAGCAGCAGCGCTAATTGAAGCGGCGCATCGAGTCGTCGAAGTCCACGACCGAGGCGGCGCGCACCGGTAGCAGTCGATTGCGTGCCGACTTGTCCGCGCCGATCCACTCCAGCACGGCGAGGTACTGGCGTACGCCCTCGACGAACTTAGCCGGCTCCCAACCGCGGGCATAGCCGCGCTTGACGCGCGTGTACCACTGCTCCTGCGCCAGCAGCGGTAACTGTGCCCGCACGTCCGTCCAGGAGTCCGGATTCTTGCCGTGCATCTGCGTCAGCACGCGCGCATCCTCGAGATGTCCGTAGCCGACGTTGTAGGCCGCCAGCGCCAGCCAGGTGCGGTCCGGCTCGCGAATGCGCTTCGGGATGGTGTCGATGACCTGCACCAGGTAGCGGGCGCCACCGAGAATGTTTTCTCGCAGATTGCCGCGATCACTCACGCCCACGGTCACGGCCGCATCGTTGGTGAGCATCATGATGCCCTGCGCGCCGTCGGCCGACGCGGCGGCGCCCTGCCACTTCGACTCCTGGTAGCCGACGGCGGCGAGCAGCCGCCAGTCCAGTCCGGTGATCGCAGCGGCCTCTTCAAACAGCCCCTGCAGTGCCGGCAATCGCGTCGCGATGTCGGCCTGGAATTGATGCGCCGACTCGTAGTCGAAGTCGCCGGACTCGGTGCTTGCATCCGCCTCGATTCGCGCCAGTTCACCGGAGTCCCGAGCATCATCGAAGAAGCTGTTGGCTGCCGCCAGCAGCTCGCTCGCCCCTTGGGGCACTACCCACTGCACCGGCCGCGGGTCCGGCAGCGCGAAGGCCACGACCGACTCCGGATACAGATGCTGCGAGAAGGCGAATTCGCTCTCATCGACGATCGCGTAGTCCGCGCCGCCGCCGCGGATGAGATCGAGCGGGTCGGCCTGGTCACGCGGCACCGTGACCCAGGCCAGCTGCGGTACGCCGTTGCCGCGGATCGACTGCAGCAGCGTCTGTTGCGGGCTGTCCGCGGCCACGACGATTCGCCCGTCCCGAAGCCCGACGATGTTGTGTGGCTGGGGCTTGCCGCGGGCCTGCACCACCAGCTCGGCGATCTGCTCGTAAGTGCGTGTCGTGAGCCCGACGGCCCGCCAGGCGGGGTCCGGAGTGATTTGCGCCGCCGCCACATCGGCTCGGCCCCAGCGCAGCGCCCTGCGCATATGAGCGGCGTCTGGCACCGCCTGTACCACCAGTTTCACGCCGAGCCTGCGGGCGAAAGCGGCGGCCAAGCGATACTCGAACCCCTGCGGGCCGTGCGCCCCCAAGTAGTAGCAGGTCGGTGAATTGAGCGTGACCACGCGCAGCTCGCCGCGGGCGCGGATCTCCTGCATGCTCGAATTCGTCTGCGTACAGCCGGCCAGCCAGAGGGCTGCGGCGACCGTGAACCTCAATGCACAACGCGAGCGCACGGCGCGTTGCGCCGCCGTCGCTGCCTGGCTCGCTTGCCGCCGTCGCGGGTTTGGGCTCATGTGCTTCCTCACTAGGCTAGAATACCAGCAACCCCCGGAGAGGTACCGAAGCGGTCATAACGGCGCCGACTCGAAATCGGATGGTCGGGTTAAACCGGCACGTGGGTTCGAATCCCACCCTCTCCGCCACCCAGTCCGCACCTAACCGCGATACCGGTCCATGATCCCCCAAGCTTTTGTTTTTAGGGGCATTTGGTACCATATTTCGCTCTCTGCGCTCGGTTAATGTGGGTGGACGGGCGCTTCTAGCAGAAACTCAGGGTGGATTTCTCAGTTGGCGATTGCGAAGGTTTCCTTTGGGTTCTGGGCTGGTTCTCTGCGGCATGGCAGTTCGAATTCTGGTCCCTCCACCATCTAGTCAACCGCTTATGAGAGGTTCACCGCAGACGCCTGGATTATGTCAGGGCGTTCAATGGGTTGCGGCGCAACACGCGTCTCTGAATCTGGGCACAGCGCCCGAATGTTCGCAGCAGTCTGGCTGCGCGTAGAGCCAACGTCGCCTCAAGGGCTGTCGCGCCCGGTCGGCGCAACTCTGGCGCGCGGATTCATCATTGGCCGGACGGAACGTGTGTTGACCACAAAGGCTGCCGCGGCCGTCAGCAACACCGCCAGTTGCGCCAGCAGCGGCTGCCACGACGGATAGATGCCCAGCAGGTCGATGCGTGCAATGGCAACCGGGCTCGTGTGCAGCAGGCCCGCCTCTTGCAGCGCCGCAACCCCCTTGCCCGCCAGCACGACCGCGAGCACCGCGACGAGCAGCGAACTCGCCGCGAAGAACTGGCCGATCGGCAGGCGCGCGCTCGTGCGCAGCAGTACGGCGGCGAGAACCGCGAGCACCACAATACCGCTCGCCAGCCCCGCGAGCAGCGGCCAGCCATTCCCCTCGGTCCACAGTGCGGCGTAGAACAGCACGGTCTCGAATACCTCGCGGTACACTGCGATGAAGGCCAGCGAGAACAGGAACCACGCCGTGCGTTTGTTCAACGCCGACGACAGTTTTTCCTTCAGGTAGACCTGCCAGCGTCCGGCCATACTTTTCTGGTGCATCCACATGCCCACGCCAAGCAACACGACCGTGGCGAAAAGTGATGAAAAGCCCTCGGTCATCTCGCGGCTCGCACCGCTCACGCCGACCAGATAGGTCGCGATGGCCCAGGTCGCGCCGCCTGCCGCGAGCGCGGCGACCCAGCCGGCATGCACATAGACCAGCACGTCGTTGCGCTGCGCTTTCTTCAGCAAGGCCAGCATCGCGACAACGACCAGCAGCGCTTCCAGCCCTTCGCGCAGCAGGATAGTCAGTGCGCCGATAAAAGCGGCCACGGCATCGTGCTGCGATGGCGCCAGCGCCTGATCCGCTTCGTCGAGCAAGTGCTGCAGCGTCTGCTCCGAGGCCCGCACATCGGCGAGACTGCCCTCGGCCACCTGGGCGCGGTAGGCTGCCATGGCGGCCTCGATTCTCTCGAACAGCGCGCGGTCGCGCGTCTCCAGCGCCGGCTCCACCGGCTCGAAGCCATCAAGATAAGCTGACAAGGCGAACTTGCCCGCTGAGGCACGATCGCCGTCCTGCAGCGCCAAGAGGCTCTGCGCAATCTTGGCTTTGGCGATCGCGGTGCCGCTAGGCTTGTTGGCGGCGAGGACCTGCGGGTTGGCGTGCAGATAGGCCATCACGGCTCGAGCAGATTGCTCGTCGAGGCGCCCGGCCAGCGTATGCTCCGATGTCTGGGTCAAGACATCCAGCCCGGCGATGCTCTGGCGTAGCGCCGCACTTGATTGCCAGAGCTTGGCACCCGCGGCCGTGTCATCGTCCGTGTAGGACAGCGTGCCGACGAAGAAAGCCAGTGCCCAGCGGTCCTGATCGGGCAGCACGCCGAAGCTCGTCATGGCGGTTCCCTCAACGCCATTGCTGATCACCTGGTACAGCGCGAACAAGCTGCGCTCGCGCGCGCGCGCGCGCTCCGATAATGCGATTGGCTTCGGGTCCAGGGTGGCAGCCAACGGACCGTCGCCATGGCCTCGCGGTCCGTGACATACCGCGCATTGGGTCTGGAACAACTGCGCCCCGCGGCGCAGGTCAGGTGTTGTCATCGGCGCGACCGGGAACGGATAAGCCTGCTGCACGGCGCTGGCCAGGCCCTGTGCGAGTTGCGCTACCGTTGCAGGATCGGCCTTGTTTGCGACCATGCTGCGCAAAGTTGCCGCCCGCTGTTGCAGGGCATCGCTAGCCGTGCCGCGCGGCAACTCGCGCAGCTGCCGTTCGGCGGCCGCCACGAACTCCCGCATCTCGGCGTATTCCGCGTCTTTGAGCACCGCCCCGTTTGACACCGCGCCACCGTAATCGACGGCAACGTAGTCGAGCAGCTGCCACACCTGCTGGGCTCTGGCCTGCACGGACGGCGGCGCTGCGGGGACCGCCGCGGCGAGACCGACGCAGACCACGAGGACCAAAACAATCGGCGCACAGGGTCGAGCAGCCCAGGACATGGAGGAAACCTTACGAGAACTCAAATGCGAATGATTATAGTTTCGTTAAGGCAGCATAACTTAAAAGCCGATCAGCGAAGTTGATGCGCGGATGCGGCGTCGCAGCACGGCGGAAGAAAATTACTGCTGCGGACGGTGCGCGGCGTCTCAATTGCGACCCTCGGACGGTGACTTATGTCCTATCTTGCTGCGCTTACCCCCCATAAAGTGACCACTCGCAATCGCAGTGCCGGCAGGTGCAGTTGAGGCCGGCGGCACGTTCTGCCCGGTACGGCTAGGATACGCGGCGTATGCTTCTAGGCGACGCAGCACGCAAGACCGACAGGCTGGCGGACACTTCCGCCGCGCTGGGACGAGTTGGCCGGCTCATTGAGATCGTGGCCGCGAGCGTCGCGGGCGTCAGCACGGCGCCGTCGGCGTTGGGCGTACTTCCCGAGATTCTGGCCAGCCTCGCGCGCGTGGTGCGCTTCGACCGCGTGATTCTGGTCGAGACCCCGCCCCAGAGCAGCCGCGAGAGCGAGCCGGCGGAGTTGTTTCACTGGACCGCCGCGCACGGTGCGGCGACGCCACAGGGCGCCGAAGTGCCGGCTTCCTCGCCCGAGATCGCCGCAGCGCTGCATGAATGGCGGCGTCCGCTGCTCCAGGGTCAGCCGATCGTCACACTGCGCAGCCGAGCCGCCGAGCCGGTGCGACGCTTGCTGAGCGCCGTCGGCGTCATGAGCTCGCTCATGCTGCCCATCGTGGTCGAGGACAGGCAGTGGGGGCGGATCGGGTTTGACGATTGCGGCAGTGAGCACGACTGGGCCGAGGATGAAATCCAGCTGTTGAGCATGCTGGCGCAGGTCATCGGCGCGGCCATCACGCGCGAGCGCTTTCGCCAACAGGCGCAGCAGCGCGAACAACTGTTGCAGGCCGTGACCAACTGCGCGGCGCAAATCGGCACGGCGTCCGACTTGCGCCAGGCGATCACGACGTCTCTCAATATCCTGGCGCGGGCAGTAGACGCGGATCGCATGCTGCTCATGGAGGCGTTCGCCGACAGCGGCGATGCATCCGTACCGCGCATGCTGCTGCGCAACTTCTGGCACGGCCCCGATACGCCGCTGCGGCTGGACCAGATCACCCCGAACAGCTCCGTCGCGCCCGATCCGGACGTGGCGGCGTGGATGGCACCTCTGCAGCGTGGAGTCGCGGTGGAAGGGCAGCTGGCGAGTGCGCAAGGCGGCGTCAAGCAGCTGTTCCAACGGCTGCAGGCGCGCTCCGTGCTGCTGGTGCCGATCATGGTCGACGCGCGCTACTGGGGCCACATCGGACTCGACATGTGTCGCCACGAGCGAGTCTGGAGCGGTGCGGAGGTCGACGTCCTGCGCATTCTGGCCGATCTGATCGGCACCGCGATTACCCGCGAACGCTACCTGACCGAGCTGGCCCGCGCCGACACGATCATCCAGAGCAGTCCGACGATTCTGTACCGGCTGCGCGCCGAGCCGTCGCTGCCGATGATCTACGTGTCCAAGAATATTGCCCGACTCGGTCACGAGCCGGCGCAGCTCCTAAGCGCGCCGACTCTCTACCGCAGCCTGATTCATCCGGAGGACCGCGAGCTGGTGCGCGCGGCCATGCAGCGGCTACTGCAACGAAATGCGCCCGCCTCGAGCATCGAGTTTCGCATGCTCAGCAAGGACGGCGGCGTGCGATGGTTCGAGAATTGCTACACGCCGGTGCGAGACGAGGCCGAACGGCTGCTTGAGATCGAGGGCATTCTGATCGACATCAGCGAGCGCAAGGCGGCAGAAGCCAAGATTGCGCAGCTGGCGCGGACCGACGTGCTCACGGGACTCGCCAACCGCATGACCTTCAACGAGCAGCTGCGCCAGGCGTTCGCGGCCGCGCAGCGCGGCGCGCCAGCCTTTGCCGTGTTGTACCTGGATCTTGACCGATTCAAGGAGGTCAACGACACGCTCGGGCATCACGCTGGCGATCGGCTGCTGCAGGAGCTGTCGCACCGATTGCGCGACGTCACGCGTGAGGTCGACATGGTTGCACGGCTTGGCGGCGATGAATTCGCCATCGTGCAGACCGGCATCGCCGACTCGAGCGCGGCCGGCACGCTGGCGGAAAAGCTCATCGAGATCGTGTCGGCGCCGTACGTGATCGATGGCAATGATATGTGCATCGGCGTCAGCATCGGCATAGCACTCTATGACGCCGATGTCAGCGCTCCGGATGCGCTGCTGATGCAGGCCGATCAGGCGCTGTACCGCGCCAAGCATGCCGGCCGCGGACAATATCGCTTCCATTCCGACGAGATCGATCTCGAGGTTCGCGCGCACTTGATGCTGGCGGATGATCTGCGCAGCGCGCTGGCGCGGCATGAGCTCGAGATGCGTTATCAGCCGCAGGTCGAGCTGGCCTCCGGGCGGATCGTGGGCATGGAAGCGCTGCTGCGCTGGAATCATCCGACCCGCGGCCTGTTGCTGCCAGAGGACTTTCTGCCGATCGCGGAGAAGTACGGCATCATGCAGCCGCTCGGACGCTGGGCCATCGATACCGCCTGTCGTCAGATGTCGCTGTGGCGCGCAGCCCGCATGCAGGTGCCTGTCGTGGCGATCAATGTGGCGCTGGCACAGATCAAAATGGGCAGAGAGTTCGTGCGCGACGTCATGGAGTGCATCGCCCGCTGGGGCCTGAAGCCCTCCGACATCGAGCTCGATGTGACCGAACTGGTGCTGGCGCGCTCGACCCTGGCGCAGAGCAACGTGCTCGATCAGCTGCGTCGCATCGGCGTGGGCATCGCGATCGACGACTTCGGTTCACAGTATTCATCGCTCGATTACCTGCGCAGCTATCGCGTCAGCCGACTCAAGATCGCGCGCGGCATGATCGCGGCGGCCGATGCGGAGCCGGGCGGCGTGGCAATGGTGCGCGCGATTCTCAGCCTGGCCGGCGAACTCGGCATCGAGGTGGTGGCCGAGGGCGTCGAGACCGACACGCAGCGCAAGCTGTTGGTGCAGGCAAGTGCGCACGCGCAAGGGCAAGGCTTCTTCTATAGCCGTGCGGTGCCGGCCGAGGCTACTATGCCGATGCTGCGCGCAGGCGTCATGCGACCCGAAGACGGCGCCGAGGCTGCGGCAGATGCCGACCAGAGTGCGGCTTGCGGCATCGACGCCGACGCGCAAACGCAAAACGCCAGCAAGCGTGCCGACAGCGAGCGCGTAGCGGCGAGCTGACGCGCCGCGACGCGGCACAAGGCTGCTATCCGCGGGCCGTTCGCGGCATAATGACGCGATGTGGATCGTCAGGCTGGCGCTGCGCCGACCCTACACGTTCATCGTGTTGGCGATGCTGATCGTACTGCTGGGCGCATTCAGCATCCTGCGCACACCCACCGATATCTTTCCCAACATCGATATTCCGGTCATCAGCGCCATCTGGTCGTATACCGGGCTGCCACCCGAGGATATGGCGAGCCGCATCGTTGCCAACGCCGAGCGCTACGCTCAGACGACAGTCAACGACGTTCAGCACTCCGAGTCGCAGTCGCTGTTCGGCATCTCGGTAGTCAAGTACTTCTTTCAGCCGAACGTGAATGAGGAGCTTGCGTACGCACAGATTACCGGCGTATCGCAAACTCTGCTGCGGCAGGCCCCTCCCGGCACGACTCCGCCGTTTATCCTGGCGTACAACGCCTCGACCGTGCCGATCCTGCAACTCGCGCTCGAGAGCCCGAGCCTGTCGGAGGCACAGGTCTTCGATATGGCCAATACGATCGTGCGACCCAACTTGGCGACGGTTGCCGGAGCGTCCTTGCCCTTTCCCTACGGGGGCAAGCAGCGCCAGGTGCAGGTCGACATCGATCCGGAGGCGCTGCGCTCCAAGGGCCTGGCAGCCGCCGACGTGAGCAACGCCATCGGCGCTCAGAATCTGATCGTCCCGGCCGGTACCGAAAAGATCGGCGATATCGAATACAACGTCAAATTAAACTCCAGTCCGGTCAACGTAACGGATCTCAATAACGTGCCGATTCGCTACGTCAACGGCACGGTCGTGTTCGTGCACGATGTCGCCAACGTGCGCGACGGCTCCATTCCGCAGACCAACCTGGTGCGCCTGAACGGGCGGCACGCGGTGCTGATGTCGGTGCTGAAGACCGGCAGCGCCTCGACGCTGCAGATAGTCGACAGCATCAAGCGGCTGCTGCCGAGGATTCGCTCGCAGCTGCCCGAGGATCTCAAGATCGAAGCGCACGCGGATCAGTCGATATTCGTGCGCGCCGCCGTCAACAGCGTGATTCGCGAAGGCGTGATCGCCGCAGCGCTGACCGGGCTCATGATTCTGCTGTTTCTGGGCTCATGGCGCAGCACCCTGATCATCACGATCTCGATTCCACTGTCGGTGCTGACCTCGATCGTGTGCCTGTCGGCGATCGGAGAGACCATCAACATCATGACGCTTGGCGGGCTGGCGCTGGCGGTCGGCATCCTGGTCGACGACGCCACGGTGGCGATCGAGAACATCAACTGGCACCTGGAACAAGGCAAGGAAGTAGAGGCCGCGATTCTCGACGGCGCGCACCAGATCGCGCTACCGGCCTTGGTGTCGACCCTGTGCATTTGCGTCGTGTTCGTACCGATGTTCCTGCTGGCAGGCGTATCCCGATTCCTGTTCGTGCCGCTGGCGGAAGCCGTGGTGTTCGCCATGCTGGCTTCCTACCTGCTGTCGCGGACGCTGGTGCCGACGCTGGCGAAGTACTGGCTGCAAAAGCATGTGGCGCGCGAGGCGCAGGGCCAATCCGGCGGGCCATTCACGCGCTTGCAGCACGCTTTCGAGCGGCGATTTTCGCGTTTGCGCGCCGGCTACCACGCGATGCTTGCGGCCGGATTGCAGCACGGCCTGGCCTTCATCGTCGTTTTCATGCTGATCGGCTCGACCGCATTCCTGCTGCTGCCGTGGCTGGGCCGGGATTTCTTTCCTTCAGTCGACGCCGGACAGGTGCGCCTGCATTTGCGCGCGCGCAGCGGCACGCGCCTGGAGCAAACCGCTATTCTGGTCGATGAGGTCGAGGCACGGATCCGCATGAGCATTCCAGCCGACGAGCTCGAGACGCTGCTCGACAATATCGGTGTGCCGTACAGCGGTATCAATCTCTCGTACAGCACCTCCGCGCCCATTGGTCCGGGCGACGCCGACATCATGATCGCGCTGCGATCGGAGCATCGCCGGCCGACGGCCGAGTACGTGCGCACTCTGCGCGCGCAGCTGCGCGAGGAGTTTCCATCGACCACCTTCTCGTTTCTGCCATCCGACATCGTCAGTCAGATACTGAACTTCGGTCTACCCTCGCCATTCGATGTGCAGGTGGTCGGTAACGATCTGGCCGGCAATCGCGCGTTCGCCAACGCACTGCTCGCGCGCCTGCAGAGGATTCCCGGCGCAGTGGACCTGCGGATCCAACAGGCGTTCGACTATCCGCAGATCAATGTGACAGTCGATCGGGTGAACGCCGTGCAGCTCGGATTCACGCAGCAGGACGTCGCCACCAATGTGCTGATCTCGCTGTCCGGCAGCCAGCAGACTGCGCCGTCGTTCTGGGTCGATCCGCGCTCGGGAATCCAATACAACGTCGCCACGCAGGCGCCGCAGTACCGGCTGACCTCGCTGCAGGATCTGGCGGTGACGCCGGTGACCAAGGGAACCGGCGGTGGCCAGCAGCTGCTCGCCAACCTCGCCACGATCGACCGCGGTGTCGGCCAGGCGGTCGTGAGCCACTACGATTCCCGGCCGGTCATCGATATCTACGGTTCAGTCGATGGCACTGATCTCGGTACGGTCGGTGATGCGGTCCACCGCCAGGTGGAAGCGGCGCGCCACGAGCTGCCGCGCGGCAGCGACCTCACGATGCGCGGGCAGACAGAAACCATGCGTACGTCCTTCAGCGGTCTCGCCTACGGTATGATCGGCGCGGTTCTGCTGATCTATCTGCTTATTGTCGTCAACTTCCAAAGCTGGCTCGATCCGATCATCATCATCAGCGCACTGCCGTCTGCGCTGGGGGGCATGGTCTGGATGCTGTTCGTGACCCATACGACCATCAGCGTACCGGCGTTGATCGGCGCGATCATGTGCCTGGGCGTTGCCACCGCGAACAGCATCCTGGTCGTGAGCTTCGCGCGCGAGCGTCTCGATCAGGGCGTGGATGCGGCTGCGGCCGCGCTCGAAGCCGGCTTCGTGCGCTTCCGCCCCGTGCTCATGACAGCGCTCGCGATGGTGATCGGCATGCTGCCGATGTCGCTCGGACTCGGCGAGGGCGGTGAGCAGAATGCGCCGCTGGGGCGGGCGGTCATCGGCGGCCTGTTGTTCGCCACGTTTGCAACGCTGCTGTTCGTGCCGGTGGTGTTTTCGGCGATCCATGGACGGTTCACGCGCAGCTCAGCGGCCAGCGCCGCGGAGCGCGTGTGAGCGTGCTCGACGAAAATCGTCGCTACACCCGCCGGCTCAAGCATCTCGCGCTGTATGTGATGCTCGCGGCGATTGCCGTGGCGGCCTGGGGCATTGTCACGCGCCTGCAGGCCAGCGCCGCGCTCAAGCGTGCTACCGAGGCCGCGGCCGTGCAGGCCGTAAACGTGGTCAAACCGCACCACAGCAACAGCGCCAATGAGCTCGTGCTTCCGGGCGACGTCGAGGCGTATACCGATGCGCCGATCTATGCGCGTACCAGCGGCTATCTCAAGCGCTGGTATGCCGACATCGGCAAGCAGGTCAAGGCGGGTGATGCGCTGGCCGACATCGAGACGCCGGAAGTAGACGCGCAGTATCGCCAGGCCAAGGCGGATCTGGCCACGGCCGAGGCCAATTACCGGCTGGCGCAGACCACGGCCGCGCGCTATCAGGAGCTGCGCAAGACCGGCCTGGTCGCCGTGCAGGATGTCGACAACGCGCAGGGCGACGCCGACGCCAAGACCGCGCAGCTCGAATCGGCGCGCCAGAATTTGCAGCGTCTGGCGCAACTGGAGTCCTTCAACCACATCACCGCGCCGTTCGATGGGGTCGTGACCGCGCGCCGCATCGACATCGGAGCGCTCGTCACCGAAGGCAGCACCAGCGGACAGGAGCTGTTCCATATGACGGCGACCCGCCGCCTGCGTGTGTATGTGCACGTGCCTCAGGCCTATGTCAGCCTGATACAGCCCGGGCTGATCGCCGAACTGAATTTTGCCGAGCACCCCGACCGCCGCTTTCCGGCCAAGGTCGTCAGCACGGCGCGTGCCATCGATATGACCACGCGCACGCTACTGACCGAGCTGGAAGCGGACAACTCCAAGGGAGAATTGCTGTCGGGCGCATTCGCGCAGGTTCACCTGCCGCTGCCATTGGGTCTGACGAGCTGGCGGTTGCCGTCCAATACGCTGCTATTTCGGGCCGACGGCCTGCACGTAGCAACGCTCGATGCCAACAACCGGGTTCAGCTCAACACCGTGCGCATCGGCCGCGACTTTGGCAGTGAAATCGAGATCCTCAGCGGCGTCGGGCCTGACGATCGCGTGATTCTCAACCCGGCCGATTCGCTGCTGTCCGGTACCCCGGTGCGGGTCGCGGCTGCCGCCCCCTGAGGCTCAGCTGCCGCCGGAGCCCTTGAATTCCGCGGCGAAGACGCGCGCGAACGCCTCGGCGAACAGCTGCGGTAGCCTGCCGGCCGCCATCTCGGTGATGCTTAAGTACCGCTCGCGCAGCGCCGCCGGATCGGTAGTGCCGGGCGCGCGCCTGGAAGCGTCGGGCACCATGGCTTTGGGATCCAGGCGCGCGATGTATTCAATGAGTGCGGCACGCAACGCGCGTGAAAACGCCAGATCGTGCCGTCGAGTGCTGGCCAGAGTTTCGCGCAGCCACAGCACTGCATCGAGCTTGTGCGCCTCGTGACCCTGCAGTAATCGCAGCAGCAGATCCTCGACCGGCAATCCGGTCAGCCCGATCTGCTGCGGATCTTCGCGTCCGACCTCGATCTGGTGTTGATCGCGCATTTCGCGCTGCGTCAACGCCAGTCCCTTGAGGCCCACGAGCGCTTCGCGCAACATCAATCCGGCCAGGTACAGTGCGCGCGCCTGGCCTTCAGGCGTCAGCAGTTTCGCATCGATGCCGGCGCCGCGGCAGAAGGATTCGATGCCGCTGGCATTGTCGGCGGCGCGCGGCTCGGGCCGCGCCGTGCCCGCGGCTTGTGGGCGCGCCTGGGGCGCTCGCGGCTCGCTCTGGTCGAATGCCAATAGACCCGCGTCTTCGGTCAGCACCGGCTGAGCCGGACCGTCCATGGGGCCGAGGCCAGCGCCCTCGGTGTCGGGACGCAGCAGATCGCCCATGCTGAATTCGGCCGCGAGATCGTTGCCCCCGGGCGCCCGATCGGCGCCGGGCGCGGCCGGCTTGACCGGAAATATCGCGCTGGCCTCGGGGGCCTCGCTGGCCTCCGAGTCGATACTGACGGTGATCTGATAATCTCCAAGCCGCAGGCTATCGCCGTTGCGCAGCGGATAGCCGGCGCGGCGTCCCAACGCCTCGATGCGGTCGTTGATGAACACGCCGTTGGTGCTGGTATCGAACAGATAAAACGTCCCGTCATGGAACTTGACCCGGGCGTGATGTGCCGACAGGTAACGCTCCGCGTCGGGCAACACCCAATCATTGTCGTGGGCCCGGCCGATGCTGCCGCCTCCCACGCCGAAAACGATGCTGCCGCGCGAGCCGAGTGGCGCGCGCTGCTCGCTGACGATTGTGAGCTTCAGGGCCATCTTGGGAACCCACGCCTAGTCTACCCGGACATATAATACTTCGGCAGAGCGTTTCTGCTGCGCTTGGACGGCATCAGCCCTGACGATGGCATCGAACCACATCTTTAAGATCATCTTTGTGAACCAGGGCAAGGTTTACGAGCTGTACGCTCGCAAGGTCAGTCACGGCGCTCTTTTCGGCTTTGTCGAGATCGAGGAGCTGGTTTTCGGCGAGCGATCTTCGGTGGTGCTGGATCCGACGGAAGAGCGCGTCAAGACCGAATTCACCGGCGTGACCCGCAGTTACCTGCCTTTGCAGTCAATCATCCGCATCGATGAGGTGCGCAAGCAAGGGGTCAGCAAGATCGTCGCGCTCGAGGGCGCCAATGTGGCGCAGTTTCCGATGCCGCTGCTGCCGCCTTCGGCGAGCGACCCGGGACCGAAGAAGACTTGATGCTGACGCTTGCCGGCTCGCAGGCGCTGTCCGATTTCCGACTGATCCGACTGCTCGCGCGCCTGCGCGCCCTCGAGCCGGGGGTCGCGGCCGTCAGCGCGCAGTTCATGCATTTCGTGCAATGCAGCCGCGAACTCGACGCGCTCGAAGCGGCGCGGCTGGCGCAATTGCTGGCCGACGGCGGCGCGCCGCCGCCGAGAGTGTGCGCCGACTCGCAGCGTCCCGTGCAGCGGCTGCTGGTGCTGCCGCGGCCCGGCACGATCTCGCCCTGGTCGAGCAAAGCCACGGACATCGCCCAGGTCTGTGGGCTGACGGCCGTGCTGCGCATCGAACGCGGCGTGCTGTATCGGCTGGCGCCGCCGGCCGATCTGACGCCGGCACGTTGCGCGGCGCTCGGCGCCGCGCTGCACGATCGCATGACCGAGGCGGTTTTCAGTGAGCTCGAGGCCGCCGCGCAGCTATTCGCGCAGCAGCCGCCGCGGCCGTTGCGCTTTATTGCGTTGGGGACCGGGCGCGCCGCGTTGCGCGATGCCAACAATCGTCTGGGGCTCGCGCTCAGCGAGGCGGAGATGGACTACCTGCTCGAGACCTTCCGCAGGCTCAATCGCGATCCGAGCGACGTGGAACTCATGATGTTCGCGCAGGCGAACTCCGAGCACTGCCGGCACAAGATTTTCAATGCCAAGTTTGTGATCGACGGCGTGGAGCGCGAGCGGTCGCTGTTTGCGATGATCCGCAATACGCACGAGCGTGCGCCGAGCGGCGTGCTGTCTGCCTATCGGGACAACGCCGCCGTCATCGTCGGTAGCGTCGCGACGCGCTGGTTTCCGGACCCGAGCACCGGCGTCTATCGCGGCAGCGAGGAGCCGGTCGACATCCTCATGAAAGTCGAGACGCACAACCATCCCACCGCCATCTCGCCGTTTCCGGGCGCTGCCACCGGCGCCGGCGGGGAGATTCGCGACGAGGCGGCGACCGGCCGGGGTGCCAAGCCGAAAGCCGGGATCACGGGTTTCGCAGTCTCGCACCTGTGCATTCCGGGCTTCGAGCAACCGTGGGAACGCAGCATCGGCAGGCCGGCGCGGATCGCATCGGCGCTGGAAGTCATGCTGGAGGGGCCGATAGGCGCGGCGGCCTTCAACAACGAATTCGGGCGTCCGAGCATCTGCGGCTTCTTTCGCACGCTCGAGACGGCGCTGCCCGGAGACCCGACCGGCATCGCGCGCGGCTATCACAAACCGATCATGCTCGCCGGCGGGCTCGGCAACGTGCGTCGGCCGCACGTAGAGAAGGGCGAGGTGTCGATCGCAGCGCCGCTGGTGCTGCTCGGCGGCCCGGCGATGCTCATCGGCCTTGGCGGCGGCGCGGCATCCTCACTCGGCAGCGGCGCCTCGAGCGAGGATCTCGATTTCGCCTCGGTTCAGCGCGGCAACGCCGAGATGCAGCGGCGGGCGCAGGAGGTCATCGATCGCTGCTGGGCGCTCGGCGCGCACAATCCGATCGAGCTGATTCACGATGTCGGGGCTGGCGGACTGTCCAACGCGGTGCCGGAGGCGGTCGCTCACAGCCATCGCGGTGCTCGCATCGCGCTGCGAGCCATTCCAAATGCCGAACCCGGTATGTCGCCGCTTGAGATCTGGTGCAATGAGGCGCAAGAGCGCTATGTGCTCACCTTGGCACCCGGAGGTCTGGAGCGTTTCGTGACGATCGCGCAGCGCGAGCGCTGCCCTTACGCGGTCATCGGCGAGATCACCGACGACGGTCAGTTGATTGTGCGCGACCGCCATTTCGGCAATGAGCCGGTGCACATGCCGATCGAGGCGCTGCTCGGCAGGCCACCGCAGATGCGGCGCGAAGTGCGCAGCCGGCCGCGATGGCAGCGTCCGCCCGATTGCGAGGCGGTGGATCTGCGCGAGGCGGCATACCGCGTGTTGCGCCTGCCGGCGGTCGCCGACAAGACGTTTCTGATCACGATCGGCGATCGGACCGTGGGCGGCCAGATCAGCCGCGATCAATTCGTCGGCCCGTGGCAGGTCCCGGTGAGCGACGTCGCGGTCACGCTGGCCGATTATCATCATGTGCGCGGCGAGGCGATGGCGCTGGGCGAGCGCACTCCCGCGGCGCTGCTGGACGCCGCGGCCGCGGCGCGCCTTGCGGTCGCCGAGGCGATCACCAATATTCTGGCCGCCGACATCGGCGCGCTCGCTGAGGTGCGCCTGTCGGCCAACTGGATGGCGGCGTGCGGTGTGGACGGCGAGGATGCCGCGCTCTACGAGGCCGTACGTGCGATCGGAGAGGAGCTCTGCCCGCAGCTCGGGTTGGCGATTCCGGTGGGAAAGGACTCGCTGTCGATGCGCACCGCCTGGCAGCAGGCGGGCGAGAGCAAGTCGGTGATCGCCCCGGTTTCGCTGATCGTGTCGGCGTTCGCGCCGGTGCGGGACGTGCGGCGCAGCTGGACGGCGGTGCTGCAATTGGATCGCGGCGATACACAGCTGCTGCTGATCGATTTAGGGCGCGCTCGCAACCGGCTCGGCATGAGCGCCTTGGCACAGGTTTTCAGTTGCATGGGCGGCGCGCCGGCGGATGCGGACGACGCGGCGGCGCTGCGCGCTCTCGCCGCAGCACTCATCGAGCTGCGTGCTCGCGATCTGGTGCTCGCCTATCACGACCGCTCCGACGGCGGCCTGTTCGTGACGCTGGTCGAGATGGCCTTTGCCGGCCACTGCGGTCTGGAAATCGCGCTCGAGCCGCCCGGTGGACGCGCTGCGGCGCAGCTGTTCAGCGAGGAACCGGGAGCGGTTTTGCAGGTCAGGAGCGCGCAGCGCGCAGCGGTGCTGCAGTGCCTGGCCTCGCACGGGCTTGGCGAGTGTACCCACATGATTGGCATGCCGACTTCGAACATGCGCGTGCGCGTGCGAGTCGGCGCCTCGGTGCTCGACGAAAGCTGGAGCGATCTGCGACGCGCCTGGTCGGAGACGTCGTTCCAGATGCGGCAGCTGCGCGACGATCCGCAGTGCGCCGAGGAGGAGTTGGCCGCGCTGCTCGACGAGACCGATCCGGGTCTGTCGCAGCGATTGAGTTTCGATGCCGATGAGGACATCGCCGCGCCGATGATTGCGCGTGCGTCACGGCCGCGCGTCGCGGTGCTGCGCGAACAGGGCGTGAACAGCCAATACGAGATGGCCGCGGCGCTCGATCGCGCCGGCTTTGAGGCGCACGACGTGCACATGTCCGATCTGATCAGCGGCACGCGCAGCCTGGCGGCTTTCTGCGGGCTCATCGCCTGCGGTGGTTTCTCCTACGGCGATGTGCTCGGCGCCGGCCGTGGTTGGGCGCGTTCGATCCTGTTTCACGAACGCACGCGCCTGGAATTCGTGCGCTTCTTCCAGCGCACCGATACCTTTTCGCTCGGTGTCTGCAATGGCTGCCAGATGTTTGCCGAACTCAGGGAGCTGATTCCGGGTGCGCAGCACTGGCCGCGGTTCCGGCGCAACCGCTGCGAGCAGTTTGAGGCGCGCCTGAGCTTGGTCGAGATCCTCGAATCGCCCTCGGTGCTACTCGCCGGGATGCACGGCTCGCGCTTGCCGGTCGCCGTGGCGCACGGTGAGGGTCGGCCGCAGTTCGACAGCGATGCGGACCTGCAGCGCTGCCTGAGTGCGCGTCTGCTGGCGTTTCGCTACGTGGACAATCGCGGCCAGCCGGCGCACTCCTACCCGGCCAATCCCAATGGCGCGGTGGAGGCGCTGGCCGCGCTCACCACGCCGGACGGCCGCGTGACGGTCACGATGCCGCATCCCGAGCGCGTCTATCGTACGGTGCAGAACTCCTGGCACCGGCGCGAGGCGGGCGAGGACAGCGGCTGGATGCGCCTTTTCCGCAACGCTCGGGTCTGGCTCGGATAGCCGAGCCCGGACGTCACAGGCCGAGGTCGTTTGTCAGCGCGTGCGCGCTGTGGCGCTCGGGCGCATCGGCAAAGACGTGACGCGCGACCAGCGCCTGCTGCAGACGGGCCTTGCGCTCGTAGCATTGGTACAACAGGTCCTTGATGACTTCGAGCAGCAGCCCGGCCTGATCCTCATCGATCAATGGCAGACTCGGTGCCGGGTCGGCGTCGGTGCCGAAAAGCACGCGCTTGATCGGGGTGAACAGGCCGCTGTCGATTTCGGCCATGTCGCGCACGTTATTGAGCTCGTCAAATACTCGCAGCTTTCCGGCCTCACCCAGATGCGCAAATACCGCCTGCATGGTGCGGCGGCTCATGGTTGCGAACGCGTTCAAGATGCCGCGCGAATAGCACTGCAGCGTTTCGCGAAACAGCGTCTCGACTTCCGGCGGCAGATGCGCGAAATTGAAACTCTCCAGTGGCCGCTCCAGCTCCTCGAACTGCGATGACAATTCGATTTGCTCGCTGCCGTAGCTGCGCACATTGGTGCGCAGGAACACCGGGGCGTTGCAGGCGTCGCAGCGATAGACCAGCCCGATCTGCTTCGGGCGGCTCGCCGACAGCGCAGCAAAGCCCGGCACGGCGATGGGTGTGATGTGAGCAAACACAGCGCAATGCGGGCAGGTTAACGCAAGGTTCGCCGCGCGCTCATTGTGCAGGCGGTCATTGATATCGATGTACATCGACATGGCGTTTAGTGTAGCCGAACGCCGCCATGGCGGCATGGCGCGGCGGCCACGGCGCGGCGCCCGGCGCCAGTCAGGCGGCGCATTGACATAATCAGCGCCCGCTCGGTCACGACGCCCGCCATTGGCCGCGCCGCCTGAGGCAGCGCTCAACGCGTGAGCTTGCGGTATTTGAGCCGATGCGGCTGCGCCGCGTCGTCGCCGCGGCGGCGGCGCAGGTCTTCGAAGTAATCCTGATAGTTGCCTTGGAACCAAATTACTTCCGAGTTACCCTCGAAGGCCAGAATGTGTGTGGCAATGCGATCGAGGAACCAGCGGTCGTGGGAAATCACGACTGCGCAGCCCGGAAAATTCAGCAGTGCCTCCTCGAGGGCGCGCAGCGTTTCGATGTCGAGATCGTTGGTGGGCTCATCGAGCAGCAGCACGTTGCCGCCAGTGCGCAGTACCTTTGCCAGATGCACGCGGTTGCGCTCGCCGCCGGAGAGCTCGCCGATCAGCTGCTGCTGCTGCGCGCCCTTGAAATTGAACCGGCCGACGTAACCGCGCGAGGCTGTCTCGTAGCCCTCCACTCGAATGATGTCCTGGCCGCCCGAGATCTCCGCCCACACGGTCTTCTTGTCATCGAGGGTCTGGCGCGATTGATCGACGTAGGCAAGCTTGACCGTCGGTCCGATGCGAACCGTACCGTTGTCGGGCTGCACCGTTCCGGTCAACATGCGAAATAGCGTAGTCTTGCCGGCGCCGTTCGGACCGATGATGCCGACGATGCTGCCCGGTGGCATGCTGAAATTGACATTGTCCATCAGCAGGCGGTCACCATACGCCTTCGACAGGTGCGCCACCTCGATGACCAATTCGCCGAGCCGCGGTCCGGGTGGAATGTAGATCTCGTTGGTTTCATTGCGCTCCTGGAATTCCTTTGACGCCAGCTCCTCGTAGCGTGCCAGGCGTGCCTTGCTCTTGGCCTGGCGTGCCTTGGGGTTGGTGCGCACCCATTCGAGCTCGTGTGCCAGGGTCTTGCGCAGCGCCTCGCGCTCGCGCTCCTCGAGCGCCAGACGCTTCTCCTTCTGCTCGAGCCACGATGAGTAATTGCCCTGCCAGGGAATGCCATGGCCGCGGTCGAGCTCGAGGATCCATTTGGCGACATTGTCGAGGAAGTAGCGGTCGTGCGTGACCGCCACGACCGTGCTCGGGTATTCCTCGAGATAACGCTCGAGCCACGCGACCGATTCGGCATCCAGATGATTGGTCGGCTCATCGAGCAGCAGCATGTCCGGCTGCGACAACAGCAGTCGGCACAGCGCCACGCGGCGTTTCTCGCCACCCGAGAGCTGCGCGATCCTGGCGTCCCAGGCCGGCAGCCGCAGTGCATCGGCGGCGATCTCGAGCTTGCGTTCGAGCTCCCAGCCGCCCGCCGCGTCGATCGCATCCTGCAACTTGGCCTGCTCCTCGAGCAGCTTGTTCATCTGCGCCTCGTCCATCGGTTCGCCGAACTGCTCGCTGATCTGGTTGAAGCGCGCGAGCAGCGCGAATGCTCCGCCGATGCCTTCGATGACCACGGTGCGAACGTCATGCTCGGGATTGAGCTCGGGCTCCTGCGGCAGGAACCCCACGCGGATGCCTGCTTGCGGCCGCGCCTCGCCGTCTATGTTCTTGTCCAGCCCCGCCATGATCCGCAGCAGCGAGGATTTGCCCGAGCCGTTCAATCCCAGTACCCCGATCTTGGCGCCGGGAAAAAACGACAGACTGATGTCACGCAGGATGACGCGCTTGGGCGGCACCACTTTGGACACGCGGTTCATGGTGTAGATGTATTGCGCCATGGAGTTCGACCGGGCTGCCGGGAGGGGCGCGCATTATCGATGAACGCGCCGCTACGCTGCTACTGCCGTATGCTATCTTTGGGTCAGGTGCAGTGTCGCGAGCAGCAGCTCAAAGAGCAGCGTTGAACGCCCAAGCCTCCGAGGTTGCCGTCGTGCTCGGCGAGCGGCTCGCCCGATACGGCTTCGGCGATGGTCACCCGTTCGGGTCCGATCGCCACGCGGCTTTCCTGCGCGAGTTTCAGCAGCGCGGTCTGGAGGGGCAGACGCAGGTGCTCGAGCCGCGCGATGCGCTCATCGGCGAGCTGCAGCTGTTTCATACCCCTGAGCACATTCGCTTCGTCATGGAACGCTCGCAGTCGGGCAGTGGTTATCTCGATGGCGGCGATACGCCGGCCTATCGGGGCGTGTTCGAGGCCGCAGCCTGTGTGGTGGGAGCCAGCCTGACGGCGACCGATTGGATCCTGGCGGGCACGCGCCGCCGGGCCTTCGTACCGATCGGCGGTCTGCACCACGCATCGCGTCGGCGCGCTGCCGGGTTCTGTGTTTTCAACGATTGCGGCGTGGTCATCGAGCACCTGCGGCGCGATCTCGGCATGGCGCGAGTGGCCTATGTCGATATCGATGCGCACCACGGCGACGGTGTGTACTACGGCTTCGAGGACGACCCGGGCGTGATCTTCGCGGATCTGCATGAAAGCGGCCAGACGCTCTATCCCGGCACCGGCGACCGTGCCGAGATCGGCAGCGGCGCCGCCGCCGGTACCAAGCTCAACGTACCGTTGCCGGCCGGCGCAGGCGATGCCGAGTTCGAGACCGAGTGGCCGCAAATGCTGTCGCACATCGCGCGATTCGAGCCGGAGTTCTGCATTCTGCAATGCGGCGCCGACAGCATCGCCGGCGATCCAATCACCCATCTGCAGCTGACGAGCGCCTGCCACGCGCGCGCGGCGACCGATCTGTGCAGATTGGCCGACGGCTTAGGTCATGGCCGCGTACTGGCCTTGGGCGGTGGAGGCTACGATCGCGGCAATCTCGCACGCGCCTGGAACGACGTCGTGCAGGCTCTGTTGACGGCCTGACGGTCGATACCAGCCGCAGCATCCGCCGGTACGCGACCTGTGGGGCCTGATGCGCCGCGATCGGGTAGAATTACTCGCCTCGCATTCAACGACCCCAGCAAAGGCAGCTGCCCGCATGTTCTCGAGCCAAATGCGCCTCAAGGATTTCGACCCCGAGTTGCAACGAGCCCTTGATGGCGAGCGCCAGCGCCAGGAAGATCACATCGAGCTCATCGCCTCGGAGAACTACACCAGTCCGCCGGTGCTGGAAGCGCAGGGCTCGGTACTGACCAACAAGTACGCGGAGGGATATCCCGGCAAGCGCTATTACGGCGGTTGTGAATTCGTCGACATCGCCGAGCAGCTTGCGATCGATCGTGCCAAGCAGCTGTTCGGCGCCGATTACGCCAACGTCCAGCCGCATTCGGGCTCGCAGGCCAATGCCGCGGTATATCTGGCACTGCTGTCGCCGGGGGATGTGATCCTCGGTATGAGCCTCGACCACGGCGGCCATCTGACGCATGGCGCCAAGGTCAATTTCTCCGGCAAGCTGTTTCAGGCGCATCAGTACGGCGTGCACCCGGACACGGGTCTGGTCAATTACGAGCAGATCGAGGCCCTGGCGCGCGAGCATCGGCCGAAGATGATCGTCGCCGGGTTTTCCGCCTATTCGCGCGTGCTCGACTGGCAGCGATTTCGTGCGATCGCTGACAGCGTCGGTGCGTTGCTGTTCGTCGATATGGCGCATGTGGCCGGACTCGTGGCCACGGGACATTATCCCAGCCCGTTGCCCTACGCCGATGTGGTGACGACCACCACGCATAAGACCCTGCGCGGGCCGCGCGGCGGCCTGATCCTGGCGCGCGCTAACGACGCCATCACCAAGAAACTCAATTCAATGGTGTTTCCCGGCACTCAAGGCGGGCCCCTGATGCACGTCATCGCTGCCAAGGCGGTGGCGTTGCTCGAGGCGCTGCAGCCGGAGTTCAAGCAATATCAGGCGCAGGTGCTGGCCAATGCGCGCGCCATGTGCGCGGCGCTCGCAGCTCGTGGCTTCAATATCGTCTCGGGCGGTACCGACAATCACTTGTTCCTGGTGAGCCTCGTGGGTCGCGATATCACGGGCAAGGACGCCGATGCGGCCTTGGGTCGGGCGCATATCACGGTCAACAAGAACGCCGTGCCGAATGATCCTCGACCGCCGATGGTCACAAGCGGTCTGCGCCTGGGCACGCCGGCGTCGACCACGCGGGGCTTTCGCGAGGCGGAGGTGCGCCAGGTTGCGGGCTGGATCGCGGATGTTCTGGAAGCCAACGGCGCGGACGACGTCTTAGCGCGGGTGCGCGGGCAGGTGGCCGCCCTGTGCCGGCGTTTTCCAGTCTACGGCGACTGAATGCGCCACGGGGCAAGCGGTGCATTGTCCCTTTTGCGGCCACGTCGAGACCAAAGTGACCGACTCGCGGCTCACGGCCGATGGTCGTCAGATCCGTCGTCGGCGCGAATGCTTGAGCTGTGGTGAGCGCTTTACGACCTTCGAGACCGCCGAACTGCTGATGCCGCGCGTCGTCAAGAACGATGGCAGCCGCGAGCCGTTCGACGAGCGCAAGCTCGCCAGCGGCATGACCAAGGCGCTTGAAAAGCGGCCCGTGACCCCGGACGCGATCGATCAGGCGGTGGGGCGCGTTTGCCACAAACTGCGCGTGCTGGGCGAGCGCGAGGTGCCGGCGCGCATGATCGGCGAACTGGTCATGGAGGAGCTGCGTCAAATGGACGAGGTTGCCTATGTGCGTTTCGCGTCCGTGTACCGCAGCTTTCAGCATGTCGAGGCGTTTCGCGAGGAAATCGAGCGCCTGCGTCATCATCATCGCCGGCGCGAAAGCAAGCTCGAGCAGGACCAGCTGCCGCTGTTGCCGGCGCTGGACGCGGCCGCGCGCAAACCGAAGTGACGCGTGGCGAGTAGAACCAACAGACGCGGGGGGCCGCGCAGTGAGCTCACTGCAGCGAGCCTGTCATGGCCGTGATCCGTGGGTTGCTCGACCGCATCGTGCTGCTGTGCGCCGTGGTGATTGCCGGCTGCGTGCCAAGTTTCATTGCGCAATACCGCCAGCATGCCGGCGGCCGGCTCGAGCAGGTGCTGGCCGATCTGGCGCCGTTTCAGCGGATCGCCGAGCGCGAGCACGGCGGCAGTTTACAGGCACTGGTGCAATACCACCTGCAGAGCCGCGACCCAACGTTCCATGACGAAGGCGCGGCGCTGCAGCGCATGCTCGATGCGGCGCAGCGGCTGCGCGAGCTGATGCGCGGCCTCGACTCGGACCTCTACCATCAGTGTCTGTATCTACTGCTGCACGGCGATCGCGAACTGGCGCACGCGACCTGGCAGCTGTATCAACCCGGATTCGCGCTGAGCGTGCAGAGCGTCCTGTTCGCGCTGCTGATTGGTGTGTTGCTGTGGCTGATCTTCCTTGGATTCTGGTACGTGCTGGCCTGGCTGATGCGCCGAAGTGGCGGCCCCACGCGCGGTGCGCTGGCAGGCGGCGATGGCCTGACGCCGCGGCGCCCCTAGCCATGCGCGAGGAGCGAAATTGAATCCCGTGCGCCGTCACGTCTTCGAGCGTCATTACGTCAATCGCACCGGCTGGCTGCGCGCCGCCGTGCTGGGGGCCAACGACGGCATCATCTCGGTGGCGAGTCTGTTGACCGGCGTGGCGGCGACGCATGCGACGCCACGGCAGATGCTGCAGATCGCCGTCGCCGGACTGGTGGCCGGCGCCATGTCGATGGCCACCGGCGAGTATGTCTCGGTGAGCTCGCAGGCCGACAGCGAACGCTCGGACCTCGAGCGCGAACGGCGCGAGCTCGAGAACGATGAGGCGGCGGAGCGCGCCGAATTGGCTGGCATCTACGTGCAGCGTGGACTCCAGCCCCCGCTCGCGCGCGAAGTGGCGGTGCAATTGATGGCGCACGATGCGCTCGGTGCGCACGCGCGCGATGAGCTTGGGCTTTCGCACATGCAGCGTGCGCGCCCGATCGTGGCGGCGGCCACGTCGGCCGCAAGCTTTGGCACGGGGGCGCTGTTGCCGCTGCTGCTGCTGCTGCTCGCGCCCGTTGGCGCCATTGTTCCGGTGATCATCGCCGGATCGTTGCTGTCGCTGTCGATCTTGGGCGCGCTGGCGGCACGGGCCGGCGGTGCCGGCATGGTCACGGGCGCACTGCGCGTGACGTTGTGGAGTGCTCTGGCGATGGCACTGACGATGCTCATCGGCTCAGGCATTGGCGGGCTGCCTTGAGCGGCCGCGCAGAGCGCGGCTCGGGGGCGCGGACGGTGGCACGCAAGCTCGCGCTGCAGGCGCTGTATCGATGGCAGCTCAACGCCTGCCCGTGGCAGGACCTGCTGCAGGAATTCGCCGACGACCCTGACATGCCGCGCGCTGACGGCGAGTATTTTCGCACCCTGGTGGCCGGCATCTGCGATGAGCACGCTGCGCTCGATGCCGCGCTCGAGCCGCTGCTGGACCGCAAGCCGGCGCAGCTCGACCCGATCGAGCATGCGCTGCTGCTGATCGGCAGCTACGAACTGCGACACCGCCTCGAAGTGCCTTATCGCGTGGTCATCAATGAGGCGGTCGGTCTGGCACGCCGCTTCGGTGCGACCGACGGTCACAAGTTCGTCAATGGCGTGCTCGACCGGGCGGCGCGCCTGTGGCGCGCCGCCGAGCATTGAGCCATAGCGAGCGCCGCAGCGGCCATGATTGCCTCCGAATCCGAGCTCATCGGGCGCTACTTCCGCGGACTCGGTGCCGCGCGCGCCGATGTCGTGCTCGGCATCGGCGACGATGCGGCATTGCTGCGCGTGCCGCCCGATACCGAGTTGGTGCTCACGACCGATGCACTGGTCGAAGGGGTGCATTTTCTGCCCGGTGCGCCGGCGCGCTCGCTTGGACATCGCTCTCTGGCCGTGAACTTGAGCGACATCGCGGCCATGGGTGCCAGTCCCGCCTGGGCCTTACTGGCACTGAACCTGCCTGACGCCGATGCGCAATGGCTGCAGCCGTTTGCCGCCGGCTTCGGCGATCTGGCGCGGGCCCATGGGGTAGCGCTGGTCGGGGGAAACGTGAGCCGCGGCCCGCTGTCGATCACGGTGCAGCTGGCCGGTGTCGCGCCGCCTGGACAGGCGATGCGCCGCAGTGGGGCCGCGGGCGGTGAGGGGCTGTACGTCAGCGGTACGCTGGGCGATGCCGCGGCGGGCCTGAAGTATCTGCGCGCGCAGCTGCGTACCGCTCCTGAGGCCGGCGCCTACCTGCAGCGTCGCTTCGAGTATCCGACACCGCGGCTCGAGCTGGGCTTGGGGCTGCGCGGGCTGGCGAGTGCCTGCATCGATGTCTCCGACGGCTTGTACGCCGACCTGCAGCGGCTGCTGCTAGCCTCGGATTGTGGCGCCGTGATCGACCTCGAGCGGCTGCCGGTGTCGTGGGCCCTGCGCGCGGCCCTGGGAGAGGCGTCCTGGCAGCAGGCACTCGGCGGCGGCGAGGATTATGAGCTGTGCTTCACCGCGCCACAGCGCCACGGCGAGGCCATCGCCGCGCTCGCCGAGCGCACCGGGACCCCAGTCACGCGCATCGGCAGCATCGAGCGCGGCGCCGGCATCGAGCTGAAAATGAATAATGCGGTGATGCAGTTCTCGCCTTTGGCCTTTGACCACTTCCGCCGTTGACACAATTCGACCGCGCCGATGATGCCGGCCGCCAGTCGCGCATTGAGCCGCAGCGGCCACGACCGATCCGCGAGACGGATCACAGATCGTGCGCAGGCGCGCCGCTTATTCTGCCGTCCGGCTTCCGGAGTCATCGAGCCGATGGCAGCTCCCCAAACGAACACCGCAAAGAACGACAGCAATATTCCGGAACGCATCGGCAAGTACTTCATCATCAATGAAGTCGGCCGCGGTAGTACCGGTACCGTATACCTGTCGCACGACCCGTACTACGGGCGCGATGTGGCCATCAAGGTCTACAACATTGAGTCCGGCGGGGACGACGAGCGCGCGCGCATCGCGCGCAAGATGTTCCTGTCCGAAGCGCACATGGTCGGCATGCTGCAGCATCCGAACATCCTGCCGATCTTCGACGCCGGCGAAGAAAGCGGCCGTTGCTACATCGTCACCGAACACGTACATGGGGCACGCACGCTCGCGGCCTACTGCCGGCCGGACAATCTGCTGCGGCTGGACGATGTGGTCGAAATCATGTTCAAGTGCGCCAAGGCGCTGCATTACGCGCACACCCGCGGCGTGATCCATCGCGACATCAAGCCATCGAACATCATGCTCACGACCGACAGCGACGTGCGCATCATCGATTTTGGCATCGCGCTCGTGGCCGGCTCGGACATTTCCCGCATCGAGGGGATCGCCGGATCGCCGAGCTACATGTCGCCCGAACAGGTGCAGAGCCTCGAGCTGACCAATCGCTCGGATCTTTATTCGCTCGGCGCCGTGATGTACGAGCTGCTCACGGGCGTGCGGCCGTTTCGTGCCGGCAATCTCGCCAAGCTGCTGCATCAGATCGTGTATGCGACCCCGGCGCCGATCCACACCTTGCGGCGGGACGTGCAGGAAGAGATCGAAAACGTGGTCGCGGTGGCGATGCAGAAGGAGCCGGAGCGGCGTTATGCCACGGGGCTGGACTTCGCCGCCGAGCTCACGCGCGTGCATCAGAAGCTGCGGCAGAAATACTCGCGCATGGACCAGCAGGAGCAGTTCGGGCTGCTGCGGCGTCTGAAATTCTTCCATGATTTCTCGCATGCCGAGATTTGGGAGGTCATGCGCGCGAGCCATTGGCAGGATTACGCCAGCAGCGATGAGATCGTTAAGGAGGGCGAGATGGATGATCGTTTCTACATCATCGTCTCGGGCAATTGCGCCGTTGAACGCCACAGCCAGTCGGTCGGCATCCTCTCGACCGGGGAGTGTTTCGGCGAAACCAGTTACGTGCAGGGCGCCAAGCGCACCGCGACCATCCGCGCGGTCGATGCAGTCACAGTATTGAAAGTGAGCTCGACGCTGCTGGAGCAGGTCTCAGCCTCCTGTCAGCTGCGATTCAACCGCGTGTTCCTGCGCGCGCTGATCGGTCGCCTACAGGGACCCGACACGCGGCGCATGCAGTGATGACGCCCGACCCCGGATTTCAGAGCGATCTGGCCATGGGTATGTCGTCCTCGATGTGTCCATCGCGCAGTCTGACACGCCCGACAAAGCGGCCCTCGGCGCTGAAGCCCAGACGCTCGTACAGTTGAATCGCTGCCGCATTGCCTGAGCGCGCGATGAGCTCGATGCGTGCGATCGGCGGCCGCAGCCTTGCTGCGGCCCGAAACAAGGCACTGAACAGCGTTGCGCCGACGCCGCGGCCCTGCATGCCCGGACGCACGGCGACGGTCAGCTCGGTCAGAACATGACTGAACTGCCGTGGCCCGATGCGGGCGGCGTGGATCTCGCCGACCAGCTGGTTGTCGGCAAACGCGCCGATCGCGACGCCGTGGCTGCTGGCGCGCGCCAGGAACGCCTCGACGTATTGCGCGGACATCTCATCGGGCGCGCGTGCCAAACCGCAGTTCGGCGCAGACGCGACCTCGCGGTAGAGTGACAACACGCTGGCGGCGTCGGCGACGGTCAGTGCGCGCAGTTGCAAGTCCCGCAAATCGTTCAGTGCTCGTGCTCCGGATGGTCGCTCTCGGGATTGCCACGCGACCGCGCATGCTGAGGTGCGGCCGGACGCAACCGCTGCAGCGCGCGCAGGCGCTGCGACGATCCGTTAGCGCTGACGCAGCTTGCTCAGGAAGCGCAGGATCTCCATGTACAGCCACACCAGCGTAACGAGCAAACCGAATGCGCCGTACCACTCCATGTAGCGCGGGGCACCCTGGGCCACTCCGGACTCGATCAGATCGAAATCCAGCACCAGGTTCAGCGCCGCGATGCCGATGATGAGCAGCGACAGCCCGATGCTCAGCGGACTGGAGTCGCTCAGAAACGGCGTGGCGACGTGAAACAGTCCGAGCACCATCGATACCAGGTAGAGCAGAAAGATGGCGCCGGTAGCAGCGATCACGATCGATCTGAAGCGCTGGGT
This sequence comes from Steroidobacteraceae bacterium, assembly GCA_035605115.1. Classification (GTDB taxonomy): domain Bacteria; phylum Pseudomonadota; class Gammaproteobacteria; order Steroidobacterales; family Steroidobacteraceae; genus FEN-1191. The sequence continues at coordinate 41,832 of DATNHF010000047.1, read as the reverse complement.
GGCGCGGATCAGGCGCATCGTATAGGCCAGCAGCAGCGCGGCCAGCACGGCGAAGGTCAGTGCCGTCGCCTGGATTGCGATGCCGGGATAGCGCTTTTCGAGTACCGCCGAGATGCCGCCGAGCACCAGGCCTTCGAGCGCGGCATAGGGCAGCGCCAGATAAGGCGCCGTCGTGGCGCGAAAGCTGATGATCAACGCCAGCACCAGTCCGCCGATCGCGCCGATCATCACTGGCAGCGCAACCACGCCCGCATTGCCGCTCGCGAGGTACTGCGTCCAGGGCCAGAGCGCAGCGCCCATGAGCACGATCAACATCAGGAATGACTTATTGACGGTGCCCTGCAGCGTCATGCGCTCGGCGGCCAGCGCGGGGCGCGGCAGTCCGCTAAAGGTGCTGTCGTTGAGACCCGGGTTGCCGGATTTGATGTTGGTCAGTGGATTGGCCATGACAAGAACTCCTTGAACAGCGGCTGTCAGTCCGTCTCGGCGATGTCACGCGCCGCGATGGTATCGGGATAACGGTCCTTGTCGCGCTCGATCAGCGCGTAGGCCGAATGGTTATGGATGGATTCGAAATTCTCGCTCTCCACCACGTACGCGGCTGCGCGCGGCTCCTGGTTGAGACGCAGGGCGACGTCGCGCACGATATCTTCGACGAACTTCGGATTGTCGTAAGCGTGCTCGGTAACGTACTTTTCATCGGGCCGCTTGAGGATGCCCCACAGTTCGCAGGATGCCTCGTGCTCGGCGATGTCGATGAGCTCCTCGATCCACATGTGCTCGCGCAGGCGAGCCTTGATGCTCACGTGCGATCGCTGGTTGTGGGCGCCGCGGTCGGATATTTTCTTCGAGCAGGGACACAGACTCGTGACCGGCACGACCACCTTGATCCACATGCGGGTCTCGCCGTGACTGATCTCGCCGATCAAAGAAGCCTGGTAATCCATGAAACTTTCGACACCGGAAACCGGCGCACGTTTCATGACGAAGTAGGGAAAGGACATTTCGATGTGTCCGGCCTGAGCATCGAGCCGGGTGGTCATCTCGCTCAACATCTGCTGGAACGAATCCACCGAAATTTCGCGCTCGCGGTGCAGGATCTCGACGAAGCGGGACATGTGCGTGCCCTTGAAATTGTGCGGCAGGTTCACGTACATGTTGAAGGTCGCGACCGTATGCTGCTCGCCGGCCGAGCGGTCCTTGACCTTGACCGGATGGCGGATGTCCTTGATGCCGACGCGATTGATCGGAATTCGCCGGGTATCGGCACGCGACTGCACATCCTCGACGGATATGACGCTGGCGCCGCGAGATTGTACGGCAGTGTTCATAGGTTGCCCGCTCCTGCAGCTAATTTGGAGGCGGTGCGGGCCGGCTTCAAGGACGGCACCTCGGCGCGCCAACGCTCGATCGCCGCCGCCATGCTGGCGAGATCGAGGCCCGCAGCCGCCAGACATTCCTCGCGGCTGCCATGTTCTGTAAAACGATCGGGTATGCCGATGTGCAGGCGCGGTATGGTCAGGCCTTCGGCGTCGAGCGCCTCGGCGCAGGCGCTGCCGGCCCCGCCGGCGACAGCATTCTCCTCCAGCGTCACGATCGCCGCATGCTCTGTGGCAATCTCGCGCAGCATGGCCAGATCGAGCGGTTTCACGAACCGCATGTTGACCACGGTGGCGTCCAGGCGCTCGGCGAGCCTCAGTGCTGGCGCCAGCATGACGCCGAAGGCGAGCAGCGCCAGGCCGCCATCGCCCCGGCGTCGCAGCTCCGCGCGGCCGATCTCGAGCGCGCAGAACTCGCTCGCGATCGGCACACCCGGGCCGGCACCCCGCGGATAGCGGACCGCGGCCGGACCGTCCAGCTGGGTTGCCGTGTAGAGCATCTGCCGGCATTCGTTTTCATCCGCCGGCGCCATGACGACCATGTTCGGGATGCAGCGCAGGTAGCTCAGATCGTAGCTGCCATGGTGCGTCGCGCCGTCGCTGCCGACAAAACCCGCCCGATCGACCGCGAACAGCACCGGCAGCTGCTGCAGCGCGACGTCATGAATCAACTGATCGTAGGCGCGCTGCAGGAAGGTCGAGTAGATCGCCACGACGGGACGCAATCCCTCGGCAGCGAGGCCCGCGGCGAAGGTAACGGCGTGTTGCTCGGCGATCGCGACATCAAAATAGCGGTCGGGAAAGCGTCGCGAGAATTCTATGAGCCCCGAGCCCTCGCGCATGGCAGGCGTAATGGCCATGATGCGCGGGTCGCGCTCGGCGATGTCGCACAGCCATTGGCCGAAGATCTGCGAATAGCTCGGAGTGCCTGCCCTTGTCTTGCGAAGGGTGCCGCTGACCGGGTCGAACGGACCGGGACCATGCCAGGTGATCGGATCGGCCTCGGCGGGGGGGTAGCCCTTGCCCTTGTGCGTCACCAGATGCAGCAGCTGCGGGCCGTGTGCCGTTCGCAGCGTGCGCAGCGCACGCAGCAGCGCCTTGAGATCGTGCCCATCGATGGGGCCGACGTAGTTGAACCCCATTTCCTCGAACAGCGTGCCGGGCAGCACCATCCCCTTGACGTGCTCTTCCGAGCGTCGTGCGAGCCTGCGCATGGCCGGCATCTGCCGCAGTGCCTTTTTGCCGCTTTCCCGCAACTGTGCGTACAGCGGGCTGGAAATCACGCGCGCCAGATAGTTCGACAGGGCGCCGACGTTCTCCGAGATCGACATGTCGTTGTCGTTCAGAACCACCAGCAGGTCGATCGGCAGGCTGCCGGCGTGATTGAGCGCCTCGAAGGCCATGCCGGCGCTCATGGCGCCATCGCCAATGACCGCGACTGCGCGCCGCCCGCTACCCTGGCGCGCGGCAGCCACCGCCATGCCGAGCGCGGCGCTGATCGAGGTGCTCGAGTGGCCGACGCCGAAGGTGTCGTAGAGACTCTCGCTGCGTGTCGGAAACGGTGCCAAGCCTGCGAACTGCTTGATCGTATGCAGGCGCTCGCGCCGACCGGTCAGCACCTTGTGGGGGTAGGCCTGATGCCCCACGTCCCAGACCACGCGGTCCTCGGGCGTATTGAAAACATAGTGCAGCGCGATCGTGAGCTCGACAGCGCCCAGACCCGCCGCAAAATGGCCGCCCCGGGTGCTGACGGTCTGAATCAGGAATTCGCGCAGCTCAGCGGCCAGCGCCGGCAACTTGCGCTCCGGCAAGGCACGCAGATCCGCAGGGGTTTGGATCGTGCCCAGGATCGGGGACGCGCGGGAACGCTCTGACATGCTGCTACTTTCCGGTTCAGTCCGTCGCGGTGCCAGCGTCGCCCCCGGTCACGGCCTCGAAATCGTCCAAGACCATGCTCTCACCGCGCTGCAACAAGATCTGGACCTTTTGCTGTGCAGCGCTGAGCGCATTCTGGCACTCGCGCGTAAGGCGCACGCCGCGCTCGAAGCGCGCCAGAGCCTCGTTGAGCGGCAGCTCACCCGACTCCAGCTCAGCCACCAGCGCCTCGAGCTGCTCGAGCGACTGCTCGAAGGCGGGTGTGCTCGCTGAGGCGTCGGGCGCTTCCGGGTTAGGTACCATGGGGCCACACTAGCACAACCGTCAGAGGCTCCGAACCGTTGACGCTGCAGGCTGTTGCGCTTACATTGGGCGGTATTAGAATCAGTCTAAAGTCATTTCATTCATTGCGGAGGCAGCTGTTATGAAACTAAACGGAACCAAGACCGAGAAGAATCTCAAGGACGCCTTTGCTGGCGAGTCGCAGGCGAACCGTCGCTACCTGTATTTCGCGGCCAAGGCGGACGTCGAGGGCTTCAATGACGTCTCGGCGGTGTTCCGTTCGACGGCGGAAGGTGAAACCGGCCATGCGCACGGTCACCTGGAATATCTCGAGCAGGTCGGCGATCCCGCCACGGGCCTGCCGATCGGCGAGACCTCGCTCAATCTCAAGTCGGCTATTGCCGGGGAAACGCACGAGTACTCAGACATGTACCCGGGTATGGCAAAGCAGGCGCGGGAGGAAGGGTTCAGCGAAATCGCCGACTGGTTCGAGACCCTGGCCAAGGCCGAGCGCTCGCACGCCAATCGCTTCCAGAAGGCATTGGACAGTCTTTAAAGGCGCCCGCTGATCGGACACGCAGCGCGTGGCCGGCTCATCCAAGGACGGGGGCCGCGAGGGTAGCCTCGAGGCCCCCATTCGTCATCCGCTCAAGTGGCGCGAGCCGTCTTTCTATGACAGCGCCGCGCTCGAGAGCGAGTTGCATCGCGTGTTCAACATATGCCACGGCTGTCGCCGCTGCTTCAGCCTGTGCCAGGCATTTCCCACGTTGTTCGATGCCATCGATGCCTCACCGACCCTGGAGCTCGATGGGGTGGATCAGGCCGTCTATTGGAAGGTCGTCGAGCACTGCTACCTCTGCGACATGTGCTACATGACCAAGTGTCCCTATGTGCCGCCGCATCCCTGGAACGTGGACTTCCCGCACCTGATGCTGCGCGCCAAGGCGCTACGCGCCAGCAAGGGCGAGCTGAAGCTCGGGGAACGGATCCTCAGTGCGACCGATGCGGTCGGCCGCATCGCTGGAATCCCGGTCGTGGCTGAGATCGTCAATGCCGCCAACCGCAACCCCACCGCGCGCAAGCTGCTCGACAAGGTACTCGGGGTGGATCCGCGCGCACCGCTGCCGCAGTTTCATTCGAGCAGCGCGCGCGCTCGCCTCAAGCGCAGTTTGCGCACCGATGTGCCGGTCCAGGCGAGTTCGGGCACGAGCGGACAGGTGGTACTGTTCACGACCTGTTATGGCAATCGCAATGAACCCGAGCTGGCCGAGGACCTGGCGGCGGTGTTCGAGCACAACGGCATCGGCGTGGTGCTCGCCCAGAAGGAGCGCTGCTGCGGCATGCCGAAGCTCGAGCTCGGCGATTTGAAGTCGGTCGAGCAGTTCATGCGAACCAATATCCCGGAGCTCATCCGGCTCATCGATGTCGGTTACGACGTCGTGGCACCCATTCCCTCCTGCGTGTTGATGTTCAAGCAGGAGCTACCGCTGATGTTCAGTGACGATGCGCGCGTGCAACGGGTCGCCGAGCGCATTTTCGACCCGTTCGAATATCTCATGCTCAGGCACAAGGCGGGCCTGCTGCGCACCGACTTCAGCGGCCGGCTCGGCAAGGTCAGCTACCACGTACCTTGTCATCTGCGCGTGCAGAATATAGGGCTCAAGACGCGCGATGTGCTCAGACTCGTGCCCGACACGACGGTGGAAGTCATCGAGCGATGCTCGGGCCATAACGGTACCTACGCGGTCAAGAGTGCATATCGCGACGCCTCGATGAAGATCGGGCGAGCCGTGTTCGAGCGCGTGCAGAATGCGGGCGCGGATTACTATGCGAGCGACTGCCCGATGGCCGGCCATCAGATTGAAAGCGGCCTATCGACGCCGCGTCCGCCGACGCATCCCCTCAAACTGCTGCGCATCGCTTACGGCATCTGAAACGTGCAGAAACTCGCTGCCTCTGAGCTCATGTCGCTCGAGCAATACGCGCGCGAGCGGCCGGTATTGCGTGCCGGCATGATCGAGCATCGGCGCCGGCGGCAGCTCGGCATCGGCGAGCATTGCAGCTGGAGCTTCGAGGACCGCAGGACGGTGCAGTACCAGGTGCAGGAAATGCTGCGCGCCGAGCGCATCTTCGAGCCGCAGGGCATTGCCGAGGAACTCGAGGTCTACAATGCGCTGATTCCCGATGGCAGCAATCTCAAGGCGACGCTGCTGATCGAGTATCCGGATCCGGCCGAGCGTGCGCAGCGCCTGGCGCAGCTGCGAGGCTTCGAGCGGCGATGTTGGATGCGCGTTGCGGGCTTCGAGCCGGTATTTGCGATCGCCGATGAGGATCTGTCGCGAGAGAATGAGACCAAGACTTCGGCGGTGCACTTTCTGCGCTTCGAATTCGCGGCACCCATGATCGCAGCTCTCAAGGGTGGTGCGACGCTGTCGGCCGGGGTTGACCTGCCGAGCTATCAGCACCGCGTCGAGCCGGTGCCGGAGCCGCTGCGCCGCGCGCTCATCGAGGATTTTGCTTAAGCGCGTTGGCGCCTTGGGTGCGTCACTGGCACGCAAGTTGGGCGAGCAACCGCCCGGCCCAATGCCAGGGCTCATGAGCGACGCGCTGCATTTGGTCTGCCCGCACTGCGACGCCATCAATCGCATCCCCGCAATGCGTCTCGACGACAGGCCGAAGTGCGGCCAGTGCCATGAGCCGTTGTTTGCTGGCCGCCCGCTGCACCGAGCAGCAGCCGGCGCTCGCCTGCCCGATCAGGCTCGGTACGGCAGCCACTGCGAGCGAGCGGATCGCGCGATCGAAGATCCATGCAGCGCCTCACCGCGGCCATTACCATGGAAAAATCGGTGCTTTGATGCTAAAGGTAGCGCGAGCAGAGGAGTGATCGCGCGCATATGCCATCGTTCGACGTGGTCTCCAAAGTGGATCTGCATGAGCTCACCAACGCGGTGGATCAGGCCAAACGTGAGCTCGACAAGCGCTACGATCTGCGCGGCACCAACGCGCGCTTCGAGCTGGAAGGGTCGCTGGTCACGCAGTTCGCAGCGAGCGAGTACCAGCTGGATCAGCTGCTCGACATCCTACGGCTGCGGTTGGCGGCGCGCGGCATCGACCCGCGCTGCCTGGATCTCGGCGCCGTGGAGCTCAACCTGGCCGGTGCGCGCCGCGCAATCTCGATCAAGCAGGGCATCGAGCATACGCTCGGCAGGCAGCTCGTGGCGCAACTCAAGGACGCCAAGCTCAAGGTCGAAGCGCAGATCCAGGGGGAGAAGCTGCGCGTCAGCGGCAAGAAGCGCGACGATCTGCAGCTGGCGATGGCGCTGCTGCGCAAGGCGCCGCTCGAGCTGCCGCTGCAATTCGAGAATTTTCGCGATTGACGCGCGCCGTCCGGGGAAGATAATTCCGGCATTGCCGTAGCCGACGAGAGCGACCCATGAGCAGCTCCTTGCGCGATCAACTCATTCAGGCGGGGCTGGTTACAGAGCAGCAGGCCAAACGCGCCATGCAACAGCCGCGCCCGCCGCGGCAGTCGCGACACGCGCCCCAGCGCCCCTCCGAGCAGCAACTGGCGTTGCAGCGCGCGCAGGCAGAGAAGCTCAAACGCGACCAGGAGCTCGATCGCAAGCTCAAGGCCAAAGCCGAACGCAGCGCGCGCCGCGCGCAGATTCGGCAATTGATCGAACAATGCCGCATCGGACCATTCGAGCATGACGATTACTTCAATTTCATCGATGACACGAAGGTCAAGCGCATCGCAGTTGACGCCCAGAGCCGTGCGCGCCTCAATTCCGGCGAGCTGCGGATCGTGCGGCTGGACCGCGGCTACGCGCTGGTTCCCTCGGCCAGCGCGGCCCGCATCGCTGCCATCGAGCCGTCGGCGGTCATCGCCGCGGGCGCCGCCGCCGTCCCCGCGGGCGAGGACGAGCACTACGCTGCCTTTACGGTTCCCGACGATCTGATGTGGTGAGGAGTGGGGGACCACTGATGACATTGCGCTCGGGCATCGACCTAGAGTTCATCGACGAGCGCGTGCGCGCGCAGGACGATTTCTATCGGCACGTCAATGGCGCATGGCTGGACAATACCGAGATTCCCGCCGACAAGGGGCGCTACGGCTCATTCGATAAGCTGCATGACGATGCGCTCGATCAGCTGCACAGCGTGATCGAGCACCTGCAGCAATCGACGGACGCGGCCGACCCGGATCGGCAGAAGATCGTCGAGCTGTATGCGAGCTTCATGGATCAGGCCGCGCTGGAACGCTTGGACCTGACTGTCCTCAGCGCCGAGTTTGCAGCTATCGCTGCGCTGAAGCGCAAGGCGCAAATTCCGGGGCTCATGGCGCATCTGGGCATCATCGGCGTCGATGCGCCCTACCTGCCGCAGGTGCATCAGGACGCGAGGGATGCCACCCGCTACGTTTTCGATCTGGTGCAGGGCGGTCTCGGCATGCCCGACCGCGACTACTACTTGGACAATGACGATCGATTGCAGCAGATTCGCGGCAAATACCGACAGCACGTGGCGGCGATGCTGGCACTGGCGGGCCATGCGGCCGCGGCGCACGACGCCGAGCAGATCGTCACGCTCGAGACGGCGCTCGCGCAGGCGCAATGGACCCGCGTCGAGAACCGCGATCCGGTCAAGACCTACAACAAGGTCGAACTCACGCAGCTGCCGGCATTGGCTCCGGGCTACGACTGGAAGAGCTATCTGGCCGACGCCGGGGTGGTCGGCAGGATCGACTATCTGGTGGTCAGCCAGCCCAGTTATATCGGCGCCTTCAACCAGCTGCTGCAGAGCACGCCGCTGGCGGTGTGGCAGTCATATTTCCGCTGGCGTGTGCTGAGCGCTTTCGCGCCCTATTTGAGCAAGCGATTCGTCGATGAGCATTTCACCTTCTATGGCACGGCATTGCGCGGCATCGCGCAGAATCGGCCGCGTTGGAAGCGCGCCGTCGGACTGGTCGATGGCGCCATCGGTGAGGCGCTCGGCAGGCTTTATGTGGCCAGTTACTTCCCGCCGGCATCCAAGACGCGCATGGATCAACTGGTCAGGAATTTGCTGGCGGCCTACCGCGCCGAGATCGAGACGCTCGAGTGGATGGAACCTGCGACCCGACGCAAGGCGCAGGACAAGCTCGCACGCTTTACCTCCAAGATCGGGTACCCCGCGAAGTGGCGTGATTATTCGAGCTTGCGAATCGTGCGGGGCGAGCTGTTCGGCAACCTCACGCGTGCCAACGCATTCGAGTATCAGCGTAACCTCGCCAAACTCGGCCAGCCCATCGACCGCAGCGAGTGGGGCATGACGCCGCAGACGGTCAATGCCTACTACAACCCGGAGATGAACGAGATCGTTTTTCCGGCGGCCATGCTGCAGCCGCCGTTCTTCGACGCCGCCGCGGACGACGCCGTGAATTATGGCGGCATTGGTGCCGTCATCGGCCACGAGATCAGTCATGGCTTCGATGATCAGGGCAGTCAGTACGATGGACTCGGCAATCTGCTGAGCCCGCCGGGCTGGTTCACGCAGGGGGATCTGGATCGATTCAAGGCCAGGACCCGCGCCCTGGTGCAGCAGTACGGCGCCTATGCACCGGTGCCGGGCTTTCCCATCAATGGCGAGCTCACACTCGGCGAGAACATCGCCGATAACGCCGGGCTCGCCATCGCCTACAAGGCCTACCGACTGTCCCTCGGCGACGCGCCGGCACCGATCATCGACGGACTGACCGGCGATCAGCGCTTCTTCATGGGTTGGGCGCAGGTCTGGCGAGCCAAGACGCGCGACAATGAGGCCATCGTGCGCATCAAGAGCGATCCGCATTCACCGGCGCAGTTTCGTGGCGCCGTGCCGGAGATGAATCAGACACCGTTCTACGAGGCATTTGGCGTCAAGCAGGGCGATAAGATGTACTTGCCGCCCGAGCAGCGCGTCAGTATCTGGTAGTCGTCACGCGCAGCATCGCCGGAGTGCGCGCCGCGCTCTGCTAGAATGCGCCGCGCCTCGAACCGCCTCGAGGCCCTGGAATAGAATGGCCGAATCGTATACCGCTTCCGATATCGAAGTGTTGAGTGGTCTGGACCCGGTGCGCCGGCGTCCGGGCATGTATACCGACACCACGCGTCCCAATCACCTCGCGCACGAAGTCATCGACAACAGCGTCGATGAGGCGATTGCAGGCTATTGCAAGTCGATCCGCGTGAGCCTGTACAAGGACCAGTCGCTCGAACTCGCAGATGACGGCCGCGGGATGCCGGTCGACATCCATCCGCAGGAGAAGGTCAGCGGCGTGGAGTTGATCCTGACGCGGCTGCACGCCGGCGGCAAATTCACCGAAGGCAGCTACAAGTTCTCGGGTGGGCTGCACGGCGTTGGGGTCTCGGTGGTCAATGCCTTGTCGAAGCACCTGGAATGCTGGGTGCGGCGCGGCGGGCGCGAGTACAACATCAGCTTTCGCGACGGCCACGTGCATTCCAAGTTGGAGGTCATCGGCAGCGTCGGCGCGCGCAACACCGGCACGACCGTGCGCTTCTGGCCGGATCCGAAGTTCTTCGATTCCGATCGCTTCTCGGTGCCCGAGCTCAAGCGCGTGCTCAAGGCCAAAGCCGTGCTGTGTCCGGGGCTGCGGGTGAGCTTCTTCAATGAGCAGACCGGGGAAAAGGACGAATGGTTCTACACCGGTGACCTCGGCGCTTACCTGGTCGAGCAGCTGGGATCGGCCGAGCGGCTGCCGCAGGAGCCGATCACCGGCAGCCATAAGAGCGACCAGGACACCATCGATTGGGCTCTGGTCTGGTCGAGCGACGCCGAGCACCTGATCGCCGAGAGCTACGTCAACCTGATCCCAACGAGCGCCGGCGGCACGCACGTCAACGGGCTGCGCGCCGGGGTCGTGGCCGCGGTGCGTGAGTTCTGCGAATTTCGCAATCTGCTGCCGCGCGCTATCAAGCTGACGGCCGAAGATGTCTGGGACCGCACCAGCTTCGTGCTGTCGATCAAGATCCGCGATCCGCAGTTCGCAGGGCAGTTGAAGGAGAAGCTCAGCTCGCGGGAAGCTGCGGCGCTGGTGGAGACGCAGGCGCGTGATGCCGCGGCACTGTGGCTCAACCAGCACCCCGAGGCCGGCGAGCGCATTGCGCAGTTCGCGATCGACAACGCGCAGGAGCGGTTGCGCGCGGCTGCACGCGTAGTGCGCAAACGCGCCGTAAACGGTCCGGCGCTGCCTGGAAAACTGGCCGATTGCAGCTGTCAGGATCCGGCGCGCTCGGAGTTGTTCCTGGTCGAAGGCGACTCGGCCGGCGGATCGGCCAAGCAGGCGCGCGACAAGGAATTTCAGGCGATCATGCCGCTGCGCGGCAAGATCCTGAATACCTGGGAGCTCGAGCCCGGTGAAATCGGCTCCTCGCAGGAGGTGCATGACATCAGTGTCGCGCTCGGTGTCGACCCGGGCACCGCCGACCTGTCCGAACTGCGCTACCACAAGGTCTGCATCCTGGCGGACGCCGATTCGGACGGGCAGCACATCGCGACGCTGCTGTGCGCACTGTTCCTGCGGCACTTCCGGCCGCTGGTCGTCGGTGGCCATGTCTACGTGGCGATGCCGCCGCTGTATCGCATCGATGCGGGCAAGCAGGTGCTGTACGCGCTCGATGATGCCGAGCGCGACGCCGCACTCGCGCGCCTGACTGCGGAGCATGCGCGCGTCAAACCGATGGTCACGCGCTTCAAGGGGCTGGGTGAGATGAATCCGACGCAGCTGCGGGAAACCACGATCGATCCGCGCACGCGGCGGCTGGTGCAGCTGACGCTGGCAGCCAAGGACCAGACCGAGCGCCTCATGGACATGCTGCTCGCCAAGAAGCGCGCGCCTGACCGCCGCGAGTGGCTCGAGCGCAATGGCAATCTGGCCGAGGTACTGGGCTGATGGCGCAGTCGGGGCTGGATTTCGACGGCATCGAACGGCGGCCGTTGGGTGCGTTCACCGAGAAGGCGTATCTCGACTATTCGATGTACGTGATTCTCGACCGGGCGCTGCCGGCGCTGGGCGACGGACTCAAGCCGGTGCAGCGGCGCATCGTCTATGCGATGAGCGAGCTGGGGCTGTCGGCGGCATCGAAACACAAGAAATCGGCCCGCACCGTCGGCGATGTGATCGGAAAATTCCACCCGCACGGCGATTCTGCCTGTTACGAGGCCATGGTACACATGGCGCAGGATTTCTCCTTCCGCTACCCCATTGTGGATGGTCAGGGTAATTGGGGTTCTGCCGACGATCCCAAGGCCTTCGCCGCCATGCGCTACACCGAGGCGCGGCTGACGCGCTACGCCGACGTGCTGCTCGGCGAGCTCGAGCACGGTACGGTCGACTGGGCGCCGAATTTCGATGGCACTATGGATGAGCCGCTGATGTTGCCGGCGCGATTGCCGAATCTGCTGCTCAACGGCGCCTCAGGCATTGCGGTCGGCATGGCGACCGACATTCCGCCGCACAATCTGCGTGAGTTGGCCGCCGCCTGCATCCATCTGCTCGAAGATCCGGAGGCGAGCACGCGGGCGTTGCTCAAGCACGTCAAGGGCCCTGATCTGCCCACCGGCGGCGAGATCATCTCGCCGCGCGCGGATCTGATCGCCTTCTACGACAACGGCGTCGGCAGCTTCAAGGCGCGCGCGACCTGGGAGGTCGAGCAGGATTCGGGCCATATCATCGTCACGCAGTTGCCGTTTCAGGTCTCCGGCAGCCGCGTTCTGGAGCAGATCGCCCAGCAGATCCGCGACAAGAAATTGCCGATGGTGGACGACGTGCGCGACGAGTCCGACCACGAGAATCCCACCCGGATCGTGATCGAGCCGCGCTCCAACCGCGTCGATGTGGTGCAGCTCATGGCGCATTTGTTCGCCACCACGGACCTTGAGCGCAATTACCGCGTCAATCTGAACGTCATCGGCATCGATGGCCGGCCGCGCGTCATGGGGCTCAAGGCACTGCTGGCGGAATGGCTCGAATTCCGGCAGAAGACCGTGCGCCGCCGTCTGCAGCACCGGCTCGACAAGGTATCGCACCGGCTGCATATCCTCGACGGCCTGCTGATCGCTTATCTCAACCTCGATGAGCTCATTCGCATCATCCGGCGCGAAGAAGAGCCCAAACCGGTGCTCATCAAGCGCTTCAAGCTCTCCGACGATCAGGCCGAGGCGATTCTCGAGACCAAGCTGCGGCATCTGGCGAAGCTCGAGGAGATGAAGATTCGCGAGGAGCAGCAGGCGCTCGCCGATGAGCGCGGCAAGCTCGAGGCGATTCTCGGCAGCAAGTCGAAGTTGCGCGCCCTGGTGCGCGCAGAGATCGAGGCCGATGCGGCGGAGTTCGGTGACGAGCGGCGCACGAAAATCGTCGAGCGCGCCGCGGCACAGGCGATCGAGGAGACCGAACTGCTGGCGAACGAGCCGCTCACGGTGGTGCTGTCGACCGGAGGCTGGGTGCGCTCGGCCAAGGGTCATGACATCGATCCGCGCAGCCTGTCGTACAAGAGCGGCGATGCCTACCAAGCCGCGGCGCGCGGCCGCAGCACGCAGCTGGCAGTCTTCATAGACAGCACGGGTCGAGCCTACAGTCTGCCGGCGCACACTCTGCCCTCTGCGCGCGGCCAGGGCGAGCCGCTCTCGGGGCGGCTCGATCCTCCGGACGGCGCGCGCTTTGCAGGAGTTTTGATCGGCGAGCCGGAGGAATTGTGGCTGCTCGTCAGTGACGCCGGCTACGGCTTCACGGTCCGACTCAAAGAGCTGCACTCGCGCAACCGCGGCGGCAAGGCGTTGTTGAAGCTCACCACGGGCGCGCAGGTGCTGCCGCCCGTGCCAATAGCCATCAGTGCGGGGCAGGAACCGGCCGACGCCCGTGTTGCGCTGGTCAATTCCGAAGGCCGCCTGCTGCTGTTTGCCGTGAGCGAGGTGCCCGAGCTGCCGCGCGGCAAGGGCAACAAGCTGTTCGCCATTGCCACCAAGAAGGCCCAGTCGCGCGAGGAGGTACTGGTCGCCATGACGGTGCTGTCGCCGGGACAATCGCTGGCGGTATTCTGCGGTGAGCGCCAGATGACCCTCACGGCCGCCGATCTCAAGGACTATGTCGGCGCGCGCGCGCAGCGCGGCGCCTTGCTGCCGCGCGGCTGGCGCACGGTGGAGCGCATCGCGCCGATCTAGAGCTCCTCGGCACGGTGGCAGGCGAGCTCGCGGGTGCCGATGCGCCTCACTGCGCTGTCACGACTTGAGTACCACCTCTTCGGGCGCATGCACGAAATAGCCCTGAATGTACTGCACACCGAGTTGCCAGACGACCGCCATGGTATTGGCGTCCTCGATACGCTCGGCCACCGTCTGCACTTTATGCGCTGCGGCGGCGGCCGCGATCGCACGTACCCGCAGCTGCAGCTCCGGGCTTGCGGCCAGACCCTGCATCAGCGAGCCGTCGATCTTGACGAAGTCGAGCGGCAGCGAGGCGATCAGCCGCTGTGAATCGCGACCGGCACCGAATTGCTCGATCGCGAATTTAGCGCCCGCGGAGCGCGCCGCGCTGATCAGCTGCGTGGTCTGCTGCACGTTGGTGCTGGCGACCTCCTCGGTGATCTGCAGGCACAGTCGCTGTGGATCTGCCAGCGTCGAGCGCAGCTGCAACTCGAGCCAAGGCAGCAGGGAGTCATCCAGGGCACTGTCGCGCGAGAGCCGCACGAACAGCAGATCGGGCTTGCCCTTGGCGATGAAGGACAGCGAGGCGCCCAGCACCCAGCGATCGATGTTCTTCATGAGATCGTTGCGGCTGGCCGCGGGCAGGAACTCCGAAGGCAATACTTCCTTGCCCTGGGCATCGAGCATGCGGATCGCGACGTCGAACATTTTCTGCGAGCCGCCAGTGAGCGCTGCGATCGGCTGCTGCACCAGACGGAAACGATTCTCCATCAGCGCAGCCCTGATGTGCTTGACCCACACCTGGTCGTAGCCCTTGACGCGGGCGTCATTGTCGGCGCGATCCACGGCGATGACCTGCGCGCCGCCGCGTTCGCGGCCGCGGCGCAGTGCACCGAGCGCATCCATGACGGCGGCGTTCAGATCCGGGTCAGCGCGCGGTACCATTGCGAGCCCGATACTGCAGCTCGCGTGCAGGCCGCCAGCGCCGGAAGGCATCGGGAACAGGTGCTTGCCGACGCGCTCGAGCAGGTTTTCGCACCACGCTTCGACGTCGCGCGGGTTACCGCGCTCGAGCAGCAGCAGCAGCGTGGTGCCACCCAAATGGCCGGCGATGTCGCGCGGACCGAGCAAGCCTTTGACGATGTGCGCAAAGGTGATCAGAAACTGTTCGGCCGCGAGCACGCCCAGATCGCGCTCGATGTCGGCGAAACGGTCGGGGCGCACGCAGGCCAGATAGCGCACGCCGCCGGCGATCGGTGTGCGCAGCCGCTCCTGCAGGGCATTGAGCAAATGGCGGCGCAGCAGAATTCCGGTGCCCTGATCGCAATGCACCGCGCTCTCGAGCTCCTGCACCAGAGCGCGCTCGTCGCGCCTCTGCGCCGGCACGATCAGCCGCACACTCGGTTCGCCGTCGAACTCGCCCAGGGCGAGCATCAGTTCGAGCGGTGCGACCGCATCATTGATCATCAGGGCGCCGGCCCTGAGCGTGTGGTTGCTCCAGCGTCCCTGCAGGCAGGCCGTGAGTGCCGCCTTGAGCGCCGCATGGGTCGATTCCTCGAACAGATCCATGACCGGTTGGCCGATGAGTCTGCCGGCGTCGGTGATGCCAAATAGTTCGAGCCAGGCGGCATTGGCGTCCACCAGAATGCCTTCCTGGATCTGAGCAATGGCGTCGTTCGAGCGTTGCAGCACCCCTTCGAGCTGTTTGCGATAGTCCTGCGAGGCGCGCAGCGTGCTGGTCAACGCACGCTCGAGGCGGAAGGCGCGCAGTTCGCGCGCAATCACGGACTGCAATCGCTGCGGCTGCTGCAGCGAGACCGTGTCGCGGGCGCCCTGCGCCATATCCGCGCCGATGACGTCCTCATCGATGCGTTCGCGCACCGCGATCAGAGGCACCATGCTGGCCACCTGATCGCGTATCGCCGTGATTTCAGACAGTGGGCTTCCCGGAGGCGGGCAACAGATCAATAGCTCCGGGTTGATCTGCTCAAGCGCATCGGGAATGTCTTGCGGCGCCGATATCCAGGTGCAGTGTGCGGCCACGCCGGCACGGCGCAGCAGGCTGTTGAGCGCCTCGACCGGATCGCGCGTCGCGCTGTAAACGATCAGTGGAACCGCAGTGGTATCGTTCAAAAGCGCCGTGCTCTCCTCTAAGAGCAAATTCTAACACCCGACCTGTGGCGGACTGTGAAGCGTGTCCCATGCAGCACTTGTAAGCAGCGTCTTGGCGCTGGCACCGGCGCATTCGCGCGCCAGTCGCGGCACCAGGTAGCCCGGCAGGCGAGCGCTGAGCTGCCCCATAAGCACGCGCGCGCGTTCCTCG
Organism: Steroidobacteraceae bacterium; assembly: GCA_035605115.1. Taxonomy (GTDB): domain Bacteria; phylum Pseudomonadota; class Gammaproteobacteria; order Steroidobacterales; family Steroidobacteraceae; genus FEN-1191. The sequence goes on along the minus strand of DATNHF010000047.1, from coordinate 25,794 downwards.
CGCACTTCGAAATGCGCCGCGCCGCGTATGCGATCGAGCAAATGCAGATAGTAGGGCAGCACCTGCGCAGACCACAGTGCTTGCGACAGCGCTTCCAGCGCCTGCAGCGAATCGTTGATGCCCGCGAGCAGCACCGACTGGTTCAGAAGCGTTGCCCCGGCGGCACGCAGGCGCCGCGCCGCGGCGCGCACCGCGTCGTCGATTTCGTTGGCATGATTGGCGTGCAGCACGATCGCCGTCGGCCAGGGTAGCGCGGCCAGCCAGCTCACGAAGCCTGCATCGATGCGTTCGGGCAGCACGATCGGGGTGCGGGTGTGCAATCGCAGACGCCTGATGTGCGGGATGGCGCGCAGCGCCTCGGTCAATTGCGACAGCCGTGCGTCGCTCAGGGACAGCGGGTCGCCGCCGGACAGGATGATTTCCTCGATCGAGGGGTCGGAGGCGATCGCCGCGAGCGCCGCCTGCCAGCGACCGTGCTCGCCGCCGGACGGGTAGGGGAACTCCCGCCGGAAACAGTAACGGCAATGCACCGCGCAGGCCCCGGTCGTGATCAGCAGCGCGCGGCCGTGATATTTGTGCAGCAGCCCCGGGGCGCGCATCGCGGCGCGTTCGTTGAGCGGATCGCTGTCGAAACCGGGCAGCTCGAGCAGCTCGGCGGCACCGGGCAGCACCTGCAGCAGCAGTGGATCGCGGGCATCGCCGCGGCGCATGCGCCGTACGAAGCCGCGCGGTACGCGCAGACGGAACGCCGCCGCGGCCGCGGCGTGCGGCCGGAGCGCCAGCTGTGGGTCGAGATCGAGCAGCCGCAACAGCTCGCGCGGGTCGCTGACCGCTTGCGCGAGCTCCCACTGCCACGAAGGGCCGTCTGGCGAACTGTCCGGCTGGCGGGTCAAGGTTGATGCCGTTATCATACGCGCCCTTTTTTGAGGGCCGCCATTGTGCGGTCTTACGGGCGGAAGAGAAAGAAATGGCCAGCTACACGACCAACGAATTCAAGTCGGGTCTGCGCATCCTGATCGATGGTGATCCGTATTCGATCGTCGAGAATGAAATGGTCAAGCCCGGCAAGGGACAAGCGTTCAACCGCGTCAAGATCCGCAACCTCAAGACCGGCCGCACCATCGAACGTACCTTCAAGTCGGGCGAGAGCGTGGAGGCGGCCGACGTGGTCGACGTCGACATGCAATATCTGTACAGCGACGGTGACTTCTTCCATTTCATGATTCCGGATAACTTCGAGCAGCATGCCGCTGCCAAGGCGGTGGTCGGCGAGAATGCGCAGTGGCTCAAGGACGGAACCGTCTGCATCGTGACGCTGTGGAACAACGTGCCGATCGTGGTCACGCCGCCGCCCCACATCGAACTCAAGGTCGTCGAGACCGATCCGGGGCTGCGGGGCGATACCGCCACCGGCGGCCAGAAGAGCGCCAAACTCGAGACCGGTGCGGTCGTGCGGGTGCCGCTGTTCATCAACGAAGGCGAGAGCGTCAAGGTCGATACCCGCACCTCGAGCTATATTTCCCGCGCCAAGCAGTAGCGCAACCGGAGCGCCCGCGTGAGGCTCAGGCCCGCTCGAGCGCAAAGGGCAAAACCTGCTCAATGCGCGCTGCGCCCAGCCGCAGCATCAACAGCCGGTCGAAGCCGAGTGCAACTCCCGCCACAGCCGGGAGGCCCGCGGACAGTGCCGACAGCAGCGCCTCATCCACCGCCGGCGCGCTCAGTCCGGCGCGGATGCGCTGCTGTCGATCGAGCTCAAATCGCGCCCGCTGCTCCGGCTCGTCGCGCAGCTCCTCGAAGCCATTGGCGAGCTCGATACCCCGGCAGTAGAGCTCGAAACGCAGCGCCAGGCCGGGCTCGTGCGGATCGAGCCGGGCCAGAGCGGCCTGACTGGCCGGATAATGGTGCACGAAACACAGTCCGGAGCCGCCGAGCCGCGGGCCCACGGCGCTGCCCATGAGCCAATCGAGCAACTCGTCGCGGCTGCAGAGCTCGGCAACTCGAGCATCGAGGTGCTGGGCGATCGCAAGCTCGCGCACGGCGGCCTCCTCGGCGCGCAGCGGGTCGATACCCAGCTCGCGCTCGAACGCATCGACGTAACGCAGGTATTCGACCGGCGCCTCACGCGGCAGCGAGAGCAGCGTGCCCGCGAGCTCGGCCACCTCCGCCATGAGCGCGCGCATGGAGAAGGCGCCGCGGTACCACTCGATGAGCATGAATTCCGCATTGTGCCAGCTGCCGCTTTCGTTGCCGCGGAACACGTGCGCGATCTGATAGATATCGCCGCTGCCGGCGGCCAGCAGCCGCTTCATGGCATATTCCGGCGAGGAGTGCAGGAACAGCGCTCCGGTGTGGCCCGGCAGCTCGACACTGGCGCAATGGATATGCCGGTCGGTGACCGCATGGCGAACGAGCGCTGGCGTATCCACCTCCAGCACGCCGCGCGCGGCGAAGAAGGCGCGTGCCGCAGCCAGCAGCTCGGCGCGCAGGCGCAGCGTCGGGAGCGGCGCGGTAGGGTGCCAAGGCACGCGCTCGCTCATACGGTCAGCGTGCCCAGGCCCTGGCCGACTTGCAGCCGCGTTCCCGGCTGCAGCGCGGCGTCCCAGCGCGCTGCGGCCGGCGGCAGCAGCACAATCACGGTCGAGCCCATGTTGAACATCCCGAGCTCGGCGCCGCGGATTTGCCACAGAGCGACCCCGGCACGCGGCACGAGGCGGCGTGGACCGTCGTGAGTGCGCGCCGGCGTCACCTCGCCATGCCAGACGGTGCTCATGCTGGCGACGAACAATGCACCGACCAGCACCACGGCGAACGGCCCGCGTTCGCCCTCGAACGCGCAAATGACCCGCTCGTTGCGTGCAAACAGGCCCGGGACGCGCGCGACCGTGCGGGCATTGACCGAAAACGACCGGCCGGGCACGTGCCAGGCGGCGCTCAAGCGGCCAGACAGTGGCATGTGTATGCGGTGATAGTTATAGGGCGCAAGGTAGATCGTGGCGTACAAACCCCCGGATAGGCGCTGCACCCAGTCGGACTCGGCGGCCAGCAGCGCTTGGAGCGTATATCGATGGGACTTGGCCTGCAGCAGCTCACCGCCCTGCGCGGCGAGAGCCACGCTCAGGGTGCCGTCGCAGGGGGAGACGATGCGCTGCGGCTCGGCCTCAACCGCTCGAGCGCCGGCGCGCAAGGCGCGGGTGAAAAAGGCGTTGAAGCTTCGATAATTGAGCGGCTCGGGCTCGAGCGCGTCAGCCATTTCGGGCCCATATCCGCGCATGAAGGCCGAGATGAGCAGATTCTTGAGCCAGCGCACCTCGCTGCGGGTCAGCGCATAAACCAGGCGGCACAACAGCTGGTGCGGCAGCAGGTACTGCAGGACGACCGTCACGTCGTCAGAGCCGCCGCGCTGAACCGAGCTTAGCTAAGTCGGCCGCCAGACCCGCGGCCGAGAAGGGCGGTGAGAAGACCGCCGCGAGCCGTCCACGGCTGTCGAGCAGGTAGAGGCTCGCCGAGTGATGCATGGTGTAGTCGCCCCCCGACAGGTCCTCGCGCTCGGCGATCGCCTCGAGGCTCCCGAGCAGCGGCGCGAGCGCGGCCGAATCGCCGCGCAAACCGATGAAGTCTTTGCTGAAGGCGCCGAGGTAGACTTGCAGCACAGCGGCGCTGTCGCGCTCGGGGTCGATGCTGACGAATACGACCTGCGTACCGGACACTGGCGGCCGCCGCTGGAGTTGCGCGAGCGTCGCCAAGGTCGTCGGGCAGGCGTCCGGACAATTGCTGAAGCCGAAGAAGAGCAGTGTCGGATGACCTCGCAGATTTTCCCGGTCGAAATCTCGGCCCGACAGATCCTGCAGATGAAACTCGGCCACGCTGCGCGCTTGCGGCAGCCAGGTACCGCTCTGCAGCGTTACGCTGCCGCCCAACAGACGGGCCAGCAGGGCGCCTGCCACGATGGCGGCCGCTGCAAGCGACAGCAACACAACGACAGGGCGGCGATTCATGCGGCGATTATCTCACAGCGCGTCGGCGCGACGGCGTACCACGGCGGCCCCGGCGCCTACCGTCAGGGCGGTGCTGGCGCGCAGCGCGCGCCGTTTGGCGCGCGCCCGACTGCATTTTGGCCATGGTAGCGACAATGCGCGCGATGAGGCGGCAGCACTGATCTGGCATGTGCTGAGGCTGCCGGTGAAGGCCGGCGCCTCCAGCTATAATCGGCGCGTCTCACGCCGCGCGCTGCGGGCGATCGATGCGCTGCTCGCACGGCGCATCCGCGAGCGCATTCCGGCGGTGTATCTGACGCACCGCTGCTGGTTCGCGGGTTTGTCGATGTATGTGGATGAGCGCGTGCTGATTCCGCGCTCGCCGATCGCCGAGCTCATCGAGCAACGCTTCGCGCCCTGGATTGCCGCCGCGCGCGTGCGCCGCATACTGGACGTGGGCACCGGATCAGGCTGCATTGCGATCGCCTGCGCGCGCGCCTTTCCCACATCACGGGTCGATGCACTCGATCTGTCCAGCGATGCACTCGCGGTCGCACGACGCAATATCCGTCGCCATCGGCTGCAGCATCGCGTACACGGCGTGCAATCGGATCATTTCGCTGCTCTCAGAGGCGCGCGCTACGATATCATTGTGAGCAATCCGCCCTATGTAGGACGGCACGAGCTACGGAACCTGCCGCGGGAATACCGCCACGAACCGCAGCTGGCGCTGGCGGCCGGAGCGGATGGGCTGGACTCGGTCAGAATTATTATGCGCGACGCGGCCGCGCACCTCCGACCCGGAGGAATCCTGGTCGTCGAGGTCGGCAACTCGGAACGGGCGCTGCGCCGCGCCTTTCCGCGGCTGCCTTTCATCTGGCTGACCTTTGATCGTGGCGGCGGCGGTGTCTTCGTGCTGCAGCGCGAACAGTTGCCGCCGGCTACGGCCCGGCTTGCAGCTGCAGCGCCGGATGGCGGCGCGACGGATCGGTGGAAGGCGACAGGCAGACGATGTCGGGCAACACGCTAGGCAGATTGTTCGCAGTCACGAGCTTCGGCGAAAGCCACGGTGCCGCGCTCGGCTGCATCGTCGATGGCTGCCCGCCTGGCCTGGCGCTGGCCGAGGCCGATCTGCAGCGGGACGTGGACCGCAGGCGCGCAGGTACCTCGCAATTCGTGAGCCAGCGGCGTGAAAGCGATACGGTGCGGATACTCTCCGGCGTATTCGAGGGCCGCAGCACCGGCGCGCCAATCGGTTTGCTGGTGGAAAACCACGACGTGCGCTCACGTGACTACGATCGGCTGAAGGATCGCTTCCGCCCGGGGCACGCGGACTATACCTATCAGCACAAGTACGGGCTGCGCGACCATCGCGGCGGCGGCCGCTCCTCGGCGCGCGAGACCGTCATGCGGGTGGCAGCCGGAGCGATTGCCCGCAAATACCTGGCCGAGCGGCTGGGCGTGCGCATTTACGGCTACCTGAGTCAGATCGGCGCCCTGGTGCTCGAGCCGCGCGAACCCCCGGCGGCCTATCAGAATCCGTTTTTCTGCCCCGACCCGCAGCGCGTGCCGGAACTCGAGCAGCTGCTGTGGGATACGCGCGGCCAGGGCGATTCGATCGGTGCACGTGTCACCGTCATCGCCGAGGGTGTGCCGCCAGGCCTGGGCGAGCCGGTGTTCGATAAGCTCGATGCCGACATCGCGCACGCGATGATGGGCATCAATGCGGTCAAGGCGGTGGAGATCGGCGATGGGGTTGGCGTGGCCGCGCAGCGCGGCAGTACGCATCGCGATGAGCTCACGCCGGAGGGCTTCGTCTCGAATCATGCCGGCGGTGTGCTCGGTGGGATATCCTCGGGGCAGCCGATCCTCGTACATTTGAGTTTTAAACCGACCTCGAGCATCCAGGTGCCCGGCCGCACGATCGACGTGATGGGCAACGCGGTCGAAGTGGTCACGACCGGAAGGCACGATCCGTGCGTGGGGTTGCGCGCGACGCCGATTGCCGAGGCAATGCTCGCCATCGTGCTGATGGATCATTATTTGCGCCAGCGCGCACAGAACAGCGATGTGCGCTGTGCGACGCCCGACATCACGCGCGGCGACCGCGAGTCGCGCTAGCGAGCCTGGCAGGCTATTGAACAGGAGTTCAGGCGGACGATGAGCAGGTCCTTTCGTGTAGCGGTGGTTGGAGCCACGGGGCTCGTCGGCGAGACGATGATCAAGGTGCTCGAGGAGCGCAAATTTCCGATCTCCGAGCTCATTGCGCTCGCCAGCAACCGCTCGCTCGGCAAGTCGGTCGAATACTGCGGGCGATCGCTGCCGGTAGAGGAACTCTCGAGCTTCGATTTTTCACGCGCCGATATCGGGCTGTTCTCCGCCGGCAGCGAGGTGTCGGCCCTGTATGCGCCGAAGGCTGCGCAGGCGGGCTGCATCGTCATCGACAACACGGCGCAGTTTCGCTACCAGGACGACATTCCGCTGGTAGTGCCGGAAGTCAACCGCCACGCCATTGCCGCTTACCGCGGCCGCGGCATCATCGCCAACCCCAATTGCTCGACCATCCAGATGCTCGTGGCGCTCAAGCCCATTCACGACGCGGTTCGGATCGAGCGCATCAACGTCGCGACCTACCAGTCGGTCTCGGGGGCTGGCAAGGAGGCCGTCGAGGAATTGGCCAGCCAGGCCGCGGCATTGCTCAGCGGCCGACCGATCGACCCGCCGCGGCAGGTGCCTAAGCAGATCGCCTTCAACTGTGTGCCGCACATCGATCAGTTCCAGGAGAACGGCTACACCAAAGAGGAAATGAAGCTGCTCTGGGAGACGCGCAAGATCCTCGAGGACCCCTCGATACGGGTCAATGCCACGGCGGTGCGCGTGCCGGTGTTCTACGGCCACTCCGAAGCGGTCCATATTGAGACGCAGCGCAAGATTTCGGCAGACGAGGCCCGGGCGCTGCTCGAGCGCGCGCCAGGCGTGACGGTGCTGGACCGGCGCAGTGCGGGCGGATATCCCACCGCGGTTACCGAAGCAGCGAACCACGACACGGTTTATGTGGGCCGTATTCGCGAAGATATGTCGCATGAGCACGGCCTGGATCTCTGGATCGTTTCGGACAACATCCGCAAGGGTGCTGCTACGAACAGCGTTCAAATTGCAGAGATTTTGGTCTCCGAGTATTTATAAGTTATATTGCAGCCCAAATCAGCGCAGGTCGTGGATGCCGCGCTAATTATATATTTTTTAAGGAATATTTAGCAGCCTGGTCCCCTGGGAGACACGATGTTGACGCGTAACTTTTGCCGGGTTCTGCTGCTCGTTCTGCTGTTGCCATCGGCCACGCTGGCGCTCGGTCTGGGGGAGATTCACCTCAAATCCTCCCTCAACTCACCGCTCGATGCCGATATCGACGTTGTCGGGGCCAACGCGGACGAGCTTTCGGGCCTTAAGGCCAACCTGGCTTCGCGCGATACCTTTGGACGTAATCGTCTGGAGTATCCGGCCTTTATGGCCGGAGTCACGCTGGAGCCACGCACGACCGCTGACGGCCGCACCGTACTGCATATGCATTCCGCGGACGCGGTCAACGAGCCGATCGCGACGCTGTTGGTCGAGGTCAATTGGGCCCGCGGCCATCTGGTGCGCGAATACACGGTGCTGCTCGACCCGCCGGTGTTCTCCGGCGATGCGGCCAGCTCAGCGAGCGTGACGGCGCCCGTGACGGGTGCTGCAGCGCGCAGCGGCAGCGTCGAACGGCGCGCGCCGAGCGCTGCCGCGAGCGATGCGGGTGCAGCCGCGCTCGCCGCCCCGACCAGCGCTCCGGCACCCCTCGGCGGATCTGCCACGAGCCGGTCCGCGGCGAGCGGATCTTCGGCAGCCGCATCGCCCGCGGGCACGTCCGCGTCTGCCAACGCGCGCGGCGCGGCCGGCGGCAGTTACACGGTGCGCAGCGGCGATACGCTCTCCTCGATCACGGCCCAGGCCTATGGTGCCGGGGATCGGGTGGCACGTCAGCGCGAACTCGTGGGCGTCTATCGCGCCAATCCGACGGCCTTCGACGGCAATATGAATATCATGCGCGCCGGCAGCCGCTTGGCCTTGCCGGGCGATGCCGAGCTGTCGGCGATCAGTCCTGGAGAGGCAGCGACGGAAGTGCATCGCCAGTTCTCAGCGTGGAATAGCAGCCATGGCGTGACCGCTGCAGCCGGCGCCCCCACCGCGGGGGCAGCCACCGGTGCCGGTCAGCTGCGCCTGGTGCCGCCGCGGGAATCGGCGCCGTCAGCGAGCAATGCCGCGGGCGCGGCCAGCAATGCCGGCGCCGCGCCGACCCCCACCGCGCCAGCCGCTGCGGCGGCGAGCACAGCGCTGCAGCAGCGCGTCACCCAACTCGAATCGCAGCTTGCCGAATCGCAGCGCCTGCTGCAGATGAAGAACGCTGAGCTCGCGGCCTTGCAGGCGAGGCCTGCGCAGAATGCCCCGGCGCCCGCGCCAGCAGCTGCGCCCGCGCCGACCGTCGCACCCGCCGCGCCGCCGGCCGCAACGACCCCGGCGCCGGTGCCTGCCGCAGCCCCCCCGAAGCCGACCGAGGCCCCCGCGGCTGCCCCTGCGCCGCCGGCGCCGACACCGCATGCGGCAGCGCCGCCCGTCGTGAGCCCGTCCGGCAACTCATTTCTGGACCTGCTCGAAGAGTACTGGTATCTGCCCGCGGGCCTGGTGGCGATACTCGTCGTATTGCTCGTGATGCGCGCCGTGCGCTCGCGCCAGGAGGATGCCTTTGACCGCTCGCTCGGCCGAATGGCGCAGCCGGGCTTCGAGGCAAAGCCGGTCGATCAGCCTCGCGTTACCGATACGGTACCGGTACGCGCTTTGCCTGCTTCGCGCGAAGAGCAGTCTTACCGCGTCGAAGAGTCCGGCGCGCACGAGCAGCCGGCGGGCGCGGCGGCCGCGGTCGACACCGCGGCCAGCGGCCGGCATGTCGCCATCGATGACAACGTACCGACCGAAGCGCCGGTGGCGCTCGATCAGGGCGATCCGCTCGCGGAAGCCGATTTCCATATGGCGTACGGTCTGTACGATCAGGCCGCGGACCTGGTGCAGATCGCCATCTCACGCGAGCCGGAGCGACGCGATCTGCGGCTCAAACTGCTCGAAGTATTCTTCGTCTGGGGTAATAAGGATCGCTTCCTCGCCACGGCGCGCGAGTTGGCTGCAACGCGCGACAAGGCCCTGCCCGGTGAGTGGGAAAAGATCGTCATCATGGGCCGCCAGATTGCCGCCGAGGACGCGTTGTTCTCGAGCTCCGGCGCGCTGCCCGGTGCCGCCAGCGGCGGCGTCGATCTGAACCTCGAAGGCGGTCAGAACCGGATCGACTTCGACCTCATGGGTGAACCGAGTGTCGGCGCGCCGGGCAAGCCCGCGGCCGTCGACCTGGATCTGGGTGCAGCCCTCGGTGATGCCGATACCACCGGCGAGGCCCGTCCCGTCAGCGAATCGGGCGTCGATTTTGTGTTCGACGATGCCGAGCGCGGCAACGAGCAGACCGGCTCGACCCGCGAGATGCCTGCCCGCGGCGGCGGAGCGGGCGCGACCGCGACCGTGCAGGTGGCCGGCACGCCCGGCTTGGACCCCGACGCCCCGACCGTCGAGCAACCTCAACTGCAAGCCGGTGATCATCCGACCATCCGGCAGAAGATCGATGCCGCCGCGCGTGGCGGGATTGTCTCGTCCGAGCAGACCGCGGAACTGGAACTGCACGACCTCGGGCTGGATCTCGGAACGATGGAATCGGTCGGTGACGAGGTCGATTTGACCGGTTCGAACGAGGCCCCCACGGTGCTGACGAGCGTGGACGATGAGACGCGTCAGCTGCTCTCGCATACCGACGCCGAGCACTCTCAAGCGCAGGCCGCGCAAGGCACGGGCGCGCAGCCTACGGATTCAGGCACCTGGCTGTTCACCGATACCGATTTCGTCGATGTAGCCGGCAGTCCCGCGGCCGGCAAGCTGGCGGCCGACGCTCCCACCGAGCTCATCACGCAGATCGCACCGCGGCCCGAGACTGCGATGCCGGCCGATAGCGGATCGACCGCACAGCTGGCGGTACTTGAATCGGAGGGTCTGGACCTGGACCTCGGCGATCTGAACAAGCCCAGCACCAGCCGTGATGGCAACGGTGTGGACCTCGATGTCGGCACGGCGTCCACCAGCGAGGGTACGTTCGTACAGACGCAGCGGATCATGGCAGAGAACGTTCCGCTGCCGGATCTCGAACCGGCGACCATGAGCGAGGTTGGCACCAAGCTCGACTTGGCCAGAGCCTACATGGACATGGGCGATCCCGAGGGTGCGCGCAGCATTCTGTCGGAGGTGCTCAGCGAAGGGTCCGTTTCGCAGAAGCAGGAAGCCCGGCGACTCATCGATACCCTGCCCGGCTGATAGTCGAGAGGCCATGCGCCGTCGCTTTGCCGTCGGCATCGAATACGAGGGCAGCGCCTACTGCGGTTGGCAGATTCAGAGTGCCGCCGCGAGCGTACAGGGGGCGCTGCAGGCGGCCCTGAGCCGCGTCGCCGATGAGCCCATCGGCCTGATCTGCGCAGGCCGCACCGATGCCGGCGTGCACGCGCGCGCACAGGTGGCGCATTTCGACACCGACGCCGTGCGCGCTACGCATGCCTGGCTGCTCGGCGCCAATACCTACCTGCCGGCCGATATCAGCCTGCGATGGGTGCGGGCTGTGGCCGATCACTTCCACGCCCGCTACAGCGCTCGCTCGCGGACATACCGCTATTTGATCCTTAATCGCTGCGCGCGCTCCGCACTCGCTGCGGGACGGGCGCTGCTGGTCCACCGCGCCTTGGACGTGGCCGCGATGCAGCAGGGTGCCCGCTGGTTGCTCGGTGAGCACGACTTCAGCGCATTCCGCTCCTCGGAGTGCCAGGCGCGCTCGCCGGTGCGGGAGCTGCGCACGGTGCAGCTCGAGCGCTCGGGCGACTGGGTCAGCATCGACCTCACGGCCAATGCATTCCTGCACCACATGGTCCGCAACATCGTCGGACTGCTGATTGCGATCGGACTGGGCTACGAGCCGCCGGAGCGCGCGCGGCAGCAGCTCGAGTCGCGTGCGCGCAGCCAGGGGGCGGCGACCGCCGCGGCGCAGGGTCTGTATCTCTGGCAGGTCGAGTATCCGCCGGAGTTCGGGTTGCCCGCGGATTCGGCTATGATCGCTGCCACTGCGGGCGGCGATGGCTCATCGGCCGCGATTTGAGGATGGGTCGATGTCATGGTTTGAGAAAATCGTCCCTTCGCGCATCAAGACCGAGCGGCGCTCACGCTCGGTTCCCGAGGGTCTGTGGATCAAGTGCCCGGCGTGCGACGCGGTGCTGTATCGGGCCGAGCTCGAGCGCAATCTGAATGTCTGTCCCAAGTGCAGCCACCACATGCGCATCGGCGCCCGCGAGCGTTTGCGCGCCTTTCTCGACCCGGAACCGATCAGCGAAATCGGGGAGCGCATACGGCCGGAAGATCCACTCAAGTTCAGGGACAGCAAGCGCTATCGAGATCGACTCGCGCAGGCGCAGAAAGTTACCCGCGAGCAGGATGCGCTGATTGCGCTGGCCGGGGCGCTGCATGGCGAGGCGGTCGTCGCCTGCGCTTTCGAATTTCAATTTCTGGGCGGCTCGATGGGCTCGGTGGTGGGCGAGCGCTTCAAGCGCTCGGTCGATCACTGCATCGATCACGGCTGCGGGCTCGTAAGTTTTGCGGCCACGGGCGGCGCGCGCATGCAGGAGGCGCTGCTGTCGCTGCTGCAGATGGCGAAAACCAGCGCCGCGCTCGGGCGTCTGGCGCGGGCGGGTCTGCCGTTCGTCTCGGTCATGACCGATCCCACGACGGGCGGCGTCTCGGCGAGTCTGGCCATGCTGGGCGATTTGAACATCGCCGAGCCACGCGCGCTGATCGGATTCGCCGGTCCCCGAGTGATTGCGCAGACGGTGCGCGAAACGCTGCCGGAGGGGTTTCAGCGCAGCGAATTTCTGCTCGAGCACGGCGTTCTGGATCTGATTCTCGACCGGCGCGAAATGCGCGACCGCATCTCGCAGTTGTTGCGTCTGCTGCAGAAACGCCCGCCGCTGCAAGCCGCTTGAGCCGTTACCACGGTACGCTGGCCGATGCGCTGGCGTATCAGCAGGGCGTGCACTCGACCACTATCGATCTCGGGCTCGAGCGCGTGCGCGAGGTGGCAAGCCGGCTCGGCCTGCTCGACCAGCGCTGTCTCAGCGCTATCGTCGGCGGTACCAATGGCAAGGGCTCGACTGCCTGCGGACTGTCGGCGATGCTGGCTAGCTGTGGTCATCGCGTCGGGCTATTCACCTCGCCGCATCTGGTGCGCTACAACGAACGGGTGCAGATCAACGGCGCGCCGGTGGACGATGCCGCGCTGCTGCGCGCCTTCGAGCGCATCGAGGCGGCGCGCGCGGCGATCACTCTGACGTTCTTCGAATACAACACGCTCGCCGCGCTGGATGTGTTTCGCGTCGAGGGCGTTACAGCCATGGTGCTCGAGGTGGGTTTAGGCGGACGGCTCGATGCCACCAATATAGTCGATGCCGATGTCGCGGTGCTTTGTTCGGTCGGCCTGGACCACCGCGACTGGCTGGGCCACACGCTCGAGAAGATCGGCGCGGAGAAGGCCGGCATTTTTCGCTCCAAGCAGCCGGTGGTGCTCGGCAGTCCGGATATGCCCGCGAGCGTCTGGCGGACAGCCGAGGCGCTGCGCTGCCGACTGCAGGTGGCGCAGCGGGATTTCCGCGTGCGCATCCAGGACAGTGAAGCGGCCGGCGCGTGCTGGGATTACCGGTCGGCCCATTGCGCGCTGGAGTCGTTGCCGCCTCCGGCGCTCCCCGGAAGCGTTCAATACGGCAATGCCGCCGCCGCACTGACCGCGCTCAACCTGCTCGGCGTACCCGGCGCATGTGAGAAGCAGACCGTGGCGCGGGCTCTGCGCTCGATGCGACTGCCCGGCCGCTTTCAAATAGTACCGGGCGAGGTTGAGTGGATTCTGGACGTGGCGCACAACGAACCAGCTGCCGCCGTGCTGGCACAGGCGCTGCGCTCGAGGCAGGCCGCAGGCAAGACCATTGCGGTCGCCGGCATGTTGGCCGACAAGGACGCTGCGGCGATTGCTCGCACACTCGATGGCGTGGTCGATCATTGGCTGCTCGCCGGCATCGGCGATGAGCCCCGCGGCTTGAGCGCAGCGGCGTTGCAGGCCCGCTTGCCGCCGCTGCGCGGTGCGCTGGAGTTGTTCGAAAACGTTCCGGCCGCCTGCGTGCGCGCGCGCGCGATCGCGCAAGCGCGCGATCGCGTGCTCGTGCTCGGCTCTTTCCATGTGGTGGGACCGGCGCTCGTATGGCTTGGGCTATACTGAAGCGACGACTATGGAGAACCGCCTCAAAGAGCGCTTGACCGGCGCGGCGATACTGGTGGCGCTGATCGTGTTGTTGGTGCCCGAGATGTTCCATGGTCAGCGCAGCGACGTCACGGTCAGTGCCGGCGGCAGCGGCGAAGGTCCGCCGCTGCGCTCCTACACCATCGACCTGAGCAACGGACCGACGCGTACGGCGCCGCTGCAATCCACGCCGCCGCCAGCGGCGAGCGCCGCACCGACCGAAGCTCCCGAGCCGGCGCCGCCGGCCGTGTCGCAGCCGATCAACCCAACGCCCAGCGTCGAGAGCAGCTCGGGCGATGCGCCAAAACCCGCGCCGCTGAGCGCGGTCGTGGCGAGGCCGGCGACCGGCCCGCGTGCGGCAGCCGGCCCCTGGAGTGTGCAACTCGGGCTGTTCGCTCAGCGCGACAACGCCGAGCGACTGCTACATGCGGCGCAGGCCAAAGGCTTTGCGGCCCGTGTGTCCGATCGCGATGGCAAGGGGCTGTATCACGTTCTCGTGGCCGGCCTGGCCGATCGCGCCGCGGCCCAGAGCCTGCAGCAGCGCCTGCGAGATCAAGGCATTCCCGCCGCCGTCGTGGCGCCCCAATCCGACGGTGTCAAGTCGCCACGGTAGCTTGCAACTGTGACCTGAGGCGCCGGATTCGCCGTCCGGCACCGCTAGAATCCGCTGGTCACTTTGGCACCGGCGACCATGAACTGGATCGATTATCTGCTGCTCGCGTTGACCGTCTGCTCCTGCGTCGCGGGGCTGATGCGTGGCCTGCTGCGCGAAGTAATCGCGCTTGTGACGTGGATCACAGCAGTTTGGGTCGCATGGAACTATGCGGCACTCATCGAACTGCACCTGGGCGGTGCCTTAGCGAACGATATCGTGCGTCCCTGGGTGGCACGCGCGTTGATCTTTTTCGTGGTGGTGATGGCCGGCACGACCATAGCTCTGATCGTGAGCCATTTCGTGCGCCTGTCGCTCTTCAGCGGCCTGGATCGCGCTTTCGGCGGCCTGTTCGGGCTGCTGCGCGGCTTCGTCATGGTCGGGCTGATTGTCATGCTCTGTCAGGCCATGCGCCTGGATGGGGAGTCGTGGTGGCGTCAGTCGCTGCTCGTGCCGTATGCCGAGCACGCAGCGAATGTGCTGCGGGAGATAGTCGGCGAGCGTAAAATGCTCGCCGGCAACTCCGTTAAGGCGGCGCGCTAATGGCGCGAAGGAATCAGGCCCAAATATGTGCGGTATCGTCGGCGTGGTCGGCACCGGGCCCGTCAATCAACGTCTGTACGATGCTCTGACGATTCTACAGCACCGCGGTCAGGACGCTGCCGGCATCATGACGGCCTTCGAAGGCCGGCTGTGCTCGCGCAAAGGCGCCGGGCTGGTGCGTGATGTGTTCGAGCAGCAGCACATGCTCGAGCTGGCCGGCCATGTGGGCATCGGCCATGTGCGCTATCCGACGGCCGGCTGTGACAGCGCCTCCGAGGCGCAGCCGTTCTACGTCAATGCGCCCTACGGCATTTGCCTTGCGCACAATGGCAATCTGACCAATGCCGCAGAACTTGCCGAGGTGCTGATCCGCGAGGATCGGCGCCATCTGAACACCGAATCCGATTCCGAAGTATTGCTGAATGTCTTTGCTTCCGAGCTGCAACGCGTGGGCACTCCGCGCGTTACGCCGGCGGACATCTTCGCTGCCGCGAGCGCGGTCTACCGCCGTTGCCGCGGCGGCTACGCCGTAGTCGCCATGGTGATCGGCCATGGTGTGCTTGGATTTCGCGATCCCAACGGCATTCGTCCGCTGGTGCTGGGTCAGCGCCGCACCCCCCGCGGTACGGAATACATGCTGGCGTCGGAGAACGTGGCGCTCGACATGCTGTCGTTCGAACTGCTGCGCGACGTGGCTCCCGGCGAGGCGGTATTCATCGACGAGCACGGGCGGCTGCATTGCCAGCAGTGTGTGGCGACCGTGCGGCACACGCCCTGCATTTTCGAGTACGTCTACTTCGCCCGGCCGGATTCGATCATCGACAACATTTCGGTGTATCGGGCGCGCATGCGCATGGGCGAGAAGCTCGCGGCCAAGATTCTGCGCGAGCACCCGGATCACGACATCGAGGTCGTCATTCCGATTCCTGATACCAGCCGCACGAGCGCGTTGCAGATGGCGCAGATCCTCGGCATCAAATATCGCGAAGGTTTCACCAAGAACCGCTACATCGGCCGCACCTTCATCATGCCGGGGCAGGAGCAGCGCGAGCGCCAGGTCAGGCGTAAGCTGAACTCCATCGAGCTGGAATTCCGCGGCAAGAATGTGCTGCTGGTCGATGATTCGATCGTGCGCGGCACCACCTCGGCGCAAATCATCGACCTGGCGCGGGAAGCCGGTGCCAAGAAGGTTTACTTCGCCTCGGCCGCACCGCCGGTGCGCTTCCCCAACGTCTATGGCATCGACATGCCGGCGAGCAGCGAGCTGGTGGCCGCAGGCCGCAGCGTCGAAGAGGTGCGCCAATTCATCGGTGCCGACTGGCTCGTCTACCAGGATCTCGAAGACCTGGTCACCGCCTGCCGGCATGACAATGCGAAGACCGAGGAGTTTGATACCTCCTGTTTTTCGGGTGAGTATGTGACCGGCGATGTGACGTTTGAATACCTCGATCGTCTGCAGCGAGCTCGATCCGAGGAGGCCAGAGCGCGGCGGCGGCTGGCGCGCACCGGCCTCAAGGCCGTCGGCGCGCCCTGATTCTCACCCCGCCAGTTCCACTTCGAGCATGCGACTGCTGCTGGTCGAGGAAGATCCGAAGGTCCGGGCGCTGCTGCGCCATCACCTGAGCTGCCGTTGGCCGGAGGTGCAGATCAGCGCGCATCCGCCATTGCAGCGCGGGCCGCTGCCTCCCGAATTTCTGGCGCAGGGCTATGATGCGGTGCTGCTGGCGGGCACGAGCGATGAGAGCGATGGCATCGCCGCACTGCATGACCTGCGATCGCGGCCCGGGTTCGCCCCGGTGATCTTCATGCTCTCGCGCGAGCGGCCATCGTTGCGCGAACGGGCGCTGGAGGCCGGCGCCTACGGAGTGATCGACAAGAGCCACATCGACCACGACCGCTTTCTGGCGATGCTCGAAGCGGCCGGTCGCGATCACCGGCGCCAGCTGGCCGACTGGCGCATCTCCGCCGACGCGATCGATTCGCGTCGCTTCGGCGAGGCACGTATTCCCGAGTACCGGCGCGCGCGGCTGCTCGCGCGTGGCTCGGTTTCGCAGCTCTACGTCGCCGAAAGCGAGAAGGCCGGAACGCTGGTGGTGCTCAAGGTCACGCCGTCGCGTCGCGATGAATCCGGCATCGATCAGGTATTCGCCCGCTTTCTGCAGGAGTACGAAATCGCGCAGCGCGTGCGCCACCCGAACATCGTACGGCTGTATGAACTCGGTGTCGCCGACGATCACGCCTATCTGGCGATGGAGTACTTTCCGCGTGGCGATCTGCGCCGTCGCATGCGCGGGGGCATCTCGCCGTCCGAGGCGCTCGGCTACGCCTCGCAGATCGCGCGTGCCCTGACCGCGCTGCACGCGGCGGGCATCCTGCATCGCGATCTCAAGCCCGGCAATGTCATGCTGCGCGTGGACGGCCAGGTGGCATTGATCGACTTCGGCCTGGCCAAGCACGAGGCCTTGGACTACGACATCACCGACACCGGCATGATTTTCGGCACGCCGCACTACATGAGTCCCGAGCAGGGCCACGGACAGGATCTCGACCCGCGCAGCGACCTCTACAGTCTCGGCGTGATGCTGTTCGAGATGCTGACCGGGCGCAAGCCGTACACGGCCGACAATCCGATGGCCATCATCTACATGCATCGCAATGCGCCGACTCCGCGGCTGCCCGAGGCGCTGGCCGATCTGCAACCGCTGCTCGATCGGCTGCTCGGCAAACAGGTCGATGAGCGCTTTAAGAATGCCGCTGAAGCCATGCGGGCCATCGACGCGGCGCGCGCCGCCTGGCTCACCAAGGGAGCCCTGGCTTGAGCATACCGGCCGCGCCGACCGGCGCTGCCTGGCTCGACGCGGCCGGTGCCCACTGGCCCCAAGCGCATCACGACAACGGACGGGTCGCTGCGCTTGCATTCCCGGCCGGTGCCCTCGGCCACGCTTCCAGCCTGAACGCATCGCGCTGCCACGCAAGGCAGCTGCCCTGATCGTGCCAGGCGCCGAGCACGATGCGCCGCGCCGGCATGCCGTCGAGCTCGAAGTCGTGCACGGCCGGACGATGGGTATGACCGTGAATCAGCAGCCGTACGCCGCAGGCGCGCATCGCCGCGGCCACGGCCGCAGGCTCGACGTCCATGATGTCTGCGTCGGCGCGCTGCGTATGCCGGCGGCTGCCGGCACGCGCCTGCTGCGCGAGTGCGCGCCGCACGCTCAAAGGCAAGCCCAGGAAACGCCGCTGCCAGCTCGGGCGCCGCACCACGCCGCGCAGCATCTGGTAGGAACGATCGCCCGTGCAGAGCGCATCTCCATGCGTGAGCAGTGCGCGCTCGCCGTACAGATCGACGAGCACCGGATCGCACAGCAGACGCGCGCCGCTGCGCTGCTCGAAGCCTCGCTGCAGCAGGAAGTCGCGGTTACCGTGCATGACATAGCAGGGCACGCCGCGCGCCGAGAGCTGGTGCAGCGCCTGGCAGATGCTGCCGGCATAAGCATCCTGCTCATCGTCGCCGATCCAGGACTCGAACAGATCGCCGAGAATGTAGAGCGCATCGGCAGTTGCGGCCCGCTCGCGCAGGAAATCGATGAACTGAGCCCCGGCCGCCGGTTCGAGCGCATCCAGATGCAGATCGGAGACGAACAGCGTGGTCAAGGCGTATCGCTCGGCTCGTAGGATTTAGGCTACATTGTACGGATGTCCACCAGCTTCGTCGTCACGCGGTTTGCGCCCAGCCCCTCAGGTGAGCTGCACTTGGGCAATGCGCGTACGGCGTTGTTCAATTTCCTGCTGGCGCGCGCCAACGGCGGCAGCTTCGTGCTGCGTATCGAGGACACCGACGCCGAGCGCACCCAGGAGCGCTACGTCGATGGGCTGCGCGCCGATCTGGATTGGTTGGGACTGCATTGGGACCAGGGTCCTTATCGGCAGTCACAGCGCGCAGAGTTGTATGTGCATTACTTCGAGCAGCTCGAGCGCGCGCAGCGCGTCTACCCGTGCTTCTGCACGCCGCGCGAGCTCGATCTGTCGCGTCGCAGCCAGCTTGCATCCGGCCGCCCGCCGCGCTACGCAGGCACGTGCCGGGACTTAAGCGCGGCACAGATGGCGGCGCGGCTCGCCGAGGCTCGCCGCCCGAGCCTGCGCTTCCGCGTGCCGCTCGGGCAGCGCCTGGATTTCGACGATCTGGTGCACGGTCCGCAGAGCTTTCTGTCCGACGATATCGGCGATTTCGTCGTGCGGCGCGAAGATGGCACGGCGGCGTTCTTCTTCAGCAACGCCATCGACGATGCGCTCATGCGGGTGAGCCACGTGCTGCGCGGCGAGGATCATCTGTCCAATACCCCGCGCCAGCGCCTGCTGCTGCAGGCCCTGGCGCTGCCAGTGCCGCGCTACGGCCACGTCTCGCTGCTCATTGGCGCCGACGGCGCGCCGCTGTCCAAGCGGCACGGGGCGATCAGCGTGCGCGAGTTGCGCGAAACCGGCTTTGCCGCCGGCGCGGTCTGCAATCATCTGTTCCGGCTCGGTCATTCCGCGGCGCGCAACGAACTGCTGAGCCTCGAACAGATGGCGCAGTGTTTCGAGCTCGCGCGCCTGCAGCGCGCGCCGGCGCATTTCGAGCTGACGCAGCTTCAGTATTGGCAGCGCGAATGGGTGCATGCGCTATCGCCGGAGCAGGCGCGCGAGTGGCTGGCACCGATGCTGCCGCAGGAACTGGATGCAACGCGAGCTCGGGCCTTCATCAGCGCGGTACTGCCGAACATCGTGTTCGCGGAGGATGCGCGGATCTGGCAGCAGATCATCTTCGGCGAGGCCTTGTCGTACGATGAGCCGGCGCTGCGCGCAGCTCAGGAGGCCGGTCCGGAGTTCTTCGCAGCGGCGGCCAGTGCCGTCCGGGAGCAGGCCGATCTCGGCGCGCTGCGCGGTGCCACCGGGCGCAAGGGAGCGGCGTTCTTCATGCCGCTGCGCGCGGCACTGACGGGGCGGCTGCACGGTCCGGAACTCGCACCACTCCTGGCTGCGATGCCAGCCGAGCGGGTGCGCGAGCGGCTGCTGCAGTTCGCGCGCGTTCGCTCCTGAGATCAGAGGCCTCGGCGACGTGCTTCAGATCCATAACAGTTGGAGCGGCCGCAAGGAGCCGTTCACGCCGATCCGCCCCGGCCAGGCCGGCCTGTATGTCTGCGGCGTGACGGTTTTTGATTACTGCCACGTGGGTCATGCGCGCTGCTACGTGGTCTTCGATGTGATCCGGCGCTGGCTGCGCCATCGCGGCTTTGCCGTCACCTACGTACGCAATATCACGGACATCGACGACAAGATCATCCGGCGCGCCGCCGAGAACGGCGAACCGGTCGATGCCCTGGCGGAACGCTTCATCGCCGCCATGCGCGAGGATTTCGCCGCGCTCGCCATCGAGCCGCCGGACCATGAGCCGCGCGCCACCGAGCATGTGCCCGGCATCATCGCCATGATCGAACGGCTCATCGCGCGCGGCTACGCCTACCTGAGCGCGCAGGGCGATGTGCTGTACGCGGTGGCGAAGTACCCCGAATACGGGCGCCTCTCGGGCAAACGACTGGCGGATCTGCGCGCCGGTGCGCGCGTCGAGATCGACCTGAGCAAGCGCGATCCGCTGGATTTCGTGCTTTGGAAGCAGGCCAAGCCGGGCGAGCCATCCTGGGGCTCGCCCTGGGGGCCGGGTCGACCCGGATGGCACATCGAGTGCTCCGCCATGTCGATGGCTATGCTCGGCACGCATTTTGACCTGCATGGCGGCGGCATGGACCTGAAGTTTCCGCATCATGAAAACGAGATCGCGCAGTCGTGCGCTGCCAACGACACCGCGTTCGTCAATCTCTGGATCCACAACGGCTTCGTGAACATCGATAACGAGAAAATGTCGAAGTCGCTCGGCAACTTCTTCACGATCCGCGAGCTGCTGCCACGACTGCGCCATCCGGAGGTGCTGCGCGCGTTTCTGCTCTCGAGCCACTACCGCGGTCCCATCCAATACAGCGAGGTGCAGCTCGAGCAGGCCGACGCTGCCTTGACCCGCCTCTATACGGCGCTGCGCGGCCTCGAGCTGACCTCCCCGGTGGCCCGACGCAGCGAGCACGGCGAGCGCTTCGAGGCAGCGCTCGACGATGACTTCAACACGCCGGAGGCCGTGGCCGTGCTGCAGGGCATGGCGCGCGAGCTCAATGCCGCGCGTGCGCACGGCGATACGGCGCTGATCGCGGCGCTCGCGCCCGAGCTCAAGGAGCTCTCGGCGCTGTTGGGGCTGCTCACGGTCGCGCCCGAGCAGTGGTTCAAACAGGGGGCGCAGCGCCCGTGGTCTGCGCAGCGGGCACAAGCGCTGCCCGAGGCGCTCGACGAGCAGGGGATCGACGCCCTGATTGCCGCGCGATTGGCGGCTCGCCAGCGCCGGGATTTCGCCGCGGCCGATCGCATTCGTGAGCAGCTCGCCCGGGGCGGGATTGTGCTTGAGGATCAGCCGGGCGGCCGGACGCTCTGGAAGCGCCTCTAGGAAACATCGGGGGCCTTAAGCGTGCAGCGCGCGGCCGCATCGGTTGCAGACACTCTCATAGGCCCGCAGCGTCTGCCTGGCCACGGCGTCGATATGGTAGGCGCTCAGGTCGAGGCCTCGGCGTGGGGTGCGCACGTGGTAGTGATGACGCAGTTGTGCCGCCAGCGCGTCGACGTCGCCGATCGGCAGCAGATCCCCGCCGTGGCGCGCGAGCAGTTCCGCCGGTCCATCGGTCGCGAACGCCACTACCGGGGTACCCGCATCGAGCGCCTCGAGCACCACACGCCCCAAGGGCTCACGGCGCGACGGGCACACGAACAGGTCGAACGCCTGGTAGTAGTCCTTCACGTCGGCGCGAAACCCGGGCAGACTGATGCGAGCATCGGCCATGCGTTCGAGCCGCCGGCGCTCACGCCCATCGCCCAATATCGCCAGATGCGCCTCGGGCAGCGCCGCTCGCTCAAAGGCGTCGATCAGCAGGTCGAAGCCTTTGCTGTGCGCCAGCCTTCCGACGGCGCCGACCAGGAACTGCGTCCCGGGCGCGCCGAGCTCGGCACGCCGCGCCGCGATTTCAGGCTCGCTCAGGCGGCGCGCCGGAATCATCGATTCGTTGATGCGAAATATCTGGCCGCGATAGTCGCGCGGGATGTCGCGTTGCTGCCAGTCGGCAATGCAGATGAGACCGTCCATGGCCGCGAAGTGGCGACCATTGACCGTCAGGTGCAGGGTGGCGATGGTGGCGGCATCGGGCCGGATGCGCGCTAGCAGGCGGGTCGAGCGCCGCAGGTGCGCGTGTACCACGCCGGGGGCGAACTGCGCGAGCGCAGCGCGCACCGCGCTTTGAGGCCACCATTTGCCGACTTCGGCCACCTGAACCGCCGGATCGAGCCGATCGAGGATGCTCGCAGCGCCCGCGCCGCGATGGTCGCGCCTGACGATCAGCAGCACCGCATGGTCGCGGCAATGGGCGTTGCACATCTCGGCCGTGGCGCGTTCGGTGCCGGCGAAACCACGCGAGAGGAGCATATGGGCAATGCGCATGCAACTATGATAGCGGCATTCGATGCGGTATTTTTCGAACGCGGCGCCCGCCTCCAAAGGAACTATTGGTGCTCATGAGCTTTCCAACGCAAAGCACGGCGGCTATCGGCCAGGCGCCATTGCGGGTGCGCTTGATCGGCAAGGCCAATGGAGTGGGTTTGTCGCGCGACTTCGATCTGCTGGCGGCGGCGTTGCGAGCCTGTGGGTGTGAGGTCACGCTGCATGCCTGTGAACGGCGCGATCGCAAGCGCCGAAGAGGGTTCTGGACGCGGCTTGCGGCACGCGCGCGCGTGCTGCGCACGCCCTCAACGGGGGTGCGTTCCCGCGCCCGCTACGACATCAATCTCATGCTCGAGCACGTCTGGCCGCAGTTCCTGCACGAGGCCGTCTGCAATGTACTGGTACCCAACCCGGAATGGTTCGACCGGCGCGACCTGGCCTTTCTCGGCGCTGCAACTCGGGTCTGGGCCAAGACCGCCATCGGCGAGCGGCTGTTCGCGCGGCGCGGTTGCCGTACGGTGCAGATCGGTTTCGACAGCTGCGATCGCTATCAGGCCGATATCACGCGCTCGCCGCAGTTCCTGCATCTGGCGGGCCGAAGTCCGCTCAAGGGCACTTCGCGTCTACTGTCGCTTTGGCAAAAGCATCCGCAGTGGCCGCCGCTCACGGTCGTGCAGGATAGCGCGGTGCAGCCCGGTGAGGCCGCCGCCACGGGTGCGAGCAATGTGGTATTGCATCGCGGCTACTTGAGTGACGAGGCATTGCGCCAGCTGCAGAACAGCCATCGCTTCCACCTCTGCACCTCGGAGGCTGAAGGCTGGGGTCACTACATCGCCGAGGCCATGAGCGTCGGTGCCGTCACGCTCACCTGCGATGCGCCACCGATGAACGAGCTGATCGACTCCGAGCGCGGCGTGCTCATCGCGGCCCGCAGCGGCGAGCGCCACAATCTCGCGACGCTGTGTCACTTCGAAGACAGCGCTTTGGCGAGCGCCATCGAGCGCGTGCTCGCCATGGAGCCGGCGCAATGGGATGCACTGGGCTCGGCGGCGCGAGGCTGGTTCCTGCACAACAAACACGGCTTCGCCGCCCGAGTGCAGCGCGCCTTGGACGAACTGGCGGTCGCGGCGCCGGCGCGGGCCAGACCATGAATGCCGGCAAGCCGCTGCCGATCAGTCTGCTGGTGCTGACCTACAACGAAGCGCCGAACATTGCCCGTTGCCTCGACAGCGTGGCCTTTGCGCAGGAAAAGCTGGTCATCGATTGCGGCAGTACCGACGCAACCGCCGAGATTGCACGCGCCCGTGGGGCGCGCGTGGTGCAGCAGCCGTGGCTCGGTTTCGGCTTGCAGCGGCGTGCGGCAAGTGCGCTCGCGAGCCATCCCTGGATCCTGTTTCTCGACGCCGATGAATGGCTATCGGGCGAGCTGCAGGCCGAATTCGCGCGACGCCTGCCGCAGCTGCTCGACTCCGGCTATGCCGGAGCGTACCTGCTACGTTCGGCATGGTTCATGGGAGCGCGCATGCAGTGGTATCGGCCGCTGGCGCGCGAGCGCATCGAACGGGTCTATCACCGCGAGCGCGCACAGTGGACCGAGAGTTCCGTGCACGAGGCACTGGTTTTCAATGGTCCGGCGATCGAGTTGCGCTCGCCGCTGCTGCACGCGTACACGCCGAGCCTCGTGCAACGGGGTCTGAAGGATCTCTATTACGCCGAATTGCGTGCGCGCGAGTGGAATCAGCGCGGCCGTCGCGGCCGGATCTGGCTGGCGCCGATCATCTTTCTGGTGACGTTTCTCAAGGATTACGTGCTGCGGCTGGCCGCTCTTGACGGCGCCCGCGGCTACGTTGCCGCACATCTGGCAGCCAGCTATGCGGTCTACAAGCGCCTGCGCTGCTACGAGATGGCGGTCCATCCCGAATCGATCGAGCTGGCGCGAGCGGCTCTCGTGCGCCATGGATTGGAGCGCAAACAGCCATGAGCGCGCCGAACGGCAACGGCTCAGCCTGCGATGTGCTGCTGATTCCCTGCTGGCGGCGACCGGAGTTTCTCTGGCACTGTCTCGATAACCTGACGCGCGCCGCAGGCATAGAGCAGTTGCATGTGATCTTCCGCGTGGATCGCGGCCATGACCCGGACGTCTACCGAGTGATTGGCGAGTTCGCCGGGCGTCTGCGCAGCCACGAAATCGACATTCCGGTCCGTTGCCCTTACCGCAAGAGCAAGCAGAGCGCCAACGTGCTCGGCGGCTACCTGCTCGCGGCGTCCAAGACGCGGCAGCTTGTGTTCATGGTCGAAGAAGACCTCATGGTGGCGCGCGATTTCTTCCGCTGGCACTACGCGGTGCACGCAGCCGAACCACAACTGTTCTGCTCGCTCACGACCCGCAATCACAACCGGCTGGTCGCAGCGAGCGAGGATCCGCGTGACTACTACCTCACGACGCTGGATTACTGCTCGCTCGGAGTCGGCATTGGGCGTGCGATCATTCAGCGGCTGATTGCCCCGCACGTCAGGCGCGAGTACTTCGAGGACCCAAACGCCTATTGCGCGCGTCATTTTGCCTCGAGCCAGGTGGGCGCTGCCTTCGTCGAACAGGACGGACTGATTCGGCGTATCCAGGAAGCGCAAGGGCAGCGCTGCCCGATCGCCTATCCTTACCGCCCGCGCGCCTTTCATGGCGGCTTCTTCGGTTATCATCGATCCGGTCGCCTCACGGGTACGCTGTCGCAGCGTATCCAGGAAGTCGGGCGCGTCATCTATGATTCCGAGAACATGCGGCAGGCCAACGATAAACCAGAGCATTTCGCTGACAGCGTTCCGGTGCCGCTCGACACACCGGCGTGGGAGTCGCTCTGGCGTCGGCCGTTGAATCCAGCGCCGGCGCCGATCGCCGAGATTAGCGCGTGACGGGCCAAGGCTGCCGGCACCGAGCCGCTACGATCGCGGCGATTGCCGCGGGCATCGTCTTCTTGCTGTGCAGCGCTGCTGCGCTGCCGAGCGGCGCCAGTCCCTACCTGCCGCTGAACTTGTCGCCCGAAATCGAACGTCAGGTCGAGCGCGTACTGGTGCTCAGTGGCCACCCCGTGCTGACGCGGCCGATACCGATCGCAACGGTGCTCGAGGCGCTGCCCGCCGCCTGCACGCGCGATGCGGCGCTCTGCCGGCGGGTGCGGCACTATCTGGACCGCTATTTCGGTGTGGCCGGCGTGACCGAGGCGAGCGTCGAGGTCGCGGCTGCGACGCACTCGACGACCACGCTGCCGAACCAGCGCGGCGAGCGCATCGATTCGCCTTGGGATGCCTCGGCCGTGGCTTTCTATCGCCCCTATGATCATTTGCTGCTCACCGCGGGCGGTGTTGCCTATGGCGGCACCGGCAGCCGCTTCAATCCGGATGGCAGCATGCTCAGCCTGGGCGATGAATACCTGCAAATTGACGCCGGCTGGCGCAGTCAGTGGCTTTCACCGATGACCGACAGCAGCATGCTCGTGAGCACCGAGGCCCCGACGATGCCGTCGCTGACCCTGTCCAACCAGCGGCCGATCGGCTCCCTGGGACTGCAATACGAATTGTTTCTGGCGCGCATGAGTTACTCCGACCATATCGTCTACAACAA